>JAZLAQ010000035.1:0-70807 GCA_045613285.1 Alphaproteobacteria bacterium | reverse complement strand
AAAAAACTTTATAATCATTTTTTTCAACTGCCTGACACAAGGCCGTATTTCCCTTTGGACCACCAATTGTATCTAATTCAACTTTTTCAAGTTCACTGACATTTTCATTTTTGGCCAATTGATATACTTGTGACATGGTCAGGACGTCAGCTTGTGCCCCATAACTACATAAAAATAATGATAAAATTACAATCAAAAACTGCATAATAATACCCCTACAAAATATAACTATTTGCATAGTTGCATATTTTTACAATTAAATCAACATATTTCTTTATGAGTACATAAAAATTTAAATAAGTAAAATTTTAAATATATCCAAAAGGATAACAGTTCTTGATTCTGTAAAAAATATTTCCCTTTATATAAATAAGGGAGGTTTTATGAAAAAACTTTTTATTTTATTACTGTTATGTCTTTTAATCGTTGGCAGTTTATTTGTTATTTTCAAAAACAAACAAACATTACAATCTAATACCCAAAACAATGATACGATAATATTTCCAACAAAAGTTATTAAGAATCAACAATTTACGTATATTAAAAGTTTTATCGGAACGGCAGAAGCAATTCAATCTGTAACAATTGTACCCTACTTATCTGCTTTTTTAAAAGAAATTCGCATTCAATCCGGTGAATATGTAACAAGAGGAGATATACTCTTTTTATTAGATGACAGAATTCCTTTAGCCAATTTAAACCAAGCCAAAGAAGCGGTTCAACAAACTTCAGCCCAACTGGAAAACGCCAAAATTTATTATGAACGTATGAAAAATACAGATTCGAAAGCAATATCCCCTACTGATTTAGAACAAGCAAAAACAGAATATAATGCGGCAGAATCAACTTTTCAAAAAGCATTAGCCGCTGAAAATCAGGCACAAACACTTTATAATTACACTATTATTCAAGCCCCTATCAGCGGTTGGGTTGGTAATATTACAGCAACTGTTGGAGAATACCTTTCTCCCGAGGTAAAAACATTGGCTACCATCATTGGTTTTTCCCCTATTCGGTTAGTTTTTTCTATTCCTATGTCGGCATATAAAAATGATTATTTTTCAGATGATAAAGCCTCTTTACAAGTTGTTTTAGCCAACGGTAAAATTTTAGAATTTAAGAACTTTAAAGTCGTTCATGATAATCGTGTCCATAAAACTACAGATTCTCTTTCTTTTTTTATAGATATCCCAAATAATGAAAAAAATCTGTTACCAGGGGGATATATAGAAGTTCGTTTTCTGTACCCTAAAAACGGAATTTTAGTCAATAAAAATTGGATAACATTAACACCAGATGGAGCAGAAGCAACTCTTTTAAAAAACGGCATCATCAGAAAACAAAAGGTTGAAATCGGTTCTCCCATAGGTTCACAATACTGGATTAAATCGGGCTTGAACGAAGGAGATATAATCATTACCGTTCCTGTATCTCCTTTCCAAGTCGGGCAACAGGCTAAAGGAAACCCGCAATGAACTTTTTTTCTTTTTTCATCACACGCCCCCATTTTGCAGGTGTTATCGCATTGGTTATGGTTTTAGCCGGTCTTATAGCCGGTTTTGTCTTGCCGGTGTCACAATATCCCGATATTACACCCCCACAAATTATCGTATCTGCCAATTATCCCGGTGCTAATGCTTCTGTATTGACAGATACCGTAGCCACCCCGATTGAAAACCAAATCAATGGTGTAGAAGGAATGCTCTATATGTCATCTACAGCAACGGATACAGGGCAATATACTTTAACAATTACTTTTAATATTGGTACAAATCCGGATATTGCTCAGGTAAAAGTAGAAAACAGACTGGATAAAGCAAAACCATTTTTACCCCAAATTGTAGTACAAGAAGGATTGGATGTACATCAGCAATCGGCAAATATTTTGGCATTTATTGCATTAACTTCTCCCAAAGGAACCTATAGCCCACTTTATTTAAGCAATTTTGCATTTACCCATATTCAAAATCCGTTCAAACGGATACAGGGGATGGGAGATGTCAACATCTATGGCCCGCAACACAGTATTCGTATTTGGTTAGATGCAAAAAAAATGAATGGCATCGGTATCAGTACTGATGAAGTTATCAAAGCGATTGAAGCACAAAATCAGGTCGCTGGAGTAGGATCACTTTCGTCAGCCCCTGCTCCTCAAAATACCAATCAGATACTTTCCGTTATGACAAAAGGGCTACTCTCTACTATAGAAGATTTTGAAGAAATTATTGTCCGAGCTAATTTATCGGGAAGTATCATTCAATTAAAGGATATTGCACGCATTGAAATGGGGGCCGACAGTTATCAATTAAATGCCAGTTTTAATAATCAACCGTCTGTCGTAATGGCTCTATCACAACTGCCTAATTCTAATTCTTTGGAAATCATGAAAAATCTAAAAAAAGAAATGGAAGCATTGGAAAAATCCTTTCCGGATGATATTAAATTTGAAATTGTTTATGATTCAACAACTTTTGTTAAATCCAGCATTCAATCTATTTTAATAACCTTAGCATTAACATTTTTACTGGTAATGATTGTTGTTTATATTTTCTTACAAAATGCATGGGCAACTCTGATTCCGATGATAACCATTCCGGTTTCGCTGATTGCGACTTTTGTTGTCATTTATATGTTGGGATTTGATATTAATATATTAACTTTATTTGCAATGATTTTAGCAATTGGTTTAGTCGTAGATGATGCTATTGTGGTTGTAGAACGTGTTCAATACCTAATAAAATACAAACACATGACTGGTTCTCAAGCATCGGTACAAGCAATGAAAGATATTTCTGCATCTGTTGTCGCAACAACCTTGGTTCTGATGGCTATTTTTATTCCGGTAGGACTTATGGCCGGTATAACAGGTAAAATATATCAGCAATTTTCAGTAACTTTGGCGACTGCCGTGTTCTTTTCGGCGATTAATGCTCTGACTTTAAGTCCGGTTCTGTGTGCCATTTTTTTAAAAAAGAAGATAAAACTTCCTTTGTATTGGATGAATATTTTTAACTCCTTTTTAGAAAAATGTGAAAAATTTTACATTAAAAGTGTTTCTTTTTTATGTTTCCATATCAAAACAACTTTAATTCTTACCTGTGGGATTATCTGTTTATTAGGCTACTTATTTTTCTTAATTCCCAAAGGATTTGTACCTCAAGAGGATCAGGGAATTATCATGGCATCGGTACAATTACCCTCAACCGCCAGTATTAATCAAACAGAAGCCTTATTACACCATATATCTGCACAAGCACGTCAAATTTCCGGCATTCAGTCCTTTATCGGCATTTCCGGAAATAGTATGCTTTCGGCAAGCGGAGAAAATATCGGTATGGCTGCCATTGTTTTAACTCCATGGGATGAACGAGATAAGCAAGGGATTTCGATGGATTCAATTCTATCCAAACTGACGCAAAAATTTTCAGGACATCCCGAAGCAGATATCAATTTTTTTGCCATGCCTTCCATTCCCGGAATCGGAAATGCCGATGGTATCAACTTTCAATTAAACGCCTTAAATTTGAAAACAACACCTCAAGAGTTAGATGAAGCCTTACAAAAAACATTGTTGTTCATAAATAAAAATAGTCTTTTTTCTTACGGTTTTTCACCCTTTACAACCGATACACCACATGTTTATCTGGATATAAACCGCATAAAATTATCTGCTTTTCAGATACAACTGTCTGATTTGTTTTCTGTTTTACAAAATAATTTAGGGTCACGATATATAAACAACATCACCGTTGACGGACAAATCAACAAGGTCATTATTCAAGCCGATTTTCCGGCTCGTCAGGATATTCCTGACATCGGGCAACTATATGTTCCGAATGTTTTTGGGGAATTGATTCAAATTCAAAACTTTCTAACCGAAAAAATTGTAGTTAGTCCTAAAATCATTTATCGTTTTAATCAGTATTTAAGTGCAGGAGTTACAGCTCAAACAGCACCACATATCAGCTCAGGAACTGCACTGAAAGATCTTCAAAAATTCATACCTGATTTAGGAAAAGACTTTTCGTTTTCGTGGACAGGTTTAACCCTTCAACAGGTTGAAACCGCAGGTTTAGCCGTTATTCTGATTATCCTTGCTCTAATTTTTTGCTACCTTTTTTTAGTCGCTCTTTATGAAAGTTGGTGGATTGCAATAGCCGTAATTTTAAGTAATATTTTTGCAATTTTAGGTGCTTTACTCGGTTTACAATTATCAGGTTTATCTTTAAGCATTTATGCACAATTGGGTATTGTCATGCTTATAGGACTAGCCAGTAAAAATGCCATTTTAATTGTTCAGTTTACAATTAAATATCGACGATCCGGTATAGATACAACATCAGCAGCCCTGAAAGGAGCCGGTGAACGTTTTAGGGCGGTTATCATGACGGCTTTGACCTTTATTTTAGGGACATTTCCAATGGTTATCGCGACAGGTGCAGGTGCCGCCAGTCAGAGAGCCATCGGAACAACAGTCTTTTATGGCATGATTGCCGCAACTCTTATCGGTATTTTATTTGTACCGGCTTACTTTGTTTTTTTTGATAAGATTTCTTTGAAATACACATCAAAAAAGAAGATTGTCAACCTTTTATATGTTTTGATTTTAGGAGGTTTTTTATCGGCTTGCACCGTGGGACCCGATTATGAACAACCTCAATTTTTCACACAAACAGAACTTCAAAAAGCCCTTAATACATCAACAAGAGAAAATCATTATTTTACACCTCAGGATTTAAATGACCCCACACTGGATACTGTGATTGACAAAGCAGTAGAAAACAATCCGACTCTAAAACAGGCTCTTTGGCGACTACGAGGAACACGGGCAAAACTGGCTATTGCAAAAGCGGGACTTTTCCCGACATTGGATATAACAGCCCAATATAATAATGTTAAAAATAGTAAAAACATGGGGCAAATTTTAACCGAAGATTATTATCAGGCTGGTCTGGATGTTATTTGGGAAATAGACCTGTTCGGTGGACAAAACAGACGTATTGAAGCTGAAAAAGCAAACCTAAAATCGACACTTTATGCCGTTCAAAATACCGCCCTTTCTTTAACAACAGAAGTTGCACGCATTTATATCCAAACACGAACTTTACAAGAACTTGTTCGACAAACACAGGCAAATATCCGATTACAGGAAGAAATGACGGCACTTGTCCGGGATAAGCAACAGACGGGAATTTCCAGCGTTCTTTCTTTAGAACAAGCCCTTTATCTACTGAAAGATACATCTGCAACCTTGACGGATTTAGAATATCAGCTGATGGAAAGTAAAAACGCCTTGGCTTTGATATTGGGGGAACTCCCCGGTGGTATTGATGATTTATTAAAACAAAACAAGGAATCCCTGATTACCCGTCCCTTTGATTTTGATTTAGAAAAAGTAACCCTGATTTCAGCAGATATTCTGCGTCATCGTCCGGACGTCCGAGCGGCAGAAGAAAACCTGATTGCACAAAATGCTTTGGTCGGAGCTGCAATTGCTGATATGTTTCCCAGAATAAGCCTTTCCGCCTTATTGGGATTTGAATCTTTAACATGGGGAAAACTTTGGAGAAAAGACAGTCTAGGGCATACTATTACCCCTAGTATTACAACCCCAATTTTCCATTTTGGGGCATTAAAAGAAAATATAGCCGTACAAAAAGCTCTAAAAGAAGAATATATACTGACCTATCAACAAGCTCTTTTACAAGCGGCTAATGAAATAAAAAATGCAATCATTTCGCTTTATCAGGAACATCAACACTATCTGCTATTACAAGAAACCTTTAATCACGCCGACAACGTAGCACAATTGATGCAAAGCAAATACACCAACGGACTGATTGATTATACCGACGTGTTACAAGCCGAACAAAACCGCCTGCAAGCCCAAATTCAGATGATTAAATCCGCAGGAACATTATACACGAATCTCATCCACTTTTATAAGGCCATCGGCGGTGAATTCACACAAGACAATCTGTTGATTTCTAAAAGTAAAGGATAATTTTGAACTTTTTCGTTCAAGCAGAAAATATGCTAACCATAACACCATATTTCTGTAAGAAGTAAATCACCTTATATAAAATATTAATGATTATATAAAATCTAGATATTTATCTATATTTTATATAGTGTGTTTATTTTTAATAAATCGAAATTAAAAAATAAAAAAATATAAAAATACAGGGGGGATTATTTTTTTCTTGACATATTTTTCAAAATTAAATAGGTTGATACCATTTATTTATATAGTAAAAGGATAAAGAAAATGAATAAGAATATACTACATTTACAAAATAAACAAACAAACTCCGAATCTGGACGCAGTATGGTGGAAATGTTGGGGGTTTTGGCGATTATTGGCGTGATTTCCGTTGGCGGAATAACCAGTTATACCTATGCTATAAGCAAATATCGGGCAAGTACGATTTTTTATAGTGTGAGTGAGATGGCTGTCGTCGCATCGTCTCAGTTATTATCTGGGAACGTTATGGATTTAGATGCATACGGCATTCAAATAGACGAACTCTATCCATTTTATTATGAAGGGAATTATAGTGGAACGGAAACAGACTTTTCCATAAATGTGACAAAAATACCGGCAGATGTTTGTGAACATATTAAAAATACGGAATATAAAATGCCTTATCTACAGTTGATAAATGACACTGCCGACGGTTCTTGTTCAAAAGATATGAATACTGTTGAATTTATTTTTTGGGACACTTTAGAAAAAAAATGTGCTGGTGGTTACACCGGTGATAATTGTAATGAAAAAATAGTCTGTAAAAATGGAACTTGGACATCACAGGGATGTGAATGTAATGAGGGTTGGTTTGGGAAAAACTGCGATTCTGATTGTGATGGTTGGAAAACAACCACTGGAGTTTGTTATACTTGCAATTCAACCACAACTCTTGTATCAACAGAAGAAGAATGCGCCAGATGTCCGGAACGGATGATGTATTATGGTTTTAACAATCAAGCACGTTGCATTTTGAAAGAATGTCCACCAGAAAATCCTATTCGTAGTAATCTGGGAATGTGCTATTCTTGTACAGCATCAGGATCCTATGGATATGTAGAAGTTGATAGATGTCAATCATGTAAGGACTCTGGTGTACCTCGCTTTTCTATTATCAATAGTGGAGGTGTTCCGGTTTGTCATCGATGTGACCATGAAAGTCCGGTAGGTGGTCCAACAATATCCGTGTTTTGCGATATGTGTGACGGAACTGCCAATCCTAGATTTATGGGAACAGATGGTAAATGTTATTCCTGTGAATTAACCTCATTTACAAATACAGTAAAGGTTGTAGTTGACAGTGAAGCGGAATGTACCGTTTGTGGAAACCTTAGACGATATAATGCAGAAACAAGCGAATGTATTCGAAACTAGATTAAATAAACACTAACAATACAGCATTACCCCAACTAATACTTTCCTATCCATAGAAACAGATCTGAATATTTAGAATTGTGTTTCATTCTAAATAAATACTGCCTATTTCACATATCTATCAGGAAAATCAATCCCGACCGGCCGTTTTTTTTAAAGCTTGTAATGTCGTATTTTGAGGTTGTTTTGTATAAATCTTTTGAATTGTATCCAAGGTATCCAGAGTTTTTTGATATCTTTGTGGTGAAGTTTTGGAACAAATAGAAATTATAGGATTTTTCTTATTTCTAATCTGATCAGATAATTCATTAAAGCTTTCCAGCGATATTCGAGGTTGTCCTGTCTTACTTTTGGCATGAAATAAATCAACCATATCCGGAAGTGAAAGCATAAAATTTGGTTTACTCAAAACACATTCCATAACCTGGGATGCTATCATAAAATTTCCGTTTTTATCTTGGATAGTCAACATGTTTTTCAAAAATTCCCTATCGGATTTTTTCCCCGACCGAAGTAAATCAAAACATAAATCGCCTATTTTTTCCGGTGTCATGAAGATATTTCCTTGGATATCTTTTGCCAACAGTAGATCGGAAATTTTATCTGGTCTTCCGTTTTCAACCTCCTGTTTAATTTGATTCTGAATACTTTTTGCCTTTCTTGGTGTCAGAGAAATTACCTTAGCGACTTTTGGTCCAACATTTAAATAATCCGGAAATTGTTCCAGTCCTTTATCCGTATCAAGGATAGGTGCATCATTATCATAATCATCTTTATAGCTACTATTATACAACTTGGGCAACAACCGGCACATAACTTCTTGTTCAAGTTTCTTTTCATCAATTTCATCACCAAAAACCAAAGCATTCAATTTAGTCTGACTGTAAAGAGTGGATAAATCTTTCCGACATAAATAAGCAACACGTTGTTCAAATGCGTATGCCTGAGCTTCTTGTAAAAATCCTAACTGATGTTTTTGAAAAGCATTCAAATCCGGATTAGCAAATATATCCCCTCCACATTGTTCAGCATGTTTTAATTCATGAGCTAAAACAAGAGTTAATCGAGAAACTGAAAATTTTCTCTCATCCCCCAAGTTGATTCTATGTTCCTGTGGATAATACATTCCACATGCACCATCCATATATATCGGCATGAAATCAAGTAATAAAGATGTTCCGTCTTGTGCCATAAAGCCACGTTCAAAAAGCCCTTCTTTTTGGTTAAGATTATACAATTCAGCAAGTGCTTTCTGCCCCTGTTGCTCTGTCAGGCTTAAATCTGTTCTTTTCAAAAAATCTGGTAAAGTACATGGCTCACTATCATAAGAACCATACCGAACCAATATAGAATCCATTGTGTTTTTCATTATTATTATCCTTCCGCTTTATTTTTATTATACCATGGAAATGAAAATCTGACAATAAAAAACGCCGACAATTCATACCGGCGACATTTCATAAAATAAGTTTAACGGTTTTTCCCATTCCTTAATGCCTGTATTTCACAACTTCTTAATTGATTTTCAGGATATGTTTTTATCAATAAAGGTTTATCAAACAAAAAAACTGTCCATTTAGAGTTATCCCACTTTTTCAAACAACCATTAGAATCAATAACTTGATTTAAAAATCCATTAGACGTAACCGCCTTATAAGGTTTTTCTTTCTTTTCATCCGATATATCAAATTCTGCCGGAGCCATTTTTTCCGGGTTAAAACTGGCTGTAATATGCCAATTTCGTCCATCTTTTGGACGACAAAAGGTATCATTTACCTTAACAATAAAAGCTTCTATACCGTTACCATCATCCGCAATACCAACCACTTCTACTTTATCTGCAGGCTTGGGAACAGGGGAATGAATATGTCCCATTTCAATAGTTACATGATCATACCGAACGGCCGGATATTTTGGAGGAAACTTTTCCATCAACTCTTTCTTGGATTTTTCATCTAAACGATAACAAAGAACTGTCATATTACAATCTCAATATAAAAAAAACAAATTAGAATTTTCTATAAAATAAATCTTATCAAATTTCTTTTATTTTGTCAATTTTTCTTTTTTTATCATTGACAATGCAAGATAATTTTGTCATACTAAGCTAAACATTTGAAAGGTATCTTTTATGATTTCAATTTCTAAAGCACTCCACTTTTTACTGTCTCCGTCTTTATTTTTTGTCGGATTTATCAATACTTTTGTTATCATTTTTGGCATAATGTGTTTAATTTTTACCTTAAAACACGATATACCAGCTGTTTTTTTGGGACTTACTACAACAGATACATTATAAAAAAAATATGAAATACTAGATATTCTGGCATGGATAACCACAACGGCCTGTTATTTCTTTTCCTTCCTTTACTTCCTGATTATCGCCAAAAAGAAGGTTTTTGATATGAACCCCACATTTACCTTTTCGTTTTTCTGCCGAAAGGCCGTTGTTTTAGCACCATTTATTTTAGGTTATTATTATTGTACTTTGTATCTAACAAAACTCGGTTTAGCCAAGATGCTTGTCAGTTATGATAAAAATTATGCCGTTTCGTTCCTTTGTGCTTTGGCTATTTTTACTCTTTCATATCCGTTCTTTGCATTTCTAATATCTTATCTAGAACGATTTAATTTTGATTCGGTTAAACGATTATTTATTCCGACATTAAAAAAGCCAGCCCATATTTTATTGATTGAGTTTTGTGGAATTCTGTTCGGTATCTGTTCATTTTATATTATCAAACTGATGGCCCAAGCAACCAAAAAACTATTAAAATATCTTATACCGGAATTACTCCCCTGTTCAGGTGTCATATCCATATTTATAGCCATTGTTTTTGCAAGCATCTGTTATTTTATATATAAAGCTCTCAACTCCAAAGGAGACTCTTATTCTGTTTTTCTTTTATCTTTATTATACCGACCTTATTTCTATACCATTTAATTGATTTGCCTTTTAATTATCTTGCGTTTTTAATTTTAGGGCAGGTTATATTTATGTTTATTTATTTTTATACAAGCCTGTCATTAATGTTACCGATTTTTGTAGCACACCTAACATCACAGGCCAGTTTAAAAATATCACAGGAAGAAATTGACCGATATCAGAAAGAACAATCAATATAATATCTTTCGAATGATCTGTTTTTATTTCTTTATCCAGCATTAAAAAGGCGGATTATTCGGTCCAGAAACATTACATAAAAATATCAAAAAAATATTCTTTTTTTCTGGATTTTTTTCTTATTCTGGTGTATAAGGAAAAAAAAGGAGTTTTTATGGCAAAAAATTTATCTCGTTTTGTAAAATTGGTACTTACCGGTTTTTTTTGGTTATTCTTCTACTTAGAAATAACCGTCAACTGTTGTTTTTATTATTTGAATTTTAACCTGCTCAGTCGAGACGATTGGCGTCGCCATATTACTTCATTTTTAAGTTCTGACTGGATCATTGATGATAGTCGTGATTTTATCACTTTGTTAATTATGATTCTGTTTATTCCCTTATTTTTTGTTGGTTGGTTTTTTGTTTATCAGGTCAAATGGAAAAACGTATATGCAAAAATACGTCCTAAGAAAAAAGTTATTGAAAACAAAAAATTTAGTATTGATACAGCCAAAAAAAACTTTGAACCACATAAATTAAGGGTGCAATCAAATGCCTTATTCAGCACCCCACTACAAGATAAAAACAGCACCGATAACGCTCCTGTACCAGATTTTTCAGGAAATATAGATACGGCAACACCGATTATGCCTTCAGCAGAAGAATTCCCCGATGCAGCCGAAGTACAAGAAATGATGGAATTTTGTGCTTCTACACATGCTGACTTTTTTCCACATATTTTACTGGAAGGTTCATATGCTTCTTTTGCTCTTTCTACGGAGAAAAAAGCTGTTGTCGTTAAAATCATTAATCAGCCGGATTCTGTTTGGGCTGTGGATACGACTACAAACATACTTTCTTCGGACTGGTTTTCGGAAAGGAATATCGTACAAGCACCAGCAAAAGATATTTTGACAATTGCTAATAATTTACAGCAAAATGAGCCTGAATCGACTGCTATTTCTGTCATTCTGCTAATGTCCGGAAAATTGTTAAACAGTGAAGAAACACTAGATTATTTTGAAAAAAATAATATTTTATTGTGTCGAATGGATTTAGCTGATGCCGATGATGTTCCTTTATTTTCTGACTTTTTAAAAGATTTTTTTCAAGGAGTTTAAATGAGTTTATCTAAGTTACAGAGAAAAATTGCTTGGACACTGGCAACATGGTTTGGATCAGGTCGTTCGCCCAAGGCCCCTGGGACTGCCGGTTCCCTTTGTTCTTTACCATTGGTACTTATCGGGTATATGGCTGGGTCTTTTGCTTTTTTTCTGACTATTTTAGGATTATTTTTCATCGGTTGGTGGGCAACCTACTTCGTGTTAAAGGAAACAAAAAAACAAGATCCTGGTTTTGTTGTTATTGATGAGACAATCGGTCAGTCACTGGCTTTTGTTTTAGCGTTATCCGGACCATTTCATTGGTCTTATGTGCTTATCGGATTTGTCCTGTTTCGTTTTTTTGATATTGTCAAAATTTGGCCGGCTTCTTTTTTTGACAAATCTGTCCATAGTGCTTTTGGCGTTATGATGGACGATGTTATTGCCGGTATTTATGCTGCCGTTGTTTTATACGGTATTACTTTTTTATAAACTAGCGAAAGGAAAACAAAATGGAAAAAGAACATTTCAAACATATTGCAGAAAAATACGCTGCCGCCAAAGGATATAAATTATCCCCGTTTGCAGACCGTATTATCAACCGTTGTTTAACGGCTTGTGAGGGGAAATGCCCTTGCGATGTATCCCGCGGATTTTGTCCTTGTGGAGAACATGAAAAAGAAATAGCCGAAATGGGACACTGCCACTGTAATTTATTTGTTAAAGAATAAGAAAGGAAATATAATGACTATTCAAAGAACATTTTCAATGATTAAACCAGATGCAACTGCCCGTAATATCACAGGGAAAATTAATGCTAAAATTGAAGAAGCCGGTTTACGCATTATTGCACAGAAAAGAATCTGGATGACAAAAGTTCAAGCTGAAACATTCTATGGGGAACATCAGGGGAAACCTTTTTTTGAAGAACTTGTTTCTTTTATGACATCAGGCCCCACAATTGTTCAGGTTCTGGAAGGTGAAAATGCAATCGCACACTATCGTGAAGTTATGGGGGCTACTAATCCGGAAAAGGCAGCTCCGGGGACTTTACGAGCCGAATTTGCTGAAAGTATGGGCCGTAACAGTGTTCACGGATCAGATTCAGAAACAAGTGCTGCCCGTGAAATTGCTTACTGGTTCGCCGGGAACGAAATCATCGGATAATAAAGAATCTTAAAGAAAAATCCCCGCCCTTCGGCGGGGATTTTTTATTTTACTAATATTTTTTTCAAATATTTTCCTGTATAACTGACTGGATTATCGGCAACCTGTTCAGGGGTACCTTGAGCGACAACATGTCCACCCCCATCACCACCTTCTGGCCCCATATCAATAATATAGTCAGCTGTCTTTATTACGTCTAAATTATGTTCAATTACAACCACGGTATTACCTTGTTCCACCAAAGTATGCAAAACTTCCAATAACTTTTGAATATCTGCAAAATGCAATCCTGTTGTCGGTTCATCCAGAATATACAAGGTCTTACCTGTACTGCGACGTGATAGTTCCTTTGATAACTTTATCCGTTGTGCTTCTCCACCCGATAATGTAACAGCAGACTGCCCCAAAGCAATATATCCCAGTCCGACCCGTTGTAATAACTGACACTTTTCATGTAAATTAGGAATGTTTTGAAAAAAGTCTGCTGCTTCATCAACCGTCATAGCCAAAACATCGGCAATAGATTTATCCTTATACTTAACCTCTAGCGTTTCCCGATTATATCTCTTTCCTTCACACGTATCACAAGGAACATAAACATCCGGTAAAAAGTGCATCTCTATTTTCAGAACACCATCCCCCTGACAAGCTTCACATCGTCCGCCTTTAACATTAAAAGAAAAACGACCGGCTTTATACCCACGAGACTTTGATTCCGGCAATCCTGCAAACCATTCCCGTATCATTGTAAACATACCGGTATATGTTGCCGGATTGGAACGAGGCGTCCGACCAATCGGACTTTGGTCAATATCTATAATTTTATCAATATAGCCCATTCCTCTCATTTTTTTGAAAGGACCAGCTGTTTCTTTTGATTTATTTATCAGTTGATTTAGTCCCTTATACAAGGTTTCTATAACCAAAGACGATTTACCACCACCCGATACACCCGTCACACAAGTAAAAGTCCCCAGAGGAATATCCACCGATACATTTTTCAAGTTATTGACCGTTGCCCCTTCAATACTCAAAAACTTTCCGTTTCCCATACGGCGGGTTTTAGGAATAACAATCTGCCGCATACCGGATAAAAATTGCCCTGTCGTAGAAATCGGATTTTCAATGACCTGTTCCGGTGTTCCTTGAGCAATAATATGCCCTCCGTTTTTACCTGCCCCCGGACCAATATCAATCACATAATCCGCCGTCCGTATAGCATCTTCGTCGTGTTCAACAACAATGACCGTATTACCCAAATCCCGTAAATGCATCAATGTTTCCAACAATTTATCGTTGTCCCGCTGATGTAAGCCGATAGACGGTTCATCTAAAACATATAAAACCCCCGTTAAGCCCGATCCAATCTGACTGGCCAATCTTATCCGTTGAGATTCTCCGCCGGAAAGTGTACCACTCATCCGATTCATAGATAAATATCCCAAACCGACATTATTCAGAAAAGTCAGTCGATCTGTTATTTCTTTTAGAATCCGACCGGCAATTTCTTGTTTTTGTGGAGTCAATGTATTCGGTAAAGACTGAAACCAATTCAAGGCTTCCTTTAAAGATGTATCAGTTGCTTCCGATATATTTTTACCACCAACTTTAACAGCCAAAGCCTCTGGTCGCAAACGGGCCCCATGACAAGCTTCACAAGGTAATATCTTCTGATAACGGGATATCTCTTCCCGCATCCAATCAGATTCAGTTTCCCGATATCTACGTTCCATATTGGGAATAACTCCTTCAAATCCGACACACCCATACAGCACAGCCTGTTTTACTTTTTCAGATAATTTTTCCCACGGCTTATCTAAATCCAAATCTCTAATATGACGCAACATGGATTTTAATGCTGTATCATACCATTGAAACCATTCACTTCCCCGATGCCATGGAGCAATAGCCCCTTCCCGAATAGATATTGTTTTATCAGGTATAACCAAATCTTCATCAACCGTCTGTTTAAAACCAAGTCCTGAACATTCCGGGCAAGCCCCTTGCGGATTATTAAAAGAAAATAATCTTGGTTCCAAATCCGTAATTGTAAAGCCGGATACCGGACAGGCAAATTTAGACGAGAATGTGTATTCTTCTCCACTTTCTAATTTTTCTACAGTGGCCAACCCATCAGCCAACGTCAAAGCTTGTTCAAAAGATTGCGCCAGACGGTTTTCCAATCCTTTTTTGATAACGATACGGTCTACAACAACCGATATGGTATGTTTTTTATTTTTATCCAAATCCGGTGTTGAATCAGTTTCATAGATTTCACCATCTATTTTAACCCTTGCAAATCCTTTTTTTTGCCAATCTGCAATTTCTTTTTTATATTCACCCTTTCGGCCCCGTATAACAGGAGCTAATAACAATAATTTTGTTCCCAAAGGATAAGTCATTACACTATCTACCATTTGAGATATTGTCTGTGTTTCAATCGGCAACCCCGTTGTCGGCGAATAAGGTATCCCCACCCTTGCCCACAACAATCGCATATAATCATAAATTTCAGTTACGGTTCCAACTGTTGAACGGGGATTTTTAGACGTTGTCTTTTGTTCAATGGATATCGCAGGAGATAAACCTTCTATCAAATCTGCATCAGGTTTTTTCATAACATCCAAAAACTGACGAGCATAGGCCGATAAACTTTCAACATATCGTCGCTGTCCTTCGGCATAGATAGTATCAAAAGCCAAAGATGATTTTCCCGAACCAGATAATCCGGTAATAACAACCAACTTATCCCGCGGAATATCAACATCTATATTTTTTAGATTATGCTCTCTTGCACCCCGAATTTTAATAAAATTTTGCATACCGGCTCCTTCTTTTGGATCAGATATTATACTATTTTTAAAGAAAAAAATCAAGTGGTATTTCGTATCGAATCTATCAATTTATTTATAGGGGATTGGCGATTTTTGAAAAACAAGTATTCGTTCTATTTGCCCCAAATCAGACACAGACCGAACAAACTTAAAACCAAAATTTTCAAATAAAGAGCGAACATCTGCTCCCTGATCGATACCAATTTCCAGAAATAAACTACCATTTTCTGTCAATAAATTTAAAGCACTCTTTGATAAAGCCCGATAAGCATCCAAACCATCTTCCCCACCATCCAACGCCAACAACGGATCATATTTTCGAACTTCATCAGATAACAAAGATATATCCTGACTAGGGATATACGGTGGATTTGAAATAATTATATCAAATTTTCCTAATCCTTGAAACCAATCCGATATAAAAAAGTCCCTTTGATACAAGGTCGCCGGTCTGTTTTCTTTATTTTTTTCTGCTATTGCCAATGCTTTTTCGGATTTATCTATTCCCACACCCTGTGCATTGGGGTATTCATCCAATATACTGAATAGAAGACAACCACTACCGATACCAATATCTAAAATATGTAACTTTCTTGTTTTATCAGGATAAAAAGATAAAACAGTTTCTATCATTGTTTCCGAATCTGGTCTGGGATCCAATACATCCGGTGTTGTTATAAAATCCGATTTCCAAAAACCACGTTTACCAATAATTTTACTAACCGGCTCATTGATCAAACGCCGTCTGATTAAATCATCCAGATTTAATTTTTCTTTTTCAGCATATGCTTTCAATAAACGGAGATCCAAAGAAGGTGTTTCGGAAACTTGTTTTAATTTTTGAATGATATCCTTGTCAACAGAAACCATTTAATCCATTTCCGCCAAACGTTCCATTTGGTCTTCTAAAATCAAAGCTTCAATAAACTCATCCAGATTACCATCCATAAATTCATGTAATTGATAACCCGTTTTATTAATCCGATGATCTGTCACCCGACCTTGCGGGAAATTATAAGTTCTGATACGTTCAGACCGATCACCGGATCCCACCTGTAATTTCCGGTTTTGAGAACGTTCTTTATCCAAAGCCTGTCGTTGCATATCGTATAAAGCCGTTCTTAACCGTGTCATTGCCTTTTCTTTGTTTTTAAATTGAGATCGCTCTTCCTGACATTCAACTGCAATACCCGTCGGCTTATGCACAATTCGAATGGCACTGTCTGTTTTGTTAACGTGCTGACCACCGGCACCGGAAGCACGACAGGTTGTTATTTCCAAATCTGCTTCATTAATTTTTACATCCACTTCTTGAGCTTCCGGCAATACAGCAACGGTCGCCGCAGAAGTATGCACCCGTCCACCGGCTTCCGTTTCAGGAACACGTTGAACCCGATGAGCACCCGATTCAAACTTCAATCTGGCAAAAACAGCATTTCCCGAAATCTGGGCGACAGCTTCTTTATATCCACCCAATCCTGTTTCATTTAAAGACAATATTTCAAACTTCCACCCCCGATTGGCAGCATACCGTTCATACATACGGAATAGTTCTGCCCCAAACAAAGCAGCTTCTTCACCACCGGTTCCGGCACGGACTTCCAAAATAACATTTCGGTCATCGGCTTCATCACGGGGCAATAGCAATATTTGTACCTGTTTTTCCAGTTCTGGCAATTTTTCTTTCAATTCTCGAGCTTCTTCTTCTGCCATTTCTTTCATTTCGGCATCTAAATCACCATCGGTTAACATCATTTCGGCATCAGCCAAATTTTCAACACACTTTTTATAGTCATGACCAACTTTAACAATATCTTCCAGAGAACTCAATTCCTTGGATAATTTTACAAAAGAATCACCACTGGCACCTTCAGCCAATAAAGCGGTTACTTCCTCATAACGGGATAAAATCGTTTCTAATTTTTGTTCAAAATTCATTTTTTAATCTTTCAGTAAATTATCTGCATCCATTAAAACATTAGCTTTTGTCTGATTTCTTTTGCCCAATGTTTTTATTTTCTTTCCGTCTACATAAACATCCAATCCGCCGGCATTGGTTGTTTTTAAAACCAATCCTTCTGAATCTTCATCCGGATTATAGCGATCACCAGCCTGTAAAGTCTGTTTAATGAAAACCTGATCGGCTTCAACATCCCGAACCTCAATCCAAGTATCTTCTGTTGCCACAAAAGAAACACGAGCTACTTTTTTCAGCCCGTAAGTTATCGGTTTTCTATCTATTTTCTTAACCTCACTGACTACCGGCGTTTTTTTTGAGGATTCTGCTATTTTTTCTAGTTCGCTTTCACTCCCTGTTTGGATTTCGTCCGCTGTTAAAGGAACTTCTGGTATTACTTCTTCGGGTTCAATTAACACTTCCGTTTGTGGTAAAGGAATTTCAGGTAATGGTTCATACCTGATAACTTCAAACAAATACCATATAACAGTTAATAAAAACAACGCCACTAAAGATTTTATAATCGTTTTAATCGAGGGCAAAACTTTTGGATCCGTTGCCTGAGGCATTTTCAATTTTTCATGTTTAATATCATTCGTTTCTTTCTGGAACAAATCAACCATATCATCCGGTTTCAGTCCTAAAAAAGCAGAATATGTCCGCAAAAAACCTATCCCGTACACCAAAGCCGGAAAAGCATAATAATGCCCCCGTTCCAAAGCGTCCAAATAAACTTCTTTAATACATAATTTTTTAGCAATAGAAGGCAACCGCATCCGTTTGCGTTTACGGGCTTGTTGTAATAATTCACCCAAGCTTAAATCTTCTTGTTCTATATTATCTGACACTTTTTTTTCATCACCGACTGATACCGGTTCTGTTTCATTTTCTTCATTCAGCATAATAAACCTCTTTTAAAATAAGTGCTATTCTAACCTTTTTTATTCCATTTGTAAAGCATTATTTTGCATAAATAATAAAGAACGTGATTAAACCGGCAATTCCTAATGCCGGTCCATAAGCACCTCGTTTTTGTTCATAGAAAAAAGCCGGAATTGAAAAAAAGAAAAAAGACAATAAAAGTGTATAATTTAATCCCGATATCCCCAACCACGCACCTAATGCCGTCATCATTTTTACATCACCGGATCCTAATTCGGATTGTTTTACAAAACCGGTCAGTAAAACAGCTATAACAGCTATCAAATAACCAAAAAATGCACCAAAAATGCTGTTATCAGGAAGCAGTACATCACTTGATAAACTAGCATAAAAACCAAATAATAATAACGGAATGGTAAAAAAGTCAGGCAATAGAAAATATTTAATATCAACAACAATACAAAAACCGATAATAACGAAGAAAAAATAAGCTGATAAATGAATAGACGGTTTTAACAAGACAGGCGTTAAACCAAAAAGAATAGCCATAATACTTCCCCAAAAAACAGAATAAAGCCAAAGTTTTATCCATTTTTTTCGTAATAATCGTGTCCGATAGACATCATTTGTTCTTGGGAAATGCGGTGAATGCCACAATTTCAATAACACCATACCAGGGTCTGCCGGTAAAACCTTACCAAAACGACCAGCAGTAACCGGTATTAAAAATCCAAGCACAAATCCAAGCAAAATTATTTCGATCATTTTTTTAGCATCCTTTTTTATTCACTTATAAATAAAAAAAAAAGCAGACGCAAGATTTTTCTTTCATTTTTCCTAAAAAAAAAGTATAATATCCTTGTTATTCACAATTAAACAGGAGTATTTTGATGATAAGAGAGCAAATAAAAAATAAATTAGTAGAAGCCATGAAGGCAAAAGATGAAAAAACAACAGGTACCCTGCGTTTAATAAATGCAGCTATCAAAGACAAAGACATTGAAGCACGTCCTAAAGGAATTACCGATGGTATCGATGACAGTGCAATTTTATCTTTATTACAGTCTATGATTAAACAACGTCGTGAAAGTATCGATATGTACACTAAAGGCGGTCGGTCTGATTTAGTTGCCAAAGAACAAGCAGAAATAGATGTCATTCAAATATTCTTACCCAAACAAATGTCCGAAGAAGAAGTAAAAGCAGCTATTCAACAAATTGTCACGGAAACAGGGGCTTCATCCATCAAAGACATGGGTAAAGTAATGGGGGTTTTAAAATCAAAATATGCTGGTCAATTAGATATGGGAAAAGCATCCGCTTTGATCAAAAGTGTTTTGGGATAGTAAATGAATTTTCCGCCACAATTTTTGGATGAGCTTCGCGATAAAATTTCATTATCTGACTTGATTGGACGACGTGTAAAATTGACACGACGTGGTAATGAATACACCGGATTATGTCCATTTCATCGTGAAAAAACACCGTCATTCACCATTAACAACGAAAAAGGATTCTACCATTGTTTCGGTTGTGGGGCTCACGGTGATGCTATTCGCTATTTAATGGAAATTGACAAATTACCCTTTCCGGAAGCGATTGAACATTTAGCTGATATGGCGGGATTACCCATGCCGGAACAATCCAGCAGACAAAAATATTTTGAGCAACAACGAAAAAATCTAACAGAAATTACAGAAACTGCCTGCCGATTTTTCCAGGCACAGCTGTTTGGATTAGCTGGAGAAGCAGCTAAAAAATATTTAATTAAACGAGGTATCAGTGGAACGGTTGCCAAACAATTCCGATTAGGATATGCCCCCAGCGGATCATCTTTAGCACAGCACTTGCAATCCAAAGGCTTTGATATGAATACATGTCAGTCCCTTGGATTAGTTGTCAAAAATGAACATACAGGATTATGGCGGGACTATTTTTTTAATCGGGTTATGTTTCCGATTTTAGATAAACGCAGACAGGTTATTGCATTCGGCGGACGATTGTTAGAAAAAGGGGAACCAAAATACCTGAATTCTCCAGAAACAAATCTGTTTCATAAAGGAGAACAACTCTATGCCCTTCCAAATTCTATTGACACTATTCGCAAAAAAAACGAAGCCGTTTTAGTAGAAGGATACATGGACGTTATTACACTGCATTCTGCCGGCTTTACAAATGCCGTTGCCCCACTGGGGACGGCATTTACAGAAAATCAGATAAAAATTCTATGGCAGTCCTGTAACGAACCTTTAATTTGCTTTGACGGGGACGGTGCCGGTCAAAAAGCAGCTGTTCGAGCATTATATCGGGCATTACCGATTTTAACATCCGGAAAATCCCTTCGTTTTGTTTCTCTACCTTCCGCCTATGATCCGGATGATGTTATTCGGAAAAAATCACCCGAAACCTTTGCCGAACTTTTGAAAGAAGCCCGTAGTTTTTCTGACACCTTATGGGATGATTTATTATCAAAACATCAGACAGACACTCCTGAAAAAATGGCTCTTTTGGAAAAGGACATTAAAGAAACACTAGAAATCATACAAGATCCTGTTGTTCGCGGATATTATCAAAAAGACTTTAAAAACAGAATATGGAAATTAAATCATACATCAAAAGGAAAAACAAAAAAAACAATACTGCCCATGCATGCACCAACCCCGGGATTATCAGACGCCCGTATGGTATTGGCTTATCTTATTCTTTACCCGCAAATTGCCGAATCTTTACTGGATGAGATTGCATCTATACCCTTGCCAGATAAAATATTGGAAAATATTCTGCAACAAACAACTTCCTTAATTTTAGAAATACCTGATATTAGCACAAAACAAATTCTGGAAAAATTAGACCAAGATACATCGAATATCTTATCTTCTGAATTTGAAATGATAAAAAAATCAGGTCAGCCCCCACATGAAATTCCGAATACATTATCCCAAATTATTCGTGAATCCAAGCGCCAAATTTTACAAAATGAAATATCAGAAAAAACAAATAGTTATTTTAACAATCCCGATCCCGAAATATGGGAAAATATCAAGGTACTAAAAAAAGAAATAGAAAAACTACAAGAAAGCGAATAAAATCGTTGACTTCTTAAAAAAAATGAATATAATAAAACCTAATCTGTTTTTTTGCAAAAAGTGATCGGATCTAATATGACCTCAATTTTACTTAACGACGAAGTATCGGAAGATTCATTCAGTATGGATAATTCTGACTCGAAATCCTTAATGAAACGCTTGATTGAACAAGGGAAGGATCGTGGCTTTGTTTACATGGCCGACCTTAAAAAGGTACTTCCATCCGAAGTTCAAAACGATGATATGTTAGAAACCATTTTAGCCTCTTTTTCTGACATGGGGATTAATGTCATAGAAGGAACAGAAGATATTACCGATTTGACAGAAACAGAAGGACGTTCCGTTTCTGCAGTTGGAAATAATACAGAAGAGGTTGTAGCACGAATCAATGATCCTGTTCGCTTATACTTGCGCGAAATGGGAAACGTGGATCTCTTATCACGTGAAGGTGAAATTGCTATTGCAAAACGTATTTCTGCCGGAACGCATGTAATGATTTGGGGATTGGCTGAATGTGCTTCCACACAAAAATCTTTAACAGAATGGTATGAAAAACTGGAAAAAGAAGAAATTATGCTTCGGGACATTATTGATTTAGAAACAGTAATGGAAGCAAGCCCAAACAAAGAACAATTAGAAAAGGCAGAAAAGATTCGTAAAGAGGCCAGTGAAGATTTATCAAAATTAGAACAGGAAGAAAAATCTTCTTCAAAAAAAACAAAAGAACAAAAAGAAGCTAAAAAAGCTAAAAAAGCATCCAAAGATGATATAGAAGATATTGATTCTATCGATATAGAACAAACACCACGAATTGAAGAAGATGATGACGAAGATGAATATGAAGGTTTCTTATCCATCAGTCAAATGGAAGAAAATATACGCCCTAAAATTTTACAAATCCTCGGGCAAATAACTGAAATTTATCAAGAATTTAGAAAAGTCCAAAAAGATCGTGTCAATTACCTTTTAAAAGGAAAAGAAGTTCCGTCCAAAACGCTTTCAAAATATAAAGAAATTATGCTAAAACTGACGGAAAACATTCAAGAATTACATTTGAATCCAAACCGGATTGAAGATTTAATCGATCAAGTTGATGACATCAGTCAAAAATTGTTGATGCAAGAAGGAAAATTACTACGTTTAGCTACTGCAGAACATATTGATCGTGAAGATTTCTTATCTTTTTATAAAGATAGTGAAAACGATCCTAAATGGTTATCCAAAGTTTCAAAAAAGACAGATAAATGTTGGCAATCGTTTTGTATTAAACATAAACCCGAAATATTAGGGATACGAACAACCATTCAAACCTTAATTGAACAGGTAGAAATGCCAATCGGGGAATTCAGAAAACTGGTTTCTATGGTAAAAAAAGGCAGATTAGAAACCGAAAAGGCCAAGCAAGAAATGATTGAAGCAAACCTTCGTTTGGTTATTTCCATTTCAAAAAAATATACAAATCGGGGACTTCAATTCTTGGACTTAATTCAGGAAGGAAATATCGGTCTAATGAAAGCCGTTGATAAATTTGAGTATCAACGTGGTTATAAATTTTCGACTTATGCAACTTGGTGGATACGTCAGTCCATTACCCGTGCCATCGCAGATCAAGCCCGCACCATTCGTATCCCGGTTCATATGATTGAAACCATCAATAAGATGTTACGGACAAGCCGACAAATCCAATTGGAAACCGGTCTAGAACCCACTCCAGAAGAATTGGCTCCTCGCGTTAATATGTCTGTTGAAAAGATTAAAAAAGTCTTAAAAATTGCAAAAGAGCCAATTTCGTTAGAAACACCGGTTGGTGATGAAGAAGACAGTCATCTGGGTGATTTTATCGAAGATAAAAATACACTACAACCGTTAGAAGCTTGTATTCAGACAAATTTACGTCAATCTTGTACAGCGGTTTTATCCACTTTATCACCTAGAGAAGAACGTGTATTACGTATGCGTTTCGGTATCGGAATGAATACGGATCATACTTTGGAAGAAGTTGGGGCTCAGTTTGCCGTTACACGTGAACGAATACGCCAGATTGAGGCAAAAGCTCTGCGAAAGTTAAAGCATCCAAGTCGTTCCAGACGGTTACGCAGTTTCTTAGAAGACGGTTAGATTTTTAACCGTATCCGTTTTTTATTCCTTTATTATCCCAAAGGAGTTATTTATGCATATTTTTATACTATCTGCTGTTCTGCTTGTGTTAGGATATCTGATTTACGGTTTATTTGTTGAAAAAATATTAGGGATTAGTGAAAAAAACATAACACCTGCAATAACAAAAACAGATGGTGTTGATTTTGTACCACTACATCCTGCTAAGATTTTTTTAATTCAATTTTTAAATATTGCCGGCGTCGGTCCCGTTTTTGGAGCAATATTAGGGGCATTATATGGACCTGTTTGTTTGATTTGGATTGTATTTGGTTCTATTTTTGCGGGGGCTGTCCATGATATGCTTTCCGGCGTTATTTCTCTACGTAGCCAAGGGCAAACAATGACTTTCTTTGTAAAACGCTTTTTTGGTTCCTGTTTTAATTTTATTTTTTCTGTTCTACTGGTCTTCTTGTTAATTTTGGTCGGTTCTATTTTTGCACAAATTCCTGCCTCTATTTTATCGTCTCAAACGGGTATAGCTTTTGGAATTTGGTTGGCTATCATATTTGCCTATTATTTTTTAGCGACCTTATTACCAATAGATAAAATTATCGGTCGTTTTTATCCGATTTTTGCTTCTTGTTTGATTATATCAACTGTTTTATTATTGATTGTACTATTCACAAAGGACATGATATTTTATCCTAACTTAAATACACTAAATCAAAATCCCAATAACCTCCCGATTTTCCCGCTGATGTTTATTACGATTGCCTGCGGTGCTATCAGTGGTTTTCATGCAACACAGTCCCCCTTGATGGCAAGATGTGTTACAAATGAACGATACGCCAGACCAATTTTTTACGGTGCCATGATTCTGGAAGGCCTAATTGCTTTAATTTGGGCAACGCTTGGGATAGCCTTTTACAACGGAACGGAAGGCTTAAATATAGCATTAGGATCAACTGGGGATCCCGGATCTGTAGTTTCGGAAATATCTTCTACATTATTAGGAAAAGCAGGCGGAATTTTAACACTTTTATCTGTCATTGCCCTAACCATTACATCCGGAGACACAGCCCTTCGTTCAGCCCGTTTATCAACTGCAGACATTTTAAAAATAAATCAGAAAAAAATGCAAAATCGTCTAATCCTAACAACTGTCATTTTAAGTATTTCAATAATATTAGCTTTCATTGATTTAAATAAAATCTGGCTCTATTTCGGATGGTCTAATCAGATGTTGGCAACTATTATGTTGTGGACTGGCACTTTTTACCTGTATGAAAAAAAGAAAAACTTTTGGATATCGTTATTACCAGCCTTATTTATGACAAGTGTTTGCCTGACTTACTTGGCATATGCCAAAATATTTTTAAACTGGAATATTATCAATTCTCGCTATTTTGGTATAATAGGAACAATGATATTATCCACTCTATTATATTTTAAAATCAAAAAGATAAATAATAATTAACCCCTATTTTTTTCTTGCTTATTTTTAAAAAATATTGACAAATTTAAAAGTTGTGATAAAATGAGTTTGTGAAGACAAATTTTATCATCAGAAAGGGAGAGAATATGATGAAATTAGAAAAAAAGATTGAATATCATCCTGACGGCAAAACAATCAAATCCGTTTATGTTATTAACCGTAAAGGCCAATTGCATGGTTTATATGAAAACTATGACGAACAAGGACAATTATTTATGAAGTGTTCCTATGAAAAAGGAAAAAAACACGGTTCCTATGAAGCATACAGCAAAAATGGACAAATGTTTTTAAAATGCACCTATAAAAAAGATAAAATAGACGGCAATTATGAATCATACCATGACAATGGTAATCTTTTTTTAAAATGTACTTATAAAAAAGGAAAGAAAAACGGGGCGTATGAACGTTACTACGACAACGGACAATTATGGAAAAAATGTTCTTACGTCAATGGCGAGATCGATTCTGAAACTCTTGTAGATTATATGAAAGAAGTGCCTGTCAACAAGGAATGTCAAAGTAAAAAGAAAAAAATATCCCCTACCCGCTATAAGAAAAAAATTATTGTGTAAGTCCATAAAAAAACACCCCGACGGGGTGTTTTTTTTAACGAATCGTAAAAATAATATTTTTATTTGAAAAATAAAGGTATTTTTATTTTTCATTTCTGGTCAAAAAATATGTAAAAACACCTTAATATATAGCTAAATCCCCATATATCATAACAAAATACCCAAAAAACACAATATGTAGGTACAAACATACATATATTGCGTCAAGCAAAAAATTTAAAAAAAGGTTAAAAAATAATTTGTTTTTTATATGATTTTTATTCTATGATTATCCTACAATGATAAACTCAGGGGATAGTCGTTATGGAAACGTCGCAAGAAATGTTGAACAATCAATGGCATAGGATATGCTCGCAGATACAGCGAAGCGAATCCAGCCGATTCGCTGCACGTTGGCTATCAAAACTCGTTTTAGATAAAATTGAAGGAAATACAGTCCGTTTATTAGTTCATTCAACTTGTATTCATGAATTGATTAAAGAAAAATATGCTGATAAAATATTGGAACTCTGGAAACAAGAAAATGCTGATATTTCTACGTTAGACCTAAAACTTGTTCAAAATCAGGCTGAACTCCCCCTGTCGTCTCCCGCTGTTTTAAAACCACTAAGAAATGAAGCTATTATTTCATCATTTGGTGAATCAGAAGAAAATGACGTTCCGCGTTCATTACTAAACCCCTCCTATACATTTAAATCTTTTGTTGTTGGGCAATCAAATAAATTTGCCTGTGCTGCTGCCCATAAAGTAGCCGAAGAAGAAGAAGTTTCAGAAGGTTCCAATCCTTTATACATTCACAGCGGTGTCGGACTGGGAAAAACCCATTTATTACATGCCATTGCCTGGCGTATGAGGGAATTATACCCAACAAAAAATATTTTGTACTTATCTTCAGAACAATTCTTATTGCGCTTTATTCGGGCCATGCGTCAGGATAAAAATAACCGTTTTGAAGGGACCGAGCGTTTTCGGGATATTTTCCGTTCTGTTGATGTTTTAATCATTGATGACATTCAGTTTATCTGTAACAAAAAGGCAACGCAAGAAGAATTCTTTAATACTTTTAACGATTTAATTGCCCATGGAAAACAGATTATCCTGTCAGCAGATTCGCCGGTTCAGAACTTAAAGGAAGCAACTGACCGTTTAAAAACCCGTTTAGCTCAAGGCTTGGTTGTTGAGATAGAGCCAACATCTTACGAGTTAAGACGGGGTATTTTGGAAGCTAAAACAAAATCTGTTGCAATGCCGGTACCAGCTGATGTTTTAGATTTTCTAGCCAAGAATATTACATCTAACATCCGTGAATTGGAAGGGGCATTAAAACGAATTGTAGCCCATGCTGAACTTATCGGTGATCCAATCAATATTGAAACGACTCGGGTTGTATTGCAGGATTTACTGCGTGTTTCTGTCAAAGAAATCAATCTGAAAGAAATTCAATATGCTGTTTGTGCCCATTATCAAATTGGGTTGACTGATTTAAAATCGACCCGCCGTGATAGAAAAATAGCCCGCCCCAGACAGTTAGCTATGTATCTGGCAAAGACACTGACTCCTTTATCTTTACCGGATATCGGTCGTGGTTTTGATCGGGATCACACAACTGTTATGCATGCCGTCAGCACAATAGAAAATCTGATTACAAGGGACAAATCCTTATCCGCAGATGCCGATATTTTAATTCGTCGGTTAAAAGGAGAAAACGTTTAAGTTTTTTTAGCTGATGACAGATAATATCAAAATCAATTCCGAATTATCAGAAGGTCTTGCAAATCAGGATATGCTACCCGATTGTCAAATGGCTTACATCAAACAGGAAACAATTAACTTTCAACTGGTTTGGGCCATGTACGATTCGGACGGGAACCGCTTGGGACATACCAACAGCAAAGAACTGGCGATGGCTTTATTGAAACAAAATGACTGCCTGCCCCATACAGTTCATTAAAATACGCTAATTATTTTATTAACTGTTCATAAACTTTATTGAACGCTTTTTGGTTTTCTTCTTTGTCTGTTTGGACAAATAGCTAAAACCCTTGAAATAAGTGATTAAAGTTTTATTCAAGTTAAACATTAAAAATATACGATCAAATTTATTAGGACCTCAAACTCAATACATCCGACATCACTTTTTCTTTGCTTTATGCATCATAATCATATAAAGAATAATCAATGCAAAAAATAACGAAATCGCATTAAAAAGAATCATCTGAACAGAGCTTAAATAGACACCATATAAAATCCATGAGATCATGCCTATACAATAAATGATATAGGTGATCAATGACATCCCCTCTACATTTTTCGTTTTGATTGTCTGTATTGTCTGTGGCAGAAAAACAATTGCCGTACAAATACCGGCCAAATAGCCTAAAATTTCACCAATAAATTCCATAATACACCTTTATATTGATTTAAACATCTTAATGTGTACCATAATTATATAAGACTGTCAATATTTTTTAATCTCTACCACAACCTATAGAAAAACACCTATCAAATCCCCTTTCATTTAAAAGAAAAGGATTGCATTCTTTATAAATTACGTATACAATAACCGTTATCAGATATTTCAGGAGAATAACCATGCCAATGTCACGACGTCAATTTTTAAAGGGCTTATTTGCAACAGGTGCAGTATTAGCTACAGGTACCACCGTATATCAGGTTTCAAAAAATAGTAAAAAACCTTTACCGAACTTAAATCCGAAATTAGAAATTGAAGATGAAACTCAATTATTAATGGATAGTTATCTTCCTCTATTAAAACTGAATGAGGGGGAACGTTTCTCTTTCTATAGATGTGCCCGCAAAAAGGTCAGCGTGGGCTATGGGACGAATTTTGAAGCAAATCCACATTGGTTTCAAAACATTCCTTTATACCACAAAGGAAAAAAATTATCCCAAAAAGAATCCTTAAATGTTTATACCCAAATGACAAAAATGACAGATGATGAGTTGGAAAATTACACTATTCAACCCCAAGACGCAAAAGCTTTAGCCGATAAAGGTATGAAATTCTTTATCGAAAAGCTACAGAATCAAATTCAAAATCCTAAAACAAAAAAGTCTGTTTTTTTTGAACTGCCTTTATGTATGCAAGTCTTAGCTTTAGATGTCATGTATAATGTCGGAGTCGGTTATTATAGTGAAAAAGAAAAAACACACAAAGGTTTTATGGCCTATAAAAAATTTAAAGCCGCCTTGCTCAGTAGGGACTTTGAAACAGCGATAAAAGAATCAAAAGTTTACATCAACGCAAAAGATCGAACAGTCAACCTTAATCGTGAGCGCCGTAAAAAAAGATTGTATCGCATAATGAAAATCGTTCAAGCAAATAAAAATAATCTAAATGCAATTCCTCGGTTAATATATCAGGATTATGATGCAAATATTCCAGCCGTTTCTATCCGTAAAAAATGGGGAGTTCCTTACCCTTATTTTGAAAAGGCTTTGAATCAGGATTCGGATTTAACCTGTGAGTTAACTATAGTTCAGGGAGAATATTGCCATATAAAATTGCATCAAAAAAGGGCATTAGAGGCTATCAAATCCAAATCAACCGAGAAAAAAGTTGCCCTAACAAACCAAAAACATCAGACGACCTTTAGAAAGAACAGTCAAACAGGACGATAAAATTCTGTACCGGATTTCAAATTATTCGGTTAAGACCTCATTATATCATCGCATACTTTTTGAAAGGCAGTGCAAATTTCTTCCTCATTTTTTATATGGCCGTTTGTCATAATCTGTTTTCCGTCACAGAAAACATCCGTGATACAAGACGAATCTGCCGCATAAATCATGTTGGATTTTAAATTCGTATTCGGCATTAAAAAGTGATGGTTTAAATCAACCAAAATAAAATCGGCAAGTGAATCTTCTTCTATCTTTCCAGCGTTTATGCCAAAGGCTTGAAAACCGTTTTGGGTCGCGATATTAAAAATATCATCCACTTTTCCGGCCATAGTAGAACCTGCAATAGATTTTGCAGAAAGGGCAGCAAACTTCATTTCACTTGTCATAGACAAGGAATTATTTGAAGAAACACTATCTGTCCCGAGTGTCAGTCTTAATCCGGCATTTAGGTATTTTTGTAAATCCATAGCGCCTGAATTTAATTTCAGGTTTGATGTCGGGCAATGGGCTATGACCGATTGTGTTTGTGCCAGTATTTTGATTTCTGTATCACTTAAATGAACGGCGTGGGCGAGGATTGTTTTAGGACCTAAGACCCCCCATTTATGGAGTAATTCCACCGGCCTACAACCAAATTGGTTGATACAATCGTCCACTTCCTTTTGTGTTTCGGAAATGTGAATGTGGAAATAAGTATCTTGTTTCCGAGCTATTTCATAAAATGTACGAATCATTTTTTCGGACGTCGTATAAATCGCATGACAGGAAAGTCCTTTGATAACGCGAGAACAAGGACTTGATGTCGACATATAATCGGTGGCTTTTGTCAGGCGTTTCGGAAATTCATTTGAATCAAAAACATCCATAGCCCCAACATAGGGAATCATTGCGCGAATGCCCATGTCCTGAACCGCCTTTATGGTTTCATCAACATCACAATACATATCGCAGAAAAAAGTCGTTCCTGTCTTTATCATCTCTAAAATCGCAAAGCGGGAGAGCGGATAAATATGTTCCGGTTTTAATTTATTTTCCAAAGGCCAAATACTTTCATTTAACCATTCAAACAGCGGTTTATCTTCCCCGACACCACGCAAAAACATCATAGAGGCATGTGTATGTGTGTTGGCAAAAGAAGGTAAAATCGCTTTGCCCGAACAATCCAGCGTTTCTTCGTTTGGGATAATTATATGCGGGGCAATTCGCGCAATTTTATTGCCTTGAATCAGAATATCGCAAACTTGTCCGTCATGAAAAACATTTTGAAGAAGCATGAAAAAATCTCCTTGAAAAAAGAAAACGGGCCTTGATGTTCAAAGCCCGTCTGTTGTTATTAATCGTCGTATTCTACGCTTGGGAAACGGGCATCCAATTTGAATTGCTTGAGCGCTTCTTCAAACGGGATAACCTGTTGTTTATCGGAACCGAGTCTGCGAATGGTAACAGTTTTGTTTTCCACTTCTTTCGCACCGACAACCAAAATGACAGGCACTTTCTTAAGCGAGTGTTCGCGGACTTTATAACTAATCTTTTCATTACGTAAATCCGTTTCAACACGAATGCCAGCAACAAAAAGTCTATGCGCGATTTCTTTAACATAGGCATCTTGCTCGGATGAAATCGGTGCAACGACCACCTGAACCGGTGCCAGCCAGAAGGGGAAAGCCCCCGCACAATGTTCAATTAAAACACCCGAGAAACGTTCTAGTGAGCCGAACAAAGCACGGTGCAACATTATCGGACGATGTTTTTGTCCGTCTTCGCCGATATAAGTGACGTCAAACCTTTCGGGCAGGTTTAAGTCAGCCTGAAGTGTTCCGAGTTGCCATTCACGACCGATGGCATCTTTGAGTTTAAAGTCTAATTTCGGACCATAGAAAGCGCCATCGCCGGGGTTAACGGTGTATTTATATCCCATCTCGGTTAAGGCATTAGCAAGGCCTTCTTCCAACATATCCCAAATTTCGTCCGTTCCGATTCTTTCTTTGGGTCGTGTGGACAATTTGATATTGACGTCTTTTAAGCCAAAGTCTTTATAAATGTCCAACATAAAGCGAACAACGCGTTGGCTTTCTTCTTTAAACTGTTCAGGTGTGCAGAAAATATGGGCATCATCCTGTGTAAAGGCACGAACCCGCAACAGGCCATGTAAAGCACCCGATGCTTCATAGCGATGAACCCGCCCGAATTCAGCAATACGGCGTGGTAAATCACGATAACTGGTGATACCCTGTTTAAACGTTAAAACACCACCGGGGCAGTTCATCGGCTTAATCGCAAATGTTTTTTCTTCGATGGTTGTGGTGTACATATTTTCACGATACCATTCCCAGTGTCCGGATGTTTCCCACAGAACTTTATCCATGATTTGCGGTGTGTTGATTTCAACATAGCCTTCTGCTAATTGGCGACGACGCATATAACCGATAAGGGTTTGGAAGAACGTCCAACCGCGCGGATGCCAGAAAACATCACCCGGGGCGTATTCTTCAAAGTGGAATAAATCCATTTCTTTACCCAGTTTTCGGTGATCGCGTTTTTCAGCTTCTTCCAATAAAGTGAAATAAGCTTTCATATCTTTTTCCGTCCAAAAAGCCGTTCCATAGACACGTTGTAAAGATTCTTTTGTTGCGTCCCCGCGCCAGTAAGAAGCGGCAACTTTGGTTAACTTAAAGGCTTTACCGACTTTCCCCGTGGATGATAAGTGCGGACCGCGACATAGTTCAACATAATCGCCTTGAGTATAAAGGGAAACGGTTGTTGTGTCTTCGGGTAAATCGTCAATCAGTTCAACCTTGTATTTTTCGCCTTTATCAATGAATAACTGACGCGCTTCTTCCCAAGAAACTTCCAAGCGGGTAATGGGTAAGTCTGCATCAATGATTTTTTGCATTTCGGCTTCAATTTTGGGTAAATCTTCTTCCTTTAAAATAATGCCGAAGAAATCGTAATAAAAGCCGTTTTCAACCGCCGGTCCGATAGTCACCAAAGCATTAGGGTATAAATTTTTAACAGCTTGTGCCAAGATATGTGCCGTTGTGTGGCGCAAAACGGTCAGTGCTTCCGAATTGCGTGTTGTTATGATTGAAACGGTTGCATTTGTTGTAATCGGGGTTGTTAAATCGGTTAACGTTCCGTCCACCTGAACGGCAACGGCAGCTTTTGCTAAACCTTCACTAATTTTTTGCGCAATCTGTAAGCCAGACACCGGCGAATCAAATTGCATTTTAGCCCCATCGGGCAACGTAATTTCAATCATTTTAAATTCCTTTTCTAAATAAATAAACCGACCCATACAACGGGCCGGTTTTGATTATACGCTTTTTTGTTGAAAAAGTCAAAGACTTTATTGTCTGGTATAAACAATATCCAAATCACCATATTTTAGTGCCAAAGATAAACTTGTTTTTTCTTTCCGACGTAAATTACGCCGTTCATACTTTGTGTGTGTTTTTTTTACTTTTTTAACTTTACTTAGATCCACATCGGCATCTTGATATGAAACCATCGGAACAGGTATTTCAACAAAAATTTCTTTACCGTTATAAGAGGCTTTTTTCATAGCCGGATGACGCTCCAAAAATTGCCTTAAAGGTTTTTCTACCGTCTCATTAAAACGGATATGAATATCATGTGTAACCATACAAATATTTTCCAGACAATTTCTACCACCAAATTCCAAAGGGACAATATGATGAAATTCAAACTGCAATCTTGATGGTACAGTTCCTTTACATGACATTTCCAGCCGTTCATCTTTTCCTAAATGTGCCAATAAGCTAGCATCCCTTTGACGAACTTTCTTCTTTAAATGAACATCCGCATAAAAATCATCCCGAGCATTAGGTATTGGATCATGCAACTGAATTCTTAAAACAGGCGAAGATAAAAATGGATGTTCAGTAGCCTTTAAAACAAGGCACTTACCTTCATCTTGAATTTTGATTTTTGCACTTTTTTCTATCAGATTTAATCTATGCATAAAGCGTTTTTGGTAATCCAAATTACTAGCACAAAATTGTTCTAAATCGCTAAAATGGAATACTTTCGGAAATTCATGAAACTGAAAATTAATATATTTAAACTTATCACTCGCCATGGTTTCTTTCATAGATTTTTCTAACGGATACCAAATCAGATGCTTTAACCCAGCCAATGCGTGATTTTGAACCAAAAATATATTTCTGCTATCCATTCTGCCACCTAAATACGGTGGAACAATCCAAGCAAAATGATATAAACTTGGTTTATTCCCATTTTCCGCAGCTTTAACGACATCTTCCGGAAAGTGTTTTTGCAATATGCCCCGTTTTAAGAAATGTTGCAACATTTTTTTTTGCATATCATCCGGAACAAAGAATAAGCTTCTTTTTTCTTTCGAAACACTGCCACTGCTAAGCAGTCCATGTTCTACCGGAGTATATCGAATTTTCTTTATCCTTACATCGTCAGCCGTTTTTCCGGGAATACTGAATAACGCAGACACCTTTCGATTAAAAAACTGAATAAACAATGGTGTATTCGTTAATTCAAATTCTTTGCTACATAAACTACATGCTTTTTCAAATTCCATTTTTTCCCCACTATTTTTTGTTTATTTTCGTATTTTACACCCAAAATTAAATATTGTCAACAAAAAAGATGACAAAAAAAATATTTCAATACTGTTGAAGAAAATTTATAGTTTAAATCATTATACTTGCATTTATAAAAAAAATCGTTAGAATGAGGCTATAGAGGTATAAAATGAAAGAACCGATTTTAAAAGCAGTTGCAATACCACCACGTGTTTTTGGGGTACCGATGTTGCCGATGGTGACGAATTTTTCTGTCCAAATGGCAATTATGGTCATGCTTCAAGGGGCTTTCCCTGGCCGAATAATACCAGATTTTTTTGTCTGGTCTTTTGTAATCGTACATATTTTCTTGGTGATATATAGCAGGAAAGAACCGCATTTATCCAAAATTATGCAATCATTTGGCGGCGTTATAGAACATTGGAACAAAGACACCTTGAAAAACGATACCCTAAAAATACGGGAAGAAAATGGCGCATTAATAACCAGGGACAATCGTGTTGTACGTTGCATTTCTTTTAAACACGGACTGAATTCAACAGTAGACTTTCAAAGATGGTTGGAACAAATACAGGTTTACCCCTTCAGAATTCAAATACAACAATCACCTGATAAAAAAGACATTCTTGTTCTTTCGACGCCTTTGGAACATAAAAATGATTTAGATTATTGCGTTCGTTATACACTATCTGCATTAAGTTCGGCTTGGCCACAAGAAACAGATTCTTTTGAAACAAAGCATTTATGGGATATTTTAAACGGCAGAACCATTTTCCAAAAGAAAGAAAAACTCATTCAATTACCTGATAATACGTATCTTGGTTTTGTCGGAATTCAAAATTTGGGTGATTTTTCAGAACCTGATATGTTGACTGAAATTTTAAATTTAGGACCACGGGTATTTATACAACATCATATTGAAACCATACAAAAGGACGTAGCAAATCTACTTTTAATCCAACAGCAAAAAATGGCACTTTTTACAACATTTTCCCAACATATTTATGATCAATATAAAAATGCATTGATTGCACTTCAAAACGGATCTTCTTTGAATAGTTACATGTTATCTATCGGTGTCAAAGCTTCAACTTTATCGGATTTGGATTTTTTAAGAAAACAAATTACGGCTATTTTGAAACGTTATGGTTATCAGGGTTTTTGTGAAAAAAATCTGAATAAAGCTCTTTTTCTGACACAATTTCCGAACAAAACCATATGGCCGAGAACGTTTTTATTTCTTTCAAATAACATTTCATCAATGGTTTGTTTAAAAAAACGGTAAATTTTTTATATTTTTATCCTTTATACTTGCATTTATAAAAAAAATCGGTAAAATAACAGAAAACAAGGGGTAAAAAATGCGAGAACCGATTTTAAAAGCAGTTTCCATGCCACCAAAAGTCTTTTGGGCACCAATGTTGCCAATGGTCGTTAATTTCAGTGTCCAAATGGCTCTGATGTGCGTATTTCAAGGGGCTTTCCCGGGGAAAGTCAATCCATTAATGTTTATGTTTACATTTTTAGTTGTACATATTATCTTGGTTGTTTATGGAACAAAAGAACCACATATGTCAAAAATGATGCAGTCTTACGGTCCGTTTTTAATGCCGTCTAAAAATATATACCGCAGTCGCGGGGACAAGTTTGCTTCTTAAAAGGATGGGGGTAAAATAATGGAAGAGAATCTTTTCAGTATGCTATGGCAGACAGCTGGTTCTGGTGTGACTTGGGTTTTAATTATTTGTATCATCTCGGCTATGTTAATCGCCACGACATTTGTCACAAAATTAGGGGATAAGATTTTACCTAAGCCAAAGGAAACACGCGTTGCTGATTTTTTACCTTTCAATCGTTTGGATGAAGATGGAGCAACCATCCACCTAAGAACAAATTCTTTATGTCGTGTTTTGGAAGTAGAAGGTGCAGATACTACTTTAGTTTTACCTGAAGAACGGGTTGCTTTTGCCAGTGCCAGAAAACAATGGATTGATTCGTTAGCTGAATTGGAAATTACAGCTCGTTTGATTACCGTACGTGAAAAAGTTCCATTATCAGAAAAAGACGCCTTCAAAAAAGAGCCTTTGTTAAAAGCCGTTTCAACCCGTTGGCTAGACAGTTTACATCGTATTTTTAGAAACAGACATTATATTATTTTATCTGTCAATGATCGAAAAAATGCATTAAAAGATTTAGATCAGGCTACCAGTGCAACAACAACTATTTTGGATATGTATCAACCACGTGTTATTTCTGAAAAAGCACCGGAGAGAACGCACGACAAAAGTCCGTTCTGGTTATTTGCACATTTACTCAGTCCTGTTTCACGTCCCAAGCCCATTATTCATGGAGAAAACGGACAAACATTAAATGATTTACTGACAGCTGATTATATCCACTTTACAAAAGATGACGGTATAATCCGTTTCTTTTCCGGAGATAAAGAAAAACTGGGTATCATTATGGCTATCCGAAAACCTGGTGACTTTATGGATGAGCAAATGATAGCAGATATTATGTCCATTGACTGTGAATTGAATATCTTGCACAATATCAAAGCTATTCCTACAACAAAAGCGAATATGTTATTGGTTCAACAAAGAAAAATGGCCTTTTTAACAACATTTTCACAAAACGTTTATAACCAATATACAACAGCTTTGGAATGGTTAGATCAGTCAGATGCCGACGGTCAGACTCTAAACGAATATTCCATGAATGTTTTCATTTTCGGAGACTCTAAAGAAGAATTAAAGTTCGGACAAGAAGAAGTTGAAAAAATATGTCGCATTCACAACGTCACACCGGTACGTGACGGTTGGTCAGCACAATCTTCTTTCTTCGCCCAGCTACCGACTTATGACATTTATCCGCGAACATTCCTATATTTATCCCGTGTGGTAGCCTGTGCTGTTTGTATGGATAAAATTGCCGAAGGTCGACAAAAATCTGACTGGGGTCCGGTTCCGTTATCGTATTTCAGAACAATAACAGGAACGCCTTATGCTTTTCAATTCCACGTATCTGAAGATGCTTATGCTGTTGCCCACACGGCACTCATTGGTCCAACAGGGCAAGGTAAAACAACTTTCTTCTCGTTTATGGCAGGACAAGCTCTCCGTATTCCTGATTTAAACGTTTACTTCTTTGACAGAAATAACGGTGCAAAAGTCTTTGCTTTAATGCAAGGAGCCCCTTATGTTAAATTTGATGGTGGTGCCGATTCGGTATCCTTGAACCCGTTTGCCATTCCAGACACACCAGAAAATCGTTCGTTTTTAAGAACATGGCTTCGTGATATTACCGGTGGAAAAGATTCTGTTTCCGAACAAGAAATTGCCCGTGCCGTTACGACTGCTTTTGAATATTTAAAACCCGAAGAACGTTTACTTAAAAATTTATATAAGAGTTGCTTTTCAAACGGCAGTTATATGCGTCGTGAATTATTACGTTGGGTAGATGATGACCAATATGGTCGGATTTTCAATTCGTTGGAAGACAACTTGGATTTGGATTCCCGTTATATGGGATTTGATTTCACAACAATATTCCAAGATGGTACTTTATCACCAGCGGTCATCAGTTATGTTATGCACCGGATTCATACACTGGCCACACAAAAGGGAACGCCAACCATGATTATGATTGACGAAACTGCCCCGATGTTGGAACATGAAATGTTTAAAGACAGTTTTATCGTTGGTCTGCGAGAAGGTCGTAAAAAGAGACAAGCTTTCCTTTGTGCCTTCCAACAACCAAAATTTTTAGACGATCATGGACTGGGCGATGTTATTCGCGGTCAATGTCAAACTGTCGTTTTCTTCCGGAACCCACAAGCCAACCCGGCAGACTATGCATCATGGAACCTCTCACCCCGTGAAATGAACTTTGTGATGGGAAAAGAATTTGCAAACCATAAATATGCTATTTTAGTCAGCCGTCCCGCCATTCATGAATCAGTTATTCTGGATGTAGACTTATCCGGTTTAGGTCCTTACTTAAAGGTCTATTCATCAGGTAACAAAAACGTGTTATTAGCTGAACAATTATCCGCGCAACTGAATGATACGGATGCATTGGTTCAGGCATATTTGCAACGGGCACCATAAAAAGCAGAAAGGATATCATATGCACCCTTGGCATCAAGTTGAACTTTATCAGGAAAATCCGGATATTATTCCGGCAATTATCGAAGTTCCAAAAGGTTCTCAAATTAAATACGAGCTTGATAAAAAAAGCGGTCTTGTCAAAGTTGATCGAATTTTGTACAGTGCCGTTCACTATCCGGCAAACTACGGATTTATTCCACAAACCTACTGTGACGATAATGACCCACTAGATATCTTAGTCCTGGGACAAGAAAGTGTTTCTCCACTTTGTATTATGCGTGCCAGACCCATCGGTGTTATGAAAATGATTGACGGTGGGGAAGCGGACGATAAAATTATCGCCATTCATGAGGATGACCCTCAATATAATTGCTATTATCATATAGATGAATTGCCACCGCATACATTAAAAACATTAAAACGTTTCTTTGAAGATTATAAAATACTGGAACAAAAACAAGTCCAAATAAAATCTTTTTTAGGACCGGAGAAAGCTAAAGAAATTATTTCATTGGCTTTACAAAATTATCAAACACATAGAGAAAAATTAACTGAAGGATATATCAAATGACTTTTGTACTGGGACATGCTTTATCTCAAAAAGAATATGTTTGCGATTTACCATTTTGTCGCGTTTTATTGGAAGATAATTCATATTTTCCATGGATACTTTTGGTACCAAAAAAGAACAACATAAAAAATATGTGCGATTTAACCACAGAAGAAAGACTGACTTTAATGCGGGAAATTGAAATCTGTGAAAAAGCCATGATTAACTTATACCATCCGACACAAACAAATGTGGCTATGATTGGAAACATTACCCCACAATTACACGTTCATATTATTTGTCGGTTTAACGGTGATTTATATTGGCCTGATACAGTCTGGAACAAACCGGGAAAAACTTATTTAAAAACAATTTTAGCACAAACAATAAAACAAATAGAACAGGAGATTAAACTACAATGGCAAAAGTCGCAGTCCTCATCCCTACCCGCTTAAAATCAACAAGACTTCCCAATAAGCCTTTAGCAGTTATCAATGGTAAACCTTTGATACAACATGTCTATGAGCATGCAATTGCTGTTCATCCGGCTGCTGATGTTTATATTGCTTCTGGGGATCAGGAAATTTTGGATGTTGCCAAAACTTTTAATGCCCAATGTATTTTAACAGACGCTTCTCTTCCTTCCGGTACGGACAGAATTGCAGCTGCCTTAAAGGAAATTGATCCTGATGGTACAAAATACGATATCGTTGTAAATTTTCAAGGAGACGGTATCAATGTGAATCCCCAGTTGAATTTAAAATTGGTTGATTTAATGGAAAAATCCGGTGCCGATATGGTGACTGTTGGTATTAAAATAACAAATCCGGAAGAAATTAATAATCCAAATTACGTCAAAATTGCCATGGGATTAAAAGAAAACGAAAACTTTGGGCGAGCTTTGTATTTTTCACGTTCTCCGGTACCATTCAATCGGGATAATGTCCCACAGTATGATTTTGCTTACTGGCATATTGGTATTTATGTCTATCGGGCAGCAGCATTACAAAAGTTTGTTACGTCCCCTGTCGGAGTTTTGGAAAATATTGAAAAGTTGGAACAACTGCGTGCTTTGGAAAACGGGATGAGTATTTATGCTCTTATCGTCGACAGTATCAAGTTGATTGACGAAGCACCAGCCGATATCAATACTCCGGAAGAATTAGCCGAAGCACAAAAATTTATGATTTAACAAAAAACTTGACAATTTTTTAATTTTCATCTATACTACCCTTTGCTTTTAAAGGTATGTGTTGATGTTTTTTAAAAAAATAAAAAATAAAATTAGAAACGGAATAAATATTGCTTCGTTCCATCTGGACTGCTTCAAGAATGGACGAATTTTGTTTAACCAGGTTAAAAATCTTGAAAAGCAATATGAAATGGCAATGGAGGAAAAGCTATCACCAGCGGTTAAATTGGGGATAATGGCATATTATTTAAGATATACCCAGTCTATGTTCAGCCGTATTGAAAAATTAGAAAAATGCCCCGATGTTGTCTCAAATGAATTTGACTACATCGATGTAGCACCGGCAGAATTACAAAAAATTTCACCTGAGTTGACTTTTCATGAAGCTCTACGTATCAGTTACAAGACACAACAAAATAATATATCCGGTTCTCCGATGACAGATGTATTATTAAATGCCTGTACTCTGTATCGTACAGCATGCATGGGTATAACATACCACTATTTTAAAGAAGAAATCGGACGGAAAAATTGTTTATTCTACACCCCTGCATTCATACCGGAAATAGGTCCTTGCATTGCATTCCGACATTGGCGAAAAAAAGGATTGCGCCATTATATCCTTTCAGAAAAACAATTTGAACACGAATAAAAAACAGATAAAGATTGCATTTTTCTTTTTCTTGGTATAAATTATCCTTAATTAATTATTTAAAGGATATTTTATGTTTAATAAAACTGAAAGATTACTGGCTTTTCGCTATTTAAAATCTCGTAAAAGAACAGGCTTTGTTTCCGTTATTGCCGGTTTTTCCTTCTTGGGTATTATGCTAGGTGTCGCAACCCTGATTATTGTTATGAGTGTGATGAACGGGTTTCGTGCTGAATTAATGGAACGAATTTTGGGATTAAACGGACAACTGGGGATTTATCCGATTTGGGGGGATAAATTATCTGATTACAATAAATATTTGACGACGATTGCTAAAATAGATGGCATTACCCATATTATTCCGGTTGTTGATTCACAAGTCATGATAAGTTCCGGAGACAGTAGTGCCGGTATTATGGTACGTGGTATACAACCATCAGATTTTCAGTCCCGTCCAATTTTAAACGATAATTATATGGGGTTACCTCTGGAAGAATTTACCGATAATCAAATTATTGTCGGTCATCAGCTGGCACGCCGTTTAGCCGTTGAACCAGGCGACAAGGTTACACTTGTTTCCCCAAAAGGAAACATAACTGCTTTCGGAACTATTCCCAAAATGAAAAGTTATACGGTTATCGGAACATTTAATTCTTCTATGTTCCAATATGATGATAATTATATTTTTATGCCATTGCAAGAGGCTCAAACTTTTTTCAAAATGGGAGATACCGTATCACATCTGGAAATTTTCACAACAAATGATACAGAAATAGATTCTTTAATTCCTCCTATTTTTGACATTGTTGGACAGCATGCTCAAATCAATGATTGGCGTTATTCTAACCAAGCCTTTTTTGATGCTATCAGAGTAGAGCGAAATGTTATGTTTTTAATTCTGACTTTAATTATTATTGTAGCTGCTTTTAATATGATATCCGGTCTGATTATGATGGTTCAGGATAAGACAAAAGATATTGCCATTTTACGTACAATGGGGCTTTCACGCGGGGGTATCCAACGGGTTTTTCTGATGTCTGGACTGGTAGTTGGCTTTATAGGGACTGCTGCCGGCGTTATATTGGGTTTAGCATTCAGTTATAATATTGATGCCATTAAAGAATGGTTGGAAAATTTGTCTGGACAAAATCTATTTTCCGCCGAAATATACTTTTTGTCACATCTGCCGGCTCGTGTAGATATTACTGAGGTTATTATTGTAACGGTTATGTCTTTAACACTATCTTTACTTGCAACACTATACCCATCTTGGAAAGCTGGCAGAACAAATCCGGTGGAGGCTTTGCGTTATGAATAAAATTTTAGAATTGAAAAATATTCAAAAAACATATGGAAAAGGCCAAACTGCTCTATCTGTTTTAAAAAATATCAACTTTACTATATCCGCAGGAGAAGTTGTAGCCCTTGTCGGTCCGTCTGGTTCAGGTAAATCCACATTATTACACATTGCCGGTCTGCTGGATACACCAACAAAAGGGCAAATATTTATCCAAGGGAAAAGCATTTCCAAAATGTCAGACAATGAACGGACTGATTTAAGAAAAAAGAATATGGGATTTGTTTATCAGGCACACTTGTTATTACCTGATTTCACAGCTTTGGAAAATGTTATGATGCCCCAATTGATTGCGGGAACGGATAAAAAAACTGCTCAAAAAAAAGCACTGGATTTACTGGATAAAGTCGGCCTTAAAAATCGGGCGACACATAGGCCCGGAGAATTATCCGGTGGTGAACAACAACGGGTTGCTATCGCCCGTGCTCTAGCAAATAATCCAGCATTATTACTGGCTGATGAACCGACAGGTAATTTAGATCCACAAACAGCTGAAAAAGTTTTTAAATTATTGATGTCATTGGTACGCGAAACCGGTTTATCTGCTTTAATTGCCACACACAATCCGGAACTGGCACACCAAATGGATAGGCGTATCAGTGTCCAAGACGGCATATTGGTTGAAGAATAAATATTACTCAAAGACCCGATTTTTCCAAATAATTTTTGTAATATAAATTTGTTTACATAATTTGGCATTTGAACTGCCTCCAAACAAGTAAGGATATTTTTCACCGGAATATGTTGCCGATTTGAAATCCAGATAACTTAAAGGTCCAATTCCTTTCCAATGAGCCAAAAAACCTTCTATTTGAATTTCATCACCATACTTTAAAGATTTTAATACTCGGCGAATAGACGGTTTTGGAAAGATGATATGGTAATTTGACAGTTCGTGTGAATTATAATAAATATTCCTTTTTTTCAATTCCGGAATACAGACATTTTCTTCGTGTTTTACTTTGACATTATTAAAATTTTCATCACGTGCCAATTGTCCAAAAAGCAAGCATAAATCGTAGGGAGCAACCTTTTTATATGCAGCCGAGCCTTCATCACCGGCATTCAAATACCATCCCTTTATCAAAGAATCATTGATATCCAAATATCCGACTTTTCCCCAAACTTTATAGCGTTTCAAAAAGGTATTTCTAACCTGATACCCTCCCCAATTCAATAGACGATTAGGCATAGGATCTTGATAATCTTCATAAACTTCCATTTGATATTTCCATAATTTTTCTGTATTAGGCTTACCCGTCAACAAAACAAAAGGACGGCGCACCCATAAAAGAGGTGTACGAACAACAGGATAACAGGACCCCAGTTGTCCCAGAAAAAAAATAAAAATCAAAAAGAAAATAATTCGAATTATATATTTCCGAAGAACGAAGAAAAAGACCCGTGCATCAAAAAAATAAGGCATTACCAATTTCCTGAAAGTGCTTTTTCTCTGTTTTCTCTTTCAAAATCTGCCGGTAATTCCGTTATTTCATATTCCAAAGTATCCCCAACTGACTTCCAATCAGATGTCATATTATTGACAATTAAACGAATACCTGGGGTATGTTCTAAATCCGTCAAATAAGCATCAGCCAAGTCAAATGCTTTTTTTTCCAACTGATTTGTTTTCTGATTCAATACATCACAAACGAACTGCAAATCTTCATTTTTTTCACCGGGAATAAATTGACCGACAGCATCAATGATTCCCAAAAAATCATTAGTTTTGGAATCATATACTTCCGTAGAACCAATTTGTCTTGGCATTATAAAAGAACCCGATACTTTTTCACCTTGTGACGGTATCTTATCCGTGACTGGATTAAAATTACAAAAGTATTGGTACACACGTCTGATCTGATATTTTACTTGTACATTTGTCATAACATTACTCCTCACATAAAAGACATACCGTCAGAATATCTTTTAAATCAAATATTGTCAAGAAAAAAACACGACCCAAAACGGAATCGTGTTTTTTTTAATAAACAGAATGTTATTACAACAAACCGTCTTTTGAAGCCATATGTTTAACCATACGAACCAAAGCGTTGGAATAACCCCATTCGTTGTCATACCAAGAAACAATCTTGAACATGCGTTTTTCGCCTTTCAGGTTGTTTTGAAGCGTTGCTTTGGAATCATAGATGCTGGCACGGGAATCATGAATAAAGTCTGTGGAAACCAATTCTTCATCCGTATAACCCAAAGTACCTTTCATATATGTATCGGCAGCTTTTTTCAACAAAGCATCAATTTCTTCAATGCTTGTGTCACGGCTGGCAACAAATGTCAAGTCAACAGCAGAAACATCCGGTGTCGGAACACGGAAAGACATACCCGTCAATTTACCTTTAACAGCCGGTAAAACTTCACCAACGGCCTTAGCAGCACCTGTTGAAGACGGAATAATGTTAACAGCCGCAGCACGGCCACCGCGCCAATCTTTCTTGGATGGACCATCAACTGTTTTTTGAGTTGCTGTATAAGAGTGAATCGTTGTCATTAAACCAGTTTCAACACCGATACCTTCTTTCATCAAAACATGAACCAGCGGAGCCAAGCAGTTTGTTGTACAAGAAGCATTGGATACGATTTTATGTTGAGCTGGATCAAATTCTTGTTCGTTAACATTGAAAACCATTGTTTTAACATCACCTTTACCCGGAGCAGAAATAACAACACGTTTTGCACCGGCTGTCAAGTGTGCTTCAGCCTTTTCTGATTGCGTGAACAAACCTGTTGATTCGATAACATAATCAATGTTCAAATCTTTCCAAGGTAAAGTTGTTAAATCACGTTGAGCCATCAAGCATTTGATTTCATTACCATTGACAACCAAAATATCATCTTCTTCTAAAGAAGCATCAGATTTTTTTGTTGTAATCTCAGCCTTCATCTTACCATGAACAGAATCATACTTTAATTGGTAAGCAAAATATTTGGCGTCTGTTCCCATATCTACGACGGCAACAACATCAATGTCTTTACCTAATAAACCTTGTTCTGTGATTGCTTGAAAAACCAAGCGACCGATACGGCCAAAGCCGTTAATAGCAACACGTACTGTCATATTTTTTCTCCTTTGTTACAGTTATAAAAAAACGTGTACCTCATTTAGGCATATTTTCAAGAAAAAAGCAAGAAAAAATTTATATTTTTATGAAAGATTTTTATTCTTCTAAATCCGTATTACTTTCAATTATTTCAGTTTCTTCAAAATCCGTTTTTTCTTTCAAAGGCTTTATTTTTTCAATTTTTGCCCCATTAAAAGCAGACAAAGCCGTAGAAACCAGTGGTGTTTTTTTCAAGTCCTGCAACAATGCATTTTGCTTAGCTTCTTTGACTTCGTGAAGTGTTTGTTTTCCACCACTTGTCCGAACATCAAGTGTCCAATTTGTACCAGTTGCCTTATTTAAAAATTGAGTCAATTTTGCACATAAATCCCGACCTGCTCCTTCAATAAAAGAACAAACCAAAGTCCTGTCTTTTAATTCTACCGGCCGCACATATGTTTCTATATGGTAAGCCAAAACCCTTTCCCCTTTTTGTCGGGCTAATGCCACAATATCCGCCAAGGAAGAAAAAGACACACCATTTTGTTGACTTGACCGATTATCCGAACAAGCTGTATCAGTTCCTGTTTTTGTTGCGATAATAGAAGATTTTGCTTCAACTTGTGGAACCGCTATAGATTTTTTTTTTATGTCTTCGGCTAATGTAGCTAAAGACGGCATTTCTGATAAAAACGCCACCCGAACTAATAACATTTCAAGTGCTTTTATCGGAGAATCAGCCCGACGCACCTCATCCACACCTTTTAACAACATCTGCCAAACAGATGTTAAGGTCATCATTGTGAGTTGTTGTGTTAAAACTTTTGCCCGATTTCTTTCAGATTCAGGTATCGTTACATCATCCAAAGTTTCAGGGATTAAACGACCCCGTGTCAACCAATGCGTCAAATTCAATAAATCTTGTACTAATTCAAAAGGATCAGTACCACCTGCATATTGTTCTTCCAACAATTTTAAAGCGGTTTGAATATCCCCTTTCAAAAGGGCTTCATATAAATCAAACAGAACCGTTTTATCCGTCATACCCAACATCTGCCGTACACCAGCCACCGTCAGGTTACCATCCAACTGAGTCATTGCCTGATCCATCAAGGACAACGAATCCCGTACCGAACCTTCACCGGCACGAGCCAGCAACTTTAAAGCATCGGGTTCAAATGATATTTTTTCTTTTTCAGCTATACCTGCCAAATGATTTGTCAGCAATTCTTCGTCTAAACGTCTTAAATCAAAACGTTGACAACGGGATAAAATTGTAATTGGGACTTTTCGGATTTCTGTCGTGGCAAATATAAACTTAATACGTTCCGGTGGTTCTTCCAATGTTTTCAGCAAGGCATTAAAGGCGGCCTTAGATAACATATGAACTTCGTCAATAATATAGATTTTAAAACGGGCTGAAACCGGATTATACTTAGCACCTTCAATAATTTCCCGAACGTTATCTACCCCTGTATTACTGGCAGCATCAATTTCAATTACATCCATATGGGAATCATTGGCAATACTGACACAATGTGGACACTGTCCACAAGGATTCGGTGTCATTCCTCCTTTTCCGTCAGGACCGATACAATTTAACCCTTTGGCAATAATACGCGCAGAACTGGTCTTACCAATTCCCCGTATTCCTGTCAACATATATGCATGAGCCAATCTATCTGTCATAATCGCACTGGTAATTGTATGAACCAAAGCATCCTGACCAATTAAATCAGCAAAGACCTGAGGTCTATATTTTCGAGCCAAAACGTGCGATGTATTTGCCATAAGTACCTCTTTTCAGAGGAAGACAAACGACCCGTCGGACAAGGGTTGGGCTGCTTTCTTCCGAACCTGACCCGCTGACCAAAGCCAACGTCCGTTGTCTTCCGCTTGTCATTTTACCTGTTTTTGGATAAAAAGTCAAACAAAAAATATCTAAATCCGAAAACGGTCAGTATTTTTCTTATGACGCAAATGATATTTACCACGAGTAATAACTTTTGGCTTTTTCTTACTTTTCAAATAGTGTAGTAATTCTTTTACCATTTCTTTGTCGTGACAAGCCACCGCTTTTAATTCCGGAACACCGACACCAGCATCAACCAATTTTTTACCAATTTCCAACTTATCAGGATGTTGAGAATGAAAAACATGATCAATAACTGAATAACCGTGTTGATCTTTTAAACGAGGATTGGCCCGACTGTTTAACAGCATTTGAAAAACATCCATAGAATTCGAAACAAATGCCCGATACAAAAATGTTTGTGTCGTCGTTATTGCATCTGATTTTTCTTCCCTGGGAATAACGTACAAATCGTTAACATCTATACTGTGCAGTTTCAAACATGTTCTGAATGTTTGAACATCATTTTCATCAATAGCAATCAACAAATCTGAATCTATTTTCCGTAATTCTTTTTTTTTAGCTGTTACCAAATAAACAGGACGACGATAATCCTTCATAAATACTCCTTCAAAAAAATAAATAATCCTAGAAATAAAATATCACAAAACAGCTATTTTGTCAACTAATTTTATAAAAACATAAAAAAAGTCCCCAACGGGGACTGATAAAACTGGTGCCGAGAAGAGGATTCGAACCCCCGGCCCACGCATTACGAATGCGTTGCTCTACCAACTGAGCTATCTCGGCACATGCCGATGTTTATACACGAAACAAAATAAAAAAGCAAGTATTTTTTCATAAAATTACATTTTTTATATTAAAAGTTTTAATTTGGGTTCAAATATACAATTACCGAATATCATTCTAACATGTAACTATTTTAAATTCAACTTAGCAAACTTGATTTTCAGGACACTTCCATCATTCATAAAAGGTAATAAAAAGCAACACTTTACTTTCTATTTAGTTATATATTTTTTATCCAAGTTTCTAAAACCTGCTTAGCACGGACCGTATATAATTTTTTTCGAACAATGCCTTTAATCTTCTTACCACGTTCATCAAAAACTTGTACCTCCGGAAACAATCCAAAATTAATATTCATTGGTTGAAAAGTATCCGTTTCGGCTTCAACCGTAATATGTCGCAACATAGCTCCTAAAGCCGTTTCTGCCGGTGGCACAGGCAATTCAGGACAAGCCGTAAATAAACCAGCCAACAAACCTATACTGGCACTTTCTATGTATCCTTCACACCCTGTAAGCTGGCCAGCCAAACGAATCAGAGGATATCCTTTTAACTGCAAAGTCTCTGTTAAAACCTTTGGTCCACAAACAAATGTATTGCGATGTATACCACCAAAACGGGCAAATTCAGCCTGATGTAATGCTGGTATCATTTTAAAAATTTCTTTTTGAGCCCCATATGTCAATTTTGTCTGAAAACCAACCAAATTCATCAGGGTTCCCTGTTTGTTTTCCTTTCGCAATTGAACAACAGCAAACGGTCTTCGACCGTCTTCGTGTGGATTAGACAACCCTACAGGTTTCATAGGGCCAAACAATAAGGTCTGTCGTCCCCGTTCTGCCATAACTTCTATCGGCAAACACCCTTCAAAATAGGGAGTATTTTGTTCCCAATCATGAAACTGAACTTTTTCACCAGTCAACAAAGCATCTATAAAATCATTATATTCCTGCTTGGACAACGAACAATTCAGATAGTCCGTTCCCTCCCCTTTATCATAACGAGATTGATACCACGCATAATTCATATCCACCGTATCAGTATAAACAATCGGAGCTATGGCATCAAAAAAATGAAGAGAATCCGTTTTTGTTATTTTTTGCAATTGTTCTGCCATCTTATCCGAAGTCAGCGGCCCCGTTGCAATAATAACAGGTATATCTGTATTTTCCGGAAAATCGGCTTCCCGAACTTCCAATGAAAAATTGGGAAAAGATTTTAATGTCTTTGTAATCTGTTCGGCAAAAGCCGTTCTATTAACCGCTAATGCACCACCGGCCGGTACACTATTGTCATCAGCACATCTCATAATTAAGGAATCACATTGGCGCATTTCCTGATGTAACAAACCAACTGCATTTGTTTCTGCATCATCCGAACGCAGAGAATTTGAACAAACTAATTCCCCAAATAATCCTGTTGTATGGGCAGGAGTTGACTTTTCAGGACGCATTTCAACCATTTTTACGGCAATTCCCCGCTTTAATAACTGATATGCTGCTTCACTTCCAGCCAAGCCGGCACCAATAATTATTACCTGTTTTGTCATTTTATCTTTCCTTTTTAATAAAAACATGTTATATCATACTTTGCATGAAAAAGAAAGTTTTTTGTTTATTTTTACTTTTATCTTCTTCAATTCAGGCCGAATTAAAACATTCTGACCTAGCTCTATTGAATGATACCTTGCCAGAGGAAACCGCCGATCCGTACTGGGAATTGGCTTGGCATGGTAAAGTCGCTTCTTACGGTGATCCAGACAGTCAATTTTTTATTGCCCGTGTCTATGAAAAAGGGGAATTGCTCCCTAAAAATATCAATCAAGCTATAACATATTATGAAAAAGCCGCTCGTCAGGGACATCTAGAAGCTGCCGCTCATTTGACCGAGCTTTTTCAGGAAAACCATCCTGAAAAAGCAAAAGAGTGGCTCATTTTTCGTGCAGAACGTCAAGATGTGCAAGCTCAGTTAAAATTATCAAAAATATATGAAGAAGAACAAAATTATCAACAGGCTGTCTTATGGCTTGAAAAAGCATTGAGTCAATTATTTCCACTGACACAAGATTTATCAGATGTTTCACCAGACTTAATACGATTGCGGGGAATGTTATGAAACCTGTTGTTCTTGCTCCTATGGCCGGTGTTACCGACAAACCCTTCAGAACAATGATTCGTCTGTTCGGTACTCAGCCCTTATATACTGAGATGGTTGGTGTTGAATCACTCCACCGCAACCATCCTGTCACCAGAAAAATGATGTCCATTCAGAATGAAAAAAATATCATTGTACAACTGGTCGGTATCAATCCGGATGCTATGGTTTATGCCGCCAAAATGGCACAGGATAACGGAGCTATCGGCATTGATATCAATATGGGATGTCCAGTCAAAAAACTAATTAGTAACGGAAGCGGTTCTGCTTTATTAAAAACACCTGATATTGCCGCAAAACTAGTGGAAACAGTAAAAAAAGCCGTGTCTATCCCCGTATCCGTAAAAATGCGTATCGGATGGGATGAAGAACATATAAATGCAGTCTCTTTTGCCAAAACTTTGGAGCAGGCAGGTGTCAACCAAATTACCGTCCATGCCCGTACTAAAAGTCAGGGATACAGCGGGACACCTTATTATGATGTTGTTCGTCAAATCAAACATACCGTTTCCATTCCTATTTTTGTCAATGGCGATATTACCGACAAAAAAACTGCCGAACACGCCCTTACCATAACAGGGGCTGACGGTGTTATGATTGGGCGTGGAGCATTAGGAAAACCATGGATATTATCCGAGATTGAAACAGGAAAAACAACTTCTGCCAATCGAGCAAAATTGGCTTGTCAACATCTAGATTTATTGTTAGATTATTACGGACCACATGGTGTTTATGTTGCCCGAAAACATATTGCATGGTATGCCAGAGGTCAAAAAAATGTTGCAGATTTTTGTCAAAAAGTATATGCTGAAACCAACATTGATATAATCAAGAAAATGATCTATTTATTTTTTGGGGAGGATGTATGAAAATTATTATTGCCGGTGCCGGTGAAATTGGGGTTGCTTTGGCAAGGTACCTGCGTGCTGAAGAAGATGACATCGTTTTAATTGATAATGATGCCGAAAGGTTAGGAAATTTAAGTGAACAGTTGGATATTCAAACAATTCACGGATGCGCTTCTTATCCGGCTGTTTTAGAACAGGCCGGAGCCGAACATGCTGATGTTTTTTTGGCTGTTACTGGTAATGACGAAACTAATATTGTATCCTGCAGTGTAGCCGGTTCTGTTTTCCACATTCCCCAACGGATAGCCCGTTTATCGGCTACCGATTATCTGACACCAAAGTATAAATCTTTTTTAAAGACACTCGGTATTGATATCGTTTTATCTCCTGAGGTAGAAACTGCTTCTCACATTATTAATAATCTATCCGTATCCGGTTCGGTGGATATGCGAGATATGGGGGATGGTCTTGTTAAATTTATCGGATTAAAATGCAGAAAAACATCAACTCTTATCGGTAAAACTATTTCAGAAATCAATGAAATGCTCCATCAATTTAATGTCGTACCGATTGCCGTCAAACGTCGTTTTCAACTTATTCCTTTATCTGATGTTACAGTAAAAGTTGGTGATGAAATATATTTTTTAGTGGATAATTCACACCTGATACACTTTTTAGATATCTGTGGTTACACAACTTTGCCTTCCCGTTATATTATGATTTTCGGAGGGGGTAAAGTTGGTTTTCAACTGGCAAAACAGTTGGAAACAGTATCTTCTGCCAAAGACATAACTATCGTCGAAAAGTCAGATACACGTTCTTTGTTTTTAGCTGAAAAATTAGAATCTACTTTGGTTATCAACGGTGATGGTCTTGATGACAATTTAATTGACGAACTCAATCTAAAAAATTACAAATTTGCAATTGCAACGACAAACTCGGACGAAAATAATATTTTATTATCTATGATTTCAAAACGGGCTGGTATTGAACGCGTTTGTGCTTTAATTCATAACCCACTTTATGATAATCTGTTATCGGGGCTGGGAATAGACACAACCATTGATCCGAATGCCGTTATGGTTTCTGCCATTTTACAATACATGCGTAAAGGTCGTGTTCAGGATGACTACTTTATTCAATCTGGTATTGGCGAAATTTTAGAAATTGAAGCCTTAAAAACATCTAAAATAACAAAAACAAACTTAGGAAAAATTAAAATTCCAAACGGCATTCTCATCGCCGGTATATTACGGGGTGATTTATTTATTTTACCAAATAAGGACTTAATTATTCAGGAAAAAGATCGTGTATTCTTATTTGTTGAAAAAGGACACGTTCACGAAGCTGAAAAACTTTTTTCTGTTGGAATCAGCTTTTTTTAAAGGATAATATATGGATATTCAAGGTACCAGATTATCAGGCATTCCCGCTGGTTTTGAACCACTGGCCATACAAAAAATATATAAAAAAAAGCCTATCATTTACATTGTCCCGAATGAAACAAGATTGTCATTTTTACGGGATATTCTGACATTGATGGCACCGGACATTCCTGTTTTAACTTTTTCGGCTTGGGATACGGTCCCGTATGATAGAACATCACCGGCACCAGAAATTATAGGGAAACGAATCGACACATTAACCCGCCTGATTCAGGAAAAAGACAAACCGTTTCTTTTAATTACAACGGCATCCGCCCTATTGCAAAAAGTACCTATTCCCAATTTTTTCCACCAGACAACCTGCTCCGTTCAAATTGGGCAAAACATCCCTTTCAACGATTTAAAATCTTTTTTAATTCAGAATGGATACCATCAAACTGATACTGTTATGGAAGCCGGTGACTTTGCCGTTCGAGGTGGATTAATTGATTTATTCCCTGCCGGTTTAAAACAGCCGATACGAATTGACTTTTTTGGCGATGAAATCGACTCTATCCGTTTTTTTGATCCGATAACCCAGCGTACAACGACCACCACAGATATAATTACACTAAAACCGATGGCCGAATTTTTACTGACAGATACAAGTATTTCTTTATTTCGCAGTCGTTATCGTACTCTGTTTGACAATCAGCAAAGCGATGCATTTTACGAATCTGTTTCCGCCGGACGATATTGTCAGGGGCTGGAACATTTTTTACCACTTTTTCATGAAGAGTTAGTTCCGCTATGGACATATCTACCCCAGGCTGACATTATTTTGGATTCACAAGCATCAGATGCTTTATCCTCCAGAAGCGAACAAATTCAAGAGTATTATCAGGCTCGTTGTCAAGCCATTACCGATAATACGGGTTTTGGTTCACCCTATCATCCGATACCACCGGATATATTCTTTTTAAACACAGAACAAGTTTCTGATTTTTTAAAAACCAAAACAACTTTTTTGTTTTCTCCGTTTATGGAAGACGGTACACAAGACATGGGGGGACGTTTTGGTATCAATTTTGTTGATACACGTGTTCAAAATAAACAAGATGTTTTTGATGCCTTGGCTGATTTTATTTCCGATCAGGAAAAAACTGTTATCATAACGGCTGCCACCGACGGTTCCGCACAAAGGCTGTCCGGTTTACTGCGTGACAGGGGAATAAAGCCAAATACTGTTTCTGACTTTAAAACCGCCCTTAAAAAAGATATTTCAGTTTTAACAGCGCCTTTTGAAAAAGGATTTTCATCAGACCGATTTTTACTCATTACAGAAAGTGATATTTTAGGAGACCGGATTGTCCGTCCGGTTAAAAAGAAAAAATCACCTGACTTTATAGCCGATATAACAGCTTTAAATATCGGAGATTTAGTTGTTCATCAGGTTCATGGTATCGGTCGATTTGCCGGTTTAATTCCGATACAAATTGACGGGGCAAAACACGACTGTCTGTGCTTAGAATACGAAGATAATGACAAATTATTTGTGCCGGTGGAAAACGCAGACATTTTATCCCGATACGGGAATGCCGACAATGTTCATTTAGACAGATTAGGGTCAACTGTTTTTATCAACCGTAAAGAACGGGTCAAAAAAGACCTGTTTAAAATGGCCTCTCAATTAATGGATATAGCCTCTCAACGGGCCTTAAACAAAATGGAACGAATTTTAGCTCCACACGGACTTTATCAGGAATTTTGTGCCCGTTTTCCGTATTCTGAAACAGATGACCAACTGCGTTCCATTCAAGAAATAGAATCTGATTTAGCCTCTGGCAAACCTATGGATCGTTTGATTTGTGGGGATGTCGGTTTTGGAAAAACGGAAGTCGCCATGCGTTCAGCTTTTTTGGCTGTTATGGCCGGTCATCAGGTTGCCGTTATCGTACCAACGACTCTATTGGCCCGCCAACACACACAAAACTTTATTCAGCGTTTCCAAGGTTTCCCAATCCGTATAGCAGGTTTATCCCGTTTAACCTCTACAAAAGACAGGCAATCCATTCTGACCGAAATGAAAAAGGGAACGGTTGACATTGTTATCGGCACACATACTTTGTTATCCAAAGGTATCCAATTTAAAAATCTGGGGCTGGTTATTGTGGATGAAGAACAACACTTTGGTGTTGCCCACAAAGAACGCTTAAAAGAAATGAAACAAGGTGTTCATGTTTTAACCTTAACTGCCACACCGATTCCTCGAACATTACAATTATCATTGGCCGGTGTTCGCGAATTATCTGTCATCGCAACACCACCGGTTGACCGACTGGCAGTCAAAACTTTTGTTACACCATTTGACACAGTTATCATCAAAGAAGCCATTTTACGGGAACAATTTCGTGGTGGACAAACATTTTTTGTCTGTCCCCGTATCAGTGACATGAAAGAAGTAGCCGATATCTTATCCAAAATTATTCCGGACATTCGTGTCGTACAGGCACACGGTCAGATGCCGGCAGGTAAGCTGGAAAATATTATGACGGCTTTTGCCGATAAAAAGTATGATGTTTTATTAGCAACAAGTATTATCGAATCCGGACTTGATATGCCGTCTGTCAATACGATGATTGTTTACCGTGCAGATATGTTTGGTTTGGCTGCGTTATATCAACTGCGTGGTCGTGTCGGACGTGGTAAGTTAAGGGCATATGCCTATTTAACGACCCCTGCCCACCAAAGAATATCCGATACGGCCCACAAACGTTTAAGTGTTATGCAAAGTCTGGATAGTCTTGGAGCAGGTTTTACATTAGCCAGCCATGATTTAGACATTCGAGGGGCCGGTAACCTGTTGGGACAAGAGCAATCCGGACACATTCGGGAGATCGGGGTTGCCTTGTATCAGAAAATGTTATCTGATGCGATACAGGCATTACGTCAAAACAAAACAAGCACCACAAAATTGGAAGAAGATTATTCTCCTCAGATTTCTGTCGGATTACCGGTTTTAATTCCGGATACTTATATTTCGGACTTTGATGTTCGAATGAGTCTGTATCATCGGATAAGTGAATTAACTTCATCAGATGAAATTGAATCCCTGCGTGCTGAATTACTGGACCGGTTCGGACCTTATCCAACCGAAGTAGAAAACCTGTTTTTAACGATTGACCTGAAAATTTTAGCAAAATCCGTCAATATTGAACGAATAGAAGCCGGCCCAAAAGGAGCTAATATTTCCTTCCATAATAATATATTTCCAAATCCGGCGGGATTGGTTGCCTATATCAACAGTCAGATGGGAACTATCCGGATAAGACCGGATCAGAAACTGATTGTTATGCGTCCATGGAAAGATGGAAAAGAAAAACTAAATGGCATATACAAGATTATCAGAAAATTATCTGAAATCGCTCAAAACGGTTAAGGAAATGATATTTTTTATCTTTCCCGATTTTTTGAGATCAAAAGACGCCATTTCTCATGTAACCGTTCAGATAAAGGGACAAGAGCTGTAAAAGAAAGATTTGGATATTTTTTCAAAGACTCCCTTTGTTTTCGGGATAATGTTATTTTTCCCAATCTGACATCTTTCCACTGAGTATTCGGATTAGCCAATATTTTTTCTACCATACAGATAGTTCTGTTTGTTATCTCATTACCGCTGATGTCCAATAAATTTAATTTTTTATGCCGTAATACCCGTAAAAGGGGCAACAACCCCCGATCAGACACCCCTATTTTATGTAAAAAAATTCTTGTACAAATCGTATTTTTATGAAAGGCTTTTGCCATACGCAACGCCAATTTATCAGCATTTCGAACATTATCCAAATCACACAATTCAAATACTGTATCCCTTGAATCATTTGCTTCAATTCTGTTCAAAACATATTTTATTTCCAAAGATGTATTTCCCTCTGGTCCAAAATCCCCAAAAATAGAATCAGAATTCAAATAGACCAAACTTCTTAAATTGATCTCATAATCATTCATAGCCTTTCGCAATGACCTCTGTTGAGCACAAAATTCTTTTTTTTCTTTATCTGAAAAGTTATACAGATATTTTTCTTCTACACTGTGATCTTCATACATCTGGAAACCTCCTAAAAACGATAAAATTTAATTTCGTTCTCTACCGCATATCACACGCGAAATTAAAGAACGAACGACAGATATTCCCTGATTGTATATTTTCCTTCTTTCTTCTTTTTTGCGCAATGATTCTTGCCGACAGTAGCGTTTTTTGAGTTCAGCGACACGCTTTTTAAATACTTTTTTTTGTTCTTGATGAGCCATATAATTTTTAAAATCAGCATATTCACATTCAAGATCCCAAGCATCGTATACTTTATTAAAACATACCCGTTCCGAATTACCTAAATTTTCGGGAAGCGTAGGTCTTGTCAAAACATCAAATTCATGCTTGGTCGGTTCAAATTTTCCTTTTTCTCTGATGATATGACCATTTTTTAAAACAACAAAGCGTTCTTTTTGGGTTGATACTGTTTCTACTATTTCCATTTATAACTCCTCAACTCATTTGGATTATACTATTTTCTATGTCGGGATCATAACATATTTTTGCAATTTTGTCAATATTTTCTAAATATTCTTTTTTTTAATTCTTCTTCCTTACAGATACTATACCACAAAACATAATTTTTAAACAGAAAGCATCTTTTATTACTTCCACCTCCATTATGATCGTTTTGCTTTGAATTTATAAAATCATTAATCATTATTAGCAATCCTTTCAAAGACTATCAAATTTCTTAGCTATATTTTAATATATTCCTTAATCAATTGCAATAAAAAATCATCAAAAGTTCAAACCGTTGTAAATCCATTAAAACATAAAACAAATAAAAATCATTACCCCAAAAAACTTATCTGTTTTAATTAGAAACACCTTGTAATACATGAACCCAAAAAATACTTTTGGGTTGCAATAGGAAAAAATATATGATATACATCGAAAATATATTATTTTACAGGAAAAGAAGGATTAATAATGAAAATATCAAATAAATTACAAAAATGGGTGGATCAAGGTTTGATTTCTAAAAAACAAGCTGAAAAAATTATGCTTTCTGAACAATCCAACAACTCCAATATGGCTTGGAAGTTGATGTATTGGATTGCGGGTTTACTTATCGGTTTAGGATTTATTTTAATTATAGGAGCAAATTGGGATGATATTCCGGCTCCGATTAAATTGTTAGGTGATTTCGGCATTTGGGCTGGTATTTTGTATGGAACATATTGGAGCGTTTTAAATAAAAAAGATACATTAAAAGAATTTTTTCTAGCTCTTTCATTTTTATTTGTCGGTGCAACAATAGGGCTTATTGCTCAAATTTTTAATTTAAATGGTGGTTGGGAATCTTTTGCAACAACATGGGCAATCCTAAGTTTTATTTTCATTATTTTTAGCAAATTAATCCCTATCAATATAATTTGGTTGTGTTTACTTTTTTCTGCCGTTGATTTTGGTCATTTACTCAGATGGTTAATTTATTTTATGAAAGATGAATTAAGTTTTCTTATAGTAACCACTTCTGTTTTTGCTTTGTTAACATATGCAGGGAAACAATTATATAAATCTACTAATAAAATTATTGTCTTACCAAAAGCCTTTTCATACTTTTGTTTTGTTTGTATGTATTTTACCGCAGTGTTTTTAGGTGGTTTTATCGGATTTAAAAATGGATTTGCGAATCTTTTTGTACTTGTGTTTTTGGGCATTCGGTTGCTTTTGGATGCAAAAAATAAAAATATGAGATACTTTATCGAAGATACACGTTTGGTGGAATTATATATTTTATTCTTATTTGTCACTCGTTTCGGTAATCTGTTTATGTCTGGTATAGGATTTATCTTTGGCGGTATTTTATTATTAGGCGTTTTATATTTACTCAAGAAAACATCAAAATATATCAAAGCAATGGGGGTATTCCATGAATAAGAAAATTTTAGCAATCGCATTTTTTATTCCTTTTATCACATTATTTGCATGGACCATGTATCTTTATACACAACAGGCAATGGGAAAAGAAATCAAGGTTGCTGTGACAGGATATGATCCCAGGGATTTATTATCGGGACATTATATTCAATATACGATTGATTGGAACAGGACGGATTGTTCTCAGTTTTCAGACGGTGTTTGTCCAAAAGATGAATTTTGTAAGGAAGCTCGTTGGGGTAGACAATGCCGTTTTTATATTCCTGAAAAGAATGCAAAAGAATTGGACAGCTTATTTTGGCGTCGTAATACAACAAATATGATTTTTGAAGTTGTATATTCCTACAACAAAGGGAGTGAACCACTTGCAAAGCAACTTCTTATTAATGGTAAAGATTGGCGTGAAAGTTTAGAAAAAAAGTAAATATTACCAGCATTGAATTAGTAAATTCCACCGAACGGATTCAAAATATCAAAAATATTATTAACTCAAAAAAAGGAAAAAAAGCTACAATCGTTTCAATAATCATTATACCAATGAAAAACCACTCGCCCTTACTGATATTTTGAATTTTTCTATTTTTTATTAGGAAATCCGCAATCCAATTGCAAAAACAAAAAGAACAAATCGAACCACATAAGCCTAATCCCTGAAGTATCGTGCCATCATATTCCTTCAGCATCGCCCAGATCCGTGGTAATATCAATATAGAAAATATAAAGAATCTCTCACTTCATTTTTCATCTCATCCACGCCTATAAAAAAGTCGTCATTCCTGACGACTTATCTGTTTTGGCGGACAATTCTGTGCATAATGGGAACTATTGTCTTTGAAACAACTCTCTCAAGATATGTGATATCTTTTGTTTTGGAGATACAGAAACAAAAGAAAGATTTTGATGTCTTTCTAAAGCTTTTTTCTGTTCTGGTGTTGCTTCTATTTTCCCCAAATACACTTGCTTCCATTTATTTTCAGGATTTGACAAAATCTTATCAATTTGTTGAATAGAGGCCTTTCCAAATCTATTATGACTCAAATTCAATAAATCCAGCTGATTATGCCTTAAGGCGCATAAAACAGGCACTATACCATTATCCGTCAAACCAATTCCGCTTAAAATAACTTTTTTACAAACTGTATTTTCACGAAAAGCTTTTGCAATATCAAGAGCGAGTCTATCTGCATTCGGAACATTATCCATCGGTCCTAATTCAAAAGCTGTATCTCTAGGATCATTGGCCTTAATCCTATTCAGAACATACCTAATTTCCAAAAAAGTATTCGGTTTTGGTTCATAGTTTGCAAAGATGGCTGGAGAATCCGAAAAAATGAGCTCATACAATTTTCCTTCATATTCAGCTATATTTTTTTCCCATTTTTTGTGTTGATGATAGAAAACTTCTTTTTCTTTGTCGGAAAAATTATGTAAATACTTTTTCTCTATCGTATGATCTTCGTACATAAATGACTCCAATTTTAAACTAGTCTCGTTTTGATTGTATCATTAAACAACTACAAAGTCAATTTATAAATTATAAAATGTTTGAATGTCGGTACCCCCTTTAAATAGATACAAAAAAAAATGAAACATAATAAAATCAAGTATTTATTAAATAAGGAGTTCGAATGTTTACAAAAATAGGTACTTTTTGACCGAACAACAATCGAACCAGCTTAACCCATTGATAACTGCGCAAAATAAAAACAATCCGGTGAATTGTTTTTATGCGCAAAGCAATGAGATACAATGAATTCAAGCGGTAGCGTGGAATGAATTGATATCGGAATTGGAAAAAAGTCGCCTTTTTAGACGACTTGTCCAATTTGGCGGGGCGTAGAGGATTCGAACCTCTGCATCCCTTTAGGGGATGACGGATTAGCAATCCGCTGCATTACCACTCTGCCAACGCCCCATGGTAACGGACTCCATCATATCAATCTTTTTTTTAAAAGTCAACTTTTTTTTGCACAAAAAGACAGATTTTTAATTTTTCAAAAAAATTTCTATTTCTCTGCGACTGCCAAAGAACAATTTGCTATCCGATTATCCCAAATTCCGCCACATTTTTGACATCCGGCTTTATCCTTCAATGTGGTAATATCAGTCGGACACATCCGACACCAAGATCCAAATTTATACCGATTTGCACACTTATCACATTCTTCTATACGACCTTCCATAAAAATAGCATAGGTATCTTGTGTACAAGATTGACACTTACCGTCAGCATCAATAATTTCACCTTCTTTACAGGTTGATCGCAACTGACACTTTTGACCGACAGCTGTCCAAACACGATTAGCACATTTCAAACATTCCTGTTCACTGACACCTTCAAAGCTCTGGTCCGACATACAATCTTGACAAGAACCGTTTTTATCAGCAAAATAATTTTCTGGGCAATAGGCTAAACCGCAATAAAATTCATTTTGACCATTGATACTTTTAATCTGAACTTTTCTATTCTGACAAACATGGCAAGCCGAAGTTTCCCGTACCAATCGACTTTCCAGACTTTGACAGGAATAACATCCTCCAAATGTATCTCGGAAAGACCCTAAATAGCATGGCGCAAAACAATAATTTTCCAACATCATTCGTTCCGGACAAGATAAACACTCTAATGAATTTGGTTTTGTCGGTACTGCAAGGGGAGTTTCACAGGGATAACAATCTCCATAAATTGATTTAAAACTACCTTCTGGACAAACAACAGAACAGCCTTCCACACCATTTTCACGTCCGACACACAAAGCACAATTTTCACTACTGACATTTGGGATTACGCCTGATGTTTTACAAGAATGACACGAACCATCTCTATCTGGTATAAAATCAGCAGGACACTCATTCAATGCACAATATTTTCCGTTTAGGTATCTTTGAGAACAAACAGATTGACATTCTTCTTTTTTATCCGGGATAAAACTTTCAGGTGCACTACAAGATATACAATTCCCTTTTTCATCAAGAACAGTGTTTGCCGGACATGTATTATAACACAGACCATCCCGATAAGTGCGATTTGGGCATTTATTGCATTCAGCTTTAGAAACCATAAATCCCCCTCCAACTTGACAAGATAAACAATCTCCGTTCATATCCATAAACTCACCACTCCCGCAAATTGGTAAGTAGCACAGAGAATCCTGACCGTAAAAAACTCGATTAGGACATAAGGCCTGACAAGTATCTAAAGATGGCGGATTACCGACAGAAAATACCCGTTGGCTATAACAATCAACACACTGGCCATTCTCAAGGAAAATCGGTTTATCCATCGGACAACATTTTCCCCTCCCCCAACAACACATACCATCTTGTATATAAGAGCAACAAATCCCGTCTATATTATTGTTTTCTGAACAACAGACATCTTTTCCCGCTATAGTTTTAGCGCACGTTTCACCAGCATTACAGGATGTCTGACAAAATCCGCCCCAACAAGCTTCACACCCATTACAATCGGCATCTGATCGACAATGAGACCGGAAAGGTTTTTCTGAATTCGAAACATGTTCATTTAAATCAGTACTAAATTCAAAAGACATAATATTTTGTTTTTGACAAACATTCTTGTCTTTAAAATTTAAAGTCCCATTTATGTATAATGAGGTCGGAACAGTCCAATCTTTTTCAATCAAATGCTGACAAACTTTATGAGGGATACCTGACAATGTAATTTCAAAAAAATTTTTATTAACCCGATAAACCCGCACAGGAAAGCCTTCTTTTGTTACATTACCCATTGTTCCGTTAGATAATTCAACATCCCCAGCAATCAATGTACTGGATGCAGCAATAGCCCGACTGTATAATTCTTTTACCGTAGAATCGGCAACAGAATCAAAAAACATAACACGTACAAACCAATTCCCGATAATAAACAAAACCGTAAAAGTTATACAAAACAGAAAAATCCGTTGTATAATGATGACGGCCGACACACCCCGTTCATTTTTCAATAAACCAAACATCCAGACACCTCCTTTTTTCGCCATACTAACACGAAAAGAAAGAGATGTCTAGAAAAAAATAATAATTTTAAACCAAATATTTATGTTTCAAAGAAGCCTTAATAAATGCTTTAAAAATCGGATTTGGCTTTCCGGGGCGGGACGTAAATTCGGGCTGGAACTGAACTGCAATAAAGAAAGGATGCATCGGTATTTCAACGATTTCCGGTAATAACCCATCTGGTGACTTTCCGGATACAATAAAACCTTGCCCAGCCAAAGCCCGTTCATAATTTATATCCATTTCATAACGATGGCGGTGACGTTCTTTTATTTCTTTTGCCCCTTCATAAATTTGAGAAGCTAATGTTTCTTTTTTCAAAACACACGGGTAAGCTCCTAATCTGGACGGACCATTTGGATTAGTATTATCCTGATGGATTTGTCGAACACCATTTTCTTCCGTTATAACCATTTGAGAAATCACCGGTGTACAGTTATTTCCAAATTCTGCCGAACCAGCATCTGTCATATCCAATAAATTGCGACAAGCCTCCACAACGGACATTTGCATACCCAACCCAATACCAAAGAAAGGCACCTTATGTTCCCGGGCATATCGAATAGCCTTAATTTTCCCTTCAATACCACGTGGTCCATACCCTCCGGGGATTAAAACACCGGCATACGGTTTTAAGGCTTCATTTACCTGTTCCTGAGATAGTTTTTCTAAATCTTCAGCTTCCATCCATGTTATTTTTACTTTGGTTTGTGTATCAATACCGGCGTGAATAATGGCTTCATGTAAAGACTTGTATGCTTCCAACAATCCACAATATTTACCGACAACGACAATGGGAACCTCTTTTTCATAATTTTGAATAACTTTTGAAATATTTTCCCACAAAGATAAATCAGGTTCCGGTGCACTTTCAAGCATACCAAAATGTTTTAAAACCTGAACATCCAATCCCTCCTGATGATAAGTCAGAGGAATTTTGTAAATATTATCCACATCCAAAGCCATAACAACATCATCTGGTTCAACATTACAGAACAAAGCCAATTTCCGGCGTTCATCCGTCCCCAGTGGGGCTTGACTGCGACACAACAGAATATCTGCCTGTATTCCCGATTCCATCAACGTTTTAACGGCATGTTGTGTTGGCTTTGTTTTTAATTCACCGGCTGTCGGTATATAAGGTAACAACGTCAAAAACAAGACACATACATTTTGACGACCAACTTCATTAGCAAATTGGCGTAAGGCTTCCAAGAACAACAGACCTTCCATATCCCCAACCGTTCCACCGATTTCGTATAAAACAAAATCTTCATCATGTAAATCGGATTTGATAAAATCCTTAATTTCATTTGTTACATGAGGGATAGCCTGAACTGTTGCCCCCAAATAATTACCACGTCGTTCCTTTTGAATAACATTATAATAGATTCGTCCACCGGATATGCTATCCGTTTTTTGACAGTTCACACCAGCCAAACGTTCATAATGTCCTAAATCCAAATCCGTTTCGGCACCATCCTCCGTCACAAAAATTTCTCCATGTTGATAAGGCGACATAATCCCCGGATCCACATTCAAATAGGGATCCATTTTTCGCATCCGAACAGAATACCCCCGCGCTTTTAAAAGACTGCCTGTTGCAGCTGAAGCGATTCCTTTTCCCAAAGAAGAGGCAACCCCACCCAATATAAATACATATTTTGTCATTTCAATACTCCTTCACATTTAACATTAAAATAAAAACCCTCTGTTTTTTCAGAGAGTTCAGGTTTTCATCATTTCCCAATAGAGAGGAGAGTTTGCCACAACCGATTACCAATCGGTCATTTCCGATAAAATAGGTGGCCACTCGTTTCATCTTATTTTTCCTAATCACTTCTATTCTTTATGACAAATTTTATTTCAAATTGCAAGAATTTTTCTTGTTTTTCTAGAAAAAAAGTTTATACTGTTTGCAAAAGAAAGGATATAACACTATGATAAAAAAAGGTATTATTTGGGGTTTCCACTGTATAGAACCAGATTCTCATAAAACAACCGTATCAAACCTGTATCGTGGTTTAACCGTTTCACCGGATTATTTAGAAAATTTGATTTTATCTGTTCAAAAGCAAGGCTATCAATTTGTATCGATGAAACAATTTTTACAAGACAAATCAGATAACCAAGAACATAAAAATATCGTTATCACTATTGATGACGGATGGCGTAATGTCTATACATATGCTTATCCGATTTTCAAAAAGTATCGTATTCCTTTTGTCTTTTATATCGCCACAGATTTAATTGAAAATGGTTTTAAATACTGTAAATTACCCGAAATGGATGGTATGACACTGTTATGTGATTACGTACAAAAAATGCCTATTTCCGATTCAGAAAAACCAAAACAATTTAAAAAATTATGGAAAAAATTTAAATATTTAAAACGTTTTTTATTTTGGTTCAACGGCCATCAGATTATGTCTTTTTTATGTCCTAAAGAAAAACCGAATTTTAAACGTTACCATTGTGAAAATGCCTGTTCTGTAGCTGAATTAAAAGATATGCTGGACAGCGGTCTATGTGAAATCGGTTCTCATTCAGCTCACCATGTTCATATGGACAGAGTTAACCAGAAAAACAAAAAAAATGAAATAATTCAAAGCCAGCAAAAATTAGAAAAATGGCTAGGTGTCCCCTGTATTCATTTTTCATATCCCTATGGCCACCATGACACTGTTTCAGATGAAATGGTACATAAAAACTTCCAAAGTGCTGTTATCATCTATCCAATCAACCGGGAAAGATCTGACAGAGGTGTACTTCAATCCGATAGTAATCATCAACTACCCCGTTTATTTATTGAACACCACTTTCAGATACAAGATACTCTACCGATCTAACCGGCAATGTGTAAAAATACCTTCACTGACGGCAATTTTAAAGTGTTGTTGACGCCACCATCTGCAATTTAATGGCTTTTCAAAATCCTGCATACCTCCAACAGTTCGGCTGGATGGATGAGCATCTGCATAATCCAATAATTTTAAGAAAAACTCTCTTTTTGTAATTGTCGGATTATTCGTCCAATTTAAACAAGAGGAATCTACAAAATAAAAACCATTTTCGTGTTTAATATATTTTGGAAATAACTTTTCCGGATGTTCTTCTATGTATAAAGAACGAGCCAATAATTTTTTTGCTTTCATCGGACGCAGATATTTTAAAATAGGATTTGTTTTTTGTATCTTTGAAAAATCCTTAAAATTCGGATGAATGGAAACAGGCTTAAATATACGTGTGTATTTTTTTACATCATTAAACGGTTCGCCTGCCGAAAAACGGGAACGAAGACGAACAATATCAGCCTTGTTCTCCTGCACCAAACGATAAGCCTTTTCTATTTCTGCCAAAGCTGTCGGAATATCTGTCAATAACTGAAAATCATTTTCCATGTAGAGAATGTAATCACTTTTTAAATTTTCAGCAACCCAACGCATTCCACCCTGAATACCAATATTATCCGGTCGCCCTTCATAAGCAATCCGGTATTTTTCGGCAATTTCCTTATCTTGTTCAGAAAAACATTGAAAGAATACCTTTGCTTCTTCAAAGTAAGATAAAAAATCTCCATATTGTTGCAATGTCTTTTCAATTGTCTTATGTGCTTTATAAGACAAAATGCCCACACTTATCGGTAATTTTTTCATTTTAGGAGCCTCCATGGAAAAACTTTTATCATATTCCGATATTCTTGTCAACCGTACAAAAATACTTTTTAGATAAAAAAGACTTGACTTTCCTTTGTAAATAGGATAAAATAACCACAATTTCCAAATATGGCTAAGGGTTTTAGTCTCTACGGAGATACATCAATCAACGCGGGTGCGTCCATTGGTGCCATTAGTTTATGTAAGGTTTTGTGATAAAGAAAGGACAGTTATGTTTGCAGGTTTAAGTGAAAAATTATCCGCTGTTTTTGACAAGCTGACACATCGTGGTATTTTAACCGAATCAGCCGTTGATGAAACCATGCGTGAAATTAAGATTGCTTTGATTGAAGCCGATGTTTCTCTGCCTGTTATCAAAGACTTTATTACCAAGGTTCGTGAAAAATCCATCGGGGAACAAATTGTTAAATCTGTTTCTCCGGCACAAATGGTTGTTAAAATCGTCAATGATTCATTGGTTGAATTACTGGGTGAATCTGAACCATTAAAGTTGATTCCGCATCAGCAAAATGTTATTTTAATGGTTGGTTTACAAGGATCGGGTAAAACAACATCTTCTGCCAAATTAGCCAAACGTCTGCAAAAAGACGGTAAAAAAGTTTTATTGGCCAGCCTTGATACTTACCGCCCGGCGGCTCAGGAACAATTAGCCGAACTGGGACAAACAAACAACCTGACGGTCCTGCCGATTGTACGGGAAGAAAAACCACTGCAAATAACCAAACGGGCATTAAAAGAAGCCAAAGATACATTGGTTGATGTGCTGATTTTAGATACTGCCGGTCGTCTGCATATAGATGAAGACATGATGCAAGAAGTCGCCGATATCCGTGATTTGGCAAAACCAACCGAAATTTTATTGGTCGCCGATGCTCTGATGGGACAGGATGCCGTTCAGATGGCACAGTCCTTCAAGGAAAAAATCGGTGTTACCGGTACAATTTTAACCCGTATTGACGGTGATTCTCGTGGGGGTGCTGCTCTTTCTATGCGTGCAGTAACCGGTGTACCGGTACAATTTTTGGGTGTCGGTGAAAAAGCAGATGCTTTTGAATTATTTGATGCCAAACGGATTGCAGGCCGTATTTTAGGCATGGGCGATGTTGTCGGTTTGGTCGAGACTGCTATTGAAAAGGTCAATCAGGAAGAAGCACAAAAAACAGCCGAACGAATGATGAGCGGTCGTTTTGATTTAAATGATTTATTATCCCAAATCCGGCAAATTAACAATTTGGGTGATATCAAAGGCATTATGAAGATGATACCGGGTTTCAGTAAATTCAGTGCTCAAATTGATTCCGCCAATATCAGTAATAACATGATTAAACGGCAGGAGGCCATTATCCTGTCTATGACACCTTATGAACGTCGGAATCCCGATGTGATTAAGGCCGCCCGCAAACAACGGATAGCCTTAGGTGCCGGTGTTTCAGTTAACGAAGTCAATCGTTTGCTGAAACAGTATGAACAAATGGCAGATGTCATGAAGAAATTCAAAAAAATGGGGCCACTTGGCATGATGTCCATGATGAAAAAGATGGGCGGCATGATGGGCGGTAATAACCCGTTTATGAATGGCGGGGGATTCCCTCCGTTTTAACCCAGAACAACTGAACAAGAAAGGAAAAGAATAACATGTCAGTTCGTATTCGTTTAAGTCGTGGTGGTGCTAAAAAGCGTCCCTTCCACAAAATTGTTGTCGCAGACGGTCGTTCACCGCGTGACGGTCGGTTTATTGAAGCTATCGGCTTTTATAACCCGCTGTTGCCCAAGGATCATGCTGAAGCTCTGCGTGTCAACGTTGAAGCTGCTAAAAGTTGGTTAGCCAAAGGTGCTCAACCGACAGATCGGGTTCAAAAATTATTTTCATTGGTTGGCTTGTGTGAAAAACCGGCTATCAAAGAAACACCAAAGAAATCCGCTCCGAAAGCCAAAGCTCAAGAACGGATGAAAGAAGCCGCCGAACGCGCTGCTGCTGCTGAAGAAGCCCGCAAAGCTGCCGAAGCAGAAGCACAAGCTGCTGCCGAAACACCGGCTGAATAAGAAAGGAAGCCTGATATGTCCCATTTGGTCTGTATCGGTCAAATTGTCAATGTTCACGGGATAAAGGGTGTGGTCAAAATTCGTCCGCACTTGTCCAATCCGTCGGATATTGGTAAATTTGGCACTTTAACAGACAAAGAAGGTCATCAAAAATTTGACGTTCAATCTATTTCCCGCAAAGGAGACTTTGTATTGGCGTCTATCAAAGGGATTACCGACAGAACAACTGCCGAAAAATTAAAAGGGGTCAACCTGTATATTCATCGCAATCAATTACCGGAACAAACCGGTTCGTTCTATTATTGTGATTTAATCGGAATGACGGTTTTTGAAAATGGCAATCGTTTTGGAACAGTAACATCAGTTCAAAATTTCGGGGCCGGCGATATTTTAGAGGTTCGGACAATAAACGGAAAAACATTTGCTTTTGATTTTTCCAAAGCAACTTTCCCCAATGTTGATTTACAGAACCGTCAAATGGATATCGTTTTACCTCAGGGGATGGAGGAAGTTGTACATGAAAGTTAATATTCTGACACTTTATCCGGAAATGTTCCCCGGTTCATTGGGATACTCGCTGGCGGGTAAAGCTTTGAATGATGGCAAGTGGTCCTTGAATGTTGTCAATATCCGCGACTATGCAACAGATAACTATCAATCTGTTGATGATACACCTTTTGGCGGTGGTGCGGGAATGGTGATGAAACCGGCGGTTTTGGATTCAGCCTTAAAAGCTGTTTACAAAACGGGTCCTTTGTACTATTTATCTCCCCGTGGTTCTGTTTTCACCCAGGAAACAGCTGAACACTGGGCAACTCAGATGGACGAGATGACTTTTCTCTGCGGACGATTTGAAGGCATTGACGAACGCATTTTAGAAAAGTGGCCTTTTCAGGAAATCAGTATCGGTGATTTCGTGTTATCCGGTGGGGAACCGGCACTGATTACGATGCTGGACGCAACGATACGCTTGCTTCCGTCGGTTATGGGAAACAGCGAATCAGGGTTGGATGAAAGTTTTGCAAACGGATTGTTGGAATACCCACAATACACAAAACCTCAAAACTGGGAAGGACGTATGGTACCGGAAGTTTTACTCAGCGGACACCATGCGAACATCAAGAAATGGCGTTTAGAACAGGCTGAAAATTTAACCAAAACAAGAAGACCAGACTTGTGGACAAAATATCTGGCTAACAAACAATAGAAAGGAATAAAACCATGGATATTATTCAAGAATTAGAAAATGAACAAATGGCTAAACTGAACAAAAAAATTCCGGAATTCAAAGCCGGCGATACAGTTAAAGTCATGTACAAAATCGTTGAAGACAAAGGTCGTGAACGTTTACAGGCTTACGAAGGTGTTTGTATTGCCCGTTCCAACAACGGCTTGAACTCTTCCTTTACAGTTCGTAAGATTTCATTCGGTGAAGGCGTTGAACGTGTATTCCCGTTGTATTCTCCGAACGTAGCAGCTATTGAAGTTGTTCGTAAAGGTAAAGTCCGTCGTAGCAAATTGTACTACTTGCGTTCCTTGTTTGGCAAGGCCGCCCGTATTACAGAAGACAAAGACTATAACAAAACAGAAGAATAAGTTTTCGTTTTCCTATAAAAACCCCGCCTGTTTTTCAGACGGGGTTTTCTATATACAACAAACCGTCATTACGAGGAGCGCAACGACGAAGTAATCTCCTAACTTCCACTGTCATTACGAGGAACAAAGCGACGAAGTAATCTCTTAACCTTAACCGTCATTACGAGGAGCGCAACGACGAAGTAATCTCCTAACCTTAATCGTCATTACGAGGAGTATAACGACGACGTAATCTCTTAACCTTAACCGTCATTACGAGGAGCGCAACGACGAAGTAATCTCTTAACACCAACACCGTGTCCTTTTATGAGATTGCCACACTACGTTCGCAATGACGATGTATGTCTAGCGTCATTACGAGGAGTATAACGACGAAGTAATCTCTTAACTTCAACTGTCATTACGAGGGTGCATGACACCCGAAGTAATCTCTTAAAGATTGCCACGGGCTAACGCCCTCGCAATGACTAGGGGGTATTGCTTCACCACGTTCGCAATGACATTTATATAGTCTATCATCATCGACCTGTTTTAATGTCATCCTCGGACTTAACCCGAGGATATAGTAAACACATGAAAATCAACTTGCCATTTCCAACTTAATGGGGAAAACCATCGGATAAGGTCCGTATACCCCAACCTTATAAATATCCCCCACACAAGGCGGGGGAATATTAAAAATAAATTATTTCAAACATACAGGTTTATTATGACCAGTGAGCGGTTTCAAGTCTGTTTCAAAATCTCTACGTATACGATACGCTTCATCTTGGACAACATCTCCAAGCCAAAACCCCATATAATCACCATACCCAAAATGCTCATCTATAAAATCATCACAGTCTCCGTTCCACTCTCCCGGTTCACAAGCGTCAATATGGGCTAAATCTAGCATAGAAAGCCTTTGTGCTTTACACCAATTTTCAGCTGCCCACCAAGTTAAGCGTTCATTTCCGTGCACAAGATTTCCTGCTTCTTCAACATCCCCTATATTGTCACATGTACCGTAAGTAGGAGAAGGATTACCAACAGAGGAGTCACTGATAAATGATTTTATGTTACAAAACTCACCTGAGGCACAATTGCTGTTTGAAACACATTGTTCTGACACATCTTCACAGGCACAGGTTTCTATTCCAGTTTCACTATCGGTAACACAAATATTTTCGACACAAATACCCAATTCTGGATGACAACAAGAGAGTGCTATCCCCCCAGAGTAACATTCATCATCGCTGGAGCAAGTTGGTTTAGTCCATTCTGTTCCACATGGATCATCCATATACGACAAATATGGATTTCCATTATCACAAACACCGACGTCCTTATCATCCCAACCACTAGTATTGTCGGAGCCGTTTAAGGCATCATTAAACACAAAGGTTATCGTATTATTATTTCCTTCCACACAGGTGGCTTCATCTAAATAACTATCCCCCAAATAAATATCGGAGGCATTAGAAATCCATTGATCCTGTAAATGTTCACAAACGGCTTGTTCTATACCACTGACTTGGATACCAAAGAAGTTATCGCCATAATCGTTTTCAGATAAGGATACCCCATAATCCCCGATTTTCTGACCTGCATATTCTACCAATGAGGTCGTACCTCTCGATATC
>JAZLAQ010000034.1:0-10480 GCA_045613285.1 Alphaproteobacteria bacterium | reverse complement strand
CGTAATGACAGTAAACATACATCGTCATTACAAACGCAGTGAAGCAATACCCTTTAGTCATTGCGAGGGCTGTAGCCCGTGGCAATCTTTGGAAAATACAGCGTTGGCGTCAAGAGATTACTTCGTCGTTGTTCTCCTCGTAATGACAGTGGAAGTTAGGAGATTACTTCGTCGTTGTACTCCTCGTAATGACGGTTAAAGTTAAGAGATTACTTCGTCGTTATACTCCTCGTAATGACGGTTAAGGTTAAGAGATTACGTCGTCACTTTGTTCCTCGTGATGACGGTTGTTTTAAAACTATCATCTTCGGGTTTGACCCGAAGATCCATAAATAACGACTTCTTTTTTTACTGGATCCCTGATCAAGTCGGGGCAAAAGAGGATAAAAACTATCAAGACAGTGGATAATAAAAGAGAAGGGAACTATTAAGTCAGGGAATGTCTGCAAAAGGGAAAATAATCCAGTCAGGGGATGGTAGAGGAGAAAAGTAGTAAACTCGAAAATGGTAGGTTGAAAAAATGTGGAATAATAGAGTGGAAAAGTGTCAGGTGATAGAAAAAAGAAAATGAGAGAGAGGTTATATATTTCACTTTGACTGGTTTAGATTTATTATCAAGATATCTTTCGGAGAAAAATCATTTTTTGCTTGATTTTAGCGAAGAAGCCTGATACAATAGACCTATGTCAGATTTATTTAACGCCACAGAAAGCAAGTCAGATTACTCGGCTAAAGACATTGAAGTCTTGGAAGGGTTGGAGCCTGTCCGAAAGCGACCAGGTATGTATATCGGCGGTATTGATGAACGGGCTTATCATCACTTGGTTGCTGAAATTATTGATAACGCTATGGATGAAGCCGTTGCCGGTTATGCCACCAATATTGAAGTATCTTTGAAAGCAGATGGTTATGTGACCATTAAAGATAATGGACGGGGAATCCCTGTTGATCCGCATCCTAAGTATCCGAATAAGTCGGCTTTGGAAGTGATTACAACAACTTTACATTCCGGTGGTAAGTTCGGCGGTGGGGCGTATGCCGTATCCGGGGGTTTACATGGGGTCGGGTTATCAGCCGTCAACGCCCTTTCTTCTCATATGATTATTGAGGTTGCTAAAGATAAAAAATTGTATCGTCAGGAATATCGGCAGGGTAAGCCCGTTTCTGAATTGGTCTTTTTGGGATCTGTCAGTAATCGGCGTGGAACAAGTGTTTCCTTTATTCCGGATACGGAAATTTTTGGGGAAAGTGTTCGTTTTAAACCGGCAACTTTATTCCGGATGGCACGAACAAAGGCTTTTTTGTTTCGTGGGGTTGAAATTCGGTGGTCTTGTGATGCAGATTTAATCAGTGCTGAGGATAAAACACCGACAGAACAAATATTGAAATTTCCAAATGGATTGGCAGATTATCTGGAATTCCTGATGCAGGGGAGAAGTGCTGTAACGCCCAAAGCTTTTTCGGGACGTTTGGATTTTCCGGATAATATGGGGGCTGTTGAATGGGCTATTTGTTGGCCGGATGACTTTAAAGAAGGTTTTTCTTACACCTATTGTAATACCGTTATTACCCCATTGGGTGGAACCCATGAAACAGGATTGCGGTCGGGATTAACAAAATCACTTCGATCTTTTGCTGAAATGGTTGGGAATAAAAAAGCTGCCGAAATTACCGCTGATGATATTCTGAATACAGCTGGTGTTATGTTGTCCGTTTTTATTAAGGATCCTCAATTCCAAGGGCAGACAAAAGAAAAACTGGTGACGCAAAGTGCCAGTCGTCTGGTTGAAAATGCTATTAAAGACCCTTTTGATCATTGGTTGAGTCGGGACATTAAAACGGCTAATGCTTTGTTGGACTTTATTATTGAGCGGGTGGAAGAACGAAAGCGCAAGAAGAAAACGCTGGAAACAGCGCGTGCTTCGGCAACGAAAAGATTGCGTTTGCCGGGTAAATTGGCAGATTGTTCGCATGCCAAAACAGAGGGAACGGAATTGTTCTTGGTAGAAGGAGATTCTGCCGGTGGTTCAGCTAAACAGGCACGTCGTCGGGAAACACAGGCTATTTTGCCTTTGCGGGGAAAAATCCTGAATGTTATTAGTGCTTCTAATGATAAAATTATGGCTAATGAAGAAATTCGTGATATGATCGAAGCCTTGGGGTGTGGACATCGGGATAAGTACAAAGAAGAAAATCTGCGATATGAAAAAGTTATTGTTATGACGGATGCCGATGTTGATGGTGCCCATATTACATCTTTGTTAATGTCGTTTTTCTATAAAGAAATGCCCGCCCTGATTGAACAAGGGCATCTTTATCTGGCTATGCCACCACTTTATCGGTTGACGCAAGGCGGAAAGTCAGTTTATGCAGCCGATGATGCAGAAAAAGATTTATTATTAAAAACAGTCTTTAAAAATGCAAAAAATGTGGATATTTCCCGCTTTAAAGGATTGGGAGAAATGCCACCGCAACAGTTAAAAGAAACAACAATGGATCCGAATAAACGAACTTTGTTGCGTGTCGTTATGCCCAGCAAAACAGCCGTTACGGAAGAATCTGCAGAAGAAGTCGCCTATACGGCGGATATTGTAGAACGACTGATGGGAAATAAACCGGAATATCGCTTCCAGTTTATTCAAGAACATGCTAAATTTGTAGAAAATTTAGATATCTGATTATTTTCCCTTTTGACAGTGAATTGCTGTTTTCTTGGCTTGTTTATAAAAATCATCCAATCTTTTTTGTGCTAAATAATTGATAGAGTCTTTGGATGATTTTTCGTCTTTCTGATAAACGCCTGAAGGTTTTCCTGTTAGAATTTCCATAGCTTCATCAATTGTTTTAACTGCATAAATGTGGAATAAGCCTTCTTGCACGGCAGAAACAACATTCGGGGACAGCATTAAACTTTTTACGGTCGTTGCCGGAATGATAACCCCTTGTTTACCGGTTAGGCCATTTTTTTCGCAGATATTATAGAAACCTTCTATTTTTTCATTGACGGCACCGACAGCCTGTACTTCACCTAACTGATTGACAGAGCCTGTAACAGCGATGGATTGATTGATCGGAATGTTTGCAATAGCAGATAATAGACAGGATAACTCTGCCACGGAAGCTGAATCTCCGTCTACTTCGCCATAGGATTGCTCAAATACAAGGCTGGCATCTAATGAAATCGGTTGCTTTTGTGCAAATCGGGAGGCTAAAAATGAAGATAAAATCAAAACACCTTTTGAGTGTATTGGTCCACCCAATTTTACTTCTCGTTCAATGTCTATCAGTTTCCCTTTACCTAAACGAACCTGACAGGTAACACGATTTGGTTTTCCGAATGAATATAAGCCTAAATCATAAACGACCAAAGCGTTGATTTGACCAACTTTGTATCCTTCTGTATCAATGGCCAAAATGCCTTCTTGCATAGCTTTCATTAAATCTTTTTGATCTACACCAAAGCGTTTTCTTCTTTCGGTTAAAGCGGCGTTAATATGTTCATCTGAAACTTTTTTTTCTTTATTTTTGGTTGCAATATAGTTGGCTTCCCTCATTAAATCATTAGCATGAACCAAATAAGTGCTGAGTTTTTCCTGATTATTTGCCCAGCGGGAAGATTGTTCAATTGTTCGCCGGATGGCGGATGGTGTGAAAGGTTTTAATTTTTCTTTTTTGATGAGGTTATTTAATAAACAGGCGTACGCTTTTTCTGCTTCTGGGGTACGATCCATTTTGTCTACAAATCGAGCCTGAATTTTAAATAATTCTGTAAATTCGTCATCTTGTTCAGCCAATGCGTAAAACAAATTCGGTTCGCCGATTAAAATAACTTTTACCGTTAAGGGAATAGAAGTCGGATCCTGTGAAATAACGCCAAAAATAGAGTTATCATCTATACCGGATTCCATTTTTATTTTTTTTGAAAAGAGACATCTTTTTAAAGCATTCCAAGTCGGTTGGTTTTCCAATAAATCGTTGGCTTCAATAACCAGATATCCACCATTAGCCCGATGTAAAGCACCCGCCCGTATCAATGAAAAGTCCGTTGTTGAAGTTCCCTGCAACTGTATCCGTTCAATTTTACCAATTAAATTGGATAGGGTGGGATGGTTCACATGAATGACAGGAGCGCCTTCATCAGGTTGATGATCTACAATTACGTTGACTGAAAAACGTGACCACAACAGTTCTGCTCTATCGAATCCGGTTTCATCGGCAATATCATCTGATGGGATAATAATTGACAGGTTATCCAGAATACTGTTTTTAACGCCTTTTAGGTACGATTTAACACCGTTGTATTTTGTATAAGCGGATAAGAATGGCTTTAAAACACCATCAATTCGTTCTTTTGCCAAGGCAATATTTAATTCTTCAATTTCCTTATGTTGGTTAGCTTCAAAAGGAGGTAATTTTTTTATCCCGTTTTCCAAACGTTGTTGTGCTTTTTTTAGTTGTTCCCATATCGTTTTTCGCAAGTTTTTCGGGAGAGAATTAAATTCGGCTGGTTCCAGAACTTCTCCATCTTTGAAAGGGGCGACAACAATACCGTCATCTTCTTTGACAAGAGTTACATATTTATCTTGTACTTCTTCCTTTAATGCAATAAAGAAATGTTCTTTTTCGGAACGGTATTTCTGTTCGATATGGGCAATTTGAATACGGTAACTTTCTTCGGTAAACAAAGAAAATAATTGTCGCTTTAGCGCATTTGCTAATTTGTGAACATCCTTTTCAAAACGACGTCCTTCACCGGCTGGAAAATTTAAGGCAATCGGTTGATGGGGGACAGCAAAATTGTGAACAAAACACCAGTCATCCGGTGTTTTTTGTGTTTTGGCATATTCCTGAATGGTATTGAGTGATAAACTGGTTCTGCCGACACCTTTGGGACCGGTGCAGAAAATGTTATAACCGTTGGCAGACATACAAATACCAAACGAGATAGCTTTTAAAGCTTCGTCCTGTCCGATAATTGTTGGTTTTCCATTCAGTTCTTTGATCTCTTTATCCGTTAAACCAGATGCACAGTAAATTTGTTCTGTAGATAATTCCCATTTCTTGTATTTTTGCATATTTTACCCCATAAAAAAGATGCCTTTTTCTCTTTATACAATTTTTTTAAACAAAAAAAAAGAGGAAAATGTAAAAAAGTAAAAAAAAGTGAAAAAAAATGATATTTTTACTTTCTTTTAAGGATATTTTCAGGTATAATAATCGTACAATTTTTGTACTGTAAAAGAAAGGATGAAAAAATGAAATTAACAATTGAAAGAACGCATTTACTGAAAGCATTGGCTCATACTCAAAGTATCGTTGAAAGACGTCAAACAATCCCCATTTTATCAAATGTGTTAATTGAAGCTAAGGATACAAATATCACTATTCGAGCAACGGATAACGAAATAGAAATTATGGAAAAAATACCGGCTGGTGTTGAAGAAAACGGATCTGTGACGGTTCCGGCACACAAATTATATGATATCGTTAAAAGATTGCCGGAAGGTTCTCAAATCGCAATGGGTGTATCAACGGATACAAATCAGTTGATGTTGGTTAGTGGTCGTGCTAAATTTGTCCTTTCTATTTTACCGGCAGATGGTTTTCCGACGATGGTTCAGGAAGATATGCCGTTTTCTTTTACGGTATCCGGTGCAGATTTGTTGGGACTTATCAATAAAACGGGTTTTGCTGTTTCTGTTGAAGAAACACGTTACAATCTGAATGGTATTTATCTGCATGAAAAGAAAGATGAAACTCCATTCTTGACGGCTGTGGCAACGGACGGACATCGTTTGGCTTGTGCTAAAATTGCTTTACCGGAAGGGGCAAGTGGTATGCCTGGGGTCATTATCCCGCGTAAAACAATCGGTGAGATATCAAAATTGGCTGGTGAAACAGACAGTCAAATTCGGATTTCTTTATCTGCTAATCAAATTCGTTTCCATTTGAATGATATTGTGTTGGCTTCTCGTTTAATTGACGGAACTTATCCGGAATATGAAAAAGTAATTCCGACGTCCAATGATAAAGTTGTGGAAGCAGATGCTTCGGTTTTGTCCGGAGTTATTGAACGGGTTTCTGTTGTTTCGGAAAAATCCCGTGGTATCAAATTAATGATTAAAGAAAACTTGTTGCAGGTATCAGCAACAGCTGCCGAAGAAGGATCTGCTGAAGATGAAATGGATGCTGCCTATATCGGAACAGAATTGGATATCGGGTTTAATTTCCGTTATTTATTGGATATTTTATCCCAAATTAAAGGTGGTACTGTTCGCTTTAATTTAAGCGATTCAATCTCGCCGGTTATACTAAAAGATACTGCTGATGAAAATGCTTTGTATGTTTTGATGCCGATGCGGGTTTAATTCTGAATGATTAGAAAAAACGGGATTTTGGATTTGCGACTGACACAGTTTCGTTCCTATGAAAGTGTGCGGTTGCAATTATCCGATTCCTTTGAACCGGTTGTTCTGACAGGACATAACGGTGCCGGAAAAACAAATATATTGGAGGCTATTTCTTTTTTAACCCCAGGTCGTGGATTACGTTCGGCAAAATTGTCGGATGTTGCCAGACGGGAAGAGTGTGATTTAGATAAAAATATTAATGTTTTACCGTCTCGTTGGAGTGTTTCAGCCCAAATTCAAACATTAACGGACCGTATTACGCTGGGGACGGGAACGGTTGATGGTTCTGATAGAAGGCAGGTTCGTATTGATGGGAAAAATGTTTCAAAACAAAGTGAACTGGGACAGTTTTTCCGTTGTTTATGGTTAACACCGGCTCAAGATCGACTGTTTTGTGGAGATCCTGTTTCCAGACGGCGTTTTTTGGATCGTTTAGTTCAAGCTTTTGATGGGCAACATGCCAATCGTTTAAGTGACTATAATACGGCTTTTAAACAATGGAGTTGTTTGTTGCGTGAAGGACGTTTTGATACGGTTTGGTTGGAGGCCTTGGAACAACAAATGGTTGAAACAGGGGTGGCGATTGCTGCATCCCGTTTGGATGTTGTCGGACGGGTGTCAAAGTACCTGTCTGTATCCGAAGATCCTTTGTTTCCAACGGCTGAAATTCAGTTGACAGGTGTTGTGGAACAATCTTTACTTTCTAAACCAGCTATAGAAGTCGAAGACGATTTTTTTGACAGACTCCGTCGGAGTCGGAAAAGTTTTTCGGAAGGGGGATCTTTGACAGGGCCACATACGTCTGATTTTATTGTGATACATAAACAAAAAAATCGGGATGCCTCTTTGTGTTCAACCGGTGAACAAAAAGCATTATTGATATCCATTATTTTGGCGGAGATGCGGGCTCAACTACAAGAACAGGGACTTTGTCCGTTGTTGTTGTTAGACGAGGTTTCTGCCCATTTAGATAGTCATAGGCGTAACACTTTATTTGATATTTTATGTGATAGACCGACACAGATTTGGATGACCGGAACGGATAAAGAGTCATTTAATCATTTGACAAATCGTGCAATATTTTATACAATCAAAGAATCTGAAATAATAATACAACAAGCAGCGTAATGAAAGGGAAAATATGACACAAGAAATATTACAGGCTGAACAGGCGTATAACGCCGATTCAATTAAAGTTTTAAAAGGGTTGGAGGCTGTTCGGAAACGTCCGGGGATGTATATCGGTGATACGGATGATGGTACTGGTTTACACCACATGGTTTATGAAGTTTTGGATAATTCAATTGATGAAGCTTTAGCAGGATATTGTGAACATGTTGATGTTATTTTAAATGGAGACGGTTCTGTAACCGTTGAAGATAACGGACGTGGGATGCCGGTTGATACGCATAAGGAAGAAGGTGTTTCTGCTGCCGAAGTTATTATGACGCAATTGCATGCCGGTGGTAAGTTTGACAACAATTCATATAAAGTATCTGGTGGATTACACGGTGTGGGTGTGTCTTGTGTAAACGCTTTATCGGATTGGTTGGATTTGACAATTTGGCGGAACGGAAAGGAATACTATGCCCGCTTTGAAAATGGTATGACAACCAAGCATTTGGAAGAAGTCGCCGAAGCAGAAGGACGGCATGGTACAAAAGTTACTTTTCATCCATCGGCCGAGATTTTTTCACAGACCGAATTCAGTTTTGAAACACTGGAACATCGGATGCGGGAATTGGCGTTCTTAAATTCCGGCGTGTTCTTGCGTTTGACAGATAATCGGACCAGTGAACCACGGACAATAGAATTTAAATATGATGGTGGTATTAAGGAGTTTGTCAACTATATCGACCGCTCTAAAAACTCACTTCATCAGGAACCATTTTCTTTGACAGGGGAAAAAGATGGTATAACGGTAGAAGTCGCTTTGGAATGGACGGATGGGTATCATGAAACGTGTCTTTGCTTTACAAACAATATTCCGCAACGCGATGGTGGTACACACTTGGCAGGTTTGCGGGCTGCTTTGACACGGACAATCAATGCTTATGCCGTTTCGTCCGGTTTGGCTAAAAAAGAAAAAGTAGAGTTGGCTGGTGAAGATATGCGGGAAGGTTTGTCGGTTGTTTTATCCGTCAAAGTCCCTGATCCGAAATTTTCTTCACAGACCAAAGATAAATTGGTATCCAGTGAAGTTCGCCCCGTTGTGGAAGGTATTGTTGGGGATAAATTGGGACAGTGGTTGGAAGAACATCCATCTGAAGCCCGTTTGGTTATCGGAAAAGTTGTGGAAGCTGCTGCTGCTCGGGAAGCTGCCAGAAAGGCACGTGAATTGACCCGTCGGAAAGGGGCTTTGGATATGGCCTCTTTACCAGGGAAGTTGGCTGATTGTCAATGTAAAGATCCGGCCGAATCCGAAGTGTTCATTGTTGAAGGGGATTCTGCCGGTGGTTCGGCTAAACAGGGACGGGATCGGGCACATCAAGCTATTTTGCCTTTACGGGGTAAAATTTTGAACGTGGAACGGGCCCGTTTTGATAAAATGTTGTCTTCAGCTGAAATCGGGACAATTGTAACAGCCTTGGGTACCGGTATCGGACGGGATGACTTTAATGCCGATAAGTGTCGCTATCATAAAATCATTTTCATGACTGATGCTGATGTTGACGGTGCTCACATCAGAACTTTATTGATGACATTCTTCTTCCGTCAAATGCCTGAATTGATTGAACGGGGTTATGTTTATATTGCTCAACCGCCGTTGTATCGGGCTAAACGTGGAAACAGTGAAACTTATTTAAAAGATGATGCCGCTTTGGAAGAATATTTAATCCAGTCTGGTACGGATGGAGCGGTCTTGTGTATGGCTGATGGAACCCAAATTGCAGGGGCTGATTTAGTCGCCCGTGTTGAGCAGGCCCGTATCGCCCGTAATTTAATTTTGACAATGTCGCATCGGGTTCCTTATCGGATTGTGGCTTTGATGGCGATTATGGGAATGTTTGGCGGAAACAAAGTTTATGATGATGAATTTGTCAAACGTTTGGACTTGATGGAACCGGAGTATGAACGGGGTTGGCAGTGTTCTTATACGGATAAAAATGAATTTGTCTTTACAAGGACTTTGCGTGGTGTAACAGAAACACATGTTGTTGATGAAACGCTGATGAATTGTACAGAAGCCCGTCAGTTAGCTAAAATGGCAGATGAATTAAAAGAGTTTTATGCACAACCATCAGTCTTGAAAATCAAAGATGATGATTATCCGATACACGGACCGGTTGGCTTAGCTGAAACAATCTTTAAAGTTGGTAAGAAAGGCGTTGCCATCAATCGCTATAAAGGGTTGGGTGAAATGAATCCGGAACAATTGTGGGAAACAACTTTAGATCCGAATAATCGTCGTTTGCTGCAGGTAAAAATTACACATCAAGATGATGCAGAACAGGTTTTCTCAACGCTGATGGGGGATGTTGTTGAACCTAGAAGAGAGTTTATCCAAAGTAATGCTTTGGATGTTGCAAATTTGGATGTTTAATTCAGAATTCAAAGAAAAAAACCGTCCTTGTGGGCGGTTTTTTTATCAGGATCATATAATAAATATTTGACAGGTGTATGATTTTTCTGTATAGTGTTTTTTGAGGCTGGGTGATTCCCGTCTTGGGGTGTAGAAACCTCCAAAAAGTTGTTTGTAAAAGAACGTAAAAACTGCCTTTTAATCCGATGGGTTGGAAGGCAGGTAATAAAAGGTCTTCTGACCTTGAATAACTGCACATTCTTTTTGATGTTTCTACCTTCCAACCGCCTCTCATCAAGGCGTTTTTTTGTGAGATTGATAAATGTTAAAATTTGACGAATCCGGTCGGAGTATGGTGGAAATGCTAGGTGTACTGGCAGTTATCGGGGTATTATCTATCGGTGGGATTGCCGGTTATAATCTGGGTATGGAAAAACAACGAGCCAATGAACTGTTGGAAGCAGCTATGCAACGGGCTTATACCGTATCGGTACAATTATTATCCGACAGACAGGCTTCTCTGGTAGAATTTAATCAAGACAACAAG
>JAZLAQ010000033.1:0-54974 GCA_045613285.1 Alphaproteobacteria bacterium | reverse complement strand
GTACCTGAACAAGGTCAAGGAACTGGGCAAAGACAAGACATTAAAGTTGAACTTGGGCGCATCTGTGTATCACGAATTTGCAGACCCGTATCAACTGGAAGTTGGCTTGACGGGAATGGACGGATCGTTCATGTTGCGGGACGAGGAACGCTCGGACAATCGTGCGGTTATCCGTGCCGGCTTTGACTATACGGAAAAGGATTACTCAATCTACGGATCGTTTATATCCTACATAGACCGAGAAGTCCGCACAGCCCTTAAATCCGGCCTAAAATGGAAGTTCTAAAGGAACAAAAGCCTCTGTGAAAAACAGAGGCTTTTTTGTATAAAATCACTGTTTTCTTTACTAAAAGTGTGAAAATATTTCGACTTTTAGGATAATTAATTTTTTCTATTTCCTATTTTTCTATATCCCCAGTTTGACTACCTGTTTTCCGAATTTCTTTTCAAGGTCATCAATGATGTGAGACAATTTGTCGTCTTCACGTTCGTTGGTATCAAACAAAGATTGTTGTTTAGCCTTACCAAACACCAGATTTTTTAGAGTTACTCCAACTGACCGATATTGAGTATAGGGTTTATAGATTTTTTGAAGCAACTGTTGCGATTGATTTAAAAGTGTTTGTTCAGAATTGGTTGGTTTATCCAACTTCATATCTGTTTCAACCACTTTAAAGTCTTTTGTTCTAAGCATCACAGACAAGACACCACAATATCCATCCCATTTTCTGAGTCTTTGGGATGCTCTATGCACATGTTGTGGCAAAGTGCTTTTAAGGACTTCAAAATTATTTGTAAAATCTTCTAATGCCTGTGTATCTTGTATAGATTGAGGGGCTTCTTCTTCCGAATTAACAGGTGATACAGAAATTCCTTCTAACTCATACCTTAATCTTTCCCCATGGACACCAAAGGCCTGTCTTGCCCAATTAGGGTCTTTGTCCAAAAACTCATCTATGGTTAAAATACCTTTCTTGGCAAAGTTTAGAGCTGTCTTATGACTGATACCACAGATTTCTTCTAAATCTATCTGTTGCAAAAAAGAACGAGCATTCTTAGGATGAATAATAAAGATTCCACCTGTTTTCTTTGCTTTGTCGCTAGCCAGTTTCGCAAGAGTTTTAGAAGTGCTTAGACCAATAGAAACAGGTATCTTTGTTTTTTCTAATACTGTTTGTTTGATTTTTTTTATCAGATTTTCATAGGAAAGTTTATACATCCGACTCATGCCGGTTAAATCTAAATAAGCCTCATCAACAGATACTTCTTCCACATCCGGTGTAAAATCCCGAAGGACAGCCATTACTTGCTTGGAAATCTCGGCATATCTGTTATGATGCGTGGGGATATAATGAACATTATTATATTTCCCTTCCAATTGAAACATTGGTTGTCCCATTTTAATTCCAAGAGCTTTTGCTTCATTGGAGCGTGATACAACAATTCCTTTACTGGTTGTACCAGTCGTCACACAAACTGGTTTACCGTTTAAATCGGGATTATCCACCCGTTCACAACTGACAAAAAAACAGTCGCAATCTACTAAAGCTATCACATGTTCCTTGACTAATGGCATAATCTGTTCCTATTTTGTTCTCATTTTAGAAAGATCTATACAGGAAGTCAATCCTTTTGTTGAAATGCTGATAAAAATTTGATAAAATGAAAATATGATTAAAGTCTTATTCGTTTGTCTTGGAAATATATGTCGGTCGCCGATGGCTCAGTTTGTGTTTAGGAAAATGGTTGAGGAGCGCGGTTTATCCGAGCAGTTTGAAATTGATTCTGCCGCCACCGAAGGCTATAACGAAATGTGTCATGCCGGTATGCACTATGGCACGCGCGAGATATTGAGCGCTATGCACGTTCCTTTTGAAGAGCATTATTCTCGTCGAATTCAGCCATCTGATTATGCTTATTACGATTATATCTTAGCGATGGACGATAGCAATATTGAAGACATCCAATCTATCGTTGGGATGGATACGGATAACAAAATCCACCGCTTATTAGATTTTGCAAACAAGCCCCGCAATATCAAAGACCCATGGTATACCGGCAACTTTGACGAAACCTATTGGGATATTGTTGAAGGGTGTGATGCGTTTTTAGAAAGTATTAGCAATTGTCATATTTGACGTATTTTTCTGTTTTAGTAGGAACTTCAAATTCTTTTTTTAATTCATCAAAATGCTTTCATCGGATAACTTTTTAGAATAGGTCGTTTTACCAGCCCCTAAAAATCCACAAATAAGGTAACACACGGGAAGTGTCATTTATAAATCTCCCATTGTTTTACAATTTCTTTTAAAAAACTGTCCAATCTAGGATCATCTTTTGTTGTCCAATCATAGACCACATGTTCCGAACTTAAAGTAATTTTTGGTTTGCTTTGCAATTCAACTTTATAATTTAGTTGCAAGTATCTTTCGGTTTTATTTTCGTTCATAAACTCCTCGGAAATACCAATCAGTTCCTTTTTGTTATGTGTGATATCAATACCAATTTCTTCTTTTAATTCACGGATTAAAGCATTTTCTATAGTTTCAGATGCCTCCACACCACCACCAGGGAACTCCCAACAGTTAGGCAAAAAATCATCTGTTTCAGATCGCTTGATAATCAAAAAACGACCTTTATGAATAATCATCCCACAAACCGATAATTTAGTTTTTTGCATCGTCTCTAACACCTTTCCGAATAATGTTTTTTATTCCAAATACTTTGTAAAGCCTGCAATGTGGTTGGAGCGATTTTTTCAATCGGTGGTAAAGTATCCTTGTTAAAAAATTGCATATCTGCACATTTGGTTGGTTCTAAATTTTGAATTTCCCCCTTAAAGTTTTTAATGCAAAAATAGAAATCCATTCTTTTGTTTTCACCGACCAAATTATGAACAATGTGAGCAAACTCAACATCCTTGATGTCTACATCAATTCCCAATTCTTCTTTGGCTTCTCGGACAACGGCTTGGGTGGCGGTTTCATTTTCTTCTATATGACCGGCAGGAAGCACCCACCATCCATCTTTGAAATAACCGTCCGTCCGATAGAACAATAAGATTTTATCGTCTTGCTCCAAAATAAAACTGACACTAGCATTAAATTTGACCCGTTCAGACATCACTTCCTCCGCTTAGACTAAATTATAAAACATCTTAAAAAGAAAGTCAAAAAATTAAATGTTTTCTATCATTTTAACAGGTTTGTTTTCTTTTTTTGCTTTCTCTAATAAAATTGGCAAGTATTTCTTTTCGTATTCGTGACTCCACCGTAAAAGACGGAACAGCGTAATCGGATTTTCACGGTGCTTTTTAGGCTCAATATGAAACATTCGGCGGATAGAACGTTTTATTATTCGATACTGCCTTAGTCGGCGGGGCGGTTTTAAAATTATGACTTTATCGGCTTGTTCAATAACGGGTATAATCCAATCTTGAAAATAGACCCCTTCTAAAATCCAATCTTTATTTTCAGATAGGATTTGGTTTAACAAGGCTAATCTTTCTTCTTTGGGACGGCGTAGATTAAATGCATTCGGGCGATTAATCCACTTAACCTCATCTAAATCAAAACAAGGTATATTTAATTCTTGCGATAATTTTTTGGCATAGGTGGTTTTGCCACTCCCCGGTCCACCCGAAATATAAATTTTAGGCATAAACTTCCTCCCATTTAAAAACTTCAGTATTCTTTATTTTTAAATGAAGGGCTGTTTTTTCATACTCATTCCAATCAAAAGAATGTGGATTTTGACTTAAGTATTTTGCCATACGGATAACACCGCCATGGGTCACAATCAATGTATTTTTTATGTCATCCAATTCATCAAAAAACGATTTAACCCGAAGGTAAACATCTTCCCAAGATTCTGCATTTACTTCGTGTGGTGTTTTATTGAAAATATCCCATTCATCTTGAGTGATATCTTGAATGAGTCGACCTTGTAAATTACCAAAATTAATTTCTCTTAGCCGAGTATCAAAATCAATAGGAAAATGCAGTTTCCTATTGATTATTTGTGCTGTTTCTTTTGCTCTGATTAAATCCGAAGAAATGATGTTATCTATATTCAGAGATTTTATCTTATCCAAACAAATAAGGGCTTCCTTTCTACCTGTTTCATTTAATGGTATATCTAAATGGCCTTGGATTCTGTGTTCCAAATTCCAATCTGTTTGGCCGTGTCTAAGTAAATAAATCATCTGAAATCCTTTTTATTTTTGATAAAAAATAACATAAAAATGAAATAATTTCAACTTTCCTATAACTCTTTTTCAAAACGGATGAGTGGAACATCAAGTTTCCAAAAGTTTTTACTCGGAGCGTTTGTTTTTCTCATCCCTTGTTTTTGATAAAAACCAATGGAAGGTCCATCCTTGATTGTCCACACAATTAACTTATTATAGCCGTCTTGTTTTTTTAATCGGCAAATCTCATTCATTAAAGCGCTTCCGACACCTTGTTTTTGAAAGTCAGGATGAACATAAAGCATTTGAATTTCAACAGCTCTTTCTTCCGGATAATCAAGAGTTAAAAATCCAACAACGTGATTTTCTGTTTCGGCAACATAATATTCAACTTCTTTAATACGATTAGCTGTTCGTTCTATCACTGCATCATCAAAAGGCATATTATCCAGAAAGTCATCAGGTAAATATCCTCGATAACAGGCTTGGTAAGCATGATAGTGGGCAGACTTAATATCTCTGGCATCATTTGGTATAGCTTTACGAATTTTTATTTGCATCTAAAATCTCCTTTACTTCGTTTGGATAAAGTTTATTTGTTTCAGGAACTCCTAAGTGCTGAGCAAATAAAATGGGCGTATCTAATGTAATTTCCGGATAGTGTACTTTCATTTGTTTTAAGGCCGTTTCCATATCTGGTGTATGCTCATCGAAACCATCTATTTCTAATGCTTGACGTAAAGGGACATAATACACATGAGTCACATAAACAACCTCGGCCAACTGTTCGTTTGGGCAGTCTTTATAGACTAAAAAACCTTTATGAATAAAGCCTTCATTTAGACGAAAAGTGGAAGTTTTTTCTCCGTTCAAAAGGGCGGGCCACCTCCTTTCCACCAAGTGTAACCATTGTTGATTAGAAGATAAAGCATGTTCAACAAAACCTTTGATTACTTCAGCGGTTTCTTCCGGCGTTTGATGATCGTTATTGATAATAAAGTCGGAATAAGGACGATTCTGATACCCTTCCGCATACATTTGCCGAATGCGATTTCTTTCCCAATCGTCCAGTTCTCGCGTACCACGATTTTTTAAACATTCTTCCAAACTGGGGGCAAGGGTAATGTTCAAAAATCGAGTGTTTTCATCGGCTAGAGCAGACCATTTCTGATAACTTTCTTCTGAAATCGGATAAGCGAAGATAACGGTTTCAAACTCTTCACCTTCTTTTAATGCCAATAACTTTTCATTCAGTCGTTTTTTTCGTTCTGCCCATCCTTCTTTTAAGGATAACCCGAGTTTTTCCTGCTCCTCATCGCTCATTAATTCGTCCACTTCAACAAAAGTGGCTTTCGGCAACAAGTTTACCAAAATCTTAGAAACCGTCGTTTTTCCGGAATTCATCGGCCCGTTAATGTTCAGTATCAGCATATCAGTCCCCTTTCATTATCCTTAAATTCATCTTATACAAATGCTTGGCACAAACCAATATCGGAATTAAAAGTAGGCTTGATACCATAAAGGTTGGTCCGACACCTATCCCGTCAAACAAGGGTTTCAGGCAGATAAGTCCTACCCCATGAAATGCCTTTGCCAGCATTGATTTAACCGATAAAATTGTCGCCCGTTCATCGGATTGAATCCTATGATTGACCAAAACAGATGTTGTGATACTGGATAAAGAACTGGATGCTGATCCGAGTATCATCAAGCCCAAACACATATAAACACCCCATAGCGGAACATAGGCCGACATACATGCTCCCAAAGAGGCAATGATAATTATTAAACTTTGCAATTTTATGGTTCCTGAAAGGTTTATTTTTTCCAAAATGCGACCGGAAATACCCGACCAAAAAGTTCTCATCAATGCGTTTATCCCTAAAATCAAACTAAAAACAAATACAGGTAATTGATGAAATACCATAACGGATTGTAATCCCCACATCAAAATAAATGTTAATGTTCCATATATCGCCGGTAAAAGCATCAGCCATTTTATTTCAGGATGTTTAACAGCATATTTGGAAATATCCAAAATATCCTGCCATTTGCTTTTATCTTTATCAACAATACGTCTGGATTCGGGAACATCCGGTAATTGCCATAAAATAACAACACTTAACATTAAACAGAAAATTGTTATGTATAACGGAATAGTTGGCCCCAAAAATTGATAGATAAAAGCACCGCTCAGTGTCGCAACCATCAAAGCAATTCCATCCAACATTTTCATTTTAGCATATTTTTTATGGAATAAACTTTCTTTATGTCGTTTTTTCAATAAATCGTATAAATATGCTTCCGCCGTGCCGGAAATGAAAGCAATCGCTAATGCAAATAACAATTCTCCCAGTAAAATAATGAAAAATCCTGAACCCAAAATCCAAATAACATGTCCCAAGATCCAAAACAATACCCCGATAATTAAAGTGTGTTTTCTGGAAAACAAATCACCGATATAGCCGGTTGGAACTTCCATAAAAAATACAGTGAGATTTGATATCCCTTGAATCAAGAAAAAATCCCCCATACCAACACCTTTAAACCCATAAAAAAGCATTAATGTCGGCAGGCAAAACAATGCCGATGTTAAGGCGTAAGCGATAGATAACCATCTGGGGGCTGATTTAAGTGAAATCATATTCATTTCCTTTCTAATTTTTCTTTGTACCATTTTGCAAAGTCATGGAAATAATTCGGGCCTTTCCGCCACCACTCCATCAGTTCTTCATGAGTCATGCTTCCATAATTGACAGCATGCTCTCCTTTAACGACCATAATTTGGTCCATAATTGTTCCTGTTCCCTTGGGTTCGGTCAAAATTTCAAGATCCTGAACTTTTTTCCAAGTTTTAGCTTCACCATCTGGTGTGGCAAATGCCAGAACCTCAATAGAACTTGCGTGTCTGTTTTCCTTGCCAGCCATTAAACGCATTAAACCGTCTACACCTAATTGCGGAAATACATACCTTCTAAAAGCTCCAGGAAAACCATTTAAAGCATCTATTGAAAAACCAACATCTGTTTTAATGACAGGTAAGTTTAATCTCTTTGCCCCTTGTTTAGCACTCCAGATAGCAATTTTTTCAATATCTGTTTCTTGGATTTCTTCCAAATCAATATCATGCGCTTCAACTTCTAGGCCATATTCTGACAACACTGTTTCCGCAATTTCTTTTTTGTGTTTATTCCCTGTTAAAAAAATAATCTTTTTCATGCCTTAGCCTCCCAGGAAATTAAAAAATTTGCCATTTCATGATACAGGGTAAGGGATTTTTTCCAAAATTCAGCAACCTCTTTGGAATCAGAAGCGCCTCTGGTTTTTGTAAAGCCATCCAAAATCATCACTTTATCAATGCTACTACCAACTCCATCAGATTTTTCGGCAATCCTCGTTTTCTGTTCGTGAACCAAGCATTTCGTGAATCCATCTGGGGTAGCAAAGGCCAAACATTCCCGAATAATCATAGAACGGTCTTTGATGCCCTTCATCAAACGTAATAAATCCTCATCCGAAAGTGTTTGGTTAATGTATTTGATAAAAGGTCCGGGGAAACCACCTAGCGCAGAAATGTAGTATCCCACATCAGATTTAATCACAGGTGTATTCAGTTTTTGAGCAGCATATTGGGCCGAATAAGTCGCAACCTCTGTCACATCCAAAGATTGAATCTCGGGTGTTTCTATTTTGGCTTGAGCAAGTTCTAAGCCATACTTAGCGAAGATATCTCGGCCAATTTCCCATTTTCCTATATTTCCTGTAACAAATGTGACTTTCATATGACCTCCTTAAAACTGATTCCTTTCTAATTTTTCCTTATACCACTTGGCAAAATCGTCTAAGGCGTGCCCCCAAAAGGTTGCTTCATATTCATGGTCGATAGCACGTAATTCGCTGAGTGTTTTTTCCTCTCCATCCGGAATATAAAACTTATCATGCCAACGTCCTTTCTCTCCTTTGGATTCATAAGAAATACGCCCTGTGCTTCCCCCTGTAAACAAGATAGGTTCTTGTCCTGGCTCACAATAGGCAAAACAATGTTCCAATTTAGCATGCCTATTTGGGATATCTTTCATCATATCTAAAAACTTTTCTGTTCCTATTTGCTTGTCAAAATAGGCATTATAAGGTCCTGGCAAACCGCCCAATGCTTCGATATAAAGTCCTGAATCGGATTTTAAAACCGGAACTCCCAGTTTTTCAGCCCCATACTTAGCGCTAAATTTAGCAACCTCACCACAAGTTTTTGCCTGAATCTCCAGCACTTCAAAATCAGGTCTCATAATTTCCAAATTAAAGCCATATTTCTTAACAAGAAATTCATTGGCTTCTTGAACTTTATGAGGATTTGTCGTTAAGTAAATAAGTTTATTCAGCATTAAAAAGTATCCTCGTAAAAAGAAATTCCTGAATTGATTTTAAAAATAGCTTCCTTTAAATAGGGGCAAGTGTTGTTAGGGGTATTATTCCATTCATGCCATTCTAAACGTTCACATTTGTTCGGTTCTTTGTTTTTAATATCACCTGACCACTTACAACATTCAAAATAAAATTGCAGGTACTCTTCGCCTTTATTACTGTGGCAAATGGTTTTTAAGATTAAATCTTCCGGATGAATATCAACACCCACTTCCTCTTTGGCTTCACGAATAGCGGCAGAAACAATTTGTTCATTTCCATCCAAATGGCCACCAACGAATCCCCAATATCCACTGAACGAGCAATTTTGCCTTAATTGTAACAAAACTTTATCGTCTTGGCGTAACATTATGAAAATCCCAACGGGTATTTTAAATCTTTCTGGTCCTGACATATTTCCTCCTTGATTAAAAGACCTCTATAAAAATTTGGGCAAAAATATCTTTGAATTGTTCGGGATGAGTCCCTATTTGCTCTTTTAATTCCGGAATAGTCCATTCTTTAACTTCAGCTACCTCAGAGGGATCAAAAGTAATCTTATCATCAGAAATGACCTTGAATACATGATGAAAGGCGCGTGGCTTTCCATTCTTTAATGTATGCCCTTTTCCGACAAAGGTTATGCCGGAGGCCTTAATTCCCATTTCTTCGCTTAATTCACGCAAGGCAGCTTGTTCATAAGTTTCACCGGCATCCACATGCCCTGCGGCGGAATAACTCCATTTACCTGCATCGGTTCTTTTGCTTAATGCAACTTTTTGTAAAATGATATTTCCTTTTGAATTAAACAGGAAAACGCCCGCAATCATTGGATATCTTCCCTCTGGAATAGTTTCTCCGCGCACAGCGACATCCATAGGATAATCCTCTTTATTGGCTAAATTAATAACCTCTTTCCCGCAACCGATTAAAACGAAAGGTGTTGCGTTTTGACTGGATAAAGTATTGATATCTACCCAAACAGCTCCATTGGAATCTAATCCATCCCCTTGGGTTGTGGGTTCACCCGCCACCTCTACATCAAACAAAATCCCCGTATGTTGCATACAGCCTTCTTCGCCACTTTCTTTGGTAAATTGAGAAAAGAAAATTGTTCTTTCACGCTGATTGGTGCAAGAAATCAAATCACAATTTGTTTCTTCCTTGATTTCACGGACCACAGTTTGTTCAGGGGTTTCATCAGGTTCCGGACTTCCACCGGGCAAATCATAAAGCCCTGTATAGGGACCACGTGCTTTACGAATCAGTAAAATCTGATTGTTTTTACGAACAATTCCATAAACGCCTTTATGGGAACGCGTCACAAACGGATGTAAAAATTTGGGTTGCATAGCTATTTCCTCCTGATTTTTAACAGAATATCCTTTAATTCATAAAAAATCAAGAAAAATAGACCTATTCCCGTCAAATAAACAATAGATTATTCGGGTTTTATCAAGATACGAAAAACCGATGAATCAAACACCGGTTTAAATAAATGGTGGGGGATAATATGCCATTTTCGAACTATGAAAATGACAGAATTACAGGAGTTGGCGGATAGGATAAAGTTATTAAATTTGAAATAATTCCTTGACTTTGATATGTTTATATGCAAAAATTAAATCATTAAGGAGGTATTAATGGATAATTTTCTTATTGCTTTTTGTTTTTTATCCTTATTTTCTGTAATAGGATTAGTAGGTGTATACATTTTATTAAGAAGTACCGCCCTTCTTAAAATGAATAGAGAAAGAAATAATTGTACAAAAGAAACTAAATTTGTTTGGCAAAAAGAATATAAAAGCAAAAATCTTTGTAAATTATCAGAAGTCAAAAAAGCCGAAAGAAGTAGTGGAATATTATCTCCTTTTCACGTGTTATACTTAAAATTGAGATCTGGTAAGGATATTGCTGTATTTTTTGCCCCCCAAAGTTCTCGTGGTATTGATTTTACATACGATTTTGTTCAAATGGAAGATAAAATCAATCATTTTCTCAGCAATAATGAGAAGGAATGTATAGTTAAACATTCCTTGGTTGAATTTGGTATTATTTGTGTCGGTGCTTCTTTTTTTGCTTTATTTTTCTTAATTTTTGTAATGTTTTATTCTGGCTGAATTGAGATAATTTCTCAAAAAAGAGTTCGAAAATGCCTAAAAAATAGCATTTTTTAAAAATTTCATTTTCGAACTCACATAAACGCTTGCGGTTAAAAGAAAAAGCCACCGATTAAACGGTGGCTTTTTAAAATGGTGGGTGAGTGTACGCTATCTTCGAACAAATGCGGATGAATTAATGTGCCTCACTGAAAAAATTCAAAATATCAAAAATAAACTTTGACTTTAATTTTTTTATAGTGTAGGATTATTAATAATATAAGCGAAGGAGTGTTTATGAAAAAATTGTTTTTATTTGCCATTTGTATCTTAACGGCGTTCTCTGTTTCTGCAAATCCGATTGCCCCTGATAGTTCTTATATGCCTGAGCACATTCGAATTCTTTATGCAATGTTTTTAGCTGGTGTTGTTGAGACCTTTATTTTATGGCGTTTTCGATATCGTGGATGGAAAAATTTAATCTATATATTTGTTGTAAATTTATTATCGAATTATATCGTAAATCAGTATTATGATTATGTATTATGGCGTGTACAAGTGATACCGATAGCAATACTGATATTAGAAACAGCAGCTATTCTTTTTGAAACTCTATTATTAGGAATAGTGTTAAAATATAGTAAAAAACTTTTCGGAAGTGTAGTGCTGGCAAATATTGTCTCTTTTTTTGTGGGACTTGTAATATTTATATTGTTATCTTGATGAACTAATTATTAAAAAAGTTCGATAATGATGAAAAATTGATCATTTTTTAAAAGGGGCTTATCAAACTCGCACAAACGCTTAGAAACAAAAGAAAAAGCCACTGTTTCTACAGTGGCTGTTATAATTGGTGGTGGATAAGACCCCATTGGATTTAAGATTTTTGAATATCTTTATATTACCGATACTTATAAAAAGATACAGCTCAAACTGGTCTGAGCTAGTATCTATAATGTACTCCACGTTATCTATCCTGACAAACCTATTGCTTTTTCAAAATATAGTATGTTCCTTTGGTTGAACCTTGTTTTTCTAAAATGTCTTTTTTCACAAGATTTTGAACATTCTTTTTGATGGTTTCGTTGTTTTTATTAAGTTCTTGAGCTATCTCTAATACACTCCAAGATGACTTTTCATCAAATAAAGCAATTATACTTTCTTCTGTTTTATTATATCTTGTTGTACCAGATACTTTGGTGATTTTCTCTTCTAGATGACGTTTTTGTTTTTGTAATGAAGTAATAAAGAATGTTAGCCAAGGTTCATAATTAACCTTATCTGTCCAAATTGTTTTTTGAGTTGCTCTTAAAGCCCTATAATAACCTTCTTTGTTTGCTTCTATAATTGATTCCATAGATGCATATGGCATATAATTATATCCCTTTTGAAGAAGTAACATAGTTGTTAATGCACGTGATAAACGTCCATTACCATCTGTAAATGGGTGTATTGATAGAAAGTGAACAACAAATACACCTATTGTGATAATAGGATGAAAGTACCCATCATTAAAATTAACATTAGTCCAATCAACTAACTCTTGCATCAAACGAGGAGTATCAAATGGAGTAGCTGTTTCAAATATTGTACCTATTTCATTACCATCTGCATCAAAAGCTGCAACTCTATTTGAATCTTTCTTATACTCACCTCTATGACGCTCATCTTTTGTTGAGTAACTTAGCAAAATTTTGTGAAGCTGACGAATGTAATTTTCAGATAAAGGGATATCTTGGTAACTATCAAAGATTGTAGCAAGTAAATCAGCATATCCAGCAACTTCTTGCTCATCACGTGTTTGAAAAGATTTTTTTGTTATATTGTTAAATACAGTTTCAACATCTGTATCATTTAATTTATTCCCCTCTATGCGATTAGATGAACCAATAGACTCAATGGTCGCAATTCTTTTCATTGTCTTTAATTGTTCTGGTTCAATTTTTATACCACCGCTATTCCATGAACCCTTAAATGTATCTATTTCAGCTATTTTACGAAGAATATCTGGTGTAATCACTATATCACTCATATTAGGCATAACTAATCCTTTCAAATTAAATTTACCGGAATATTACCGGATATTTACCTAAATATTACCGAATAATTACCGAAAAAGCAAGCAAAATTTACCGAATATCATGCTTTTTGTAAAATCAAGAAATAAAAAATCCTCAAACTACCGAACGAAAAACTCTCAAACTACCGAACGAAAAATTGCAAAATCATGAAATGAATTTCTGCAAAATCATTAAATGAAAACTTGCAAAAACATGAAATGAAAAAGACGCTTCATTTTATTTATCTGCAAATTCAATCACTTATAAAACAATTTGATTTTTTTAATATTTTTTGGAGCGGATTTCAACTTCCTCGGGAATTTACCTTACGTGAAAGGAGGAAACAAACCTTTCACAACAAAGAAAGGTAAAAACTCGGATGAAAATATTTATTCAAAATCAATGCATTATAAAAAAGTTGAAAAATTTTTCATTTTTTTGGGACGAAAAATCGAACTCCGGGATTTTTACTATACGTGAAGGGAATAAGAAACCTCTTCCACATGAAATGGTAAAAATGAGTTTTAATATGCAAAAACAGTTATCTAAAAAAAATTTATTTTTTTTGAGAGAAAATTCGTCTTGCCGGGAATTTACCTTATGGTGGAAGGAGGAAACAAACCTTTCACATCAAAGAAAGGTAAAAACTCGAATGAAAATATTTATTCAAAATCAATGCATTATAAAAAAAGTTGAAAAATTTTTCATTTTTTTGGGGAGATTTCGACCTCTCCGGGATTTTTACCTTATGCAACAAGAAAATAATTTTTAAGTGAAAGGTAAAATTATGCCAAAAAGATTCTTTGAAAAACAACAACTTATCAAAAATATTAAAAAATGTGCGACTCCGTTGGTACTTTTTGCGCCTCTCGTGGATTTTTACCCTATGTCAGGCAAACAAAAAAAATTGAAAAAAGAGAGAACGATTTTTCGATTTTTTCACTTGTTCTGTATGTAAGGCAATTACTGAAAGGATAAAACCATGAATGAAATCATAGAACTGTTAAAAACAGCGGTGGCCGAAATCTTAAACGAAACAGAACCCAAAGATTTATCGAAAAATCCCGAAAAATCACTTGATATTGTTTCAAAAGCAAGCATTCATTGTCAAACAAAAGGAGGCACAAATGGCCAGAAATATTAATTTAGATATTCCTTTGGAAGACATACCTCAATTAGACTTTGATGAGTTATACAAACTCTATATTGAGCTTTTCTCTCTTCCAACAAAGGCCACCCGCAAGTCCTTTTTTATCTGGCGTGTTACAAACAGATTGCAAGAACTGCGTTTTGGCGGATTAGACAGTGCAACCAAACACCTGCTTGAAACAATGGATGATGAACCGGACAATGCAACTTATTTGCCCGTTGGCACAGAACTTATCAAACGGTTCAAGGGTGAGGTTTACCGTCTGCGTGTGTTGAAAGATGGTTTTGAGTTTGATGGCCAGATTTATAAATCTCTGTCGGCTATCGCTTTGGAAATAACCGGTCGGAAAATCTCCGGCAAAGAATTTTTTGGAGTATAGCCATGAAAGAAGTTCGTTGTGCCATTTATACCCGAAAATCAACCGATGAAGGGTTGGATAAAGAGTTTAATACATTAGAAGCTCAGCGTGAAGCCGGTGAAAATTATGTGTTAAGCCAGAAACATCAAGGTTGGAAAATCATCCCGGAACATTATGATGACGGTGGCTTTTCCGGCGGTAATATGAACAGACCTGCCTTAGAGCACTTGTTAGAAGACATCAATGCCGGCAAGGTTGATATGATTGTCGTTTACAAAATAGACCGCTTAACCAGGTCATTAACCGACTTTTCTAAAATGATTGAGATATTAGAAAAGAACAACTGCTCATTTGTATCGGTGACACAAAATTTTAATACCGCCGACAGTATGGGCCGTTTGATGCTCAATATCTTACTTTCTTTTGCTCAATTTGAACGTGAAGTCAGCGGTGAGCGTATTCGTGATAAAGTCGCCGCGTCTAAAAAGAAAGGCATGTGGATGGGCGGTGCTGTTCCGACCGGTTATGTTGCTATCAACAAAAAGCTCAAAATTAAACCGGAAGAAGGCGAAATGATAAGGTTTATGTTTGAAAGTTATCTAAAGCATAAATCCATTACCGCCGTCTGTAAGTTAGTCAAAGATAATTACGGTATAGAATACCGCCGAGAGATGATAAAACGCTTACTCAAAAATCCGGTTTACCTTGGCAAAGTCAAACACAAAAATGAACTGTATGACGGACAACACCCGGCCATTATAGATCAAGAAACATTTGATAAGGTTGCCGTAATCAGAGCTTCCAAAGATGTGGCCAAACGCTCTTGCTTATACAAGAAAAACGAAGTCGGCATTTTGCGTGGCATTTTAACTTGTGGTTGTTGCCATACCCGAATGACCCCAACGGTCAGTATGGGACATGGTCGCAGGCGTTATTATTACACCTCAACCAAGGCCAAATACTACGGCTATCATACTTGTCATAATGGTTCGGTGGCGGTGGCTATCCTTGATGAAGCGATTATACAAATCATCACACCAATGTTAAAAGATGCCCATATTCTAAACGGACTTATCAAGCAAATTGCACCGGATAAAACCAAAGAGCTGTTTAAGATTATGCAACATCCAGAAAAGGTCTTAGCAAAAATGAGCGAACTTGATAAATCGCTTTTAGTCAAAGAGTTGATTGAGAATATCACCGTTCAATGTGATAATTTGGAAATCAAATGGACTGCATTGGCGCTGGATATTTTACCTGATAAATATGCCGCTCAAACCACAGACGGCATCATGACAATAGATGTCCCTCTTTCCAGAACACATGGTGTATTACAGGTGACAGTTCCGGAAGCTTTAACGCAAAACTCTTGTCCGAATAAAGAGCTTATCAAAGCCCTTGCCAAAGCGTTTAAGTATCAAAAGATATTAACCTCCGGTCGAATGACTATTGCCGAACTATCGTTGCATGAAGAACTGGATGCCGGTTATTTGGGACGTATTCTTCGTTTAACTTCGTTGGCGCCGGATATTATTAAATCCGTTTTGGCTGGCACTCAACCGGCAGACTTTATCTTAAAACGTCTGATACGAGAGGAAATTCCGCCGATTTGGGCCGAACAACGCAAAAAATATAACTTCCCGGAAATTTAAGACAGGAGTTTTCTCATGACAGATATGATACACCATAAGTCTGACAATACCTCTTTGTCTTCTCACAAAAAGGAAGTTGTTAAAGGCGGATTTATTAAGTTCTACCGCGATTTTCAAGATTGGCATTGGTATTCGGACGCAAATGTTTTGCAACTCTATCTCCACTTGATGCTGACGGCAAATTTCAAAGATAAGCCCTTTAAGGATATTATCGTTCATCGGGGTGAAGTCGTCATCAGCCACATGCGACTTGCTGAAACTTTGGATAAATCAAAGGACCAAATCAGGCGATTGCTTAATAAACTGAAACGCACCAATGATATTACAACAACGCGTATCGGATGTGCCACACTTGTCAGGCTCATTAACTATAATAAATATCAGGGATTTGAGGATGCTGTGCCAGACCCCACCGCCACTTGTTCGCCGGATGAAAGCCATTTAAACGCTTTTTATCCGCCAACGACTGAAGAAAGGAAACAAGGTAATAATGTAAATAATGAAAAGAAATTAGCTGAGCCGGCGATTTTTGAGCAAAAACGAACCGGTGGTGGTTTGGTTGGGCTTGGTGATGTTTTGGCTCGGCAAGGATTAGGAGTGGACGCGAAGTTCAAGTATCACTTTACACAACTGCCACCGGACTGGACAGAGTTGGAAAGATATGTGGCCGAAAAGAACATCCACATCAACTTGGAAGGCTTTTACAGTTATTATGAAGCCAACGGTTGGTGCGAACGAAACGGTAAGAAACTGGACGGCTGGCACTTTGCCCTGTGCCATACCCACAAAACCGGCGAATATTTGTAAAGGAGGTGATAAACAAATCTGCCCTATTCCCAATACTAAATGAGCGCTGGTTTCTAGATTTAAGGATAGTATCATACTAATAAGATGGTATCTCGGATTTTTCGCCAAATTACCGGATACTACCATAGTATCTACATACTATCTCGGATTTTGCCCGATTTTGGCAGATAGTATCATACTAACATGACCATAACTGCCGGTTGGGTATAGATAGTCACTCCTTTTTAGGGGGTAAAGGTGCCAACGGGTCCTTCCTGGCGATAATTCATATGCGGGGACGCAAGCCGCGCCATATTTCTAGCGAAACAGAAAAAATCTGGCTGGTCGGGTATATCCCAAATCCCAACAAACACAAGGGTTATAAGGGGGTATAAAAAATTCTGGCTGGTCACCTTTAATTCTGGCTGGTCACTGAGAGTAAATGAAAGAAAAAAGACATGATATTTTGTATAAGGAATAATGAAAAACACTGCAAAATATGAAAGAAAATATTATCTAATCAATACTTAATATAGTATCTTGAATTAATTTTATCCCAGGTAGAGAAAGTAGACAACTATATTTAGTATTAGGATATCGGACATCATTTATGCTTTCTAAACTTCCAGAGAAAAATACTTGTTTTCTTGCTCTGGTTACAGCCACATAAAATATACTTAAAACTTCCATATACTTATCAAGTGATTTTGTTTTTTTGCTTATATAACAGGTTCTACAGGCATCATTATTGGACTGTTCGCTACAAGAAGAACATAAAGACATGTAATTGGGAAAGCTATTTCTTTCCATATCTGGTATTATTACATAATCCCATTCAAGCCCTTTTGCACTATGTACAGTTGTAATGATGATATTTTCTTCTAAATATTCCATGGATTGTTTGAGTGCATTATTAGATAATACATCTACTATTAACATATATTTTTCTTCATTGCTTAAAAACGATTTATCGGTGGTAATATGTGTGAAAAATACCTCTAATAATTTCATTAACGAATTTATTTCATCATTAATTTTACCCTCGTACAAAGATTGTATTGAGTTATTAACTTTAGTCAAAACGCTTTTGTTTATTGTTTTAGATTTACTGGTATTATAACAACTTATAAATGTATCCAGAACATCTTGATGAAATTTTTTATAAGAAAAACTTTCTTCACTGAATAGTCCATTGAAATAAGAAATAGAATTTTCTACCAAGACTTCTAAAATAAAATTGAGATTTTTCGTTCTAGATTGAGCTAAAATAGCTATTTTATTCTCGTTGTCTTGCAATAATGATTGAAGCTTTTTTACTACATATAAAGCTTCTTTATATTGCATATCACATAAATAAACTGGAACAGAAGCATCATCCGTAATAGAAGCGAAGTCGCTAATACTATTTTTTCGTATATTTTGATCCAATAACAGCATATCTTGATTATTTTTAAATCGATAGTTAGTCGATATTTTGAATTGTTTCATAGAATATTGTTTTTGTGCTTCCTCCATTAAGTTTGGAATAGCGCCAATAAAACCATATATTCTCTGTAGAGGATCGCCCATAAAAAGCAAATATGTATCTGTTGCAATCAAGCGCTGTAATAATATCCAGCTAAAAAATCCGGTATCCTGAAATTCATCAATAATAATATAAGGGAAAAATTTTTGGTAAAAGCGTAAAACCTCATCATTAGAACATAAAATTTTTAATGCTAACATTAAAATTGCATTATAAGTAATATGTTTGTTGGGCAAAAATTTAGAAATTATTATATCTATATATTTATTATAATTTTTTTTAATTTCATGAATGTTGTTTGCTTTAATCCATAAAGAATAGTTGCTCATAAACATGGCTTCGTTTTCAAGTATTCCAATATCCAATTTTGTGAGTGTTTCCGCTTTGCCATCATCTACGACATTGAATTCGTTGATACGTAAAAGGTTCACATGCAATATATAACCATAATTTCTTAAAATTCGTCTGGCCAGGCCATGAAAATTTGTAACTAATATCTTCTTCTCTAAGTCCTTATCAGTTGTACTCATAAGAACAGGGATTTTTTCAAAAACTTCTTTCTTAATCTTGTAAGCGGCATTAACTCCAAATGTTAAAGCTAGTACTTTTTTGTTATTAGGAATGCTATGAGTGCTCAATAAATAGGCCAACTTACTGACAAGAGTTTTTGTCTTTCCACATCCCGCGGCCGCTTCAACTATAATTCTTTTTTCCTTAGAAAAGATAATATCTAGTTGTTCTTTATCATTTCCATGTATTTTTCTTATTGCATTTTCTGTGTCATTCATTATTCTATTGCCTTTTTAATAGCACTTTTATAGCATTCTGGAATACATTCTACAGGGCATTCTTCTCCAACGACTTGTCCAAATAAAACAGTCTTATGTTGTTGAAAATATGAGATATACATATATTTTAATGTTTCATCAGGATATTTACTTGATGCAAAATTGTAATCTTGTTCTAGTATTTTTAAATTATATTGCTTGTTAATCTGGTTAATTGATGTTTTTTGAATGGAATCTTGATTAAATTCTTTTCTAATCTTTTCCAAAACAGTTATACCTTGATCTGTATATAAACTAAAAACCATCTCACTATCAAAACATTTACTATCAGTTTTAAACACATTATCACCAAATTTATCCAGTTTCTCTTTTGATTTTTGTTTTTGCTGATATTCATCATATTTATCTTTATCATAAATTAATATAGGTGTTATTTGGAACGCCTCAAATAAATTAGCCAGAGGCAAAATATTATTGGCCCCTGAAGCCTTGATTAAGGATATATTATGATCATCTAAGTTTATATTTAATTTTTTTGAAAAAGAATTCAGAGCTCCTTGTTCGCTATCACCCTCAAAAATTATAACTTTTCTAGCAAACATAGCTTCCTTAATATAGGAAAACTCTTTGTACCAGTGCTTTTCTTCTGTTTCAATATTCAGATTCTTTCCACTTATAGCGTTTACATTAGAAGCATTATTATACAAACGTATAATTTTGTGATAGTCATTTTCTATAATTTCTTTAGAGTGCGTTGATACCAAAAGTTGAGCAGTAAATGTATCTATATTGAATAATTCTTTAATTAAGCTATTGAAATCATTATCTTTTCCTTGGGCTATGTTTTTAATATTATTCAATATACTTCTTTGTAAAAAAGGACTCAAATGAATCTCTGGTTCATCAAAAGATATAATACAGTGGAATGTTCTATTTTCCATAGATTCATTATTTTTTGAAAATTTTACTAATTTCTCTAAAATAGATAACAATATTAATATGTTAAATTGAATTCCATAGCCTGAGCGTTCTAATGGGATATCATTATTGTCATAAAGCTCAAAAATTTTAGGTAAAATAATTGATGGATCTTCGGATGCGTTTGTCACAATATCAAATTTTCTAAAACAAACGAGTTTTTCTAGTATTTTCTGAATATATTCATTTAATTTATGAACTTCTTTATCAACCAAGTATAATGTACTATCAGTTTTTGATAAATATTTTTCAATGATATAATTTAGGAATAGACCAACACCTTTTGTTTTTGTAAAAGTGATTTCCGTTTTAGGATTTCTCAGAGAATCATAATTAATAAAATTCATATTATTAACAATGTCTGCCCGTGATATAGGAGTTTGAGTTTCCTCATGAGTATAAACAATATAATCATCAGGAGCATTCTGTGTTGCTACAATGTTAATAGAATGATGATCTTGGGCGTCAAAAAAATCATCAAATACTCCAAGTTCTTCATCGTCTAATTGTAGAGTAAAATTAATAATTATTGGTTCATCTTTATTAAAAAAATCCATTTCTTCAAAATTTTTTCCGGTTAATATTGATAAAATACAATATAACAAATTTGATTTTCCGATATTATTTTCTCCAACGATAATATTGATATCATCGGAAAAATCGATATTAACTCCAGATAAATTCCTATAGTTACTAATTTCAATATGGGATAATTGCATATTATTCACTCCTAATAATACTGCTCGATATAGTCATATGCTTTATCAAAGACGTCTTTGTCTTTAATTTTATATTTCATCCAGATAATACTGCGGAGTGCTTTTTTGATTTCTTGTTTTCCAGCGGTGGTTTCTTGCCAATCAGGGAAACGAACTATTTTAACAATATCATCAATATCGTTCACAATCCTTTCAACAATGATAGGCGTTTGATTATTTTTAACACCATTAAACAATTCTGTTAAAGCGGCTTTACCTTTATCAATTTCTTCCTCTGGAACAACTTCTTTTTCTGCTTTAGCAGCATCTCTTGCCAGTTCTAACAACAATTTTAAGAATTCTATGCTTGTGATAAGACCTCTTTCATGCTTTTCACGTAAGTTCTCTAACTTTTCACCCAATTGAATGAATTTTGGATCATTACTATGCTGACGAATTTTAGCAACCAGATTAATTTCTACTTGTTTTGTTGTTTTTTTGATGTCTTTTTGTTTTTCAATAAAATCATCAATAAGCTCAGCATCCATGCGTAGAATATCCATATCATCATGAACTTCTCCTACATCTAAATTTGCATGAATAAGTTCCATTGTTTTATTTCCAAGAGTAGCCCATACTAAACCACCGCGATTATCCGTTGGCTTTACAGATTCATAAACCTTACTTAACCACAAATAATCTACCTTATAAGGTGCTAAAAACTTATCCGGAGATAATGCATTCCAAACTTTATTCAAAACGCGATAATCTGCTGCAAATTTATCTTTTTCAGTATTGGTTGGCAAACACTCTTGAGCTGCCATTAAACCTTCCCAACCATCAACTGTACGGTCAACCCCCATAAAATAACTCAAACATTTGCGCATAAGTGACGGAAACTGAATTTTTACATCCTCAATATTAGTAATAACTTTACGCATACTGGTTTCATCAAAATCCAAAGCTCTTGCGACATTATCAAAAATACCAATATAATCGACAATCAATCCATGAGTTTTTCCATCATTGTACACACGATTTGTTCGGCAAATAGCTTGTAGCAGGTTATGGTCTTTCATTGGCTTATCAAGATACATCGCTTGTAAAATTGGCGCATCAAATCCAGTTAACAGTTTTGATGTAACAATAACCAATTTTAATGGATCTGTTGGTTCTCTGAAGCGATCTAGAACTTTTCCTTCAGCATCTTTATCTCGGCGATATGCTTTATACCTATCTTCTTTATCGTTATTTGTATCCATTACAATGGTTGATGCATCTGAACCTAAGATTTTATCAAGTTCTTCTTTATATAACAAACAGCATTCACGGTCATAGCAAACAACTTGTCCTTTATAGCCATTAGGCTCAATTTTTGTTCGGAAATGATTTGCAATATGTTCACATACCTTTTGAATACGTTTTTTATCATACATAATTGCTTTCATATTAACTCGTCTGGAAAGTTCTGCTTTATCTTCTTCAGACAAGTTTTCTGTTAAAGCATCAAATTCTGCATCCAATTTATCTCTATCTACATGTAAATCTACTGGCACCGGTTCAAAATTAAGTGGTAGAGTTGCACCATCCCTAATGGAATCTGAGAATGAATATTTACTCATATAGCCACTTTTATCTTCGGTTGCACCAAAGGTATGGAATGTATTTTTATCAATTCGGTTAATTGGTGTTCCTGTTAAACCAAAGAAAAATGCATTTGGTAAAGCCATTCGCATTTTTTCACCTAAATTACCTTCTTGTGTTCGGTGAGCCTCATCCACCATTATAATGATGTTTTCACGCTCATTTAACACACCATTAACATCACCAAAGCGGAAAATAGTAGTAATAGCAATTTTACGAGTATCTTGCTTAAAGAATGTTATTAGTTCATCTTTTGTAGATAGACTTACCAAATTAGGAATATCTGAAGCATTAAATGTTGCGGTAATCTGTGTTTCTAAATCCAATCTATCATCTACAATTACGACTGTTGGATTTTTAAGCTCAGGTATCATACGCAACTTTTGCGCTGCAAACACCATCAACAAAGATTTTCCTGACCCTTGGAAATGCCAAATCAAACCTTGCTTTGGATAACCAGATTTTACACGTTCTACCAAAAGATTTGCACCTTCATATTGTTGGTAACGGCAAATAATTTTGTATTTACGGTATTTTTTATCTGTTGCAAAAATGGTAAAGAATTGAAAAATATCCATAACCTTTGCAGGTGTTATCATATCTTCCACACTTGTTTTAACAGCCGCTAATGTTCCTTCATGGCGATTGGTTGGCGTGTGCCAAGGTCCCCATATGCCAATTGGCATACAAACCGAACCATAGCGATAACATTTACCTTCTGTCGCAAAGTTAAATACGTTTGGCACAAACATTTGAGGAATGCTTTTTTCATAAGCAGAAATATCACCAGCTGCATCTAACCATGTAATTGCTTCACGAACAGGTGTTTTTAATTCACCAATAGCAACCGGAAATCCGTTAATCAACAAAACAAGATCTAACCTTTTACCACCTTCAACAGTAGGAAACACCCATTGATTGGTAACAACATATTCATTAAGGGCTAAATCTTCTTTTGTTAATGTTCCGAAAAAGCGAATGGGAACCATTCTACCATCTTTACCAAAAGGAAAAGAGTTCTCTTCAAAAATCAGCTTTTTGAATTGTTCATTTTTTTGCACCAAATCATGTGGCTGAGTTGAAAGAATTAATGCTCTGAGTTTATAGATAACTTCATCGGCACGTGATGGTTCTTCTGCAATAACTGGATTAAGGCGAATAAGAGCCTCTTTCACCATACTTTCAACCATAACATCCCCATGTTGACGGGGTAAATTATCAGCATCAACATATTTCCAACCATTATCGGTTAAGGTTTTTATAAGCATTTGTTCCAAAGTATCTTCATTAAACATGGCTTATCTCCTTATTTCAAATTTTCATTAATCAACGCACGCATAGTAACATTCAAGCTATCTAAAGATGTTTGTAACTGTTGCTTGGATTGCTCTGCCTGTTGAGCAAATTGAACAAAGGTATTTTGAACTTTAGTAGAAGGTACATCAATCCACAATTTTAATAAGTCGCTTTTTGTCGTACTGGGTAAAGTACAAGCCTTATTTAATTTAGAATAGTCTATTTGTTTTATATATTGATATAAATAAATGGGATTCAAAATATTTGGGTTCTTGGGATTTACTCCAAAAGCTGTATCAACAATCCAACATTTTTCAGAGGCTATATATGGTTTATCAATTGTTCCTTTTCTGCCCATTATAATAGTTCCCTTGTCACACATATATTCTTTTGCTGCCATCATTTTTCCCCCTGTACCATAAACAGCATATGGACCATCGCCAGAAATTTTTTTATGATCTTTTCCATTAGTAATATTTACAACATCCATCCATTGTTTACGCTCACAGTCAGCATTCTTAATATCATGGGATACTTCTTCAAATTTGGCTTTGACAAGATCATCTGTTTTTTGAAGTAGGTTTTTGTATGCTTGTTTTGTTTCTTCAGCCGCCCAAAGAATTTTAGCTAACTTCCGCTGGTCCTCCAAACTTGGAAGCTCAAATTCTAGTTGTTTCAAATCACCCCAATTAATTGTAGGTGATAACGAGCCAACAGAAATTTTTATTGCAGGTTCTAAAAAATAATCCGAGCTTATAAATAATGGAAAGAAATTTTTATCAATAACATTTTCTTTGGGCCTTAAAACCATTCCATGTGCAGAAAAGATACCATCAAATGGAGCTATTGCCACCTTTTTTTGATAAGCACGACGTTTGCCAAATAAAACATCACCTTTTTTCATTAATAGTTTTTCACCCTTAGGTGCGACATCAGAACCATATCGATTAACTGTTAAAGATCCTGAATCAAGATGTTCCAAACCAATATACGTGTATTTATCTTCCTCTACAGGTTTCTTTTTTAATGTGCTATTAAAAGCAATGTCCTCAAATTTATATTTAACCATTTTGAACCTCCGTATTTAACATTACTTTTAAGGCACTAAAACTTTCTGTCATTTGTGCTGAAACATCTAACCATGACTGACATTGTTCTGAGAATGAAATATTTTCTTGTTGTTCTAATGTCTTATTTTCTCTGGCATATAACGGAATACTCAAAGAATAGTTATTATTTGCAATGTCTTGAATTGTTACAACCTTTGCAAAACTCTCTATGTCAGAATATTTTTCATATGCTGAAGCAATGTTTTTAATATGAGCATCATCTAAATAACTTTGTGCGTTTTTACGTGTCACTTCATTAATTGCATTGATGAATAGAACCTTTCCACGTCTTTCAGGCGTTTTATTCATACGACAAATAACAATACATGCTTCCATTGGTGAGTTATAAAATAAATTTGGTCCCAAACCTATGATACAATCCAAAATATCCATTTTAATGAGTTTTTCTCTCAACTCTTTTTCTTCCTGACGAAACAATACGCCATGCGGGAACAAAATTGCACAACGACCATTTTTTTTATCCATGCTTTTAATAATATGTTGAAAAAATGCATAATCTGCACGTCCTTGCGGTGGCGTTCCTAAAATATTACGGCCCCATTTATCACTTTCAAAAGCCGCTCTATCCCACTGCTTGATTGAATATGGAGGGTTGGCCAATACCAAATCAAACTGTTTTAATTTTCCTTTTTCAATAAAGCCTGGTGATTTTAATGTGTCATCATTAATAATGTTAAAATCTTTAATACCATGCAAAAAGAGATTCATTTTACCAATTGCTGCTGTTAATTGAGTTATTTCTTGACCGAAAATTTTAACATTTCGCCATTCTTGTTTCTGTTGTTGTAAGTAGGCAATACAGGAAATTAACATACCTGAGCTACCACAAGTAGGGTCATATATTGTTTCACCAGACTTTGGTTTTAGCATCTCTGTCATTAAATGAACAACGGTTCTGTTTGTATAAAACTCTTGCGCAGTATGGCCACTATCATCTGCAAACTTTTTAATAAGATATTCATATCCTTGGCCAAGTTCATCTTCTGGACAATTTGCAATAGAAAGAGTTTTACTACTAAAATGTTCAATCAAATCTTTTAGCAAGGTATCCGGCAGACGATTCTTATTGGTCCATGCGGCATTACCAAAAACACCTTGAAGTTTTTCTATATTTGCTTTTTCAATTGCTTGTAAGGCATGAACAATAGCGACACCTACATTTGATGATACAGAACGAACATCTTGCCAATGAGAACCTTTGGGAACAATAAAACGGTGATTTTCTTCCCACTCAAGAGCTTCTTTATCTCCATATTCTTTCAAAATTTGTTCACATTCTTCATCATAAACATCGCAAATACGTTTAAAAAACAACAAAGGAAAGATATACTGCTTATACGCGCCTGCATCAATATGTGTACGAAGCAAAACAGCAGATGACCACAAATAGCTTTCTAACTCTTCTAAACTAATTCTACTCATGGATATATCCTCCTTCTAATAATAATTGTTTAAGCTTGTTTTCTGCTGTTGTAACTTCATTTAATGCATCTAAAAATTCTTTTTTTACAATTGCTGGATCAATAGCTTCTTGCTGTTCTTTCTCAATATATGAATTAACAGAAAGTGTATAATCTTTTTCTTCTATTTCTTTTAATGTGACAATTTTGCACTTTTCAGTTACATCCGTATAGTTTTGATAAAGGGTATAAACTTCATCAATATTTTCATCTGTCATAATATTTTGCGCGCGTTTGGGAGTATAAATACCAGATGCATCAATTAAACAGATTTTGCCTTTGTGCTCTGCTGGTTTATTGTTATTCAAAATCAAAGCACATGCAGAAACACCAGTACTGTAAAAGACACCACTTACAAATGTTACAATCGCTTCGAGCTTATCAGATTTAACCAATTCTTTGCGCATTTCTCCATCTTTTCCACCATGGAACAATACACCTTGTGGAAGAATAATAGCACAACGACCTTTTTTAGGATCCATTGAAGATATCATATGTTGTAACCAAGCAAAATCTGCACAAGAATCACTTGGACACCCCCACATATTTCGACCAAATATATCTGATGCAAACGCTCCTGCACCCCAGTTTTTTAATGAAAATGGAGGATTAGCTATCACACAATCAAATGTTTTGAGACTTCCTTTTTCCAAAAATCCTGGTGAACGTAATGTATCGCCTTGAATAACCTTAAAATCTCTTGCCCCATGTAAGAATAAATTCATTCGACCAATAGCCGAAGTTGCTAAGTTTTTCTCTTGCCCATAGATTTTGCCATATGAACTTTTGGTGCTCTTCATATGTCTGATAGCCTCGATAAGCATACCGCCAGTACCCATGGCACCATCATAAACTGTTTCTCCATCTGCTGGTTCTATAAATTTAATCAGCAGTTTCACAATGGATCTAGGCGTATAGAACTCTCCTGCATTCTTCTTAGACATATCAGCAAATTTTTTAATCAAATACTCATAACTATCACCCATTACATCATCGGAATAATTGTTGTTTCCAACCTTTATTTTTGACATGTGTTCTACAAGGTCTTTTAATCTTTCATCTGAAAGTTTGCTCTTATCAGCCCAGTTTGCATCATCAAAACTACTAAATACACCTGACAAAGTTTCGGGATTAGCTCTTTCAATATTTGTCATAGCATTGATAATTGCAGAACCGATATTGTGTGTTGTTTCTCGTATATCTTTCCAATGACAGCCATCAGGAATAATAAAGCGATGGTTTTCTGCAAATGAAGCATATTCAATATCTCCACCAGATGCTTCTAATGCTTCTTGAGTTTCTTCATCATAAACATCAGAGATACGTTTAAAAAACAAGATTGGTGTTACGTAACTTTTATATTCATCTTGATTAATTGGACCTCTCAAAATATTGCAAGCCTCAAAAAGATGAGAGAAAAGTTTTTGACTAGTTGTTTCTTCAATTTGCTTTGACATGTTTTAGTCCTAAAATTTTTGTTCTATGTTTTTAATAATATTTTGCCATTTTTCTTCTGCTGAAGATATGGTTTCTTGGTATTGCGCAAGGCCTTCTTGATAGTTGCGTGCTATCTCTAGTTGTTCTGAATATGGAAGATACGGGATTTCAATGTTTTCAAAATCTCGATAACTAATATTCATAACCGCAGTTCCTTGCTGTGTTGATTTTACTAATTTCTTACCTATAGCACTATCTAAAAAGATTTTCAAATATGTTCCAGATAATTTATTTGGAATTGGTCTTACTACAATAAGATTAGATGAAGCTATACAGGGATAATTTTGTTCTTTAAAAACCGCAGTTCGTATAGCTGTTCCACGTGCAGGAAGCAAAACATCATCATTCTTTAATAAATAGTTTGCTACTTTACGTTCTGGTTCTTCAATATAATCAAGCGCATCATAATCAACGCTATACTCTAATACATTCGAAATATTTATAACACCAACGGAACCTGTTGTTTTTTTTGCGGTAATAGCCTTACCTCTAAATATTTCTGCAACATCTTTTAATGGAATCTTCCGTATAGATGAATTTTGATATTGCGTCCAATCATCATCTTGAGCAGCAAAAATCTTATCAATATTCCAATCTCCCAAAGCATCAAGTTCATCTGGCATAATAAATGTTTCATCTTGTAATTTAAGCGATAAAGTCCCAAAACGACGATTGGTTGGATTATCATTTTCAAAGATATAACGTTTGATTAAAGTATCATCATTTCTTCTTGCTGAAATACCAAATAAGAAAGTCTTTACACCTGTGTTAGATAAAATTCCAACCGGCAATTCTGCTATTTCATCTAAGGAATACGATTGCTGAATAAAACGTCTAAAATCTCTAACACGTCCAGCTGCAAAAGTAACGCGGGAAGGTAGCAAGATAATAAGTCTTCCTACAGGAGAAAGGTGCAGTAATAAATTTTCAGTAGCAATAAGCTCATACTCTTTGCACATGAATTGATTGTCTCTAATAAATGATGGAATTGTTCCAAAATTTGGAACACTTAAAATAGTGTCAAACTTTTCACCACTAAACCCAGCCTCATATATTTGTTTTTGCAGTATCTGCACATTATTATATTCCTTAAATATTTCTAGAAGCAAGGCATATTCGAAATGTTTATCCGTTGTAATAGTATAATGACAATCCACATTCTTTTTAACAATGGATGTCAGATAAGGTGCAAATTTTTCACCCTCCGTTATCAAAACAGAAGCGCCACTGTTTTTCATCTTTTTCAAAATCAAATCAAAATATGTTTTCAATAGAAGAGGAAGTCTAGATGTTTTTGACATATACCTATTTTTTAGCGCCAACAAAATCTCATAATCTATTTCTTCAACTATAGAACTATATGCCAACATCAAAGACTGCTTGGTATTAAATGGATTTGACACATGTAATTGGTATGATAAAGATTCACACTCACCCCACAGTCTGTCCTCATTTATTCTTGTCGATGAAAATCTTTTCTGAAGTTCTTTCACAATATATATCGCAACATCTTCTTGCGCCGAATCAATCAAGCCATGTAGGCGATCAACTGCATTCCAAATGGCTTCAAACGAATGTATTCCTCTCATGTATAAAGTTCTCCTTTTGACTTAATAAGAGGAATTATATCGCAAAAGAAAATAAAAGTCAATATATTTTTAGTATTTTAATACCAAAACAATGTTTTTAGATTTTTCATCTTGACAAATTGTTAATTTTTTATTAAAAAGGGAACTGTCTAATTAAAAGACAACTCCCGAATGGGCCAAAAGAATGACCTCTAGACAAGCTTCATTCTATAGCATTCAACTTAAAATGTCAACAAACTTTGGCCTTTGTTGCTTAGAATGAAAGTATTTATAATGATTTATATAGTAAACGCAGTTGGAACATCCGATAAAAAATGTCCATATGGCTATGATAGTTGGCTTGATTTTTGGGAAAAGAAAACCAATAAACTTGCCACACATTGTAGAAATTGCGGTAAACCTGCTGGAAATTTGTGCGGTGGGCATGTTCAAAAGGTTGAACAACATAGCGATGGTCTGTGGTATAGAGTCCCAGGATTATATATTATCCCCATCTGCGCAGAATGCAACAATCCTGAAAATAACAAAATTTTTCATGTTGATGAAAGGGAATTAGTAAAAGCACCATAGCTTACCACAAACACAATTAAGCTCCTTTATACTCTTTTGTATGAGGGAGTTTTTTATTGCTTTTTTAAATAAAAACATCTAACCTTAATATAAAAAAATAGGATAAAAAAATGATTAAAGATACTAACACTCACAATATTTCAGAAGACGTTGGCACATATATATTTGTTCCTCTATACAACGTAGAGATCGATTCAAATGTATTGGGAAAAGAGTTTCATGGCTTTGATATTATTTCAACTAGTCAGTTTTTAAATGAGTATTCTCCAAGATTTCAAACTTATGGCCTTAGTTATCAAAGTTTACAATTAGATTGGGCCTTGCAACATCATATTGGCGCACTTGAAAAATATCCTGTACCAAAATTTATAATTAGAACTGGTGCAAAACTTCCTCATATAGTTGATAGCAAAACAAATAATCAGGTTCATAATATTATAAAACAAGGATTTAATTGTATTGTTAATTATCTGATGGCAATGCGTCTTTATAGAACTGGAAATATTCAAATAGAACGATATTATGTTGTATCTCCTGAAATGACCGGAACAGGCTTTTTAACAGAATCAACGGTTAGAGAATATATTGTATTGAGCGATGGTTACTCCAATGAATGTTGGTCAAAGTATAAAATCACAAAAGATGATATTAAAAATATAGTTGCTTTATGTAAAAAAATGAATTCTGTTATAGATATTATAAGCATTCCGTTAGCATACTTTCAAGAATATTATAGTGCAAAAAATACTTTTGATAAAATTTTAAAATTAGTAACAGTATGGGAATGCAGTATATTGAATGATTGCCGGTCTGAACTGACTTATAAATTACAAATTCGAGGCTCAAAAATACTAGGAGAGAATGCTTCTAAATTTTTCAATATTGCATATTCTCTAAGAAGTGATATTGTTCACACAGGAAAACCATCAAATGACGTTCAAAAACAATTAAAAAAATTTTTAAATGTATCAGATGATAAAAATTTAGCAGATATGTTATTGATTTTTATTAGAGACTATATGGAGCCAGTCACTAGAAAAGTATTACTTTATTTTATAGATGAAGCATCTCGAACCCATGCAAATCTTGAAAAAATAGCTAAATCAATTGATATTGATGTGTTTGATACTTTTGAAATCTAACCTATTCCACGTTAAACCATTCCAGACAGGTGATGAGTAAATTATTATAATCACCTGCGGTGGCTTGACTGTAAAATTCATCTCGTTCTTCTTGAGGGATATTGGCGCATCTCATGGCCTACAAACATAGACCGAGTATATGAAAAGCATTCCCATTTTCTCCGGTCAGCTGTACTGTTATATCAGGATATTTTGGATCGGACATATTCTAACTCCTTTTCAAGGGCTTTATATTTTGCGACCATTTGCTCTAATTTATGAGCTAGACGATTTATTTCGTATTTATATTTAAGTGGTTGCGCTGGGGTGTTAAGTCTGCTCAGCCGTCTATTCAGTCTATCAAGTACTCTAATTGCGTGGTTATAAACCATCGGCATGCTGATTTTGTAATTTGGAGGAATGTCATTATAATTTTTCATTTTCTACTCCCATGTATCGGCAATAGCTTGAACCGGAAGGATCAACATAGAGCGTTGGCTTGCCTGGGCATTTTATAGCAACTACTTTGCGCTGGCCTGTATCATCATAACCGCCTTTACCGGATAAGAAAATGTAGTTATCCAATGGGCGTTGGCAAAACTCCTCATGCCAAGTTGGTGGTAGGTTGACAGTTTCTTCAATTAACACCTCTTCGGCCTCATGCGCATATTTTTTGCATAAGTTTATTACTTCTTCAAAATCCGAAGGTTTTCGCACCATATAAACTTTAACTGTATTCATTTGGAAACCTCTTTTATTTTTTGTATTTCTGCTTTTAATTTTTTGTTTTCTTCTTCTAAGGCTTCAATCTCGCTCATATATGCCCAAGTGCCATCTTCATCGCAAATAGCAATTCGTGCATCAAAATCTGGGGCTTCTTTTGTTTCGTGATACCAAGTAATTGTCATAATTAACTCCTTTTGTTACAACACAATGAATGCTTGGAAAAAAGAGGAAGTCCAGTGAAAGAAGCATATATTTTGAAAAAATCCCGAATTTGAGTAAAAAAACTACAGATTATGTGATTTTTTCACATAATCTCGTGGTTTTTCGTTTAAAATTGCAAATTTTCTATCTTTTCTTGCTTTTGTATGTAACTGCATCTATGCTTTAGGGAAAAGGGAAAATATCATGGCACAAGATAAGAAAGCTGAAGAACGGGAATATTTAAATTATTTTTTAGCCTCAGATGTGGGGAAAAAGTGGTATAAAGAAAATAAAATAAAGTCACACATAGAGACTGAACATCCTGATTTTATTTTTACCACAGAAGACAATCAAACAATCGGATTAGAAATAACGAAGTTCATTGTTAAAAGTAAACATGGACGAGCTCTTCAACACCTTATGAGTATTGGCAACCAAACACGTGCATATGCGCAAAAGAAGCATAATCTTAACATATCTGTTTTAATTGATAAATGGGATAAAAGAAAATGGTGTGCTCGAACACGCCAAGAAGTTTTAGATGTTATTTATAATCCTGGATTTTGGGATATTTATAATAAAAATGAAATTAAATCAGGTATAGAACGAATTATTGATAGAAATGTCGAAAAGTTAAAACAGTGGCCACATCTTATAAACGATACTCTTCAAGTCCAGGATGAATATTTTAATATCACAATTACCGCTATCCCCAATATGAATAGTAAATTTGATTGTGCGGTTAATAATGAGTGTCGTAGCAAAGAAGATCCGCTTGATGAACTTCAAGAAACAATTGATAGTAAAAATAAAAAATTAGTAATTACCTTAAAAAATGTGATAAATGTTTCCTTCTGGTATATATACCCGATGTTTCAACAGGTAATTATTGTCATTTTACCAATTCATTAAAAAAACACTTATTCTCCTCAAAATTTGAAAATATTTTTCTGTGCCAATGGAACAGATGTTTCAAAGATGAAAACTTTGTTTATACATTAAAATGTTCTGATTAATTTTAAACTCTCACCCAAGTGGCCTGTGGTTCACAACTGTAGTCTGGTCATGGATATGGGGTGCGAGGTTGGGTATCAAGAAAAGCGCCTAAAATAGGCGTTTTTTGTTTTGGACGAGGTCAATCCAAAAGTATCTATTTTTCTTAATTTTAATAAAAAATCTCTTAGCGGTGGTTTATGTGCTCACATCATAAATGAAACACCGAATCTCACAAACCCCGCAAACACTGGGCTTTTGAGGCCTTATCAAGGCATAAAAAAAAGAGGATAGAAACATCCTCTTTTTATAATTGGTGGGCGATCAGAGACTCGAACTCTGGGCCCGCTGATTAAGAGTCAGCTGCTCTACCAACTGAGCTAATCGCCCCACGGTTGCCCATTATACACAACTCTATTCAAAATGTCAAGAGTCTTTTTATTTTTTATTACACAAGTCTTCTATTCAATCAATGCTCCAACAATTATTTTATTTTTATCCTTACCGTACCAAGAAAAAGAACAATTTTCCAAAACAAAAAAACACCCCCGCATAACGCAAGGGGTGTCTTGTTTTTGACAAGTACTATGACTTAGTAATAGCCACCTTCGTCGCCTTCTGTCAAAGTATCACCGTAATCTATACCAGAAACATCTGCGATTTCTTGAGAAACCGGACGTGTGACGTAGTCAACAACCTGACCGGCGATAGCAACAATTGCCAAACCGCAAGCCAAAGCAGCCAACCATTTCCATTGTACTTTTCCGAAGATGGCGGCAAAACCCAAACCGATCAAGCCGAAACCACCAACAACAAAGATAACGGAACGGGAACTTTCAAACGTATCCAACATACGGGTTAACACCGTACCAAATACGTTCCCACCGCCACCAGCATAAGCATTACCGGCAACAAATACCAAAGCAACAGCCATTGCCATAGCACAATATTTTAACATTTTATTCATGGTTATTCTCCTTTTTACTTTTTAGTTTCAGATAGAGGGTTCCTCTATCCTTAATTTTATTCTAGCACGATTTCACTATTTGTAAAGTATTTTTTTAAAAAAAATAACATATTTTTTACCATTTTTTACAAAAAACAAAGTCAACTAATTGAATTTAAATACATTTTTTAAATTTAAAAAAATCCCCGTTTAAATTAAAAACAAGGGATTTTTTATAAAAATTCAATATTTTTACTTTGTCGGGGCCACCACTAAAGTCATTTGACGACCATCCAATTTAGGTTCTTGTTCCACTTTAGAAATATCGGATAAATCCGTTTTAGCCCGATTTAAAACCGCAGCCCCTAAATCCACATAGGACATCTCACGCCCCCGAAACCGTAAAGTAAACTTGACTTTATTACCGTCTTCTAAAAAGCGTCTGGCAGATTTCAATTTCACACCATAATCATTATCCCCAATATTAGAAGATAATTTAATTTCCTTAATTTCAACGATTTTCTGTTTTTTCTTGGCTTCTGATTTACGTTTTTGCATTTCATAGCGATATTTTCCAGCCTCCAAGATTTTACAAACCGGTATTGTCCCCGGTGCAATTTCAATCAGGTCCAGTCCCTGATCATAAGCCTTACGTAAAGCATCACGTGTTGAAATAATCCCAAAGTTTTCACCGGTTGCTAAAATCAGCCGAACCTGTGAAGTTGTAATTTGCTCGTTCATACGGAAATCGTTTTTATTTTGTCCCGCAGGTGAGCCTTGATTAAACGGTTTAATGAAATCCTCCATATAAAAAAATTAAAAACAGGACTATTTTACACATTTTTTACAAGACATTCAAGTTTTTTTTTGTTATAATACCAATTATGAGATACTTTTTTATATATATAACGACTTTTTTTCTATTTTTAACCCAATTGGCAAACATTGTTTCAGCTGAAACGATTTTAGGAACTTTAAAATCCGACATACAAAATTCTTTTGAAAATATCTATAACGGAAGAAGCGATTGGGTTCAAACACCCTTTGGACAGTTTCGTCTAATATCCTGCCGAACCGGTGTTCAGGATATATCCTATTTAAGTATGGCCATAGAAGCCGACATTAAACCAGATTGGACATTAAAGACTCCCGTTTTCCAAACAAATTTATCTGCTGATTGGACGGCAACTCCGCTTATTCCACTTAAAAATGATACACTTCCGGACGAATCGTGGCAGGACAACTACAAAAACATGACTTTCTTTCCATTTTTATTACAGGGAACCAGTGGTCAGGATGTTTCTGTCACTATACAAGGAACTTGGACAGCCTGTTCCGAAACGGATGGATGTCTGACTCAAAAAACAAATCATACCCTATTTTTGAAAGGCAATGAAAATTATGCCACAGTTTGGTGTGGTGCTGTTTCACAGGCTATGAAAGTCGGGGCCGTCCCATTAGATAAAACAGACCTGGTTGTTGAAAATACTTTATTATCCACCGACAAACTAAAAATACGCCTAACTTTTCCGAAAACCGTTTCTTTTTTAGACATTCAATCAATAGATGATTATCATTTAACCCCGTTGATAATTCAAAACGAAGGGCAACAGGTAACACTTATTTTAAAAACAGATAACAAGACTCCTATAAAAACAGGGGACACAATATCTTTCTTTATTCGTTCTTCCTTGGGGAATTATCAAGTTCAACAAATTTTAAAAGATAGTCCTTTACCACCACCAACACCGAAAGCGCTTTCATTGTGGTATATTTTTTGGACGGGTCTGTTCTTCCTGTTATTTTCACCGATTTGGTCTTTGTTTTTCAAGCCGATATATTTTGGAACACAATCAAAAACCTGCATCCAACAGGTTCGGAAAATAAAAAAATACACTCTTGGTGGTATACTTTTTCTTTTATTACTTTGGATAATCGGATTTGATCCAACGAATTGGACAAATATCACACCGGTTGTCTGGCTTTGGCTGATGACAAGCTTGATTTTAACAATCCGTCCCTGCCCGCCCAATATGTGGATGATTTTGCTTTTGGTAGCATTTCTGCCAAAACCGTTTTGGTTTAGCCTGGATAATATATCCCTGACAACAAAAATCTGGATGAGCCTTTGGTGGCTGTGTTGCCTATTATTCCCACTAAATATTTTGACCTCATTCCCGAAAGAAATGTTGCGTTTTTTCAAAAGAAAGCAGATCCAATCTAATTTATCTTATCAGATTATTGTCCGTTTTCCTTATATACTGACGGCCTGTTGGATGATTTTAATCCTGTGCATTCCGATTTGGTCGCCCAAACCACCAATAATACCCAAACAACCGACTTATCCGGCTATTATTCAGGTTATGCCTGAAACCTGTTTCAGTTGTGCTTTGGATAGACGTTTTTTGACAATTCCAAAAGTCCCTATTTATCGAATTAAGTCAAATACACCGACAGCCTGGACAAAACAAAGACAGTTCGGAATTCATCAGGATATTTTTAGTTTTTTAGTTTTACAAGACGGCACAGAATTCATTTTACCTCAAGAATTGACGACTTCGAAGATAAGACAAATTTTAAAAAAATTATCCTTTGAATAAATCCCGCTGTTGACAGGCCAAGGCATCAACCCGTTCATTTTCCGGATGACCGGCGTGTCCTTTAACCCAAACCCAATCAATATTGTGTTTTTCCAATAACGGCACCAATTCCTGCCATAAATCAATATTTAAGACAGGCTTTTTATCTGCTTTTTTCCAGTTATTTTTCATCCATCCGTTTAAATATCTGGTTGAACCGTCCAAAACATAACGACTATCTGTATATAAAACAACATGACAAGGTTCTTTTAATAATGATAGTCCTTGAATAACTGCCGTCAGTTCCATCCGATTGTTAGTCGTTTGAGCTTCCCCACCACACAGTTCTTTTTCGGTCTGATGATACCGTAAAATACACCCCCAGCCCCCTGCTCCAGGGTTTCCGGAACACGCTCCATCCGTAAATAATTCAACCTTTTTCATATCTTTACTATACCATATTTTTCAGGCATTTCAAGAAAAAACTTGCAAAATTTTAAAATTGGTATATAATAATAGACAGAAAGGTGGACAATAAAATGGCTAAAAAAACAAAGAGTGAAGAAAAATTAAAACAAAATTTACAGGATGAAGCTACAAAACAAAAGTTTTATGCTTTGCCCCCGATTATGAAATATGTTTTTCATCAAATGGAATTTGACAGATATAAAAAAGATAGAACATATACAAAATTAGTTGATGATTTAGGAAAAGCGTGGAATTTAGTTCAGGCTCTTGTTAGATTTCCACAAACAGGACCAGTTCAAGAATATTATCATATGCGGAATATTTACAAACCTAAACCTTCTGTTGCTCAAATAGCACACTATGCTTTAACCATCGCTGATGAAATGACCAGACGCTGTTGTTGGATTTATGACCAGAAAAACGAACTGGATAAATTACATTTAATTCACCCAGCCTTTATCATGGGACGGGAAAAGATGAAACCTTGGGTTTTTGCCTTTGAACGAAAAGACATCCCTTCTGATAAAGCAAAAAAATCTTACACAAAATGGGTCCAGATGACTGACTTAGGCAAAAGATATGAAAGTGTCAGAAAAAATTATACTTATGCTTTATCTGGCATTTTAAAAGACTTCGATATAGACAGAACCGTTATCTGCCCTAAAAAGTGGTTTTTACATCCGGAACAAACTCTTTTGAACAGACAACGGAAAAAAGAACGGGAAAGTTAATCTTTACGTTTCCATATCCGTTCCACTATTGTCTGGAAAAATACATACAATAACGGAACAAAGAATATCCCAACAAATGAAGCCATCGCCAATCCACCAAAAATGGATGTCCCAATGGCTCGACGGGCTATTGCTCCGGCCCCTGTTGCAAAAACAAGAGGAACAAACCCCATCAGGGATGAAAATGCTGTCATCATAATAGCCCGAAAGCGCATATGAGCTCCATTAACGGCTGCTTCCTGAACGGGAATACCTTCTTTTTCATGTTGATCTTTTGAAAATTCGACCAATAAAATCGCATTTTTGGCAGCCAATGCGATAAGAACAATCAAACCCGCTTGGGCATACAAGTCATTTGTAATGGTACGGACGAACAATAATCCGATAGCCCCACAGAATCCGACAATAATAGAAATCATAACCGATAAAGGCAAAACCCAACTTTCATATAAAGCTACCAAAAACAGATAAGCGAACAGGAAAGCCATTCCAAATAACAAGACAATCATACTACCTGCTTCTTTTTCTTGTAAAGCCATTCCCGTCCATTCATATTTATATCCCTCTGGTAAAACCTTAGCTGAAACTTCTTCCATAGCTTTCATGGCAGACCCACTGCCCTGACCGGCGGCGGGCGATCCTGTTATACGAATAGACCGATAGTTATTATATCGTTGAATAAATTGAGCTCCAATCGTTCTTTCAACCTGAACCAGTGAACGCAAAGGTACCATCTCACCTTTATTATTCCGAATATTGATTTTAAAAATATCATCCAAAGTTCTACGTTCCATTATATCACCTTGAACATTAACTTCCCAAACCCGACCAAACAGGTTAAAGTCATTGACATAAGTACCGCCAAGCATTGTCTGCATTGTAGCAAAAATATCCGATATTGAAACACCTAAGGCATAAGCTTTTTTACGATCAACACTCAACTGAACACGGGGAGAATCAATCGTATAGAATGTCATTACCCGTTGCAGACGCGGATCCTTATTTGCATCCTGAATAACCTGACCGGCAACAGACATCAATTCTTCCGGACTGGCCCCAGTTGTACTTTGGAGCATATATTCAAAATCCGAAGACATACTAACCCCTGGAATGGCTGGTAAATTAAAAGGTAAAATACGTGCTTCCTTAATATCACCAGTTACTTGTATCAATTTTTTGATAATGCTGTTGATATCTTGATCTTTACCGGCTCTTTCGTCATATGGTTTTAACTTCAAAATAAAGAAGCCATTACTGGATGACTGAACACCGGACATCATCCCATATCCCGTAATCATCATATAATGTGCTATCTCGGGAATATTTTTGACACGTTTAGCCACAACTTCCATCATATCATGCGTACGATTCCAAGAAGTTCCAGATGGCAATTGTACCTCCATCATCAATGTCCCCTGGTCTTCTGCCGGCAAGAACCCATCCGGTGTATGGTTAATCAACCAATACCCTGCATAACCAAACAAAGCCATAAAAATCAAGACAAATCTAGAACAGGGCAATAATTTTTTAACGGAACCGGCATAAAAATCTCGTGCTTTATCAATACCTTTCATAATCCGCTTTAACAAAGAAGGTGGTTCCTGATTCGGTCGCATAATAATCGTTGCAACAGCAGGACTGAGCGTCAACGAATTAATACCCGAAATAACCATAGCCGCTGCAATTGCAATTGCAAACTGCCGATATAAAATACCAGATATACCAGGGGTAAAAGCAACCGGAACAAAAACAGCCAATAACACCATAGTAATGGCAATAATCGGGCCGGTAATTCTATCCATAGATTTTTTAACAGCTTCTGCCGGCTTTAATTTTGGGTTATCTCGCATAACGGTTTCTACATCTTCCACAACCACAATGGCATCATCAACAACAACCCCAATTGCTAAGACAAGAGCCAATAACGAAATAGTGTTAACCGTTACACCAAACAACCCCATCCCGATAAAAGCACCGATTAAAGAAACCGGTATTGCCAATGTCGGAATAATGGTTGCCCGCATTGTTCCCAAAAACAGATAAGTAATCAAAACAATCAGCAGAAAAGCCTCGATAATGGTTGTTTTAATTTCATCCATTGATGATTGAACGAACGAGGCGGTATCAAATAACACGTCAACTTTAAAATCATCAGGCATTTTCTTTTTCAATTCAGACATTTTTTCAGAAATAGCCTGAGCCACTTCCATGGCATTAGAACCCGGTGACTGAAAAATAGCAAAACCGGCAGCAGGTAAACCGTCATAACTGGCTTCCATAGCCTGAGATTTTTGCCCCAATTCGATACGGGCAATATCCTTTAACAACAGGAAAGATCCGTCAGCATTAGCCCGAATAACAATTTCTCCAAACTCTTCCGGTGTGGACAAACGTCCGTTTGTTGTCAGTGAAAATTGGAATTGCTGATCATCAGTTGTCGGCATAACCCCAATACGCCCCAAAGAAGCCTGTAAATTTTGACTTCTGATAGCCGTTATAACATCATTTGTGGATAACTTTAAACTTTTCAGTTTGTCGTTATTTAACCAAATACGCATACTATAATTCTGAGTAGAAAACAGAAAGACTTCCCCAACACCATTTACACGACTGATTTCATCCTTGACATTGATTAAGGCATAATTTGCCATATAGGCCGATGTATGTTCCGGATTAGTAGAGGCAATTGTATAAGCCTGAAGCATAGAAGCCATTCTGGCTTTAACAGTAATTCCTTGACGGACAACCTCTTCTGGCAATAAACTTTCCACTGTCTTTAAGCGATTTTGAACATTAACAGCAGCAATATTCGGATCTGTTCCGATTTTAAATGTAACCGTTAAAGAATAAGAACCGTCATCCGAACTGGTGGAATTCATATACAACATATTTTCCACACCATTGACAGCCGTTTCAATCTGTTGGGCTAGAGATTCTTCCACAACATCAGCACTGGCACCGGGATAAATAGCCTGAACAGAAACAGATGGAGGCGCAATATTCGGATACTGTTCCACAGGCATAGAACTAAACACCAAAATACCCGCCATCACAATAACAAGAGAAATAACGGTTGCCAATCTCGGCCGTTTAATAAATGCATCTGCTATCATAATCGTTCTCCTACTTTATCACATTCTGTGTTACTGTCATATCCGGTGCAATTTTTTGAAAACCTGCCGTAACAACATGCTCCCCTTCTGTTAACCCATTTTCAATAATAACATCAAAGTTTGGTAATTCCAATCCTGTTTTAACAACTCTTTTTTCAATTTTATTTTCCGAATTGACAACATAAACAAAAGCAGACGTCAAATCCCGTTGGACAGATTTCATCGGAATAACGATTTCATAAATCGGTTTTTGAGCAATTAAACGAACACGCCCGTATTGACCCGAAATCAATTTTTGTTCAGGATTCGGAAAAGAAGCCTTCATTTTTAAAGTATTCATAGCTTCATCTAAGACAATATCAACAAATTTGATTTTCCCTTTTTCCGGATAAACCCGATCATCGGCCATAATAAATTCAACATTCACATCCCGACCGTTTCCAAATTGTTCTTGCAATAAACCTAATTGATTTTCGCTAACTGAAAAAACAGCATTTATCGGATTAATGGAAACAATTTCTGCCAAAACACCAGAATTTGGACCAATCAATTCCCCAACAGAAAAAGCTTTTTCCCCTATTTTACCGTCCATAGGGGATACAATCGTCGTATATTCCAAATCTTTTTTAGCCAAATCCAAAGCCGCCTTCATTTGAGCTACCGTTGCCTGAGCTGTGTCGTTAGCAGCCTGTACCTCGTCTAATTTTGCTTCCGGTACATCTTTTGTTTTGAACAACGTTTTTGTTCTTTCATATTGTGCTCTTGCATTCACAGCATTAGCTTCTGCTTTAGCTAAATTAGCCTCAGCCTGACGGACTTGTGCTTGAAAATTAACAGGTTCAATAATGAAAAGCGGTTGTCCCTTTTGAACAATATCCCCCTCATCAAACAGTTTCTTCTGTAAAAATCCGGTTACACGAGCCCGAAGCCCAACCTTATCCGTTGCCTGAATTTTTGCAACAAATTCTGCTTCCGGTAAAACAGACTGATAATCAACCGTTATCACATCAACGGCTTGAGCTGCCATTTGAACTTGTTGAGGTTGTTCCATCTTTTTCCAGTACAGGTACCCATAATAAACAGAGCCTATCAAAACAAGTGCTAAAACCCCAAAAACAACTGATTTTTTCATTATTTTTCTCCTCATATTTTCAAAATTTATATCTGGTATAGCATTTTTTTTTAATAAATGCTAGTATTTTTTAAAAAAAATATGTTATAATAAAAAACAGATCTTAAATGGGGGTATTATATGAAATCATCAAGCAAAATTTCATTAGAACGTGGTTCAGGTGTTTTAGAACAGGAAAAAAAGTATAAACCCGGTTCCCAAAAGCCTGGTAAAGTAGCAACGGCCTTCTTGAAAAAAAATCAGGAAGGAACAACTCGTGTCTTTGTTGCTGGCGGTTCCCGTTCCGGCATAAAAAAGATTTATGTTGAAGAAGCCTTTCGTTTAGGTCAGGAAATCGGTAAACACGATTACAGACTGGATTTCGGTTTATCTTCACGGGGAATTATGGGAGCAGTTGCTAAAGGTGTTTTAGATACGTGGGCCAAGAAAGAAAGAAAGACAAAAACCCCTATTCATGCCGTTACAACAAAAGAGTACCTTGCACTTTATCAGAGCGATGAAGTATTGGATCAGGTATCTGATATTATTGTAGCTCACACTCTGGAAGAAAGAAAACAACAACTATTGGATGCTGACTTTGTTATTTTTACCCCCGGCGGTGTCGGTACATTGGATGAACTGGCCTACGATTGTGTTGCCATGCAAGATGGTTTTTTAAACTTTAAACCTTTCGTGATGTACAACATAGACGGTTATTTTCACCACCTATTGGAATACTTAAAAGAAGTCAATTTAAAAGGTTTTTCGGATGCCATGCCCTTTATTGTTGTTGATGACAGTTTGGAAGCAGGCATTGCCTTTGAAATGATCGGACGGTACTATAATCGAAATATGAGTAAAAAAGAAGCCCGTGAAGCCGTTGAAAAAATTATTTACGATTTACCATTTGTTATTGAACAAAAAGAAGAAGAACCCGAAAAACCAATTTCTTGGATTTTAGATGATAAAGATAGAATCCTCCAAAATGGGGAAAAAGATACCAAAGAAAAACTGATGAACAAAATTGAAACAGCTTACTTGAACAAAGAAATTGAAAGAATGTATAATCGTCTGGCAAAATCTGGCCGGGATACAGCAACTGTCAGCTATAAACTATCATCTTTAAAAAAACGATCACATAAAAAGGGAGGAAAAAAATAGAAAATGGATTTTATCAATCTGCCCATCCTGATTTTTGCCATTTTGCTTTGTGTCTCTATTTTAACCAGCCTGTTTTCCATGCGGGCCGGTATTCCCTTGATACTAATTTTTTTATGTGTCGGTTTAGTTGCGGGAACAGGTAATTTTGAAACATTAGAAATGCTTCGTCGTCCTAAAATTTGTTTTTTTATTGGGGCGTTAGCCTTGGCCCTTATTTTGTTTGACAGTGGTTTTCAAACCCAAATGAAAAACTATCGATTGGCAAGTAAACCCTCCATTTTACTCGCAACAATAGGGGTTGCCATCACTTCTTTATTTTTTGCCCCTTTTGCCCATTATGTTTTGGATATTGACTGGATACCGGCATTTTTATTAGCCTCAATCATCAGTTCAACAGATTCAGCTGCTGTTTTTTTCTTGCTTCGTTCACAGGGCATTACCTTGCGTGAAAAGGTAAAAGCCACATTAGAAGTTGAATCTGGGGCCAACGACCCAATGGCTATTTTCTTAACAATATCTTGCATTACATTGATACAACAACAAATGGTAGGTATTAATGCCTCTTATACCACATTAGGATTATTACTTTTGACTCAGATTTTGATTGGTGGCGGTGCCGGATTTTTACTGGGCCGTCTTATCCAGTTATGTGTCAATAATATTAAACTTGAAAATGCTTTGTATCCTATCTTTGTTATCGGTGTTGTTTTAAGTGGTTTTGCTATTACGAACATGCTGGGAGGTTCCGGCTTTATGGCTGTCTATATCGCCGGTTTATTGGCAGGAAACAGCCGGATACAAGCCCACGCACAAATTTTAAAGTTCCAACAAACACTGACTTGGCTTTCTCAAATAACCATGTTTACATGTCTGGGCTTGTTTGTTTCTTTTTCCGGTCTGAAACAGTACTGGCAACCCGCCATATTATTGGGCTTTTTATTGATGTTTATTGCCAGACCGATTATGATTTGGACATTACTCAGTTTTTTCAAAAGATATTCCGCCACGGAAAAAAACTTTATTTCATTCGTCGGATTACGTGGAGCAACGTCTATCTTATTGGCCTTAACACCGGTTGTTTATCAATTGGAATTTGCGGATGCTTTTTTTAATATCATTTTTATTATGGTGTTAATGAGCCTATCTATCCAAGGCTTTTTCATCCCAATTATAGCCCGTAAATGTCAGGTTATTGTTCCAGCAACTCAGATTGATCCTGCAGAAGCGGAAGTCGATTTACCCGGGTTAGTTGACAGTTCATTAATACTATATCAGCTAACTGAAAAAAGTCCCGCTGTTTTAGGAGAAGCCATTCCCCGTTGGGCCATGCCCAGTTTGGTTGTTCGAAACGGTATTGCTTATTTTTCGGGACGTGTTTTAAAACGCCTTCAAAATGAAGATAAAGTTTATGTCTTTTTACCTTCTAACAGCAGACGTGCTATTCTGGATCATCTGTATGGAAATGGAGAAGATGAACAAATACAAGACATTTTTGGTGATTTTCCGATTGATCCACAAACAACTTTCAATGAACTGGCTTTGTTATACGGGGTTAAAATACCCGAATATATTCGCCCTTTAACAATTGCGGAATTTATGCAAAAAGAATTATCCGATATTGAAATCGGCGATCGTTTTTCTTTGGGTTCGGTTGAATTGGTTGTTCGTTCTTTAAAAGACGGAATTTTGACTGGTATAGATTTAGATATAGACCCGACAAGACACCGTTCTTTCAAAGCTAAAAAGCTTGAATTAAACACTCAAAAAAATACTTAAATTTGACAAAATTTCCTTTTTATGATATAATGGTCTTATGTGTTTAGGGAAAGGAAATGAACATGACAAAAAATTTAAGTGATTTTAAAAAATATAAGGGTGTCCTTTTTAAGGCATTGGATATACCTGAAACGACAGGTGATATAACAACTGTTGAAATTGATGGTGAACGTACAACTTACTCACCAACGGATTTTAATACATTTAACAATCTGTGGGAAAAAACATTCAATGATTATTTAAAAGAAAAAACAGGTATCGAAACGGAAAAAGATGCTTTTACCCCAGAATCAAAAAAGATTTTAAACAACCTGTTACAAGGAAAAGGGGAACTGTTTATCGAAAGCCATATATTCCATCAACACTACGATAAATCGATCGGTTCTATTGTTATAGCTGGTGAACAGGAAAAAGAAAAGAGCAAAAGATCTAAACGAGCCGGACTGATTATCGGTACATCAACATTAGTAGCCGGTTTATGTCTGATCGCTTCTTTAGGCAGTTGTTTCAGTAATTCAAAATCGGAAAAAACCGAAAAAGCGCCTACTACTCAAGCACAAAAAGCAGAATCTGTCCAAATGCCAGAACAATTTTCAAATACCCCTCCTGTATCTAATACTATTGTTCCAGAAAATAACCAGGCAAAAAACACATCCACAAATAATCAGACTACTGTACAACAACCAGTTAAAAACGCACCAAATTGGTTAATTGCAAACAGACCAATTTCAGGCAGTTGGACAGCTAAAACACGTCGAATTGGTCGTGATTCTATTGTTCATAATGCCTTTGAAATATGGTTGATTGGTGAATTTAACGATATTTATGAAAAAATGTCAAAACGGAATTTAAGATGTCAACAAATTGTCAGTGAAGGTTATATGGGACGACAATTAAACCCTATTCATAATCAAATCATTCCTGCAACACAGCAAGGACAAGAACAAGTGGCTTGGTTCATAGATGATATGCCGGAAGCTATCAAGGATTTAAAAAACTATGTCCGCAATTTACGGGACGTATTAAGTCCTTTAACACAAAAACAGCAAATGGATGCTATGCGTGCCTTTGGTCCTGCGATGGGTTTCAGTGTAACAGCACAAATGAATTGGCAAGAAAACAATCCAAAATTGGCTGATGATGCATATAAAACCATAACGGCATTAGCACGTCAAAATTTAAGTCAAAACAAAGCTGATACAAATGATGTTAAACAGGTCATGAATGCTGTTTTATCAGCAACTGAAACATATCGTCAAACCCATCCGGAAAATCAGGCTTTATTCTTAACAGCAGATAAATCTATCCGTAAAATCGCTGATATTAAGGAAAAAGACTTACAAAAATACAATAATATAGAACAAGAGAATAAAATAGCAAAACAAGATGAAATTGAAGCTATAAAAAGAGAACCTGTTTCTTTGTCAAATAATAATCCGCAATATCCAACAAAACAGAACTCTGATTATCCTTGGTGGAAAATTGGTCTTTGGGTTATCGGAGGAGCCGTTCTTGGAACGTACTTATTCTCTGAACACATTAAAAAGAAAAATAAAGTTATATAAAGAAAATATCCCCGTTTTAAAAACGGGGATATTTTTTAGGATTTTATTCGAAGAATTTTCCTCTACATTACATTCCGACGCGATAAAATTCAATCATTCTGGATTAAAAACTGTAATAATTCTATTTCAACATAGGACATGTTCATTTTACTCAGCAATAAATTCTATTGTATTACTGACACCGCAAGCAACTGGTTTTGACCATTCCACATTAATCCATTTCCTTTCTTTCAATTGATTACAGGCATCTTCCGGAACTTCTTCAACAGTAATTCCAAAAGAAGCTCCGTCAATATATTTAACGGAAATAGGACCAAAACTGCTGTCATTCATAACAGCATTATTTCCTTTTTCTTCAAACACACAACCTGAGCAAACTTCATTTTTAGAAATCAATCCCCCCATATTTTCCGGAAATTCCCTTCTCCATGAAAATAAATCCGCCACACCACCGGCAATACTTTCAACTTTCTGATGTGTATCGGTAACTTTATAAGACGTCATACCAAAATTAATTCCCGATGTAGCCCCAACAACCAAAACGCCGATAACACAAAGGACTGCCAACATTTCCACCATAGAACGACCACTTTCTTGTTGTGATATCATAAAATAAACCTCCTGTTTTTTCTTTTAGGTTATACTGTTTTTGAAACAATGTCAAGCATATATTCCATTACACCCGTTTGTTTTAATATTTTTATTACTTCCGAAAAACGAGGGCTCTTCTTTATTTTAGTCCATTCCTTTTGCTTTCGACCGACAGAAATCTGCTTCAAATTATTTTTAAATAAAGGAAATAGATTTATAATATAACTATCTGGTTGTTCACCACCATAAATACTCCAAAAACGCAGATACCTTAAAATCCGCAAAGAATCTTCTGCAAATCGTGTTTCAGGACTTCCAATAAAGCGAACTACTTTGTTTTTTAAATCTGATACCCCATCAAAGTAATCCATAATTTGACCATCTTTTTTCATATACAAGGCATTAAAAGTAAAATCCCGTCGTTTTGCATCTTGTTTATAATCTGAAATAAAAGAAATTTTTTCTTTTCCGGTTTGTGTATAGATATCCTGACGCAGAGTTGTAATTTCAAAACTTCTTTGATTAATTTCGGCCAAAACAACGCCATGCCGTAAAGAAATAGGACGAACTTTTATTTGATTTTCTTGCAATAGTTTCAAAACATCTTTGGGTAAAACAGGGGTTGCTATATCAATATCATCGGGATTTTTCCCAATTAAATAATCCCGAACACACCCTCCGACTAAACACATTTGCCCTTTCAAGGCTTGTTCTATTTTTAAAATATCTGATGACCATAAACTATTCATATATTCAGTTTAACAACTTATTCCTTGCATTTCAATAAAAAAAAGCGTATAATTAAAATTATGATGATTAAAACGACTCAAGAATTACAAGACCTTTGTGCCAAGTTGGCACAATTTTCTTTTGTGACACTGGACACAGAATTTATCCGTGAAAAAACATATTACCCAGAACTTTGTCTAATCCAAATTGCATCAACGGGAATCGAGGCCTGTATAGACCCTCTGTCTGCAGAAATTGATTTAAGCCCCTTATTTGATTTACTACAAAATAAAAATATAGTAAAAGTTTTTCATGCGGCTCATCAAGATATAGAAATTTTCTACCACTTGACACATCAAATCCCAACCCCTTTATTTGATACACAAATAGCGGCCATGGTCTGTGGTTTTCGGGAAAATATCGGATATCAGCAATTGGTTCAAAGTATTACCGGCATCAATCTGGATAAATCCATGCGTTTTACGGATTGGAGTCATCGCCCTCTGACCGATGAACAAATCAGCTATGCCTTAAATGATGTTACATATTTGCGTGATGTTTATCAAGAACTCAACCGTCAGATACAGGAAAATAACCGTTTGCCTTGGCTGGAACAAGAACTATCCATTCAAAACAATCCGGATACTTATGAAACAAATAATGACGAAGTTTGGCGACGTTTCAAAATTCCATTTAAAAAGCCACTTCAAACTCACGTTTTTTCCCGTTTATGTTCTTGGCGAGAGAAACAAGCAAAACAAAAAAATAGACCTAGGAAGTATATTTTAAAAGATGATGCTTTAATTGAACTGGCAACTATTATGCCTCAAACCCCCAGTGCCTTGGAAAATTGCCGAAACATCTCGTCCGGTTTTTCCAACAGTGCTTTTGGCAAGGAAATTTTAAGTGTTATTGAAACCGCAAAATCAGATAATCCTGCCTGTTATCCTCAAAACTGGGAACGTCCCAAGCCCCTAACACCTGCACAACATACATTATCAGAACTATTAAACCTACTATTGGTAATCATCAGTTCTCAACTAAATGTTGCTCCCAAAATTATTGCTTCGGCAGATGAGCTTAAAAAAATAGCCAGTGGAGACAATCAGGTTTCCTGCATGCAAGGATGGCGACGGGAAGTTTTTGGTGAAAAGGTCCTTTTATTCAAACAAGGCCTGTTATCCTTTACCTATAATCCTAAAACAAAAAAAGCCGAAATCAGACAGAACTAGCCTTTAATAATTTGGCAATCGGTGCATATGTCTTTCTGTGATGTGGTGTTACACCATACTTTTCCAAGGCTTCAATATGTGTCTTTGTTCCATAGCCAGCATTTTTATCCCAACCATAGACCGGATATTGTTTAGCCAATTCGATCATTAGCCTATCCCGTGTAACCTTTGCTACAATGGAAGCCGTTGCCACAGATAAAGATTTTGCATCCCCACCAATAACAGCCTGCATAGGTAAAGACCAATTTGGTAATTTATTACCATCTATCAAGGCAAAATCAGGATGATAGCCTTGACGAACGACATCTTCCCAAGCCCGTTTCATTGCCAAAAAAGATGCTTGTAAAATGTTGATATCATCAATTTCTTTTGCCGAAGCCTGTCCCACACCGACAATTGCATTTGAATGCATAATCAAAGGAAATAATTTTTCCCGTTTTTTAGCCGATAATTTCTTAGAATCATTAATTTGTTCAGCCAATTCAATCGGGATATTTCCATTTGGCCAACAAACACATGCCGCCACAACAGGACCACACCAAGGACCTCGACCGGCTTCGTCAAATCCAAAAATCAAACCTGACACATTCAAGGCTTGTTCACAAGAAAAATCAGGCATTTTTCAGCCACCCACACACATCATCATAGGCAGCAACCTGTTTAATCGGTCCCAATGTTGCCAAAGTCGGCCGACTGGCAAAAATTTGACGGGCTAAATCTGACATGTCTTGTTTTGTGACAGAGTCTATTTGTTTCAATGCCTCATCATCTGGGACAACACGCCCATGAATAATCATATCAATAGCATTACTTTCGGCATGCGTACTCCAATTTTCAGACCGCATCAGTAATCTGGCCTTAGCCCGATTTTTCGCCCGCAAAATTTCCTCTTCCGTTAAAGTATCTGCCAACCGATTGATTTCATCACATAGGACAGGTAATAACTCAGCCACTTCTTTTTCCCCTGTTCCGGCATAAACGCCAAAAGTTCCAGTATCCGTTTCAGGTGAATTAAATGCATAAATCGAATAAACAAGTCCCCGCTTTTCCCGAATTTCCTGAAACAGACGGGAGGACATCCCTCCCCCAAAGACTGAAGCCAATAATCCGGCCGTATAATACCTTGGATCGGTATAGGATATACCTTCAAACCCCATTAAAAGGTTAACCTGTTCGTTATCCTTTAATTGTCGGATATCCCCACCGACATAGCGGGCTGGTTCTGCCATCTTGCCATTTTTATCAGTTATACCGGTAAAGGACTGTTCACAAACCGCCAAAAACTCTTTGACATCTACATCACCAGCCACACTGATAATCAAGCGATTCGTTGTATATTGTGTCCGCATATAATCCAATAATTTTTGACTGGTAACAGATCGCACGGTATCAGCCGTTCCTAAAATTGTCCGTCCCAAAGGCTGATCCGGATAAGCAGTTTTGTTGTACAAATCCACAACCAGATCATCCGGCGTATCATTACTCATATTGATTTCCTGAATAATAACCCCTTGTTCACGTGACAATTCCAGAGCATCCATTTGCGAGTTTTGGACAATATCGGATATAATATCAACCCCCAACCGCCAATCTTTTTTCAGAACTTTCACATAATAAGCTGTCATATCCCGTCCGGTATAGGCATTAACAATACCACCAACATCTTCTATTTCCCGCGAAATATCAAAGGCTGTTCGTTTTAAAGTTCCCTTAAATGCCATATGTTCCAAGACATGCGATATACCATTGATATCGGCTGTTTCAAAGCGAGCTCCAACGGCGACCCAAACACCAAAAGAAACACTTTCCGTCTTTTTATTCGTATCTATAACGACACGAATCCCATTTGTTAAAGAATGTACTGTCAGCATTATTCTTCCGCCATATTAACTTCTGTCCGATATTCAGGTGGTTCAATATCTCCAAAACCTGTTTCTGGTGTAATCACTGTTTTTTCCGTTACAACAGTTTTAATCAAAATATTTTCAGACGGTTCATCTACATCGACTTGTTTTATTTCATTTGTATCCTCTGTCTCGGATAAAGCGACAGATACTTCCTGATTTGTGACAGGGGCCGTTGCCTGCAAAATAGCTGGTTCCAAAGTCACCGAAACTTTTTCCGAAACGACTTCTTTTTCCTGAACCACTGTTTTTTTAGTTGTTTCTGGTTTAGCCGTAAAACGCATCAATAAGTATCCTGACTTACCACCACGAACAGCCTCACCAACACCAATCGTATAATAAGCCCCCATAAACCCATAATCAAAATCCAGATAATCAATATTGTATGTTGCATTGATGGCGGTATTTCCCGTTTCGGTTATCCGACACCCAAAATCCTGAGTTGTCATTTCGACTTTATCCACAAAAGGAACTGTCAAACGGGACAAACCCAACTGACAATTGGGATAAGTACCGTTTGTTTGAATTTTATAATCCCAAACAAGATCAAACCCCTTCCCATTTTTAGTCATTTTAACATCAATCAACTTCAAACCGGTCCAATTGATATTGCTTTGAACAAAAGCCGTTTCAGCCGGAATTTGAACACCTTCCGTCAGACAGACATGAGATACCGGATCGGCTTCACAGACCAAAACAGACTTACCAATATTTCTTTCCAACATTTGGGCAATTTTGTTATAAAGAAAGCCACGTGTCATAGAATAATTTGTAACAGCACACTGCCGTGCCCGACAAACCAGAACGGATGTCAGAGAATCCTGTTCTGCCCGTACACCGGACGACAAGCCAAGAGCCAAAGAAAGTATTGCTAAACCAATTGCATATTTTTTCATATTTTGTTCCTTTTCTAAAAAAAGTTATAACTTAGTTTAAACACAAAAAAAAAGAAAAATCAACTGTATTTTGAAAGGTTATGAAAAAAAATGAATAAAACTGTTTTTTTTATTCAGGATAATTTTTTTACGTTGTCATTGCGAAACACATAACAACAACCACTTAACCGTCATTACGAGGAGTGCAACGACGAAGTAATCTCTTGACACCTGTGCGGGAATGTCATCCTCGGGCAAACAATAACGCGACCCGAGGATCCATAAATTACGGGTCACATCCCATTGATGCATATCTAACATAAGGTTTTGTTGGACAACATACATGATCTTTAAGTATACATTCACCGGCCGGCTCACAGAATTGCCCACCAAGGGTACCACAACAGTTTCTTATAAGCTCTTTAACATCATGGCCTTTACTCGTACAATCTCTAGCGTCTATAATAGTCCCGTCTTCTATATTACAGTGAGCATCATCGTTATATGAATAACAATGATGACAGATCTGTGCATCTTCATAAATAATTGTCATATCTTCATCTGGTCGCCCTACACATTTACAAGCCGAAAGATTCCAACCCAATTCTTTCCATTCACCATTAACCCACTGTGTCTGCCCCAAACAACAGGTTTTTCCATCACTACCCAAACTTGTGGGTGGTGGGCAAACGCCACAAATAGGATAGTCTGGTTCATAATAATCTCCTTCATATATATCATAACGATAACCGTTTTTACAACAGGCGTTCAAATTAGATCCGCCCATGTTTGTACCGCCATTTGGACAACCACATTCAGTAAAATCTGTTATATTATACTCGCCGGTGTCTCTATCTATTTGATATCCATTTTTACAACAACTATTAATCCCTCCGATTTCACCTTTTATTCCCCCGTTTGGACAACCACAAGCAGCATTTATTTCATTATACCGTCCATCGGATGATAAGGCGTAAACACCTTTACAACAAGTCTTTCCATCTTCATTCCAAGTCCCACCATCTGGACAACCGCACTCTTCGTTATTATTGTTCACAAACTTCCATTCCCCGTTATCACATGTATAACAGTCAGATTTTTCCGTTGGTCTATCCGCAGGGCAACATTCTTTATTCTCTATACATTTGTCATATTTGTTGGTTGGGCACCATTTTCCCATTCTTTTACAACATGTTTCATTAGTATCTGCTTCAATTAATTCACATTTTTTTGTTGTAGGATTACAGATACCACAATATTGAAAAACTGAATCGGGCATATCATATATCGAACAATCCTCTTCACATTCGTCTTCTTGTTCTTCTTCATCTGCAACACAGGCTGTTTTATCCGAATTTAACGTAAAACCTTGATTACAATAACAACCCGAAGTGCCAATTTGATAGCCTTCTCGAACCGTTGTGGATGAATTATTGGGACAGGAACAACTTGTTCCATCCCATATTTTGCCGACAGGACAGCAATATCCATTTAGAACTGTCCCTAAACAACATCTATCATCACCACGCTCGTTAGAGGCCCAACCCGTCGTGCCAGCAGGACAACAATATCCGTCCACAACCGTTCCTGAACAACATCTATCATCACCACTCTCATTAGAGGCCCAACCCGTTGTACCGGCCGGACAACAATACCCGTCCATATCCGTTCCTGAGCAGCATCTACCACTTTCACTCTCCCTCCAAGACCAACTTGTCGTGCCAGCAGGACAACACCATGTACGTTCGTCCCCGATAGGATTCGGTCCCTTCACAAGAACTTTATCCGCCGGACAGCACATAATGACACCACCAGAACTCCAAGATGGATCATAATAAAGACCATGTGCCCCCACCGGACAACACGTTGATCCCACTATATATTCCGTACCTACCGGACAACACGTTGATCCCGCTGTATATTTTGTCCCCTCTGGACAACAAAGTCCATTTAGAACTTTTTCGGAACAACATCTGTCAGTACCACTCTCGTGATGAGCCCAACCTTTCGTTCCAGCAGGACAACAATAAGTATTACTGTTATATACTATCGGTTCATTTTCCGCTAGACAACACGTATAATTATTAGTATCTGGATCTATAAATTCACCCTGTGTTCCCTCTGGACAAGCGCAGGCTTCATCTTCAACAACATATCCATAGTAACTGTCACATTCGGTTGGGCTATATTTAGGATGATGAGGAGGATAACGACAAAACTCTGCTTTTCCAAAGCTATATCCACCGCGACAGCAAGTATCACCTATGCCTACACCTCCCATTGGACAACCACAAGTGGGATGAACTTCGTGATCAGAGTTCGCTACCGCCGTGAAAGTTTGATATTCTAGATCGTCAAAACACACATCACAATGATTCTCAGCAATATCGCAACAGGTTTGTCCGTCATCACCAAACCAACTCCCCCCTGGACATCCGCAATTGGGTATATCTACATCATAGTAACCGTTGTTTGCCTCACTCCAGGCGAATCCGTCATAACAACACGTTTCCCCGTCTGAACCAACTTGAGCAACACCCTCAACACCATCGATCCATGACCCTGTCCGAGGACACTCTGTACCACAGGCTTCAGACCGACGAGTATACCAACCAGACAAATCACTCCAGGCCAGTCCGTCATAACAACAGGTCACACCGTCTTCTTCACTAAGTTCACCATCACCGGGACATCCACAGTTGGGTATATCTACATCATAGTATTCCTCATACTCTCCTCCTGAAAAAGCATAACCATCTAAACAGCAAATTTTTCCGTCTTTACCAGCCTTACCTTCATTCGGACAAACCTCACATTTACCGTCTTTTAAGACATAGTTATCACCCAAAGCCACACAACTGCATTTATCCGGATTTTCCTTGGCATAGTCTGGACAATCACAACCGTTCGGATTACATTCACACGGATGTACTATCGCATAATCAACATTGTCGCAATTGAAGTCGTCATCATCATCGTCATCCGATGGTTCATAGCCACAGCTTTCATCCGATATACATACACCATCCATACAGCAAAGTCCAGCCGCCGTTGAACAAGTCGCTCCGTTCTGGTCGGTATTGGCTACACAAACATTGTCCTGACATTTTTGACATATCGGATACGGACAATCCGTCCGTTTCTCACAAAATCCAGTATATCCACCTTCACCAAAAATAAACGCGACCGTATTATGATATTCCCGGGACAAAAACTCTTCACTACACGTAAAACTACTACATATCTTATCTCCGTCCGGTATATCACACTCTCCGTCCACAA
>JAZLAQ010000032.1:0-13362 GCA_045613285.1 Alphaproteobacteria bacterium | reverse complement strand
CTTATCCTATTCACTCCGTCTTATCAACCGCTCCCTTACGAAAGCAAAACGGATTCTATACTATTTTTCCACATTTGTCAAGCACTTTTTTTATCTTTTTTTGCATTTTTTTACTTTTTTTATTATCCTTCTGTTTTTTATATTTTTTTTGCTTTGATGTTTTTTTTAACCTTTAAAAATCCCCCTCTGTATACTACCATTTTACCTCTTAAATCTTATTCATTTTTTAAATTTATCACCTAAACACTCCATCACCTAATATTAAATCACGAATCGATTAGAAACCTTTTTTCTCGTTTTTACATGTTTTATCGAACGAATTAACACATAAAACAGCTACCTTCTGATATAAAAAAATCCCCCACGAATAAGGGAGAGGTGGATATTTTTTAAAGACATAAGCTAAATAAATTCACTTAAATAATCTCGAATTTCAACTAATTCCTGAATCAGCTTTTCTGTATCCGTTCTATTTTGCAAAACAGAGGATTCAAGCGATTGTTCATCTGATACATGTTGATTTTTTAACCGTTTTTGGACGCCCTTGATTGTAAAACCTTCTTTATATAAATCATCCCGTATACGCGCTAATAGAACGACATCCTCGGTGCTATAATAGCGTCGCCCCATCCGCTTCATCGGTTTTAATTGTGTAAATTGGGTTTCCCAGAATCGTAAAACAGAGGCAGGAACCTGTAATAGTTCCGATACCTCTGCAATTGTTCTGTAGGCTGTTTCTGCCTTGGGCATTTTACATTCCTTTTATTTCTTCAATAACGCACTCTTCATTGCGTGAGATGCCTTGAAAGACACCGCCATACGTGGCGTAATAACATGTTCTACACCCGTCTTAGGATTACGTCCCATCCGCTTTGATTTCTGACGCGGAACAAAGGTAGCGAAACCAGATAACCGCAAATCCTTACCTGCTGATAAAGTTTTCGACATAATATCTAATAAAGATTCTACAATCTTCACCGATTCGATATGGGAAAATCCCAATTCATTATATACGGCATCAACTAAATCCGCACGAGCTATTGTATTGTTTTCTTTTTTCATTTTACACCTTCCTTTTTGTTTGTTTTTTTATTTATGACACACTTTTTATTAAATTTCAAGTATTTTTTTTACTAAAAACGAATTAAAGCAGATCCCCATGTAAATCCCCCCCCCATAGACTCTAACAATAAAAGGTCTCCTTTCTTAATTCGTCCGTCCAAAACACCAACAGATAATGCCAATGGTATTGAAGCAGCAGATGTATTCCCGTGTTGCGGTAACGTCAGTATTACCTGATTTTCAGATAATCCTAATTTCCGACGAACACTTTCAATAATCCGAATATTTGCTTGATGTGGGACAATATAATCTAATTCTGATGTGGCTATACCTTGATTATTTAAAATTTCAGTTGAAATATCAGACATATTATCAACGGCATGTCGAAAAACATCCCGTCCCGACATCAAAATTGTTCCCGCCGTCTGTGTTTTTGATATCCCCCCCGTTGCAGTTAACAAATCAGAAAAACGTCCATCCGAACGCAGTAAAACTGATAAGATACCATTATCTTCATTTGTTCCAGCACCGTCAACAGCCTCTAAAATAACAGCGCCTGCCCCATCTCCAAACAAGACACATGTATTACGGTCAGTCCAGTCCACGATTCGAGATAGAGTTTCAGCACCCACAACAACGGCCCGACGAATCGCACCAGTACGAATATAACTATCCGCTATCGACAAAGCATACAAAAAACCCGAACAAACTGCCTGAACATCAAATGCAAAACCATGTTTCATACCTATTGCCGCTTGGACTTTACAAGCCGTTGCCGGTAAAGTATCATCTGGTGTTGTGGTCGCCAGGACAATTAAATCTATATCATTCCCAGTCAGTTCAGAATTTGCTAAAGCATTGCGAGTTGCCAATATAGCTAAATCAGAGGTTAATTCTTTATCTGATGCGATTCGTCGTTCTAAAATACCAGTTCTTTCCCGTATCCATGCATCAGAAGTATCAACCATTTTTGACAAATCATCATTTGTCAAGACCTTATCTGGCAAATAAGAACCAATACCTTTTATAACGGAACGGAACATATCAGACCCTTTTCAAAATAACTTATTTTATTTCTTCCGGCTGAGATAAATCAGGTGTTTCCATTAAATCAGACAACTCTTTTTTAATCTTATCACACAAATCTTTACGAGCCATCTGAATAGCCGATTCGATAGCACAGGCAAAAGAAAAAGCATCTGCCCCACCATGACTTTTAACAGAAATTCCGTTCAAACCAACAAACATGGCTCCGTTGTAACGACGCGGATCCATTTTCTTTTTAAATTTCAATAAACTAGGAGCGACAAATATTTTTCCGATTTGTGCCAAAACCGATTTAGAAAAAGCTTGTTTCAAACTACTGGAGATAAATTTTGCAGTTCCTTCTAAAGTCTTTAATGCGACATTACCAGAGAACCCATCAGATACGATAACCTGTGTTTTTCCCATAGCAATATCATTACCTTCCACGAAGCCGTAAAAATTAATTTTATCCGAAAAACCTTTCAAAATTGAAGCAGCTTCCCGAATTTCTTCGCGACCCTTAGTTTCTTCTGAGCCTATATTCAATAAACCAACAGAGGGCTTTTCCGTTCCAAACAATACGTGATGTAAAACATGCCCCATTACAGAAAATTCAACTAGATTCTGTGAATTACATTCAGCATTTGCCCCCAAATCCAAGGCAACAATCGGCCCTGTCATAGAAGGCATAACCGCAGCAATCGCCGGTCTATCTATTCCGGACAAAGTCCCCAGACAAATCTTACTCATCGCCATTAAGGCTCCTGTATTACCAGCCGAAACAACAGCGTGAGCATAACCGTTTCGGACAGACATAATCGCCTTCCACATACTGCTCTCACGACCACTGCGAATCGCGACAGAAGGTTTATCGTCCGCCCGAACAACCTGAGTCGTATGGTGAATCTTAAATCGATCCGATGACAACCCACATTGTTTTGTCAACGGAAGGATTTTATTTTCATCGCCATACAAAAAGAAAAACACCGAAGGGTCTGTCTTTGCAACACGAGCAACCCCTTCAATAACAGCAAGAGGAGCATTATCACCACCCATTGCATCGACAGAAATTATCAAAGTATTACTCAAAGACACCCCTCCTTAGGCGTTATTTTTCTTTTTTTACCAAGACTTCTTTTTTATTATAAGTCCCGCATGATTCACAAACATGGTGCGGACGAACCAATTCACCACAATTAGGACATTCAACACAAGTATTTGTGCCCAAAGCCAAATGTGAACGACGCATATTTTTTTTAGATTTTGATGTTTTTTTCTTAGGTACTGCCATTTTAATACTCTCTATTACAACAAATTAAACACATTTCAGCTTCCCTTTCGGTCCACCGATATTAAAACCGTTCTATTTATACACGATTTTTATTCTTTTTGCAAGAACTTTTTATCATATACTGCTTATTTTAATCTAAAATCCCTTTGTTTTTTGACGAATCAGGTCGATTGATTTTTTTATTTCAGCCGGAACAACACCTTTTTCAGAGTTTTTAAACCAAATAATATCAGTCAAATTTCCTATAAAAGTATCCCGCAAGGTCTTTTTTATTTTTGTTGGTTCTAACAACAGCTCGATAACAGACACAGCCTTAATTTTTTTACGATCATCCGGATTTACATCAACCAAGACATTAGCAGATCGGATATTAACCCCCTTATTGTTTTCCAAAAATTCGGGTTTATCACTTTCTTTACCCGTATAATTCAAATCCATGTTAGACAACTGTACGCTGATATTTTTTAAATCCAATATTGAATCACGGAACTCAATCGGAAATAATACTTGACCTTGAACATCGCCAACTATATCCCAATTTTTCAAGAAGACCGTTTCTTTCAAGTCTGTTAAATTTTCATTATTATTTTTCATATAGACTAAGGTACCAACACCTTTATATGGTAGTAACGTTTCCTCTCCATAAACAGGTATTCCGAAAATATCAGCTTTTACCTGCGACAATTGAGCAAATTTTTCATCAAATCGCAAAATTACATCCAAATTTTCCAGAGGAATAAATGAATTTAAACGACTGATATAAATCCGCTGATCTAAATTCGTCACAATCGGATTCAATGATCGAAGCGACAATGCTGCATTTAATCCCTGAATGTCCAAAGCATCCGTCTTTAAATTGACATCTGACAGTGCCACATAAAAAGGTCCTTCCAATTTTCCACCGAAATTACCAGATATTTGTCCGTATCCTGAAAAAGAACCTGACACATTTAATATTTCCTTAGGTAAAATATCCGAAATCAGATTAACCGGTTGTTTTAATGTTCCCAAATTAATTTCAGGAATAAATAACTGACCGTTAATCTGTTTTTTCTTCAAATCCAAATATCCACCAAATAACAGACGAATATCATTTGATAAAATTTTCAAATCGATATTTGTGACATCCTTTAATTTTGAAAAATTCAAGCTAAATTTTTCCTTAATATACGGATTATTTTTCAAAATAATTGTCGGACTGCTGAATAAGATACGAGAACCGTTTTTAAAGATATCTTCAACGACCAAGTCAGCACGTTCCACTTTCTCTGCATCTGTTTCAATATCCATTTTTTCAACAGCCAAAGAAGCACTGTATTGTTCATTATATAAATTCAATCCACCATTAATTTGACCATTTTGAATATTAATCTTTGTATTAACCGTTCCATCCCCTTTACCACTAATTTTAACTTGTTCAAACGACGTATCATATTTTAGTAACCCGCTTTGCAAAGAAAAATTAAAAATATTATCTTTCGGTAACAAATTTACTGATGAAGCTAAATCATTTTTCAATATACGGCCATTAAAAGGAAATTCCAGTTTACGCATTTTTAAATCTGTTTTTTCTTTTAAATCATAAACACAGGAAACCGGTAAGGAACAAGATAAACTACCTTTTAAGTCAGTCGTCAAATTCATCACTTTTAATTTACCAAAATTAAAGTTTTTAATATTCACTTTAAGTGGAGAAGTTGTCTTAATATTCCCGTCTAAATCAACACTTAAATCACTAAAATTAAAAGAAAATGCAGCATCCGTAATCGGTTTTTCAGGAGTAGTTATATTCATAAATGAAATAGCTAAATCTCCATTAAATTTCTTTTGTTTTTTATTTAATTTTAGATCAAATTTCTTTTTTAGTCTTTCATAAGATAAAGAAATATCCGCCACTATACTTTTCACATCTGCCTTAACCGTTCTGAGAGAAATTTTTCCTTCCAATTCTTCTTTGGGACGAGACGGTAACATCAAAGAACCGTTTTGAATATCCAAAGCCCATGAGATTTCATGACCACTATCTTTAACATTCAGATTTCCTTTTAATGACAAATACGGTTCGTTAATACTGATAGATGATGAAATATTCGTTTCACGTCCATAAACCCCTGTCATAGAAAAAGAAATCGGTAATTCATAATTTTTTTCTTTTAAATTAAGAACAGCATTTGAAACTTCTAACGAATCAACACGAATACCGGCATCTTTGCGGGCTGCCTCGTTCAGATGAGATAAAACTGCCAAAATACTTTTTGACTTTTCGATACTGTTTTCATCTAAATTTATTTTTACCCCTTGAATAGAAACAGTCTTTGCTCGACGATTCAAAAAATCAGAAAATGTAGATGCAATACTTAATTTATCAACTTGATAAGTTCGTTCCCGATCATGTAAATTATATAATTCCACCTGAGAAATGATATACCCCGGAATTTCCACACGTGTATATTCAATACCGTTTTTACTTAAATAATCTTTTATGTAATTCGGAAATTGTATATAGCTGACAATTAGTATCCCCATAACAATAAAACCAGACAGATAAATCAAGCCCATAAAACAGGCCCAAAGTCGACTGATTAAAGAAAAGAACCCCTGATATTCCCGCCTTTTTTCATCAATTGCCAGGGTCCAACGCATATATTGGACCATAAAACGCATAAAGAAACTTTCTCGACGTTGCCGTTCATGAACATAAACCTCATCACCGGCTGCAATTTGAGAATACAAATCCATATTACCGTGATTACTGTTTGGCGGTATTGCCCCGTTTGTTTGTCCATTACTCATTTCTTTACCCCTTCATTATTTTTTCATTATCATAAACTGTTTTTTTTTATTCGTCAAGAGCCTGTTTAAATTCTTTTTCATTTAATATCAGAATACCCAGTTCCATCGCTTTTTTTAACTTACTACCAGAATCGACACCAGCAACAACAATATCTGTTTTAGAAGAAACAGAACCGGATATTTTTGCACCGGCCTGAACTGCTATTTCTTTGGCCTCAGCACGTGTCATCGTAGTCAAAGTACCTGTAAAAACAATTGTTTTATCTGTCAAAGCCGTTTGTCGAATCATTGTTTTAGGTGAATCTGTGATACTTAAAAATCGTTCTAAATCATTTAAAAGTATCTGATTGTGTTCTTCTTTAAAGAAATCAACAATATTCTGAGCCATTGTCAAACCAATTCCTTCAATCTGAACTAACAATTCCAAAGCATTATCCATTTCCATCTGTTGACGAAAAGAAAACCAGTTTTCGAAACGATTCGCCAATAATTTTGCTGTTGATTCACCAACTTCACGTATTCCTAAAGCATAAATAAAACGATTTAAAGGTAATTTTTCACGAACTTTTCGAATCGCGTCAAATAATTTAACAGCCGACTTTTGCCCCCATCCATCAAGTCCTAAAATTTCCAATTGATGATTTTTTTCCAAAGAAAAAATATCTGCCGGCGTTTTTATCCAATTTAAACGACAAAATAATTCTATATTCTTATCCCCCATACCCTCTATATCTAAAGCATCTTTTGAAACAAAATGTTTTAACCTCTCTTTTATCTGTGCTGGGCAAGATAAACCGCCGGTACAATAAATAACGGCATCATCACCTTCCCGCAAAGCATTGGCCCCACAAACAGGACAAACAACAGGAAAACGGAAAGAAGTACTGTCAGGAGGTCTTTTTTCTAGAACAACACGAACAATTTGGGGTATCACATCCCCTGCTCTCTGGATAACGACAGTATCACCCTCACGAATATCTTTTCGGGCAATTTCGTCAGCATTATGCAGTGTCGCATGCTGAACAATCACACCCCCGACATTGATAGGTTCTACATCCGCTACCGGTGTTAAAGCCCCTGTTCTACCGACCTGTATCCGTATCCGTTTCAAACGAGTAAATGCCTGTTCAGCCGGAAATTTATGAGCAATAGCCCAACGAGGGGAACGAGCAATAAAACCCAACCTTTTCTGTAAATCAAGACGATTGACCTTATAAACGACACCGTCAATATCATAAGGTAAATTTGGCCTTTTTTCTAGCATTTCATTAAAAAAAGAAAGCATCTCGGACGGCGTTTTACAAATCCGAATTTCAGGATTGACGGGAAATCCCCACTTTTTCAACTGCTCTAAAAAATCCCAATGCGTATGCCATATCGGATTATCCATCCTACCAACAGCGTACGAAAAAAGACTCAATTTGCGATTCGCTGTAATCGTCGGATTTAATTGTCTCAAAGAACCTGCAGCAGCATTTCTGGGATTGGCAAAAACTTTTTTTTTGGAAGCTTCTTGTGCTTTATTTAATTCCAAAAAATCACTTCTTGCCATATAAACTTCCCCACGGATATCTATAAAATCGGGACATGAGATCTTAAATAAATCATCCGTTTCAGATACCAGTTTCATCGGCAACTCTTTAATAGTTTTTAAATTTTGGGTAATATCTTCGCCAACGACACCATCTCCACGTGTTGCCCCTTGAATAAACATCCCTTTTTCATAAACCGCCGAAAAAGATAATCCATCAATTTTAGGTTCGGCGACCATTTCTATCGTCTCGGATTCGTCTATTCCTAAAAAACGGTGAATTTTATCCATAAAGTCAAAAACATCTTGGGATGAAAAAATATTCCCTAATGACAACATTGGAGCACTATGAATTACTTGACTAAAACCTTCTGCAATCGTTGCCCCAACCCGTTTAGAAGGACTGTCAGCCCGTATTAAATCAGGAAAATATTCTTCCAGTAATTCATTTCGCCTTTTCAATTTATCATATTCAGCATCTGATACCAAAGGGGCATCTTTCTGATGGTAAGCAATATCCAATTCCGCCATTTTTTGGGCCAGGTAAGCCAATTCCTGTTCAGCTTCTGCCCTTGTCAGCGTTTCTATTTCTTTGAACATGTAGACAATAACTCCTGTGCCATAGAACATGCCGTTTGTGTAATTTCCGAACCAGATAACATACGGGCTATTTCATCTATCCGTTCCTGACCGGTTAAAGGCATAACCTGTGTTAAAACAGTTGTATCTTTTTCTTCTTTACGAACTGTCAAATGTGATTGACCATAAGCAGCAACTTGCGGTGAATGGGTTACAACTAACACCTGATGCGTTTCTGCCAACTGTTGTAAACGAGCCCCGACCGAATCGGCTGTTGCACCACCAACACCACTGTCAACTTCATCAAAAATAAGTGTACCAACATCATCAGCCATAGCTAAATTAACTTTTAATGCCAACATAAACCTTGACAATTCACCACCTGATGCAATCTTATGAATGGGGGCTAAAGGCGTCCCTTTATTTGTAGACACTAAAAACGATACTTTATCAAATCCACTTTCGTTCCACAGATCTTCCGACAGCCTGTCTATTTGCGTTTTAAATTGTGCTTTATTCAGTTTTAATGACGGCAATTCGCAAGAGACTGCCCGATCCAACCGTACCGCCGTTTCCAAACGTTCTTTAGACAATTTTTCAGCACATGCCAAATATTCCAAACGAGCTTTTTCTTCCTCCTGCCTTAAAGTCGTCAAACCGGCTTCCCCAATTTCCAAACAAACTAGCTGTTCTTTTAACTTTACCAATAAATCAGGCAATTCAGATATGGAAACCTGATGCTTACGGGCCATATCACGTAATGCAAACAAACGATCATCAATTTCCGGCAGTTCGGAAATATTACCCCATTTTTCCATATCTTTTTCCAGCGTACCTACTGTATCTTCTATCAATGCCAAGGCATGTGAAGTTTGTTCGGATATATCACTTAAAGAATTTTCCGCCCAAGAATTGGCATGTTCTAATTGATTTAAAACTTCTCCCAACCGTTTAACACATCCCATATCTTCATCCGATAACATGGCATAAGCCGTATTTAAAGCGGTAACAATTTTTTCGCTGTTCATCAAAGCCGTTCTTTTTTGTATCAATTGTTCTTCTTCATCCGGTAAAGGATTTAATTTTTCCAGCTCAACAACGGCATGACGCAAGTACTCTTCTTCCTTTTGAGCTTGCATTAAGGTCTGTTCAGCGACATTACGCTCTTCTTTCTTATATTGCCAAAGTTGGTATGTATGACGACAATTTGTATGACTTTCCAATAAAGAACCATACATATCCAAAGTATCCAAATGAGTTGCTGGATTTAATAATCTGTGTGAAGCAAACTGTCCATGAATTTCGACCAAAAAATCACCCAGTTTTCTTAAAAATCCGATACTGACGGGTTCATCGTTGACAAAAGCATGACTACGACCATCCACTGACAACGTTCGCCTTAAAATTAATTCCCCGTCAAAAGATATACCATGTTCAGCTAATAAGATACCGACAGAATCAACCATATTCAAGGAAAAACAAGCCGTTACCGAGGCTTCCTTTTCCCCATGTCTGATTAGTCCGATATCAGCCCTTGCCCCTAAAGCCAATGAAAGCGAATCCAATAAAATTGACTTACCAGCCCCGGTTTCACCCGTAAAAACCGTCAGACCCGAATTAAAGTCCAGGTCCAACTTTTCAATTAAAACAATTTGACGAACCGATAAACGTGTCAGCATTTAATCATTCCTATAATTTTACAACTTTTTTTGCTTTTTTAGTCCATTGATTATCCGGATATTTTTTGGTCATTTCCACCATCATTTGTTTTAGTGCCGGTTCCATTCCTAATGCATAATAACAAACAATCAAACGATAATAAGCTTCCGGAACTTGATTCGTCTGTGTATGATTTTGTATAACATCCTTAAAACGATTGATTGCAGGGATATAATCTTTTTTCTTTTGGTAATATCGACCAACAACCATTTCACGAGCAGCCAAATGATTTTTCATCTCATCCATCTTTGAAAGAGCGTCTGTCGCATAAGGCGTATTCGGATAACGAGCAATCAATTCATTAAAAGTATCCAAAGCTTTTTCCGTCATAGACTGTTCCCGTGCCGAATCAGACATCTGTTCAAAATAACACAGACCCATCAGATAATAAGCGTACGGTGTATTTCTATTCCCCGGGTGCAGTTGAATGAATCGTTCCAAAGCCAAAACGGCTTCATCATACTCATTTTTCCGATAAAAAGAATAAGCAGACATAATCTGCGCCCGCTCTGCCCATATAGAGTAAGGATACTGCGTTTCTATTTTTTCAAATAATTCAGCTGCCCGCATATAATCCGTTTCCTGAAAAACACGATAAGCTTCCAGATATGCATTTTCAGCCGATTGTGTTTTTTTTATTTCAATCGGTTCGGCAACTTGTTCTGTTGCACAAGCCCCTAATGAAAAACAACCAATAATTGTTATTATTCTAAAAAAATACTTTGCTTTCATATAACTCTCCATTTTGTCAAATGTATGATAGCAACAAAAGAAATTTTTATCAACTTTTTTATATTGAATTTTTATTTTTTTTATGAGATATTATCCAAATAAAGTCTTACAAGGAGTTAAAAAAATGTCAGCACTGTATAAAATTTGCTTAATCGGGTTATTTATTTTAATTTCCACTCCGTTACGGGCGGATTTAAAAATAGATGTATCCGGTGGCGTTTCCGAACCGACACCAATTGCGATTCCCTATTTTACAGGCGATTCGGATTTAACGGAAAAAATAGCGGATATCGTTGTTGCCGATTTAGAGCGTTCCGGATTATTTCGTTTGGTCAACCGCGAAGCATATATCCAGAAAATAGACGACGTTAATACAAAACCAACTTTTTCGGATTGGCAAGCCATTCAGGCACAAGCCCTTCTCTACGGTACAGTTGATATCACACCTGAAAACAAGATTAAAGTATCTTACCGTTTATGGGATATTTTTTCACAAAAACAGATGGAAGGAAAATCTTTAGAAACGGATATTTTCGGCGACAGAAAAATTGCCCACATGATTGCCGATTCGGTTTATGAACGAATCACGGGGGAAACCGGATACTTTGACACACAAATTGTCTTTGTCTCTGAAACCGGAAAACAACATAAAAGAATCAAACGACTGGCTATTATGGATCAAGATGGTGCCAATTTCAGATATCTGACAGATGGAAAGACGATGGCTTTGACTCCAAGATTCTCACCAACAATGCAAAAAGTTGCCTATTTTTCATATAAAAACGGCAATCCACAGATTTACCTGTTGGATCTACAAGACGGTACCAATGAATTATTAGGACAATTTAAAGGAATGTCTTTTGCACCTCAATTTTCACCGGATGGTTCCCAACTGGTTATGAGCTTGGCCGACAAAGGCAATTCGGATATTTATGCTTACGACTTGCGGACAAAAGAAAAAAAGAAGCTAACAACACATCCGGCTATTGATACATCCCCCAGTTATGCACCGGACGGCAAGCAAATTGTTTTTAATTCAGACAGAAGTGGACAACAACAATTGTATATTATGAAAAACGATGGTTCCGATGTTAAACGTATCAGTTTCGGTGAAGGCTCTTATGCAACACCCGTTTGGTCGCCCAGGGGGGATTATATTGCTTTTACCAAGATAAAGGATGGTGTTTTCCACATTGGTGTTATGCGTCCGGACGGTTCCGGAGAACGCTTGATTACAAACGGCTTTATGGTGGAATCTCCAACATGGGCCCCAAATGGTCGTGTACTGGCCTTTTTCAAGCAGACTCCTTGGGATGAAGACGGTGAAAACGGTGGTGTACAACTCTATTCCATTGATGTAACAGGCTATAACGAACGGGTGTTTGAAACACCGGAAGATGCCTCTTCACCATCTTGGTCTGTTCTAACCCATAAAAAAAATAAATAAAATAGTTGCTTTTTTTTAAAAAAAGATTTATGAATAGAAGTATAGTGTTTTTTTGAAAGGAGAAAAAATGAAAAAATCATCACTTATTCTAGGAACCTGCCTGCTTTTATCGGCTTGTGGCGGATATGAAATTGATTTAGATAAAACAGCAGAAATCCGTAATGAAAATAGACGTGCTTATCATCAGGAATACGGTTGTTCTCTGATGAAAGAAAATGAAAGCTACCGTCAATGTATCCTGAACACTTATCAAAAAAATACCCCGCATACTTTTATAACGGATAACACCGAAGACGGAAAATCATTGGCTATCATCAGAAACGAAACAAATTCTTCCTATGATGCGGAAAAAGGAACTTATAAAACGGAACGTGTCATTGTCATTGAAACAGAAGAACGTTTAGTTCCTTTGGAAGATGCCCTCGTTTCTTCAGAGTATGAAGAGATAGAAACGGTCTATAGTGAAGTAAATACAGATGAAGAAACAGAAACGGTCTATAGTGAAGTAAATACAGATGAAGAAACAGAAATTACGACAGATGAAGAATTACTGTTACCGCAACCAGAATTAAGCAATCCTAAACTGATCGAAATTATGCCAACACCTGATTCTGAAAAATCTATGCTTGGTGATAAGGTGGAAACAGAAATCATCAAAGAAAAAGAAGTTATAAAAACACAGACAACAGAAACTCAAACAGAAGAAGAAGTTCAAACGACTTGGTGGGAAACATATCAGCAGGAAAAAGAACCTGAAATAATTCCAGAATTAAAGTGTCCTTGCGAAGATCCAAATGATCCTTGTTTGCACTGTGTCGAAAAATAAATAAAGAAGTATTTTAAAACCACCGTTTTTTCGGTGGTTTTTTATTTATTAAATAAAAGTTTCTGTCATTTTCGGGCTTGACCCGAAGATCCAGAAATATAATGACTTCTTTTTTTACTGGATCCCCCGTCAAACGGGGGATGACATGGGGGGGAAACAGTCATCTTCGGGTATCTCTTCAATGTCATCTTCGGGCTTGACCCGAAGATCCAGAAATATAATGACTTCTTTTTTTTACTGGATCATCGGGTCGCGCTGTCGCTTGCCCAAGGATGACAGGGTAGGAAGAATTCCCGATCAGGTCGGGCATGACATGAGGGATAATGTGTCGGGGATGACAGCAAGAAAAAACACCC
>JAZLAQ010000031.1:0-12698 GCA_045613285.1 Alphaproteobacteria bacterium | reverse complement strand
GATGCTTGGTGTTTTGGCGATTATGGGTGTGATTGCCGTAGGAGGTATAACGGCGTATCAGCTGACGATGAGCAAACATTGGGTGGATAAGTTAGAAGAGGCATCCTATATGAGAGCATATACAATCGGTAATCAAATTCGAAATCGCCGTCCGATGAGTTTATCAGCGTATAATAAGAAGAATAAACAAGCCTATGGAACTTTTTCTGGTGAAGTGGTGGATTTAGATACCCAATTTGGAATAAAGATAAGTGGTGTCAATCAGAAAGTTTGCGAGGGGATTATCGGTAAAGTTGGTGGTGTGTCGGCAATACGAGCGATTGTGGATGACAGTACCACAGCATTGACAGCGACAGATTGTTATGAAGATGATAATACTTTAACCCTTGTGTACAATAGGGATTTAAGCAAGACGGACACAGACAGTAATTTAATTTGTGAAGGTGGCTGTGGATTTTACGGTGTTTGTGAAGAGGGTACGTGTGTGTGTCGTGAAGACCACTATGGCGACCGTTGTGAAAATGCCCCGCTGGATTGTGAAAATGGAGGGAGTTGGAATAATCAAACCAATTCCTGTGATTGTGTCGGCATATATGGTGGAAAAGTTTGTACGGATCGGGCTTGTTCCACTGATGATGATTGTGCGCCGTATCTGGGATCAGGTTATAAATGCAATACATTAGAGGGTATTTGTGAAATTCAGTGCAAAAGTAATGAAACATATGTGGACGGATATGGTTGTTGCAGAAATGATGCCTTGTGGAATGGGGGATGTTGTTATACGCGTTCTCTATATGATATACAGGAAATAGATGGCGTTAAAATGTGTTGTAATGGCAGTACCTGTTGTCCTGAAGGACAAATTTATGACAGTAAAACAAAAACCTGTATTAATTGTGAAGATGTAACCGGTGTTATTCGCAACGATTTATTTTCTTCATGTTATATGTGTCCGAATTTGGTGCAAGTATCCATGTGGCAGTGTGCCCCCGCCTGTACTGATCCGGATGCAGTGTTGGTGGCGGGTGAATGTAAATGTCCATTGGACAGACCATTGTGGGATTCAAATTATCCTGCCAATCCCCAATGTTTGCCTTGTGATTATAATGGACGTACTGGATGGGAACCACCCTATGGTGTAGTTAACAACACGTTGTTTACCGGTTATTATTGTAATCGCCGTAATGGTGGGGGCTATTCTAATTATTGTGCCCCGGGGACAGTTGGAGTGTCAAGGAATCAATCCATTATTTTAAAGGATGGTACGGTTTATAAAGAAACAGCCAGTTATGGTAGTTGTAAAGATTGTAGTGAGGTGGATGTATCAGCCTTGGTCTATCAGGCATCCTGTGAATCCTGTGGTGGAACTTGGTTTGGTGATAGTTGGGATAATGGTACCTGCCAACCGTAGTTTTTTGCCCTTCTAAAATAATATTCTGTCATTGCGAACGTAGTGAATCACCCCCCCCTTCGTGTCATTGCGAGGGCATTAGCCCGTGGCAATCTTTGGAAAATACAGCGTTGGCGTCAAGAGATTACTTCATCGTTGCACTTCTCGTAATGACAGCTTGTTTAAATCTGTCATCTTCGGGCTTGACCCGAAGATCCATAAATAATGACTTTTTTTACTGAATCCCCGATCATGTCGGTGATAACAGAATAGGGGCGAGGATGATAATATGAAAGTGTCTAAAGATGATAAAAAAGTATTTAACGACAGCAGAAATATGAACTACCACGTATTCAAAACGGTTGTTTTATGTATAAACTATAAAAAAAGTGCCACAAAATGTGACACTTCTTGAATAATGATCTTCCAAATTAACGTTTTGAAAATTGGAAACGTTTGCGGGCTTTGGATAAACCGGGTTTTTTCCGTTCCACGATACGAGAATCGCGTGTCAAGAAACCGGCTTTTTTCAAAGTGGTATGCAATTCTGGTTCGAATAAATCCAAACAACGGCTGATACCATGGCGCAAAGCGTAAGCTTGACCGGATAAACCACCGCCACAAATTGTACAGTCAACATCAAATTGACCTTCACGGTTTGTAACAGCAAACGGTTGATTGATAATCATTTGCAAAACCGGACGTGGGAAGTAGTTAGCCATATCACGACCATTGACGGTAATTTTACCTTTACCCAATTTGATAATAACACGGGCAATAGCGTTTTTCTTTTTACCAACGGATTGAGAACGACCCCATTGGTCTTTCTTTGGTTCCCGTACGGCAGGAGTTTCAACAGCAGTTGCTTCTTCTGCAACAGGTGTTTCAACGGTTGTCATATCTTTCTTTAAGTCAGATAATTTAGATGTTTTTTTAACGACTTTAACCATTATACGCTCCTTTTATTCTTGCGGTTTTTGGAAGCAATGTCCAAAACGATCGGATTTTGTGCGGCATGCGGGTGTTCATTACCGGCAAAGACACGCAACTTTGTCATTTGTTGACGTCCCAAGCTGTTGCGGGAAATCATCCGTTCAACGGCTTTGATTAAAACACGTTCCGGTTTTTCCTGCATTAAATTTTTGGCCGATTCGGAATGAATACCACCGATATATCCTGAGTGGTGGAAGTATTCTTTTTGTTCCAATTTCTTGCCTGTTAATTGAATCTTATCGGCATTAATGACGATAACATAGTCACCGCAGTCTTGTGACGGAGAAAAACAAGGTTTGTTCTTTCCGCGAATAATTGTGGCGATCTGACTGGCCAAACGCCCCAAAACCAAATCCGTAGCATCAATCAAATACCATTTGATATTGCAATCGGCCGGTTTTAATGTTTTTGTTGTTTTCATTGTCATTGTTTTTATCCTTTATTTTTTTAGACAGCATATTTATACATTTATTTTTTTTAAATGTCAAGTATTTTTTTTATTGATTTTAAAGATTTTTTTTATACGGTATTATTTTACCATATATTTTAAGAGCTATTTAATTTATTTGAGAATTAAGGGCATTCTTTGTGTAATATTTGACAAAATTTGAAAAATGGTATATAATAAGCTTATTATGAATGTTTTTATAAGGAGGAAATAATGGAAACAGAACGTAAAGTTTTAGAAAGTATTGAAAATGCCAAAAAAGAATGGCAGGAAAAAGATACTCTTTCTTTTAGTTTGAAACCTAATCAGTTGTATCTATCTACAATTTGTTTGGATGCATATTCTCATCTTAAGGGGGCAAAAGGATTTTATATTTATGCGCCTGGAAAAGAAAAGACAGAAAAAGTGTTTTTTCCCTTTGATAATGAAAAAGAGAAAGGGAAAGTGGTGCAAAAATTGATGTTATTTAAGATGCTAACTGACACGTATGCTGATGAAATTATGGTAACACGTCAGGAAATGAAAGATGCTGTATCAATAGATGACTATATTGATTCCAAAAATCAGAAATTTGCACGACTTTTTTATTCGTGTAACACTCGATAGGATGAAAGTCTTTAAAAAAGCTCTTGACTTTCCAAGGGCTTTTTATTATACTAAAACTGTCAGGTGATCGGATAATCGCTGATATCTTATATTGGAGGAAAGTCCGGGCTTCACAGAAACACGATACCGGATAACGTCCGGGCGGGGTGACCCGACGGAAAGTGTCACAGAAAACAAACCACCGAAGTACACTTCGGAACGGATGAAAAGGCGGGGTAAAAGCCCACCGCGCCGCTGGTAACAGAGGTGGCAGGACAAACCCTATCGGAAGCAAGACCAAGTAAATAAGTCCGAAATGATTTATTGTTTCGTAAAATGAGTGTTTTTGCTCAGGCTTGAAGAGGTAGGTCGCTAGAGACGGTCAGTAATGCACGTCCCAGACGAATGATTATCTAAACAAAACCCGGCTTATAGATTGCCTGACAAATTATTCTTCAATTGCTAAAATAATCGAATCGTCATTATTATCTTCGGTTGATACCCCTTGCCACGGGTTAAACAGATAAAAAATAATTAAGAATAATAATAGATAAATAAAATATTTCATTTTGTATTTTTCCAGATATTAATGTGGTCTTAATATTTTATTTAATGGCGTAATATATCCCTGTCAATAAAGCATTGTACAAAATAAAGTATAGAAAAATTTATTTTTCTTAAAAAAAAACTTTATTTTTAAAATAAAATATGCTATATACATATGGCTTTTATGTGCGGATGTGGTGGAATGGTAGACACGACGGTCTTAGAAGCCGTTGCCAAAAGCGTGTGGGTTCAAGTCCCTCCATCCGCACCAAGTTTTTGATTGAAAAGGATAAAAAATGACAAAAAATAAATTGGCACATTCTTTAAAAGTGGTTATTACGGCAAAACAGTTTGCTGACAAAATTGATGAAAAGTTAAAAGAAATACAAAAAGAAGCAAAATTGCCTGGCTTCCGTCCGGGACAGGCTCCGATGAATTTAATTAAATCAAAGTATGAAAATGCAGTTAAAGGTGAGGTCTTGGATACTTTGGTTCAGGAAACAGTTGAAAAAGAATTTAAAGAAAAAAATATCCGTCCAGCTTTGCGTCCGAAGGTTGAACTGGAAAAATTTGAAGACGGAAAAGATATTACGGTAAAAGTAGAAGTTGAATCTTTACCGGAAGTTCAAGTTAAAGATTTAAAAACAGTTTCTATTTCAAAATTAAAAGCTGAAGCAGGTGATAAAGAAATTGAAGATGCTGTTGCTAAACTGGCAGAAGCTAAAAAAACAACCGAAATTTTAGATGAAAAACGTGAAACCAAAGCCGGTGATGTGGTTGTAATTGATTTTGTCGGTTCAATTGACGGTAAAGAATTCCGTGGTGGTAATGGTAAAGATTATTACTTGGCATTAGGGTCCAATACTTTTATCCCAGGTTTTGAAGATCAGTTGATTGGTCATAATATTGGTGATAAAGTGGATGTTAATGTTTCTTTCCCTGAAAATTATCATGCCAAAGAATTGGCCGGTAAAAAAGCTTTATTTAAGGTTGATTTAAAAGAATTGCGTCAATTCAAATTACCGGAAATCAATGATGAATTTGCTAAATTATTTGGAATGGAATCACTGGAAAAATTAAAAGCAACCATCAAAGAAGAATTGAATAAAGAATATGCTCATGTATCCAGAACTCATGCTAAACGGGCTTTGTTGGATGCGTTGGCTGCCGAATATGATTTTGAAGTACCACAAGGTATGGTTGATTTGGAATTCAATTCTATCTGGACTCAATATGAACAGGCTAAAAAAGCCGGTCAGTTGGATGAAGAAGAAAAATCTAAATCTGAAGATGATTTGAAAAAAGAATATAAATCCATTGCCGAACGTCGTGTTCGTTTAGGTTTGTTGTTGGCTGAAATTGCGAACCAAAACAAAGTTACTTTGGGACAAGAAGATTTAACAAATGCTGTTATGGCCGAAGCGCGTCGTTATCCGGGGCAGGAAAAAATGGTATTTGAATACTACCAAAAGAATCCTAAGGCTGTGGAAGCATTAAAGGCTCCTTTATTTGAAGAAAAAGTCGTTGATTTCTTGTTAGAGCAGATTAAAATTGACGAAAAAGCAGTTTCGGTTAAGGAATTGTATGAATTTAATCCGGATGCACCTACTCCCTCTAAAAAAGGGAAATAATGCCTTTATCGGGGGCTAGACATAGCCCCCTTTTTTTGTTTTGAAAGGAAAATTATGCTAAAGAAAGAGGAAAAGAAGACGGCTTTTCAGACATTAATGAAAGTTGCTATCGGTGGTTCTATTTCATTGCACGCCTATAAAGAGGATATTTATAAAGGGGGTAGACGTTGGCCCGTAGATTGGGCAGCAAACTTGACTTGTAGTCACTTTAGAACCGAAACCGATCGTCAATTTGCCTTGAACCATACATTAGAGCGTCTGGTTTGTGTAGATTTTCCTTCGTCCGTAAAACAGATGAATAAGGAAAAACGGCTTGCACGTCTGGTTTTAAGGGCTGGTGCTGACCCGAATTTTCACAGTTCTCTTTATGATATGGCTATTTTTGATCAATTTTTAATACAAAGAAAAAGTCATATTGCATTGGAAATTGCCAAAACGGATGGTTTTATAGGACCCCAAAATTCTGAAAAAGCATTTTATGTTCTTTCGGATACATTAGCTTTTTATTTAAATTGGAAACAACCTTATCCAGGTAATACGAAAGAAGAAACAGGTTTGCACATGCAGAATTGTGCTGATCGGAAAGATTTGGTTTATCTTCTGTTTCAAAAAGGGCTTTATCCACGAAATGAAACTGTTTTTGAAAAATTGGTTCCTATTGTTCAGGAAAAAGATCCGAATTTTTTTGAAAAAAAGAAACAACAAATTGCTGTTCAAATCCAAAGGGCAAAAACACCCTTGGAAATTTATAATGTGTTAAAAGGACAAGGAAAGGAAAAATCATGATTTATGATAATACATTGGTTCCTACAGTTGTTGAACAAACAGGTCGTGGGGAAAGAGCTTTTGATATTTATTCTCGGTTATTAAAAGAAAGAATCGTCTTTTTAACCGGTCAGGTTAATGATGAAGTTGCCAGTTTGATTTGTGCACAATTATTGTTTTTGGAAGCAGAAAATCCGAAAAAAGAAATTTCTTTTTATATTAATTCCCCTGGTGGTGTTGTTACCTCAGGTTTGGCTATTTTGGATACAATGAACTATATTAAATGTCCGGTATCTACTGTTGTTATGGGGCAGGCAGCATCTATGGGGAGTCTTTTATTGACATGTGGTGAAAAAGGACGTCGTTTTGCTTTACCGAATGCACGGGTTATGATACACCAACCATCCGGCGGGTTCCAAGGTCAAGCAACGGATATGGAAATTCATGTTCGGGAAATTTTATCCATTAAAAAACGGTTAAATCAGATTTATGTAGAACAGACGGGGCAATCTTTAAAAACGATTGAACAGGCTATGGAACGAGATAATTTCATGACAGCGGAAGAAGCTAAAAAATTTGGTTTAATTGATGAAATTGTAACAACACGACCGGAGTAGAAAAATGACAGATAAAAATGATATGGAAGTGCGTCGGTGCTCATTTTGTGGAAAGACGCAAAATGAAGTACGTCGATTGATTTCAGGACGTGCTTTAAAATCTAGCGATGGCGAAATTAAAACAGTTTTTATTTGCGATGAATGTATTGACTTGTGTCAAGATGTTATGTCTGCTGATAATGAAGCTAATAAAACGGATGAAAATAAAACAGAAGATACGGTTTTGAAAACACCACAAGAAATTCATCAGGCTTTGGATGATTATGTTATCGGTCAGGAAAAAGCAAAAAAAGTATTGTCTGTGGCGGTTTATAATCATTATAAAAGACTGAAAAATAAAGATAAAAAAGGTGAAGTTGAATTAGAAAAATCCAATATTTTATTACTGGGTCCAACTGGCTCAGGTAAGACTTTATTGGCTAAAACATTGGCAAGAACATTGGATGTTCCTTTTGCCATTGCCGATGCAACAACTTTAACAGAAGCCGGATATGTTGGTGAAGATGTTGAAAATGTTGTTTTAAAATTACTTCAAAATGCCAATTATGATGTAGCAAAGGCAGAACGGGGTATTATCTATATTGATGAAATTGATAAAATTTCCCGTAAATCTGATGGCCCCTCTATTACACGAGATGTATCTGGGGAAGGGGTCCAACAGGCCTTATTGAAAATGATGGAAGGTACTGTTGCTTCTTTACCACCTCAAGGGGGACGCAAACATCCAAATCAAGAATATATTCAGGTCAATACGCAACACATTTTATTTATATGTGGCGGTGCTTTTGCCGGATTGGATAAGGTTATTGAAAGTCGCGAGGCAACTTATTCTGTCGGTTTTGGTGCTAGTGTTCAGGAAAAAGGAAAGAAAAAGGTCGGTGAGTTGTTGTCAAAACTGGAACCGTCAGATTTATTGAAGTACGGTTTAATTCCAGAATTTATTGGTCGTTTGCCGGTTGCAATCAGTTTGACTGATTTAGATGAAGAGGCTTTGGTCAAGATTTTAACGGAACCGAAAAATGCTCTGTTAAAACAGTACCAATCTTTGTTCGGTATGGAAAATGTACAACTAACGTTTACACCAGAGGCTTGTTTAGCTGTTGCAAAGCAGGCAATTGAACGAAATACCGGAGCTCGCGGTCTACGTTCCATAATGGAAGGTATTTTATTGGATTTGATGTATGATTTACCTGCAATAAAAGACTTAAAAGAAGTTGTTATTAACGAAAAAGTTGTTGATAACAAAGAAAAACCGATTTTTGTTTATCATACTGAAAATAATAAAAAAGCCGGATAAAAGGGTGGGTAACCACTCTTTTTTTATTGACAAAAAACCATATCGTGGTATGATGGAAGTATAGGAGGAAAGTAGTATCATGAAAAATAAAGATACAGTTAAACGGGATATGCGTGAATTTATTCAAAAGAGTCCGGCTAATGATGTGGTGGATTGCTTGGTAGCAATGATTATTTTTTTGGATACAAAGAAATCACTTAAAAAAAGCGATGCAGAACGGTTGGCAAATTTTGAAAAAGATTATGAACTGTCAGTACCACCTGATATTTTAAAAGAAACAATATCTCAATTAAATAAACAAAAAATGCAACGAATGTTGGATATTATGTCGACTAGCCGTTGATTTATTTAAAATAGGGGGGAATAATGGATTTGTATAAAGATGGTATCAGCATTCTTTCTGAAGAGGGAAAAGCGGTATTTATGGATATGTTTCCCAGTGAAAAAAGATTTTTGGCTTTCAAGACTGCTATGGAACAAGCAGGGACTTTTGATTTGCCGCCTAATTTAGTGAAAAATGAAGGGGGCGGTGCATATTCCTTTTTCCCAGAGGGTCATAAATCAAATCCGAGAATTTGTGCTTACCGAGGAGAAAATGGGAATTTTATATTTACGAAATATTCACCAAAGCATAATTCAGGATATAATAGAGCCATTCAAGAAACAAGAAAAATTGCAGCAGAAGTAAAGGCCATGGCCAAACAAGCAAAAGCACAATCTAAATTAGGTCCTGCCGTTAAAGGAGTGGTTGATAGTGGATTGGCTAAAATATCTGCAAAGGCAGCAAAAAGTGGTGCAAAGAGTGTTGGTAAGAGTTTAGCAAAAAAAATACCTTTACTTGGTGTTTTATTTGGTGGCTTTTTTGCTGCAACCAGAGCTATGGCTGGTGATTTTACTGGCGCTGGTATGGAATTAGCATCCGGTGTCGCCAGTATTGTTCCAGGGGCAGGTACAACTGCATCTGTTGCTATTGATGCGGCATTGATGGTAAGGGATATGAAAAATCAGAGGTAAAAAAATAATGAAACAATTAAAATCTTATACGGCTTATGTTTCGGATAAAGGTGAGTTAGCTATTATAACTCCTTTTTTAAGTTCGGATAGTTCATTTATTCCGACGGCTTATTACGATGGTGGTAAGCACGTATTATTTCGTAAAAATTCAAAAGAAGAATATATTTTGGATTATTTAGATGAAACGGCTTGTGAAATCCTAAAATTAACGGATGAAATTCTGATTGTTGAGGCGGATATAGAAAAAGATGTTGTTTATCAACAGTATCCCGTTAGGGTAGAACATGTATTAAATAAATTGAATTTACGCCTAGAAGTTTCTGCTGAAAATTAAAAATAAAATAAAAAAAGGGGTAAGTACCCTCTTTTTTTTATTTTTTTGATAAAAATAACTTGACAATTTATATCAGACATACATACATATACATATAACTAATTTTTTTAGGAGGTTTTGTATGTCGCTTGCAATCACAGATGGTGTTTATCCGGTTTTACCGTTACGGGATGTTATTTTATTTCCACATGTTGTTGCTCCTTTATTTGTCGGACGGGATAAATCAATTGCCGCATTAGATAATGCAATAGCTTTTAATAAGCCTGTTTTATTGGTTGCTCAGACAGATTCATTGATGGATACACCACATTCAGGGGATTTATATTCTTTCGGTACGTTGGCAAATATTTTGCAGATGATTAAACTACCGGATGGAACTGTTAAAATTTTGGTAGAGGGTAAATATCGTGCTAAAATAAAAGACTGGACACAAAACGAATCTTTCTTTGAAGCGTATGCAGAAGTTCAGGAGGACAGTCCGTCTCGGGAAAATGAAATAGAACCACTGGCACGTTCAGTTCGGGATTCTTTTGAAGATTATGTTCAGTTACAAAAACAAATCAATCCAGAAATTATGACGGCAATCGATAAAATACAAAAACCGGATGAATTGGCGGATATTGTAGCAACTCATTTGAATATAAAGTTGGAAGATAAACAAAAGTTATTGGAACAGGTTTCTTTGGCTGGACGTCTGGAAATGTTGTTTAAGCTGATTGAAAAAGAAATTGATGTGTTGCAGGTTGAACAAAAAATCAGAAAACGTGTCAAAAAGCAGATGGAAAAAAGTCAGCGCGAATATTACCTGAATGAACAAATGAAAGCCATTCAACACGAATTAGGTGATGAAGAAGGTGGCGAAACCAATGAATTGGAAAAGAAAATAAAAGATGCCGGTATGTCTGTCGAAGCTACAGAAAAAGCTATGGGAGAGTTAAAAAAACTGCGTATGATGGGACCAATGTCTGCCGAGGCTGGTGTTATTCGGAATTATCTGGATTGGTTGATAGCGTTGCCGTGGCGTAAAAAGGATAAGTTGAAAACTGATTTGGCAGAGGCTAAACAGATTTTAGATGAAGATCATTACGGCTTGGAAAAAGTTAAAGAAAGAATTCTGGAATTCTTGGCTGTTCAAAAAAGAACAAACAGTGTTAAAGGCTCTATTTTGTGCTTGGTTGGGCCACCGGGGGTTGGTAAAACATCTTTGGGGCAGTCTATCGCAAGGGCAACGGGACGCAAGTTTGTTCGTGCATCTTTGGGCGGTATGCGGGATGAGGCCGAAATCAGAGGTCATAGAAGAACTTATATTGGCTCTATGCCAGGGAAGATTATACAAAATATCAAGAAGGCTAAAACAGTCAATCCTTTGTTCCTTTTAGATGAAATTGACAAGTTAGGTAATGACTATCGTGGTGATCCATCCTCTGCTTTGTTGGAGGTCTTGGATCCGGAACAAAATACGACATTTAACGATCATTATTTAGAAGTTGATTATGATTTGTCCAACGTTATGTTTATTACAACGGCAAATACCCTTAAAATGCCAAGACCATTATTGGATAGAATGGAAATTATCCAATTGACCGGTTATACAGAAAGGGAAAAGGTTGAAATCGCTAAACGGCATTTAATCGGAAAACAATTTAAAATGGCAGGATTAAAACCGGAAGAATTGACAATTACGGATGATACTTTGTTAGAGTTAATCAGACGTTATACACGGGAATCAGGCGTTCGGAATCTGGAACGGGAGATCGCTAATATTTCACGAAAAGTAGTCAAAGAAATTCAAATAGATAATTTGAAAAGTTTAACTATTACTCCAAAGAATTTAAAGAAGTATGCAGGTATTCCTAAATATACTTTTGGTGTAGCGGAAGAAGAAGATCAGATTGGTACAACGACAGGTCTTGCTTGGACGGAAGTTGGCGGTGAAATTTTATCCATTGAAGCCGTAACAATGCCAGGGAAGGGGAATATTATTTTGACTGGTCAGTTGGGTGATGTGATGAAAGAGTCTGTTGAAGCAGCCCGTTCATTTGTTCGGTCACACCATACTCAGTTTGGTATTGCCTCGGAAGTTTTTGAAAAACATGATATTCACGTTCATGTGCCAGAGGGGGCTACACCCAAGGATGGCCCATCTGCCGGTATTGCAATGATGACATCTTTGGTATCTGCCTTGACGGGTATTCCTGTGAAAAAGAGTGTGGCAATGACGGGGGAAATTACTCTGCGTGGTCATGTGTTACCGATAGGCGGCTTGAAAGAAAAATTATTAGCGGCTTTGCGTGCTGGTATCAAGACGGTTATTATTCCGGAAGAAAATAAAAAGGATTTGGAAGAAATACCTGATGAAGTAAAGGAAAATATCCGAATTATAGCGGTTCATTCTGCCGAGCAGGTCTTGAATATTGCTCTGAAAAAGAAATTGACACCCTTACCAATATAATTTTGGTTATGTAATTTTCTTTTTAGTATTTGTTGAGTAGTTGAAACGCTTGTTCTATTTTGCTATGTAAGTGATTACTTAGTTAGCGAAAAGACGGAAGTTTTTCTCGTTTTAATGGATGTACAATAACATTTATTTTTATATAAAAGATAGTTTTTAAACTTTATAATAATATTTATTTTTCAGTGTGATATGCATAAAATGACTATATTAAATCTAGACGGTCGTCTAGATTTAATATATTACCAATTTATTTAATTTTGAAAAATAAGTCAAGAAAAAAATAAAAAAACAGCCTGTATTTCTGTCAATTTTTAAAACGCATGTTTATTTTGTCAAAAATAGGCATACTATATTAAATCTAGACGACCGTTTAGATTTAATATAGTGTACCGCAAAACGCATAGAATAAAGGAGAATAACCAAGATGTTTAAGAGATGTAATAACCAAGTCAGAGGTGAAACAGGAAAGACGATGGTAGACACGCTGATGGCGTTAGTGGTAATGGGCGTGTTGACTGCGGTAAGTTTTACGTTGTATACATTTTTAGTGCATCGTTGGGAGACGATAGAGACCTTAGATTTAATCAACAAATCTGTAGCTGGGCTACGGACGGGAAGTTTTG
>JAZLAQ010000030.1:0-129432 GCA_045613285.1 Alphaproteobacteria bacterium | reverse complement strand
CTAGATTTAATATAGTTATTTTGTAGTTATCAAATTGAAAATAAATTTATTTTTTAAGTTTTTAAAATAATATGCTAACATATTTAAAAAGGAATATATCTTATTCATATAAGTGAATACGAATATGTTCATAATGATTATGTTAGAATAGGGGGGGGATAGTTCCCGGTGGTTTTCTTTTGGATTATTATGATTTTGTAGATTTTATATGATTTTTATTTTGAAATATTACTTTGATTGACGAATTAATATTAAAAATATGATAGAAAAAAATGAAAAATACCTTAAAATAAGGTTTAAAAGGCAAAAAAATCAAAAAAAACATAAAAAATGCATTTTTTTTATTGACAAACCATTTTTTTTGCGTAAGTATCGTATTTGAAGGTATTATGAGGCCTTCAGTAAACTTTAATATTAAAGAAAGGAATATAAAAAATGACTAAAGCTAAAAAAGTTATGAACAAGACAGACTTCTTGGATGCAGTTGCTAAAAACGTAGATTATTCAAAAGCTGTTGTAAACAGTTGTTATGCTGCTATCTTGGATCAAGTAACAAAAAACATGAAAAAAGGTATCTCCACACAGTGGACAGGTTTCGGTACATTCAGCCCGGCTTCTCGTGCTGCTCGTACAGGTCGTAATCCGGCAACAGGTAAAACAATTAAAATTGCTGCTTGCAAAACACCGAAGTTTAAAGCCGGTAAATTGTTGAAAGACGCTATTCAATAAGTCTTTTGATTTATGTAAAGACCTCGTCCGAAAAGGCCGAGGTTTTTTTATTGATTTTAGATTATAAATATTGTATAATTATTTTTCAAGTTAAGGAGGTGCTAAATGTTATTTTCAAAATTAACGGATAGACAAAAAAATATTGTTATGGAACTTTATTACTTTTATGGTGTTCATTTGCCGGAACTAGAGCCTAAAAAGAGCTATCCCGTCTCCAATAAAACTTATCGGCGTTTGAATAAGCGTGATTGGCAGGAAGTTATTGATAAGAAAAACTTTAAAAAACATCCAATTATGGTTAGAAAAAGAGGCTATGAAAGATAAAAATAAAAAAATACTGGTTCTTTCAGTGTTTTTTGTATTTTTTACTTGATTTTTCTTTTTAAATCGTGTATAAATTACACGTCGTTTCACTATTGGAACGATAATTCACATGTGGAGAAAGCGCTTATTTAGGTGAAAAAAACTAAAAAACAACGCTTCCGGTGTTGGGAAATGGTTTCCTGATATCTTGCTCTACAGACGTTTAACCGGAAAAAGAAAGGATATAAAAATGACACTTCCGACTATTACTATGCGTCAATTAATTGAATCCGGCGTTCATTTTGGGCACCATGCCCGTCGCTGGAACCCAAAAATGGGGCAATATATTTACGGTACACGTGAAGGTGTACACATTATGGATTTGACTCAAACAGTTCCGATGATGTATCGTGCTTTAGAAGCCGTTCGTGAAGTTGCTGCCAAAGGTGGAAAAGTTTTGTTTGTCGGTACAAAACCGCAAGCTCAAGAAGCTGTTGAAAATGCAGCTAAACGGTGTGGTCAATTCTATGTAAACCACCGTTGGTTGGGCGGTATGTTGACAAACTGGAAAACAATTTCTTCCAGTATCAAACGCTTGAAAGAAATTGATTCTAAAACAGAAAAAGGCGAATTGAACGGATTTACCAAAAAAGAAAGATTGAATATGCAACGGGAACGTGAAAAATTGTTCACATCCTTGGGTGGTATTCAAGATATGAACGGTCGTCCGGATATTATGTTCGTTATTGATGTACCTAAGGAAGAATTAGCTATTGCAGAAGCTCAAAAATTGGGTATTCCTGTTGTTGCTATTTGTGATTCAAACGCCAATCCAGACGGTATTACATACCCGATTCCGGGTAATGATGATGCTTTGCGTGCTATTAATCTGTATTGTGATTTAGTATCCGGTGCGGTATTAGATGGTATTCAGGCTGAGTTAAAGGCGGCTGGTGTTGACGTTGGTGCGGCAACAGAAGTTGTAGCCGAAGTTGTTGCAGAAGCAAAAGCTGAATAATTGAATGTAAGGGATGAATTAAATTTCATCCCTTCATTTTGGAGTTCTTATGCAAGACAAAACTAAAGTTGATTTATTAAATTCCCCAATACAGTCTATCTGTAATGTTCAGTATCAGGAAGGGGATGTCTTTATGAAAGGGGATTTCAAATTGGAATCCGGTCTGTTATTACATGGTACAGTGTGTAGAGATTCATACACTTTTACCGTGGATAAAGATTGCGTATTGAGTCAGGACATTCAAGAAATATCTTGGAAACATCGGTCGGCTTTTGTGGGCAGTGGTATATCTTTAGATGTATCTTTTTCAAAAGGGGTTTCTGAAATAAAGCAGAAGATGTATCTGGATATTTTAAAACCTAAAGTAGCAGAAGAAGAATATATTCATCCATTCTTACAAAGATTTACATTTATCCCTTTGTTAAAATGGGCAATGAAAATGGATGGGGATATGTTCCGTGTTCAGGAAAATAAAAGAAAAGTGGTTGCTTCCCAAATGCGTTTGAAAAAAAGTATTTTGGATGTCAAAGAAAGTTTGAATTTGCAGAAAGAACATATTGATTAAATAAGAAAAGGAGAATAAAATGACAGAAATTAAAGCAAGTTTAGTAAAAGAATTACGTGAAAAAACCGGTGCTGGTATGATGGAATGTAAAAAAGCATTGGCTGAAGTTGGTGGAGATTTAAATGCAGCCATTGACTTTTTGCGTAAAAAAGGTATGTCCGTTGCCGAAAAGAAAGCCGGTCGTGTTGCCAGTCAGGGGTTAGTAGGTGTTGTTGTTTCGGGTTCCGAAGGGGCAGTTGTTGAATTGAACTCGGAAACAGATTTTGTGGCTAAAAACGCAGATTTCCAATCCTTCTTGGGACAGGTAACTCAGGTTGCTTTGGCTCAGAAAGGTGATATGGAGGCTATTAAGTCTGCCGATTTGAACGGTAAAACTGTCGCTGATACATTGACATCTTTGATCGCAACAATCGGTGAAAATATGAATTTGCGTCGTGCCGGTTATGTTTCCGCTGAAGATGGTGTCGTTGTTCCGTATATTCATACGGCTACAGCCCCGAATATGGGTAAAATCGGTGTATTGGTTGCTTTAAAAGGTAGTGGTGATTTGAACGAAGTTGGAAAAAAAGTTGCTATGCACATTGCTGCTGCAAACCCTCGTTTTTTAAGTGTCACAGATGTTGATGCTGATACAATCGCGCATGAAAAAGGTATTTACAGTGAACAAGCTAGAAATTCCGGCAAACCAGAAGCTATTATTGAAAAAATGGTTGAAGGTCGTATGCGGAAATTCTATGAAGAAGTTGTTGCTTTGGAACAAGCCTTCATTATGGATCCGGATAAGAAAGTTAAGGCTGTTTTGGCTGATGCCAATGCCGAATTAGTATCCTTTGTCCGCTTTGGTTTGGGTGAAGGTATTGAAAAGAAAGAAGAAGATTTTGCGGCTGAAGTTGCTAAACAAATCGGTGGCTAAATATTCTTTTAAAGAGAATAAAAACCCTGCCGATAAAGTGGCAGGGTTTTTTATATAAAATATCGGACACTAGTCTAATCTTAAAATATTTTTCAATTTTATCAAGGCAGATATTTGATCATAGAACTCTATAAAGGGTTCCTCTCGTGCCATCTTTTTAGTGATATCAATAAATTCAAACATATCCCGTCTTGTATTCAAAGTTAATATAATATTGTTCTTTTCAAACAGGATATTGGCAGGTGTTCGATAAACAGTTTCAATTTCTTTCAGACATTCCATAAATGCCGGTTTTAATAGTCGACGTACAGCAATTTGATCTTCCGAATAGACATAATACTGTTTGTTAAAGTCCGGATCTTCTAAAGTAACTCTCTTCCAATTATCTTTTGGAACAGAGTTAAATAAAGTATATTTTTTACCGTATAAAACAGTATCCGCTGGATAATCTTCGTCTAATTGGAACATAATTATCAATCCTTTAAAGACTGTTCTGGATGATCGTCTTTTTCCTGAACCAGTTCTTAAAATTAGTTCTGTATCCAAAACGGATAGAGTAACATCCTCTATTTTTTTTGAAAAAGAATCATCATGTTGCCGGATATTATGGTTAGGTAGTAAATAATTTTTTTCTAATTTATCAATAATATTATTTGTTATTTTTTTATCGGGAATAAACTCTAATTTGTCTAATATATTTTTATAAAATTTCTTTTTAATTTTATTTTTATATGTCATTAACACCATACCACCAATGATTATCGGCAATATTGCGGGAAACAGAATATCACTTTTATCAGAGAACTTTCCCCAAAGTGAGACAACTATAATTGTGCTTAGTAAGTACATCCCCCATTTCCAAATATAGATTTTTTTCTTTCTGTTATTTTCTTCTTTCTCCAATTCGGGAAAAATATTTTGTCGGACAAAATCTAAAAATTCTTCTTTTGTTTGCATGTAAACTCCTTTCAGAAGGGAAAACATAACATAAAATAAAATGTTTGACAAGCAATAAAAAAAGTTTTACTATCATTTTGTTGTATTTAATATGGAGGTTTTTTATTATGCTTATTTTAATTGTTTTGGCAATTGTTATTGGTGCTTTTTTGTATAGTTGTTATTCTGGCGTTATTAAGGCGCGTAACCAGTTGGATGAGGCTTTGTCAGGTATTGATGTTCAGTTAAAAAAACGGGCTGATTTGGTACCGAACGTATTGAAAATTGCAAAAAAGTTTATGGAACATGAAAATGCAATTTTCACTGAGATTACACGTTTACGTACAGAAGTTTCTAAATTACCGATTGGTACGTCTAAACGTTTTTCGGCTGAATCTGAATTGCAACAAAAAATGAAACAGTTGACAGTATCCGTTGAAAATTATCCGCAATTAAAGTCTAATGAAACAATGGTTGAGGCAATCAATACCTATAATGATACAGAAGAAAATATTGCCGCAAGCCGTCGCTTTTATAATGCTGCTTTACGGGAATTGAAAAATCGGGTACAAATTTTTCCAGGTAATTTGTTCGCCGGATATGCAGGTGATATATCGGAATTGACATATTTTCAGATTGATGAATCTGAAAAAAAATCTGTTAATGCAGATGATTATTTAAAATAATTATTTATTTTAGAATAAAAAGGGGTGGTTATACCATCCTTTTTTATTTTTTTTGAAAAAGATTGACAATAGCCTGTTTCTATGATAGAATATTGAACTGTAATTAAAATAAGTTATGAAAGAAATCAGTATGTTTCTGGTGAAATGGCAATCTGCAAAAAAAACGATAAAAAAAATTATAAAACCATTTAAAAAAATAACACCCTCTTATATTATGTTATGTAAAGGTTGTCGGGATGGTAATGTCGCATTGGTCGAAAAAGCATTGGTAAAAGGGGCTGATATCAATTTAATGTCAAGAATATGGCAGGGAGGAGTCAGTTATGGCGCATTCGGGACACCTTTGGTGATTGCTTTAACTCATGATACACCAGAAAAAGCAGAAAATTATCAAAAAATTGTGGATATGCTGATATCCCATAAAGATTTTGACCGAGAAAATATCGGTTTTATACGAACATATGAGGACAAAAAGTATTCTTTGGATAAAATCATTTTAGATAATTTTGAAAGATTTTTTGATTGTGGTTTTATTGATATCAATATATCTGGTGAAATGTTTAAGTATTTGCAAAAGTATAGCAAACAACTAAAGATGAATGAAAGTGAAGGATGGTACGAGAAATTTTATCCCAATGGTCAGAAAAAAGAAGTGGGGCGTATAGTTGTTGATGATCCTCGTACACGTCGTTCCCATAATGAACTGTTTGTTTCGTTTTATGAAAATGGTCATAAAAAAAAAGAAATACTGAAATTTGACGGTCATAAGATAATTGCAACGTATCATAAAAATGGTTCTCTGTCCGATACGGTTACAATTTATTATGGTACACCGGTTGAAGAAGATACTCAGGTCATTATTTCCGAATGGTTTGATGAAAATGGGAGTCGTATTAAAAGACAAAAGCAGTATCAAGGGAAAGAAAGAAAAGTTTTAAATAATCAGTTGAGCAAATTAAAGTCTTTCCCTCCATTGGAATCTCGCAAATTATTGAAGCGTGAACTGGCTGCAAATTATCGGATGAGACATCAAAAAATCAGATAGTTTTATCAAGGATTGTTTAAATAAACTTGACAGACGTTCTTTCTTATGGGTATATTGTTTTAGGGTATACTGAAAGGATGAAATATGGAAGAAGTAAAAATATCACGTCCATATACCGTTAAAGAAGAGGTTTTAAGCTCTATTGTACATGGTATTGGTATTGTCTTAGGTGTTGTTTCTTTAACACTGTTGGTTACGTTGTCTGCTGTTTATGCCAATGTTTGGGCGGTTGTTTCAACAGCTGTTTTTGGTGCTTCTATTATTTTGCTGTATACGGCTTCCACTGTTTATCATGCTATTCCCAATCCAATAATAAAAACAAAATTGAAAAAGTTAGATCATATATCTATTTATTATTTAATTGCTGGCAGTTATACACCCTTTGTATTAGTTTCTATGCGTGGAGCAATTGGCTGGACAATTTTTGGTATTATTTGGGGACTGGCTATATTGGGAACAATTTTAAAATTATGCCTCAAAAATACAAGTGGAACCAAGGTGTGGTCTGTCGGATTATATCTGGGTATGGGATGGATGGTTGCTTTTGCCTCTAAACGATTATTCCAGTTATTGCCAACCAGTGGTTTGACTTTTTTAATTTTAGGAGGTCTTTTTTATACACTTGGTATATTCTTTTATGTTTGGAAAAGCAAAAAATATACACACGCAATCTGGCATTTATTTGTTCTGCTTGGTACATTTATGCATTTTTTTGCTGTTTTGTTTTCTTGTGTTGTTTAGACTTTTATTTGTCGATTTGAACGGATGATACGGCCTCTGATTCCGGATGAATGATATTATCAGGCATTTTAGGGGCAGGGGGTATCTGTGTTAAAGATTTATATGGCTCGGTTTTATAACATAAAGGTGTCTTACCCCAAATAGGGTGATTTAAATGCCCCGCATAAAGAACAAGTTGTTTTTCCATAGCCATGGATAAAATACCACTACCTCCGATAACGCTGTCAGATTGTATTTTTATTTTATGACTGTATTCGTGATAGAAATTAAAGAGTGATTTTTTCATGGTATCTGTTCCCCAGAAAGGTCCCAGACGACTGATATTACCACTGTAAGAATGAACAACTTTTGTCAGGGTTGGTATGCCTTTTAACAAAGGATTTCGTGTTTCAGGATTATTTTGGCGTTTTATAATTTTAACAGCCGAAGAACTTAAAATGACATCAGCGGTTTCTTGGCCATACTTAGCTGAAATTTGATGCCAGTCTTGGACGGAAACCAAAAACATATTTTGTTTAGAACGCCCAAAAACGATACCGTCCGATATACTTTGTAATGAAGGCATATGTTGAAATTCATCCAGAATGAATCCCATCGGATAAGGACCGACTTTGCCACTATTGGGACCAAATTCCATTAAATAACCGGTTGCCATGTTAATGAACAGGGTACTGAGTAAAATAGACGAGTTTAAATCTTCATATGGAACGGACATATAAATAGTTACCGGTTTATATTCTCCTGTTTCCGGATCTTTGATACCTCTTAATTGATTGTAATTAAAATCATTCATGGATGTTCTGGTTCTGACAGCGGCATTTTTAAATAGGTTAATGCCTGATAATGCCATGGAAATAACAGAACCACGTTGTTTATCGGGTAGACTGGCAACTTGATTGAGTTCTAATAATGTTCGTCGTCCGTATCCGAAATAAGCTGTTTCCAAAACAATATCATCCAGTAAAACCTTCCATGGATCTTCCATCATTACAGTGGGATCTCCCATTCTACGACGTTCTGACAACTCTTCATTGATACGAATTTGTGAATTTGTAATAATGTCTAATAGCATTGCAAAACAGGCATCATTTGCGCCTTGCCAATTTTGCGGTAACGGATCCCATTTTCCAATAGGCAGATAATTTTCTTTTGTTATTTTTTTAGATTCAGCATTTTGAATAGCCTCTACAACTTTTGGAAAGTCCCGCATAGAACGATAATATGACAACAATACTTCGTAATCTTCATTATCCAATTCACCTTCTTGTAAACGGGATACAAAATAGTCGTTGGCTTTTGCCTGTTCAACTTTGCCACATAAATATCCGGTTAACCCCGTCAAACATCCTCGACCGGCTTTCACCCAATAAGGATCGGCACCGCTGGGACCATCCGGTATTAAAAAGGAAATCAGCGTATCAATATATCCTTCTCGTCCGGCATGCAGAGGTGGAAGATTTCCACCTCCAATCGGATTCCAAGATGGCCATCTTATCCCTTTTTTCGGATCATCAACGCCAGCCCAGTTCATCATAAAAACAGGTCCCAGTTTTGCACGATGACCGCTGGTTAAACGAGCCAGTTCTCCTTTTGGATCGTTGATGATCATGGATGAATTATCTAGTTCTAAAATAGCAGGTACAACAACCCCTAGTGTTTTCCCGGTTCCGGGGGCTCCGATACAAAATACGGAGCGGGTATCCGGTAACTTTAATTTTTTATTTTTATCACCCCAAAAACCTAAAAATAAGAACTTTCCGTCAAACAAACCTATTTTTTTGATTTCATCATCTCGGGCGACATGTGTATCGCCAAAGGTTTGATCGGCAAAGGTGTAAGGATTTAATACAAACAGCCATAACTCGTACATAAAGAATAAAAAGGTCGGTATAAGGGGCAGTTTCCAAGCAAAAAAACTGCTCCATACATAGTGGCGTGGTTCATGAAAAATCAGATTATAAAACCATTTCCAACCTTGTTGAAATGGGAAAAATAGATTTTTCATGAGGGTAGTCGTCCAAAAGGAAGAATAACTATGTCCAAGCGTTTCTGTATATATCGGATCTAACCAAAAACAGAAGGGCAGGAAAAATAGGTATAGAATCCATAAAATGATGAAGCCGATTAAGGCACGCCACCACCACCATTTCAGGCTGTTTCGACGGGATTCAAAGGCATCACTAAAAAAATCAAAAAACATATTCAATTCCTATTCTTGTGTTTTTTTTCCTTAGTGGAAAAAGAACGGTTTTGTTGTTTTATTTTATGTATTGACGGTAAAGTATTTTCTTCTTCTGTTGGTTTTGTTTCTTCTTTTTTGACAGGGTATTGTTCTTTTTCAAATTCATCTTTTTTTATACGGGGACGTTCCGGATTTTTAGTTTTGATAGATTGGATTTTTGTTTGCTCTTTTGCATAGTTTTCCAGTTCTTTACGATGTTCTTTTAAGATTTTCAGGTTTTCTTCCTTTAATTTTTTTTCCTTTAAAGTTTCAACGGCCAACAAATCTTTTTGCCATTGGTCCATACTTATTTTTTGTAAAGGGTTTATATATACGCCCCGTAGGTTAACACCTTCTAAAACAAACATGGATAAGTCCAAATCCGATACATCTACTTTTGACATGTCCAGTCGCCGTAAATCCAGACACATGAGCTCTGAACGGCTTAAACAATGAATATCAATTTTACCTGTTTCTATCTGATGAATTAGAAATTCCATAGCCGATAAACGTTTTTCTAAATCTTCATCCATTTCAACATTTTTCAGATTTAAGTGTCTCAGATATGTTTTTGTAAAGATACAATCTGATAAGATACTGTCAGAGAAATTGGTGTCTTCAAAGTAGCCTTCTGTAAAATTGCAACCGGTAAAATTACATCCTGTTGCCTTTGTCTGGTAAAAGATTGCTCCGGTGAAGTCTGATCCTGTAAAATCGACACCTGAAATGTCAGCTCCTTTCAGATTGATACCGGAAAAGTTTTGTCCGGATAAATCTTTACCGTTTTTTATATCTTGAAGTAGACGGATTGCCCGTTCATCCGAACGATAGTCATTTCGTTGTGAGGGCAGGACATAATCTTCCGCATCTAATCCTAAAGCGAAATAAATCATGTCCCTTTCAGATACTTTTGTATCTGCCAATTTCATAGAAGGCCTTTGTAATTTTGTATTCATACACTCATTATATCACATAAATTATAAAAAGAAACAAAAAAAATGATGACTTTTAAAAATATTTGGAGTATAAGATAATCATGATTTATTTAATTGCACTATTAACCTTGTTGGCCGATCAGATAACAAAGTATATGATTTTAAAAGGTATATCCTTAAATCAAGTTGTTCCTGTCTGCCCATTTTTTAACCTTGTTTCTGTTCGGAATCGGGGGGTGAGTTTTTCTTTTCTATCTGGCGATTCGCCTTTGATACCGTGGATTTTATCGGGTATGGCGCTGATTATTTGTATCGGTTTGGTTATCTGGCTGGAAAAAGAAAAATGCCGTTGGACACGAATCGGATTATCGTTTGTATTGGGTGGTGCGATTGGCAATGTAATAGACCGTATTCGTTTTGGGGCAGTGATAGATTTTCTTGATTTTTATGTCGGCAGATATCATTGGCCAGCGTTTAATGTAGCGGATAGCGCCATTTGTTTGGGGGTTTTTATTATTTTATATCAAACTTTCAGAAAGGATAAAAAATGAGAAAAGTATTTTTTTTGATGATAATATGTTGTGTTTTAAGTGCCTGTACAACTCAAAAGCCGCCGTTGTCTCCGACACAAATTGTGGATGGAAAATCTATTGTTATACCGCCCGAGTTTGATGTTTTACCGCAGGAAACAAAATAAAAAAAGAAAGGAAATGAAATGGCAGAAATCTATCAAAAATTGTCTGAACAAGCCGAAGTTGTTAAAGGATTACATTTAAGGGATTTATTTAATAATGATATACAACGCTTTGAAAAATTTCATATAAAGTGGTGTGAGTTTTTATTTGATTATTCTAAAAATAATGTAACAGACGAAACAATGTCTCTGTTGTTTGAGTTGGCTGAAAAATCAAATTTAAAACAGGCTATTCAGGATATGTTTTCCGGTAAAAGAATCAATACAACGGAGAATAGACCTGTTTTGCATACAGCTCTCAGAAATCGTGATAATCATCCGATATATGTTGATGGGCAGGATGTTATGCCTGAAATTAATCGTGTTTTGGATCAAATGCATGCTTTTGCAGATTCTGTTCGGGAAGGACAGTGGATTGGTTTTACAGGGGAACGGATAACGGATATTGTAAATATCGGAATCGGTGGATCTGATTTAGGTCCAGCTATGGCAGTAGAAGCGTTAAAACATTATAAAATAAAAAATTTAAATTTTCATTTTGTGTCTAATGTGGATGGAACAGATATTTCTGAAACATTATCTGTTTGTCGGCCAGAAACGACGTTATTTATCATTTCATCCAAGACATTTACAACACAAGAAACATTAACGAATGCGAATACTGCTCGTGATTGGTTGGTTGGCCATTTAGGGGAAAAGGCTGTCGAAAATCATTTTGTGGCTGTTTCAACGAATGTTCATGCGGTATCCGAGTTTGGTATCAATCCGAATAATATGTTTGTTTTTTGGGATTTTGTAGGTGGTCGTTATTCATTGTGGTCTGCAATTGGGCTGTCGGTTATGTTGGCAATTGGTTATGAAGGATTTATCGATTTGCTGACGGGTGCTTATGAGGTAGATAAACATTTCCAAACGACGCCTTTTAACCAAAATATTCCTGTTATAATGGGGTTGTTGTCTGTTTGGTATAGTACTTATCTAGGATGTGAAGGTTATGCCGTTTTGCCATATGATCAATATTTAAAAAGATTACCGGCATATTTGCAACAGCTTGATATGGAAAGTAATGGCAAGTCAACGAAAAAGAATGGTCGTTCGGTTGATTATGCAACAGGTGCTATTTTGTTCGGAGAACCAGGGACGAACGGACAACATTCTTTCTATCAATTGATACATCAGGGGACACATCGTATACCGGCCGATTTCATTGGGGCTGTACATTCACTGAATGAAACGGGGATTCATCAGGATTTATTATTGGCAAACTTTATTGCCCAACCAGAAGCCTTAATGAAGGGAAAAACTGTTGAAGAATTGCGGGCAGAAGGTGTTTCGGAAGAATTGATACCGTTTAAAACTTTTACTGGTAATCGTCCCAGCACAACTATTTTGATGGAAAAACTAACACCAAGGACTTTAGGTAGTCTAATCGCTTTGTATGAGCACAAGGTTTTTGTGTCTGGTATTATTTGGAATATTGATAGTTTTGATCAATGGGGTGTCGAATTAGGGAAGCAGTTGGCTAAAAAAATTGTTCCAGAGTTACAAAACAAGGATTCTGTGTTATCCCATGATTCTTCTACAAATGCAATTATATCATTTGTTCGAGAAAAAAGAAACTAATATACCATATAAATAGTTGTTTTAGATAGAAAATCATTGAAAGGAATATGATGATAACATGGTTTTGTATATCTGACAGAGAAGTTGTCAGTGAATTAAATAGTAATGCAAACAGTGGTTTGACACAGCAAGAAGTTACCTCCAGAAAAAGTATGTACGGTCTTAACTCTCTGAAACCGCCAAAAAAGAAAAGTGCTTTATTACGCTTTTTCTTACAGATTCACCAACCCTTGATTTACGTGTTGATATTATCGGCAACATTAGCTCTTTTTCTGGGGGAATATGTCGATGCGACAGTTATTTATGGTGTTGTTCTGGGAAATGCTATTATGGGATTTTGGCAGGAAAATGCCGCCCTAAAAGGATTGGCTAGGTTATCGCAAAATATCAGAACAACGGCGCATGTTATTCGAGATTATCAAAATATTGCCATTGATTCTTCAGAATTGGTTCCCGGAGATATTGTCCTGTTGCATTCAGGGGAAAAGGTTCCGGCCGATATCCGATTACTGCAATCAACAAATTTGCAGGTTGATGAATCGCCTCTGACAGGCGAGTCTGTTCCGGTGGAAAAAGAAAATATTATCTTACCGGATAATACCTTATTGGCTGATCGGAAAAATATGTTATTTTCTTCAACCTTAATCACTTATGGTTGTGGAAAAGGAATTGTTGTTGAAACAGGTGATAAAACGCAAATCGGTCAGATTTCAGATTTAATTAATAATGCAGATGAATTAAAAACACCTTTAACCGAAAAGATAGAAAAATTTAGCCAGAAATTATTGTGGTTGATTGTTGTGTTATCTGTTTTGGCCTTTATTGTTGGTGTTTATAAAGATTTACCTTTTGTTGAAACATTGATGTCATCGATTGCAATGGCTGTTGCGGCAATACCGGAAGGGTTACCTGCTGCTGTAACGATTATTTTGGCTGTTGGTGTCAACAGAATGTTGAAAAACAATGCAATCGTTAAAAAATTACCGGCTGTTGAAACATTGGGAAGTACTTCTGTTATTTGTACGGATAAGACAGGTACTTTGACAGAAAATAAAATGACGGTTCAAAAAATATATGCTGCTGGTCAAGAAGTCCAAATTTCCGGTAATGGGTACAAGTTTATCGGTTTTGATTTAACAACAGATAATAAAGCATTGGAAATGTGTTTAAAAACAGGTGCTCTTTGTAATACAGCTTTGGTAGATGAGTCGGAAAAAATAGAAGGCGATCCGACAGAAGTTGCTTTATTGGTGTCGGCATTGAAGTATCAATATGATTATAGAAAAATGCGAGAGGAAAATCCAACAGTTTTTGAAATACCTTTTGAATCTCAGTATCAATATATGGCTTGTCTGCATCAGGATAAGTGTATCTATATTAAAGGCGCAACCGAAGTTTTAATACCTTTTTGCCATAAGGAGATGGATGAAAATGGAAATATTGTACCATTGGATAAAGACCGTATTTTACAAACAATGGAAGAATACGGTAAACAGGGATTGCGAGTTTTGTGTTTTGCAATAAAACCCAACCATTTTTCGGATCAAATTGAACATCAGGATATTGAAACAGGATTGATTTTTGTTGGTTTGCAGGTAATGTTAGATCCACCCCGTTCTGAAGCAATTAAAGCCATTAAAACCTGTCATCGGGCCGGTATCAAAGTTAAAATGATTACAGGGGATCACTTATTGACCGCTAAGGCTATCGCAAAACAGATGAATTTGCAAGGTGACGAACGTGCAGAACCCAATGCTATGAACGGTGATCAACTATCGCAAATTGCCGATGAAAATCTGTTCAATGAAGTTAAAGATATAGATGTATTCGCAAGGGTTTCACCACAGGATAAATTGAGATTAGTCAAAGCCTTCCAATCCCGCCGTTATATTGTTGCCATGACTGGAGATGGTATTAATGATGCCCCCGCTTTGAAACAGGCTGATATCGGTGTTGCCATGGGCATTAATGGGACTGATGTTGCCAAAGAAGCCGCCGATATTGTTTTGATTGATGATAATTTTGCCACAATAGAAAAGGCTGTCGAGGAAGGACGTGGTGTATTTGATAATCTGATCAAGTTTATTTTATGGACACTGCCGATTAGTTTTGCAGAAGCTTTTTTGGTTATGATTGCCATATTTTTAAATTTGACGATACCGATTTCACCTGTACAGATTTTATGGATAAATATGGTAACGACGATTTTATTGGGAACTATGTTCTCATTTGAACCGATAGACAAGTCCATTATGAAACAAAAACCTAGGAGTAATTCTAAATCTATATTGTCCGGGGGTGTTTCTTATCGCATTATCAGTGTGATGATGTTGATGACTCTGTTGGGGTTCACTTCATTTTATATGTCCCAAAAATTAGGGGCGGATGTATTACAGGCTAGAACGGTTGTCGTAAACAGTCTTGTATTTATGGGTATTACTTTTATGTTTTCTTGCCGTTCATTCAGGTTGTCTGTTTTTAAAACTGGTTTTAAAGGTAATAAATATATGTTATTAGGCGCTTCTTTAATGGTCTTATTGCAGATTTTATTTACAACGACATTTATCTTTCAAAAAGCTTTTAAAACGGTTAGTCTGACACTGTGTGAATGGTATATAGTTCTCATCTGTTCTGTAATATTATTAGTGATGATTGAAGTTGAAAAATGGATTATCAGAAGTAAGAAAGGAAGTAAACAGAAATAGATAAAAGTAAAGGCAGTATAGAAGTACACAGCCTTTTTTTATAATTAAAAATTTATATCAGATAAAGTTATTTATTAAACTTATAAAAAATTCGTTGTTTTTATTAAAAAAGCATTGCTAAAAAAATGTTTCATTTATAAGAAAAAACTTTCCAAAAATTTAAAAATGTGGTATAATGTATTTATGGAAAGGTGATATAACTCTGATGAGAAAAAAACATATAGAATATTATAAGGATGGAGTTACTCTTAAATCTATCTATTCGGTTGATTCCGATGGAAAGAAACAGGGGGCTTTTATCGAATATTATTCTAATGGAAATGTTTCAAGACAAGGTTTTTATCGTGATGAAAAATTATCCGGTTATTGTCGAGAATTATATCAAAACGGTCAGACATCCTCTTTATTTTTTTACAAAAATGGATTTTTAGAGGGAAAACAAAAATGTTACTATGATAACGGGACTCTTTGGAAAGAATATATATGCGAAAACGGTGTAAAAAGCGGTTCTTATCGTGAATATTACAGAAGTGGACGGTTGATGATAGATTGTTCTTTTCATAATGGTGTTGAAACCGGACAGTATTGTGGATATTATGATACATCAAATGTTTCTAAAAGGAAACGAAAAATATGTGTTTTTCTCGATGGACAGTTAAATGGACCATGTACCTTTTATTATCCAAACGGGCAAGTGATGGAAGAATTTACACAGTTTGGATCTTCGTATGAGGGTAGTCATAAACGATATACTCAAAATGGAACTTTGTTGTTTTCAGCCGATTATAAAAAGGGGGTATATGATGGTCTTTATACAGAATATACACCGAAAGGTAAATTGATTAAAAGTTTTTTTTATCGGGCTGGTCAATTAGATGGTCCATATGAAATGTATTATGATAATGGCAATTTAAACATAAAATGTTTTTATGCAAGTGGGCAGTTATCCGGGGAATACAAAAGTTATCATCGTAATGGTCGTGAGTATATAACGGCTAATTATGAAATGGGTAAAAAAGTAGGACTTTATTTAAAAAAAGATAAGCATGGAAAAGTGGAAGTATATAGGTTTTACTCTGAAAATCATTGTATTAATGGTATAGCTGCTGAAAAACAAAGAAGAAAGTTGAATGCTCGTTTAAAACAGATTGATTTACAGGTTTCAAATAGAGATTTAAAACGAACACTAAAACGAGATTTGGTAACTGGCTATCGTTGTCAATTTCCAAAGATAAAGCAAATGATACCCCATCGAAAAGTGTCTAAAGGAAAAAGCTTTTTAACACGTGCATTTTCTTGGTTGGCCCGCGGTTCAAGAAATTAATATATGAAAATAAATGAATAAAACTTGTGATACAATATTGAAATTTTCTTTGTCATCTTTGCTGTTTTCTGGGTGTTTTTCTGCTACTCTTTTTGAAAAAGAAAATAGTAAAAAGATTTATCCTTTAAAAGAAATACCTTTAAAAGAAAGTGCAGAGCATTATCTTTATTCCCGTTCTGCGTATTCAGATGGACTGGATATTTACAAAAACGATTTATTATTTGTTTTAGATTGTGCAAAAAAAAATAAGAAAGAATATTTTGAATTTGATGGTTCCGTTTATAAAACAGATGATACAGCTGTTTTACAGTTGGAAGAATTGGTAAAGGCCCGTCAAAAAGGACAAAAAAACTTTATTTATCAGGGAAAGAAAAGACAAACAGTATCTTATTATGAACCGGATGAACAAATTAAAATATTTGGAAACTTATGGGAAGAGTTGTTGTCTCCACAATCCGAAGAAACAAAAAAAATTTTACGAAGTACTGCAGATTATCTTGCTCCACATTGGTCTATGACAAATTCTGTGTTGAATAAACTTTATAAAATTTGTCGTGTCAGTGGTTATCCGGAAATAAAGGATTTGCGTCATAATATCTCTTTGATGGGACATTTGATAGAAAAAAATATCGGTGAAAAGAAATCTTACTATGATCCCGCATTTATTGGGCGAAGTACTATTTTTATATCTCCTTTTATAGATTGGAATAAACAACAATGTTTTGATTATTCAGCCGTATTAATCGAGCTGGCACACGCATTTCGGGATAAAAATAATGTGTTTGGGGAAACGGCTCAATATTTATCCGATGGTTTTAAAGATATTTTAACTTTTACAAGTATCGGATTTGGAAGTACGGCTCAATTAAAAAATTATTCAAATCCAAATCGGATGGAGTATGATGCTCATCAAATTGTTTATCCGGCACTTTTGTCCTATGTGAAGAGTTCATTTATGACCTTGCCCGAGGTTTATGATAAAATAGAAAAACAACGGAAGAAAAATGGCAATACGTATATTTTGACAAGAAGTGCTAAGAAAAAACTAAACAAACCAATCAGAAAACAGGATGAAATACCAGTCCGATTATTTGGTTATAGAAATAATTTATCAGTTAAAGTAAAATAAGAAGGAAACTAATTAAATCATCTTTGCCGTTGTTTAAAAAATTTGTTTTTAAATGAAACAACAGCCTTTTTTACGATTAAACGTAATTGTAATTTTTGTTCATCTTCCTGTTTTTTGATTAAGACATACAAGTTTTTTTGCATTTGAACAAAATTATGATTTTTTAGCCACTCTTTCATATAAAGTCGTGCTTCTTCTTCAAAAAGCTCTTTTCCCTTTTGGTATGTTTGAATATCCAATAAACGTCCGTCATCAAAATATTCTTCATACGGTCCATCTTTCTTGCCGTCTTTATAGGTACATTTGATTTCCATTTGACCGTTTTCATAGAATGACATGTATAATCCCTGTTTGACACCATTATCATCTGCGGTAAAAAATTCTTTAATCGGCATTCCACGACGGTAGATATATTTTGTTTTCAGTTTCATTATATAAATCCTTTTTTCTAATGAATTTTATCATACTTTCCGGAAATTGTCAAATAATATTTATATAAATATAAAAACTTGACAAAAATAATATTCTGTGATAACATTAAAACAAATGAAAAGAATATACCGTAAAACAAATTCTTTGATATATAAAAACATTGATCTTGAAACAGATAAGAGGATCGTGTTTTTATCTGGTTTGGGGTTACCTATTCGTCAGCAAAGGGAAGGTTTTATCAGAAGATTTGCCCTTAATCAAGGGGTTAGCTATCTAGCATTGGATTATACGAAGTTCACGGATAATTCATCAGAAAATGAAGGGTTTAGAATCCAGGAATCTTATGATAGAACTATGGATTTGATGACGGTTTTATCGGATAAAAAAATATTTCTTGTTGGCAGTTGTTATGGTGGTTTAATGGCTTTAAAAATTGCCGAACGGTTTCCTCAAAAAATTGCCGGAATTATCACTTTAGCTCCTCCATATGAGATAAAAGAGTATCCATGGATTGATAAAACAGACACCTTTTTGGAAAAAAGAATAAAGGTCCTGGAACAAAAAAAAGCAAAAAAATATATGATTGAAAAAATGATTCTTTTTAGAAAAATGGTTATTTATGCATTTCGGTCTTTAGGTAGAGAAACAATAAAATCATCTTATATGGGACAGATGTCTATATTTCATGGAGAGAATGATAAATTGATACCGGTTGAAAATTCGCTGGCTATTCAAAGAAAATTTAAAAATCCGAATTCTAAGGTTATAATTGTTCCAACATCGGGACATACTTTGAAGAATGATTTTGAAATGAAAGAACCAATTCGAATTTTAACTGAATATTTAAAAGAATGATTACCATTTGATGTACTGGGAAAGATAATATTTACGAAAGGGAAAAAAATGTCATCAGTTATTAAATATCATGAAAACTCAACAATTATTCAAGAAGTTTACATCTTGAATGAAAAAGGTAAAAAAGAAGGCCTTTATGAATCATATCATAAAAATGGTCAGTTAGAACTCCGATGTACCTTTAAAGATGGTAAAAGAGATGGCATGTATGAGGAATATTATCCAACCGGAATTTTAAAAAGGAAATGTCACTTTATCGATGGAGAATATAATGATTCTTATGAGTTTTATCATGATAACGGACAAATAGGAATACGTTGTTTTTATGATAAAGGTCAATATCAGGGGCTTTATGAAGGATATAATAAAGACGGATATTTATGGAGACGAGTTGAATATCTGAATGGAAAATATAATGGCAGTTATGAAACATATTATGATGATGGTCAGCTTCATAAAAAAGCAAGATATCTCAATGGTATGAAAGATGGACTTTTTATATCATATTATCCCAGCGGACAGATAAAATCGCAATATACGTATGTTGCCGGAAAAATTGATGGTTTGTATGAAGAACGTCATGAAAACGGTGAGATGCGGATATATTGTATGTATCAAAATGGTCAGGTGAGTGATGGTCTTTATACAGAATATTATCCGAACGGATATTTAAAATTGAAATGCATGTATAAAAACGGAAAAAGAAACGGAACGTGTGAAGAATATACCAGACAGGGAGATTTAAAGGAAAAAATGACTTATGTAGATGATTGTCCGGTAGATAAATGTATTTCCGTGCCGTTATTACCGCAGACAGAAAAAAAAGATGATTATAATAAATTACGTAGTGAACTGAATGAGCGATTGATTCAGATAAATAAACAAATGGCACCAACACAATTGCGTCGGGTTGTTAAAAGACAGCTAATTGATTCTTTATATAAAAAATATCCTCAAAAACAGCATATAAAACAATAGATTTTTTGCTGTAATTTGACAATTATTGAAAAAGTGGTATACTATAAATATGGTAGAATATTGTCTGTTTATAGGAGGGTATACTATGGGTTGGAAAGATTTTTTTGTAGATGGTTTTGTTGGTGGTGGATTTGCGATTAGAAAGGCCTGGAGTTGTCTTCCAGGTACTGACGACTTTGATTTAGGAAAAAATTGGAGTGAGTATAAAGAATGGAAAGAAAAAGATGGAACAGACGCCGTTACGGATGTTATTAAAGATGGTGTTGTAGAGAAGGCCACAGATGGTGTCGTTGCAACCGCATTTTCTCTTGAAAAAGCACGGAGTATATTTACAGGGGAAGATTTTGATTTAGGAAAAAATTGGAGTGATTATAAAGGATGGAAAGAAAAAGATGGAACAGGCGCTGTTTTAGATGTTTTAGGTAAAGGTGCTACTGACAAGATTGAAGATGGAATCGTTGGTACCGGATTTGCGATTAAAAAAGGGATGAGTTGGCTCCCGAATAATGACAGCTTTAATCTCAGTCAAAATTGGAGTGATTATAAAAACTGGAAAGAAGGCCTAAAAACTGGCACTGTTTTGAATATGGTTAAGGATGCTACAAATGAGACAGGGTACAAAGCAACGGTAAAAGTTGCAGATGCTATCGGAATTGATCGGAAGGACGCTATAGAAGGAGCAAAAATCATTCGTGATGGCACTACTGCTGTGGCTTCTGAAATTTTTCATAATCCGGCGGGCTTAGCACAAAATGTGACTTCTTTTGTCTACAATGGACTACAACGCATAAATCCATTGTATACTCATTTAGTTGAAAAGAAAAATGCTATTCCTAAAGACATTAAGGATCCTGTTATTTTTGCAATTTATCATGTTGGTGGAGAAGAAACCCCACCGGGACATGCAGCCCTTTGGTATAGGGGGGAAACGATTGATGCTACATCGGGGGGAGCTGATTTTAGAACGATGTTTCATCCAAATAAAGGTGAAGCAGGACAAACAAAGGAAGATTGGTATGATTCTCCTTTTGAATTTAGTGTCGATAAAAATTGTGATCTATATGTTGTCGATGCCGCAAAATTAGGATTTGATACCCCTGAAAAAAAAGAGAAGTTTTTACAAGATATCAGACGTGAACAAAAAAATCCGAATTGGGACTTAAATGACCGTAATTGTGCGCATCTTGTAAATAAAGTTACAGGTGATGTCCTTTTAACTGCTCCAAGATTGCAACATCCTCGGCTTAAGAATCTTGATATGCCACTTTCAATGGGGGCAAAATTAGATCGTATGTGTATTACGGGTGATGCAGCTCCTTTATCACCGGATGCCATAAAGGGGTATGGAACAATGTTGGCAGTTCAACATGGAAAACCTGCAAGACCGGAAGAAAATACAAGAGCTATCGCAGATTCATCTTCTTCCAAAGAAGGATTGAAAGGAATGCTTTCTCATTATTCTCAATTATTTGCTGAATCTGAATCAAAATCTTCTTCTGAAACTAATGCTTCTACCGAGCAGAATAAGGTAGAAGAGAAAGGATTTATGCAAAGACTATTAGAAAATTATAGTCAAACAAATGGTGAACAGAGCAAGGATAAAGTGGCAGCTGTAGGAAAAGATACAAATGTAGGAATAATTCGAAAAATGTTGCAAAAAGATTATTAATTTTAAAAGGATATTATGATTAGAGGTATTAATAGGTGGGGTAATAAAAACTCACGTAGGTTAATGTTTACGGGACTTGTTGTATTGTCCGTATTAGGTTTTAGTCGTGTATCATCAAAAGCTATAAATAATGCAGGTCGATGGACGGCTGAAAAAGTGTCTGCTATCACTGGTTTAGATTCAAAAAATGTAAAGGAAAATATGAAATTTATCCGAGATTGCATCTATGGATTTTATTCCGTTTCTGGTGAAGTTATTCAGCATCCTTGGAATACCGTACAAAATATGAAAAATTTTATTGCCAGTGGTATAGAACGATGGCAATACTCACCACCAAAAAGTGAAACAATACCTGCAGATATTCGACATCCTATTATATTTGCAGTTTATCATGTAGGGCGACCGGGGATATTTGGTGACGGAACAAGTCCTGGCCATACATCACTCTGGTTTGATGGTGAAACAATCGATGCTGATGGTGATAATATTACACATACTTCAATGTTTCATGTAAATAAAGGCGTTATTGGAAGGCATAAGCCCAGTTGGAAGACTTCTCCTTTTTATTATGATGTTAGTGAAAAATGTGATTTATATGTTATAGATGCCTCTAAACTGGGGTTTGATACACCTGAGAAGCGTTTAAAACTCAAGGAAGATATTATTCGTGAACAAAGTGATAAACGTTGGGATTTGAATAACCGTAATTGTACATATCTTATTAATAAGGTAACAAAAGATGCCCTTTTGCGTGCACCAAGACCATATCATCCGGGGCTTAAAAATTTTGATTTACCGTTTACTATGGGGGCTTCTTTAGATCGCAAGTGTAAATCTGGAGTTGCGATTTCTATTACACCGGAAGCACTAAGTCAGTATGGACAAATGTTGACTCAGAAACATAAAAAAGACAGAATTTCTAATAAAGATATAGTCTTAGAATCTAAAATTAAAGATAGTCCTCCGCTTTTGTTAAAAAATGGTGAAAAATCCTTTGATAACAGAAAATTTATTCCTACTCTTTTGTTACCCAAAAAAACTTTAAAAGAAAAATTTAAGCACAATTTCATGCACTCAAATGAATTAATAAAATCATAATTTTAATCGATTGATAAAAATTGATTTTGCATATCAAATGATTATTAGTTTCGTTGGCGGGCAGGGGATAGTACCTTTTTAATACGATTTTGTGTAGATAATTTTCTGCGGAATTGAGCCATGGCTTGTTGAACGGTTGTTTTTGATATTACTTTAACTATTATGTCATTTACCAAAACATGCACCTGAACCGGACCATGTTTAGCACGAAAGGCAACAAGATTTGCTTCTACGGGTATCTCCAGATCTTTAACATTTATTGTAAGGTCAAGCCATGTCAAATCATTATGAGTGATGGTTTTTTCTTTCTTATCAGCGGTATCAATATAGGTTACTGGTTCGCCACCATGTACAAGACTGACTGCCTGTGCCATTGGTCTGATAATTGTGTTTTGTGCGACCGGTTTAAAAATTACTGTCATCATTTGTATTTTCCTTTATATTTATTTTGTTAAATTAAAAATATTTATCTACCTAAGGGTAATTTTTTTATCAAAAAAGCATTATTGTATTGTATCATAACTTGCTTATAATGTCAATTAAACTTTTGACAGTAGGTCTTTTGCATGTTAAGAATACAATAAAATCTGGTATCCAAGCCACAATAATCATAGAAGGTTTTACTTAATTGGATAAATTTTTATTACATCCTGAAATAGCAATAAATGCCATTTATAAAACTAAAGAATTTTATCAAAATATCAAGAACGGGTTCTGTTATTCTGAAGCCATTGTTGAATCTTCAAAGCAGTACCTGTTTGTTTTGTCACTTTTCTGGCATCTCTTACATCAGCCCAATGTGCCATTGCTTCTATAACCCTTGTATCCATTATTCCTCCAGACATAATATCTGGACCGCTGAACGAAATTCCCCATCCTGTTGGAATTCTATCGCCGATTTTTAAATCTTCTTGTAGTTCTTTCGGTGCTTCTCTTTTTAAAAGCAGATAGGTGTTTTCAGAGATTAATTCCTTAAGTGTTTTTGAACGGATATCTGAAAGACAATTTTTAATCAATTTTGGTTCTGTCAATAAAATATCAGAGGCCTCCCACGGTTTTAAATGCTGTGACATCATGGCCAGCATTGGAAAGGAAAGATAATTTACCACTTTTTCTTTTGGCTCATGATCTACTTCTTGTGTTAAAAATTCTTTTAACTCTGAGGCGGACGCTTTTTTACTTGCATCAATTAATTTTTGATAATCTTCCGGTCTTAAAGATCCATTAAAAGCAAGGGCTGTCAATGCTTTTGAAGGCTTTTCTGGATTTGCCACTAATTCGGGCATAGCAATATCATATATCATATCAATATAATATCTGTCCTCCTTATACCTTTCTTGTGTTAAAAAATCCTCTGCACCAGTTAACATTAACATGGTACGATTTGTAAAATTGGATGCGGATAATTGTTTTAATTTTTCAACTTTTTCAAGATAAGATAATTGAGTCATCTTAAACCTCCTTAAAATACAATTTATTGTGCAGTAACATTATTCCCGAGCCAAGACTTAGGCAGTTTCTCTTTGAAAGCGTTTTTCTAAATAAGCCCGCGCTGCCAATTTGCGTCGTGAATCCAAAGATTTTTTTCTTTCTTTTTCCTCTTTTTTACGGAGTTTTTCCTGCTGATAATACTGCTTTCTTACGGCAATAAGGTGTTTTTTAAATTCTTTTTCCTGCTGTTTGTGTGCGATAGCATTTATCTCGTCAATTTCTTCACACGCAATACGCCAACGGCGGATTTCTGCATTTTCTCTATAAATTTCTTCACCCCAGATATTATGTTCAACAAGATCAACAGGGCCTTCTTCCGGTCTTTTGGGTTTATCTTGAATATCAAAAATGTTTGGTTTTGAAGGTTCAAACCTTCCTTTTGACATAACAATGTGTCCGTCTTCAAAAATCGTAAAACGTTCTTTTTTAGTTGTCAAAATTTCTGCTATAGCCACTTTAGCCTCCATTGGTAGAAAATATGGCGTAATTTATACCATATAAATTTTTTTTTGTCAATCTTTATTTATTTTCTGGGATGGTGGTTTCAGGCTCCCGAGAAATGGGTGTTAAAAACAAATGATTTTTTGGTTCAAGAGTTCGGAAATAGCTGAAAATGGCTGTTTTTTGCCTTTCAGCATGCGAACTCGCATAACGCCTTGGAAAAAAAGAAAAAGTCGCCTTTTTAGATGACTTGTGTTTAGTGGTCGGAGTGGATGCTCAATTTACGAGCTAGCTATTTTATATTGACATAGTTTCTTGTATTTGGTAAAATGAGATAAAAAGGAGGTTATATGGCATTACTGGCATTACTTAAAACTATAAAATCAAAATCTCATAATATTATTGTAGAAGGAGATGATAATTTTCAGAATAGAACGTATCAAGCATTGGCTTTGATTAAGGAAAAATCCCCTGATCATTATAAGGTGGTAAGCAATTATATCTCTATTATTAAAATGGCTGAAAAATCTGGTATGCGTGCATATGGTAACCCTCCTGTTTATGAAGTTGGTTCAGCTACATCATCAGCCTCATTATCATGGTATGCTAGTACAATATGTCATGACGCCTATCATTCAAAATTGTATCATGATTATCTTGAAAAATTTGGAACTACACCGCCCCCTGGTGTTTGGACTGGACGTAGAGCAGAAGATGAATGTTTGTCATTTCAAGAAGAGTTCTTAAAAAAAGCTGAAGCTCCAATAAGCGAAATTCAGCATCTGCAAAAGATGAAGAATGTGGATTATTTTTCATCTTATAAACAAAGAGACTGGTAGACTATTTTCTGGGATAGTAATTTTAGGCTCCCGAGGGATAGGTATTGAAAAATAAGACTGCGTAAAGACAAAACATCCAGTGAATGTTTTGGATGCGCAAAGCAATGAGCCAAATTGAAAACAAGTTTGCCTCGTCAAACGCCGTTTGAAATTTAGGCGGAATTGTTGTTCCAGAGTTCGTAAATCTGCAAAAATGACTTTTTTAGGGGCGGGATTTATTCGGCTGAGGCCTCACCCACTCGGGCATTAGCCCTCGGGGCCGCCTGACGGCGTTGCCTTCGTTCCACTTCGGCCGAACCCAGTGGGCTCATTCACCCGTCATCTCCACCAATAGCAAAAACCGCCGATAAACGGCGGTTTTCCTATTGGTCGGAATCAACTCACAAATCACGAACTAACTATTTTATGTTGCAATATATTTTTATATAGGATATGATGAAAAGAAAAAGGAGCAATTCATGAAATGTTTTAAGAATTTTACAACAGAGCGTTGGGTATTTTTTGTGTTAGGAATTTTCTTTTTCATAGGAGCAATTCCTGAATTTTTTCTTTCCTTAAATTTACACGGATTAGGCGAGGGAATAACCGCTTTTTTAATTCGTGCTTTTCCTGCTTTCTTTTTATTTTATTTAGCGTTTAGAAAGAATATTCCAATTCCAGAAAAACAAGAAGAAGAAAATAAAGCAAATAATATACATTCTCCTACTAATTTCAGATTTGGAACAAAATTTTTTATAACTTTATTTATTTTTGGAGTATTTTGCTTAAGATGGTTAAATGTACTATTTGGAAAACATAAAAACAAATGGGAAATTCTTATCTCCTTACCTATATTTTACATAATTGTTTCCTTAATTTGGAAAAAAGATTGGAAAAATTGTTCTCTTTTCCAGAAGATTATATATTTTTTTGGTTTTCTAGAAATTCTTATATTAACAGCTCTATCATATGAAATATTACCAACTCCTATCGTTCTAATTGTTTTGGGAGTTGATATTTTATTATGGTTTATTCAAATCTCTATCATTAAAAAACTATTTCTTAAAGTTAAAAACCTTTATATATATTGGATCTGGAATATTAGTTCACCGATATGGTCATTGTGGATTAATGGATATGAAAACGAAGGTAGCGGTTCCCAAAATTATTATGGTTCTATTTTATATGTAATAGGTGCTCTTTGTATCATATTGTTTATCCTAAAAAAGAATCTTTTTGCACAAGAAGTAGAGAAAATAAGAAAAAGTAAAGCAAGTTAAATTTTCTGGGATAAGCTTTTTTGGCTCCCAGAAGGCAAGTATTGATTTTAAAGGAAATTTTGCTCCAAAAGTTCGTAAATTTGAAAAAATAGGCGGGATTTATTCGGCTGACGCCTCACCCTAAAGGGCCGCCTAACGGCGTTGCCTTCGTTCCACTTCGGCCGAACCCGGTGGGCTCATTCACCCGTCATCTCCACCAATAGCAAAAACCGCCGATAAACGGCGGTTTTCCTATTGGTCGGAATGGCGGGATTTGAACCCACGACCACTTGCCCCCCAGACAAGTGCGCTACCAGACTGCGCTACTTTCAGATGCTCTATTTTTATACTCTGAAATTTTTAAAAAATCAAGTATTTTATGTGTAAATGTTAAATTTTTTTTAATAATATGTAATTTATGCTTGCAATTTAAAATAAAATAGTGTATAAAGTTATCCGTTCGGGGCGTAGCTCAGCCTGGTAGAGTACTTGCTTTGGGAGCAAGGTGTCGCATGTTCGAATCATGTCGCCCCGACCATTACAAGGCCTTGATATTACAAGGCTTTTTTTGTTTTTTTTGGGGGTATAATGCTAGGTGCGATTATCGGAGATATTGTCGGTTCCCCTTATGAATTTCACAACATCAAAACAAAAGACTTTGAATTGTTTAGCGAAAAGTGTTGTTTTACTGATGATACGATTTTAACTTGTGCAACCGCCGAATGGTTATTGACCGATAAAAAACCGGAAGAAGTCTTAAAAAAATGGGGTTGTTTATACAAAAACAGGACTTATGAGAATGGTAAGATTTCAGCATTTGGACAAGGCTTTACAAATTGGTTAAAAACAGGGCGGGGCTATGGTGCAAAAACAAATGGTTGTATTATGCGTTTAAGTCCAATACCCCTGATGATTGATGATTTAAAAACGGCGTTGAATAAGGCAATTGAGTTAACATTAATAACACATGACCATCCCGAAAGTTTATTGGCAACCCGCGTTTATATTGAAACGATGTATATGGTTAAAAAGGGGGTTTATCCTACAATTATCAAAAACTATATAACAAATAAATATGGTTATGATTTATCTAAAAGTGTTGATGAGATACGACCGAATTATAATCAATTTTATGTATCTTGCAAGAACTCCGTACCACAAGCAATTATTTGTGCTTTGGATGCGAATTCTTATGAAGATGCAATTCGAAATGCCGTGTCTCTTGGCGGGGATAGTGATACGCTTGCCTGCATGGCAGGAGGTATTGCTGAAATGAGATTTGACGTTCCCAAACATATAAAAAGTCAAGCTTTAAAATTTATGGATAATAAAGTTTTAAATACCATTACTAGATTTTATAAAAAAACGAATACAAGATAATAGGGACTTGTTTTGCTCAGATATTAATCAAATTTTGTATGTTTTTATGGGATTTTTAGATCGTGTTTTTAAAAATATATAAAAAAAGAAAAAGCCTTGAAATATCAAAGCTTTTTAATGGTCGTCATTGTCAGAGATAATGTGGAAAAATATACCACTTAAAACAATGAGTTTGACAGAGTAATTTTATTATTGCTTTACAACAACTTATTTGAGACGAGAAATGATGTGTGCAACATTCCAAATCCAGTCAAGCTGTGGTTAGTTATATTATTTGGAATGTTTTTAGATATTGTTTTTTATTGAAAATTTTAAATCAAACAAAAACACACCCATTAAACAAAACAAAAAAAATATATACTATTTTCTGGCCAACTGCTCAATTAATGCCAATTGTCTTGATTCAATTAACTTATTCATATATTTATCCTTTATTTCTTCAATAAAATCTTTTACGGCATCCGGATGATTTTTTAGGAACCATTGAATATGATTTTCTATATAAGATAGTCTTTTCTCATTATCGTTAAGGTCATTCGGAACTCTTTTCATTCTATCATCAATACTATCAAATCCATTAAAATGAGAAGATAATCTTTCATTTATCATATTAACGTAATCGGGATTAATTTCAATGCCAATTCCTTGCCTATTGGTTTGTTGACATACTCGCAGCAAAGTTCCACTACCAGCGAATGGATCTAACACAACATCATTTTCATTTGATGATGCTAAAATCATCCTTTCATAAAGAGCTTCAGGTTTTTGAGTAGGATGACATTGTCTATTCTTATTACAATAATGCATATGAGAAAATTCCCACACATTACCTGGATTTGCTCCTCTCATATTATTAATTGATCTATAAAATTTCTGTGGAATTCTAATTTCATCTAAGTTAAATACATAATTGCTTTTATCCTTTGTAAAAAATAATATATCATCATGTCTGGAAGAAAATCCTTTAACCTTTCCTATACCCTGAGTATAGTACCATGTAATCCAAGAGTTGAAATGCATTTTCAATTCTTGTTCCAAAATCATATAAATATATGAAATATAACGCATTCCCATAAATACATATATAGAACCGTCTTTTGTAAGGACTCTTTTAGCTTCTTTCAGCCATTTTCGAGAAAAATCTAAATAAGCTTCAAAATCTAAATTATCTTGATTATTACCATAGTTTTTATTTAAGTTATAGGGCGGGTCAGTCACAATCAAACGCACACTAGAATCAGGTAATTTCTTCAGTTCTTCAAGTGCATCACCACAAATCGTAATTAATTTTTGATCCATTTGTTTCTTTGTGCCTCCCTATAAAAATCATTAATTGTTCTTCTACTACTGTGTAAATACTTTCTATCAAGTAACTGACACATTTCCCAAGTTGTTCTATATTGATAAGAAACATAATGAATATCTTTTATTTGAATTTGTCCAGTTCCTAATGCGGGATTATAGCTAATATCATCATCACTTATAAACTTTAAATCATAAGCATTATAATCAACTACTTCCATAATTCCATCAACTAATCCAGTATTTTTATTTTTCTCTGAATACACCTTATGTTTAATTGATAATAAAATAAACATATAATCTGGATCTACAACATAAGCAGTCCTTATTCTAGAAAATGAAGTAATATTAGGACCTTTACCACTATTTGGTATATCGTTAGCTGTGGCTTTGACATCCACATTACCAACTAATACCCTATCTGTTTTCTTGAATTGTAAGATAATATCAGCCATTCCTAGACGTTCTTGAGTTTCCACATTAATCAAATTATATTTATTATCATCAATATCTCTAATCCCAGAAAATACTTCTCCCGCCCAAGCCTCAATCATTGGACCTGCGATCTTATTAATATTTTCTAATGGCAAACCTGATTTTAAATTCGTATTGATAATAATTTTATTATCACCAATGTTTTTTCGTTCATTTAATATTTCTATTATCTGGTCAACAACAAATTTTGAATCTTCCTTATATGTTGAAGATTCCTGCGGAATTTTAAATATAAGATCACTGTATTTCATAAAAAGCCTTTCTATATAATCCTCTCAAAGGACATCTACTAGTTATTTTTCCTAATCTTAATAAGAATTAAAAAAAATAGCAAGCTATTTTCAGTTTTTTAAAGAAAATTTTGATATATTAATTGATGCATATTTTTGTAATTGAGAGACTTAATCTGGTATTAACGATAAAATCACTGTAAATATAAAAATAATCAATCCATTTGTTTTAATAGGTTGTAAACCACGTATGCAAATATACAAACTTATACCATATAAAAGTATATTTTTATGTAAAAAAGTATACTTTTGTTATTCAAAATTAGCACATAATTTGATATTCAAGGACACTTGATAAAACAAAAAGAATTACATTATCCAATTGTAAAATATAGAAATTTTAATTTACTAAATAACAAAAAAAGCGAAAGCATAAACTTCCGCTTTTTGATATTGGTCGGAACGACTGGATTTATTCGGGCTGAAGCCCTCACCCTAAAGGGCTGTCCCTATGGGACATTATGTTGGCACTTATCGGCGTTCTTACGTCCGCCTGTGCCTGCCATTGAACCAGCTTTCTTCGCCGGTTCTCATCCGCCGCCCTACCCAATAAAAAAATCCCACCCCTATAGGTGAGATTTTCTTTATTGGTCGGAACGACTGGATTTGAACCAGCGACCCCTACGTCCCGAACGTAGTGCTCTACCAGGCTGAGCCACGTTCCGACAAGATGTTCTCTTTTTTACACCTTTTTTTACTAAATGTCAAGCATTAAATTTAAAAAAATGAAAAAACTCTTTTAATATTTTAAACTTTCTTGATTTAAGCACAGCAACTCAATCCCCGCCGTACGAAGCATATATTCGGCATCGGATCCGGCCTGATACGGATATTCGGCAACAATTCTTTTAATACCACAGGCAATCAACAACATTGCACAGGTTCGGCAAGGGGCTAGTTTACAATACAATGTTGCTCCTTCTATGGAAATGCCCCGTTTGGCAGCCTGACAAATAGCGTTTTGTTCCGCATGAATTGTTCGCATACAATGGGTTGTTTGACTTCCATCTTCATGAGTTAGTGTCTTTAACAAGTGTCCGACTTCATCGCAATGGGGAAGTCCCGGCGGAGATCCGACATATCCAGAAGATAAAATCTGATTATCTTTGACAATAACGCAAGCTGTTCTGCCCCGATCACAGGTTGCCCTTTTTGATAGGGCATGCATGACCTCTATAAAATAAGAGTCCCAGTTTGGTCGGATATAAGGGGTTTCAGTCATGATAGTCCTTTCAGTTAAATGGCTACATCTTATCCGGTACCTGTAATCCCAGCATGTCAGAAACAGCCAAGGCTATATATAATGTATATTTTGTTAAGGTTAAACGGGATTTTTGGATTTTTTCATCGGCCCCTTTTATCGGACAATCATGATAGAACAAGTTAAAATCCTGAGCCAATTTGAACAAGTAATCTGCGATAACATGTGGTGCCCGATTATCATAAGCTGTCTGAACGGAATCTGGCAAGGCATACAAACGTAATAAAAGTTGTCTTTCAGCAGGATGTGTAATAACAATTTTATCATCTGCGGTTAAGGCTGATGATTCCTGCATTTTTTCCAGAACAGACTTCATACGAACCATGGCATATAACAAGTATGGTCCTGTTTTCCCTTCGGTACTGGTTAGTTTATCTTCATCAAAGATGTAGTTTTTCATCCGCTCATTCATCAGGTCTGCAAATTTTAGAGCGGATACCCCGACAATTTTGGAAATACTTTCTTTTTCTTCTTGTGTCAGGTCACGTCCCATTTCACCAGATTCCATTTTTTGACGGGCAGCTTGAACAGCTGTATCAATCAAGTATCTTAATGTGGGGACTCCGCCAGAGCGTGTTTTATAAGGTTTATTATCCGTTCCGTTGATTGTGCCAAAACCTAAGTGCTCGGGTTTTGCTTTCTGGGTCAGACCGATTTTTTCTGCACCACAGAATACCTGCTCAAAGTGTAAGGCTTGACGGGCATCAACAACGTATAAGATATAGTCTGGGTTAAATTCATCGATCCGTTCTTCAATTGTGGCTAAATCCGTTGCAGCATACATAACCGATCCGTCTGATTTCACCATAATCAATGGAGGTAGATCATTACCGCCTTTTGATTTTCCCAGAGGAATGATTTCAGCCCCTTGATCGGGGATAATTGTTCCTTCCTGACGCAAACGTTCAATCATTTTCTGTAAACGGTCATGCACATGGCTTTCACCACGCCATAAATCAAAAGAAATATTTAATTCATCATACATTTGACGGATATCGGCAACTGAAATATCAATGAAATGTTGCCATAAAGCCCGATAACCTTTATGACCGTCTTGTAGTCGTTTTGTATTTTGTCTGGCCCTGTCTGCAAAGTTTTCATCTTCTTTTGATTTTTGACTGGCAATCGGATACATTGTTTCCAAGTCTTTAGCCGAGAAGGGGGCTTGTACCGGATATTCACCTGTATAATTATCATCAAAGTAAGGTAAATTTGGATTTCTTTCCTGTAATTCCGTAATTAAAAGTCCCATCGGCTTTCCCCAATCGCCCAAGTGAACATCAGCGATAACATTATCCCCAACAAATTGGCAGATTCTTTTGATGGATTCCCCAATGACTGCTGGTCTTAAATGTCCAACATGAAGTGCTTTAGCAATATTGGGACCGCCGTAATCCATAACGACTGTTTTAGGTAGATCCGGTCTTTCATAACCACATTGTTTTGTCCCTAAAATAGAATAGACAGATTGTCCCAACACCGTATCTGAAATCTTCATGTTGATAAAACCAGGCCCGTCAACAGATACCTTTTCAAAGAAAGAGTCTGAGCGTAATTTTTCAGCGATTTGTTCTGCCAAAGCCCGTGGATTTTGACGCATGCTTTTGGCTAAAGGTAAAGCACCGTTGGATTGATAATCCCCGATATCTGGTCTGTCAGAAAGACGAACCAGTGTATTTTCGGAACTAAAACCGCAAGATGTAAATGCTGTTGCAACTTTTTCTTTAATTTGATTAAGTAGATTCATAGTATATCCTTTCTTTTTTTGTATCATATCAAAAACAAAGTCAAAAATCAAGTATTAACTTCTGTCAGGGTTAAAATTGTCCTGATATAATTCAAAGGAATTCTGAGGAAGTGTATTCTCATCTATTAGGTGAAGGGGCGGGTATCTGATGAACAGAAACCTGCGGTATAACTCCTATTTTCTGTAAATGAGTCGCCAGTTCAGGAGAAATCGTTTGTATCAGATTTTCAGGTTTGATATCCTGCCCATAAGGTAGCACATCCGTATTATATGTTCCATCCATCAAACGTTTCAAAAATGTCGGCCACTCTTTGCGAATGATATTTTTTTCTTTTTTTAAGAGTTCTGCTTCTTTTAAAGGGAAAGTTTCTTCGTTTAATCTATCCCATCCTTCATTTTCTGAGATATCCCGTTCAATTCCGATACGATAAGCATTCTCGGCAATTGTTCGATTATGATAATATTCATTGTCCCAAATTCTTGATGTCCAATCTTTTGCAAACTTAAGCATGGCAGATGCTTTTTTTTCTTTTTCAGAGCCATTTGATTCTTCATAGAATTTTTTAAAAATTTGATGTGGTTTAGGGGTTTCAAGATGTTTTTTTAAAACTCCCGCATTTGGTAATATTTCTTTGTTCTTTTCTAGGTAATCACTTAATTCCAGCGCAATAAGACAACCTATGGCTTGAGCATCCGGCTCATTGGCAACAGCATAAGCAACAGATTGTAAAATAGTACTTTGTGATTTTATATTATAACAGTGTCGGATTTCATGAGGAACAAGTGTTAACCAACTATATTTTTCAACTTTAGAACCATATTTTGTTTTTCCATTCGCTATTTGTATCCGACCGTTTTCATTTCTACCACTATCCAAAGGATTTTTCCATTCTTCAATAACAAGGGGTTTCGACAAATTTGCATTATGCTCCAATATTTTTAATGCGGTCGGGGAATGTATCATCAAATCCAACATTTCACACATATCACGGATAAAACTGTCTGATCCCGAAATCGGCAACGTCTTTTTGCCATCGGGTAAAATATAGTAGTAAGTCATAGACTTGGATGCCTTTTCTAATTGTTCTTTCATATTATTTTCCTTTTTTTTTAGATGTTCTCAATGATATCTGCTTTATCCATATTCTTAACCATAAATACATATCCTCTTGAAATATTATAGCATATTCAGTTTATTTGTGTCAATAATTAAATACCTTATTAAAACAACCCCCCTTCGCCGAAGCAAAGGGGGGTGTTTGGAATAAATCCGTTTTGACTAGCTTAAAATACCGGCTAAATCACCACCCGTTTGTTCGACAGATGATTTATTTTCTTCGGTATGTTGTTTTTTGTCTTTACGGTCTTTTTTAGGTTCTTCTGTTATTTCTACAGTTTCACCAGTTTCCTGATTGACCCGTTTCATAGACAGGCGAATCTTTCCGCGGTTATCTGTACCCATACATTTGACCCAGACTTTATCGCCTTCTTTTACTAAATCGGTTACTTTATTGACCCGATAAGGAGCCATTTCAGAAATATGAACCAATCCGTCCGTTTTACCCATAAATGTTACAAAAGCACCGAATTCCATAATTTTACAAACGGTTCCCAGGTAATTTTTACCTTCTTCCGGTTCGGCTACAATACCTTGTATCCAATCATAGGCAGCTTGACCAGCAGCTTGATCAACGGCTGCAATCCGAATTGTACCATCGTCTTCAATGTCAACTTTTGCTCCTGTTTTTTCAACGATTTCACGAATAACCTTTCCGCCGGTTCCGATGACTTCGCGAATTTTTTCAGGGTTGATTTTAAATGCTTGAATTCGAGGAGCATTCTGATTAATTTCCGGACGTGGTTCAGCCAGAGATTCAGCCATTTTACCCAAAATAAATTGACGACCTTCATGGGCTTGTTTCAAAGCCGTAGCCATAATTTCCGTTGTAATAGATGTAATTTTGATATCCATCTGCAAGGCTGTTACACCGTCTTTTGTACCAGCAACTTTAAAGTCCATATCACCCAAATGATCTTCATCACCCAAGATGTCAGACAAAACAACGAATTTGTCTTTTTCTTTGATAAGACCCATGGCAATACCAGCAACTGGTTTTACCATAGGAACACCAGCATCCATTAAAGCCAATGTGGAACCACAAACAGTTGCCATAGAAGATGAGCCGTTTGATTCCATAATGTCGGATACAACCCGAACCGTGTAAGGGAAGTTTTCAAACTTCGGTAACATCGGATGAATGGCACGCCATGCCAATTTTCCATGTCCGATTTCACGTCTACCAGGAGAACCTAAACGACCGACTTCGCCGACTGAGTAGGGTGGAAAGTTATAGTGTAATAAAAAGTGTTCCTTGTATTCACCAGCTAGTGAATCAACGATTTGTTCATCTTCGCCTGTTCCCAAAGTAGCTGTTACCATGGCTTGTGTTTCACCACGTGTAAACAATGCAGAACCGTGTGATTTCGGTAATAATCCGACTTCTGTTTCAATAACACGAATTGTTTTTGTATCACGACCATCAATCCGAACACCTGTTTCTAAAACAGCATCACGGACGATACGGGCTTCTAATTCATGGAAAACTTTATCGCAGATAGCATCTTCTGCTTCACGATCAGCAAATAAAGCATGGGCTTTTTCACGAATGCTGTTGACTGTTTCCTGACGAACCAATTTTTGATGAATTTTATAAGCAGATTTAATTTCATCCCCTAATTTTTCCATGATTTCAGAGCGGACAACTGCATATTCAGCTGGTTCTTCTTTAACTTCCCAAGGATCTTTTGCACATTCTTCAGCCAAAGAAATAATCATTTCAATAACTGGTTTTAAGCTTTCGTGACCATAGGAAACAGCACCTAGCATAACGTCTTCCGATAATTCCTGAGCTTCGGATTCAACCATTAAAACGCCTTCAAGTGTTCCTGCAACAACAAGGTCTAATGCACTGTTTTTAATGGATTTCATGTCCGGATTTAAAACATATTGACCATCAATATAACCGACACGCGCACCGGCGATTGGTCCTAAAAACGGTAACCCTGAAATTGTCAGAGCAGCCGAGGCAGCAATCATTGCAACAATATCCGGTTGTGTACTTAAATCATGGCTGATTAAAGTACAGACAATTTGTGTTTCATTATTAAAACCTTTTACGAACAACGGACGGATAGGTCTGTCAATCAAGCGAGATGTTAAAACTTCTGCTTCAGACGGTTTTCCTTCCCGTTTAAAAAATCCCCCTGGAATCCGACCGGCAGCATATGTTTTTTCTTGGTAATTGACGGTCAGTGGGATAAAATCTTCAAATGTATCCGGCGTCTTTTTGCTGGCACAAACAGTGGCATGTACCATTGTATCACCGTACCGTACAATGACGGCACCGTCAGCCTGACGGGAAATTTTACCTGTTTCAATGGAAAGTTTCTTTCCCCCCCACATCATTTCTTTTTTGTATGTTTTAAATATAGTCATTTTTTTTCCTTCTCATAACATAAATAAAAAGGGGGCATCCCCTGACGCCCCCTTGGGGTCTTATTTACGCAGACCCAAACGTGCGATAAGGGCTTCGTACCTGGTGGTATCGGAACCTTTAATATATTTCAACAACCGACGACGATTTGCAACCATTTTCATCAAACCACGACGGGAGTGGAAATCCTGTGGGTGTGATTGCATGTGTGTAGACAAAGAGTTGATTTTTTCCGTCAGAACAGCAATTTGAACTTCCGGTGAACCAGTGTCTTTGGCATTAATAGCAAAATCTTTGATGATTTGTTGTTTTTTTGTTTTTTCTAACGACATCTTTATTTTCCTTTCTTATCATTTGTGTTAGGTGCTTTTTCTCCTATCTATGTGGCACGAACCGAGATATCGTTCAGTCCGGTCAAATAGATACTCACTGAAAAAAGCAATTGCACTATATCATATATTTATCTTAAAATCAAGTAAAAAATTAGAAAAGCCTATAAAACAAAAACTTGATTTTTTTTATATATTGCGTTAAAATGCAAAAATTAAAGGAATGAATATGAAAATTATTACTTTTGGCTGTCGTCTAAATACTTTTGAAACCGCTGTCATGAAGCAGTTGGCTGGTGATGATTTGAATGATATTATTTTAATACATACCTGTGCTGTAACGGGTGAAGCTGAACGCCAATGCAGACAGGCAGTTCGTCAAACAGCACGTGAAAATCCGGATAAAAAAATTATAGTAGCCGGTTGTGCTGCGCAAATGCATCCTGAAGTTTTTGCCAGTATGCCGGAAGTTTATCGCGTTTTGGGTAATAAGGAAAAAATTACGAAGGAGATCTTGTTGGGTAAGGATAGGGTATCTGTAGGTGATTTATCGGAACCTTTTTTTGATATTCCTTTAATTACGGATTTTGAACAACGGGATAGGGCGTTTTTACAGATACAACAGGGATGTGATAATGCCTGTACTTTTTGTATTGTCCGTACATTAAGGGGAAAAAATATTGGTTTGCCTCCAGATAAAGTGATAGAGCAGGCGCGTACCTTTATTATGAACGGATTCCAAGAAATCGTTTTAACAGGGGTTGATGTAGCATCGTATCCGTTTGGATTATGGGAACTGACAGAACGTTTATTGACGGAAGTGGATGGTTTGAAACGGTTGCGTTTTGGGTCGTTGGATCCAGCCGGTATTGGTGATTCATTTCTAGAATTACTTGCAAAATATCCGGTGTTGATGCCGTCTGTTCATTTATCGGTTCAGGCTGGTGATAATTTGATTTTAAAACGGATGGCACGTCGTCATACTTTTGAAGATGTTGTTTCTTTCTCTGAAAAATTACGTCAGGTAAATCCGTTATCAACATTGGGTGCGGATTTAATAGCTGGTTTTCCAACCGAAACAGAGGAACAATTTCAAAGAACTTTGGATTTGATTGAAAGCGCTAATATTACACATACGCATGTTTTTCCGTATTCTGCACGAGAAGGTACACCGGCAGCAAAAATGCCGATGGTTCTTAAGTCTGACAGAACAGAACGAGCAGCCAGAGCAAGATTGTTAGGACAAAAAATAAAAAATAAATGGCTTGACAAAATGATCGGAGAAAGAGTATCTATTTTAGTAGAACAAAATGGTATGGGTTTTACAGAGAATTATCTGCCGGTTCGTGTTGATAAAAAAGTACCCTCAAATACGTTTATTCAGGCAATTATAAAAGGAAAGGTAAAAGATGAGTTGGTTATCTAAACTGAAAAAAGGGTTATCTAAGACAGCTTCTTTATTTTCATTTAGTCGTGTTGATGAAGTCGGCTTGGAACAAATGGAAGAAGCACTTTTATGCTCGGATGTGGGATATACTACAACCTCTGAAATTATGGACACGCTACGTCGATGTAAACTAAAAAGCGGGGAAGAATTATGTCAGAAATTGGCTGATATTTTGGTTGATAAGGTAGCACCGGTGGCACAAAAGTTAAAAATTGACACAAATCAAAAACCGTTCGTTGTATTGATGATAGGAGTAAATGGTGCAGGTAAAACAACAACAATTGGGAAATTGGGACAGTTTTATCAGGAACAAGGGTATCAAATTTCATTTGTCGCAGGTGATACATTTCGTGCTGGTGCGAAAGAACAACTTGAACGTTGGGCAAATAAATTAGGCTGTAAATTATATGCCGGTCAGTCAGGGACTGATTCTGCCGGTCTTATTTTTGATGCGTTAAAACAAAGTCAGCAAGCCGGAGATGATATAATTTTTATTGATACGGCCGGACGCTTACAAAACCGTTCTGATTTAATGGATGAATTGAAAAAAATAAACAAAGTTATAAAAAAACAAATGCCTGATGCACCACACGAAACAATTTTGGTTTTGGATGCAACTGTTGGGCAAAACGCTTTAATGCAGGTTAAAACTTTTCAAGAAATTGTCGGTATATCGGGGTTGATTATGACAAAATTAGATGGTACGGCTAAAGGTGGAATTTTAATTGCATTGGCCCAGCAATTTAAGTTACCTGTTTATGCTTTAGGAATCGGTGAAAATGTTGATGATTTAAGATCTTTTTCTGCAGAAGACTATGTACATTCTTTATTAGGGGTGTCAGAATGATAAAAAAATGGCATTCTTTTTGGGACAAGTTGTCAGAGTTGTCAGGGTTTAAAATTCGAATTTTAATCCTTTTGGCTTTTGGCGTTATTTTTAAATCATGCGCCATCGTTTTTTGGGATATAGGTTCAGTTGCTCTTTTGATTGAAAATAATAGACTATTTCATATTGGTTTTGATTTTTTATCTACGGCTATTCTATTGTTTTTTAGCGGTCTATTTTTATGGAAAATCCAACGTAATAAGGGGTATGGGAGTCCTTGGATACTTGCCGGTTGTTTTTTGTTGTCTGTTTTGTCTTTATTTGTATGGGATCAGTCTAAAAATAAGTTTATATTAGATATAATTTTTATATTAAAATATTTATTCTATTTTGTTTTGACAACTGTTTTTTGGTCTATTGCCAGTCGCTTTGTAAAGATGAACTTTTCATCATTGAAGTTTTTGACTTTATTTTGTTTAGATCTGGTTGGTTTTATGATAGCGGGTTTTATTTCTGTTTTTGTTGATTTTGAATCCGTTACATATTTGAATATTTCCTCGTTTATAATCGGAGGAATGACCTTAGTATTTAAAATATTAACGATAATATCACCGATAACAAAAAAAGTATTTGCAAAAATAACTGCCGGATATTGTGATACATATGAACGACCGTTGATATTGAATATTTTGTTCCTTTCATTTTTAGGTATAATTTCAAAACTTTTAATTGAAGCAACTTTGTATTTAAAGTTTAGTGAAACTGGTATTTCTCCTATTGTTGTTTTGGGACTTATTTGGGGATTGCTTGGAGTTTTGGGATTAGTTATGGTATCTGTTCTTTATCATACAAGATATATATATACGACGTTGGCCGGTATGATATTGCTGGGGCTAAGTGTTATTGCTACTGGTTTTAATGCGTTTGGTGCACACAGCGGACCAATAGCAACAGGTGCTTTGATGTTTTTTTTATTGTCTCATTTTTATTTAAGTGGCTACTTAAATATTTTACCGCGTGTTTTATCTTGTGATGTTAGTTGTAGTCCTATTCAGAAAAAAATAAATTCAGTTTCTATACCACTTGGTTTTGTACTTGTGAGTATATTATGTATGAATCTGAAACCGTTTTTCTTTCCGTATATTTTAATTGGGATAGGAATTCTTTTAATCATAGAGACAATCTATACCGCTAATTTGTATGCCCAGATTTTATTACGTATGTTTGAAATGCGTATTTTTAGAAGAGGGCCGATAATAATTTCATATCCCCGTTTATTATCGTATATTAAGAGATTGTTAAAAAAAGAAAATAAAGATGATGTTATTTACGCTTTAAGAATATTAGAAACAGCAAATCATCCGTTTTATGAAGAAAGTTTATTACAGTGTATGAAACATCCTTTGACAGAGGTTAGGGTCTTTTCTTGTCAAAAAATTCGTGATAGTTACCGCTTTAGGACATATCATTTATTTTTTCAAAAATTAATAAAAAAAGAAAAAGAAACAGCAGTTAAAATTGAAATTTTACAAAATATGATTTTGACAACCGATAATCCTCAAAAATACTTATCATACTTGAAAGATAGTGATCTATCAGCCGGAGCAATTGCTGGGTATTTAAAATTAAAAGGAGATTATATTTTATCTGTTGTAGAACCTTTACGAAGTTTGGTGGAATCTAAAAAAATACAAGATAACATAAACGCACTTTCTATTATAAAAGAATGTCCTGATGTGGCGTTTATTCCTTTTGTATCTACTTTATTAAAACATTCGGATGTAAAAGTTGTTCAAAGTGCATTGATTACGGCGGGTCGGTTACGGGCTCCTGAATTATTGAATGCTGTCTTTTTATCGTTGGATGATGTGTCTTTACAGGAAAGTGCTTTAAAGGCTTTATCCGATTATGGTAAAGTAGCATTTCCGGCATTAGAAAAAATGTTGACCAGACCAGACATAGATACACTGCGTCGGAAACAGATAGCCCTTTTCTTGGGAAGTCAGTCCAAAGGGGAGGGGCATCTGATTTTATTACGGGCATTATCGGTTGAGAATCAAAAGTTGAAAAAAACAATCATTCAAACAATTATTGAAACAGGAATTATATGGACCCATCGGGATAGATATTCTTCTTTATTGACTTATCTGAAAGAGGATGTTGAGAGAATTTATTGGTTGTTAGAGTTGCAAGATAAGTTTCGTCATGCCCCAACCCATGAATCGGAAGAAGCTTTTTATTTTTTGCGACAGGCTTTACAAGAAGATATTGATGATACTCGAAAATTGATACTTTATCGTTTACTTTTGATGAGCAATCAAAAGATGTTTGTTCGTGCTGTTCATATTTTGTTAACGGATGAATATGATCTATATTCACCAGCTTTGGGAATGATACAGGATATTTTACCGTTCCATTTGTATCGTCGGATACGGCCGGTTTTACTGTTACCGTTAGCACCTAAACCTTGTGAAAAATATATCGGGCTGACGGCAGATGATGCAGTTAAAGGGATTTCTGAAATAATTGTCAATCCCAAACATGCTGTTAATCATTGGATTCGTTCTACGGCCTTATATGTTTTACGAAGATTAGGTATGAATCAAGGAGTACCGATTGCAGAAGTTGCTTTATCTGATAAAAATCCTGATGTTTTAGAGGCTGCTATTTGGACATTGGTTCGTTTGCAACCTGATAAGGAAGTTTTACATCAAAAACTTTTGACAATACCTACGACGCAGTTATCCCGTATTTCATTAGATAAAATTTTAGATAGTTAGGAGGAAAAAATGATTACTTTTGAAAAAGTATTGGTTCTAAAAAATATTCCTTTTTTTTCGGATGCTTCTGAACTGGCTTTATCGGATTTAATATCGGTTTGTGAAGAACAAACGGTAAAAGCTGGTGAGGTTATTTCTGAACTGGGAAAAGAAAACAGATATCTTTATATGATATTGTCTGGAAATGTTCATATCTTGGATAGTAATAATGAATTGATTGCCGAATATGGGGCACGTCAGGTTTTTGGAGATACAACGGTAATGAGTCCGGCTATATTACCGTATCAGATAATGGCACAGACGCAAACAACATTTTTACGTGTTAGTGGGGAACAGTTATACCGCATGATGGCATTACATCCCACTTTGGCATTTGGGTTTATTGGTGAGTTATCAAAACGCTTGAGATTGGAACAAATTAAAAAAATATAAAAAAATATTTGCATTTTGCTTTTTTATATTTTATATTGAGCTCATGAAAAGGAGAAAATCAAAATGACAGTTAAAAAGAAAATTGTAAAAAAGACAAATAAAAAAGAAATTTCAACCCTAAAACAAGAGAAGCCTTCTCCAGAAAAGAATATACGTGTACCGGAAAATTATCCGGTTATATCGTTTATTTTGTTTGTGGTTGCTTTACTTATTTGGTTTATTGTCGGTCGAATGTTTATGACATTAGCAGTTAATGAAAACTTCTGCTATATCAGATATACTCCCTCCGATGAGAATAAAAGCGAAATAGTAGCAGTAATTGATGGAACTCCAATTTATTTAGAGGAAGTTAAACAGTATGTTGATACAATTCCCAGTCTATCGGAAGTTCCCTTTGAAATGGTCTATCCGCAGGTGTTAGATGCTTTTATTAATGTTCGTATGTTAAGAATGGCTGCTGATAAAGCAAATATGGGTAGATTACAAAGTGTCCAAAATGCAATCCGTTTTGCACAGGAACAGATTATGGCACAGAGTTATTTAGATAGACAATTAAAAGATAGTGTATCTGAAGATGAATTACAGGAAATGTATGATGCTGAGGTTGCAAATTACAAGCCTGTTCCAGAGGTTCGTGCTAAACATATCTTAGTTAAAACTGAAAAAGAAGCCCGTGATGTGGTAACAAAATTAAAAGCAGGTGATTCTTTTGAAATGCTGGCTGGCAAATATTCTTTGGATAAATCTGCAATGGACGGTGATTTGGGATACTTTACCGAAGATATGATGGTTCCGGAATTTGGGAAGGTCGTATTTAAAATGAAAAAAGGACAGATTTCCGAACCGATTAAGACACCTTTCGGATGGCATATTGTTCAGGTAGATGATGTCCGTATGTCTAAACCGTTATCCTTTGAAGAAGTTAAAAATGATTTAAGACAAGTTGTTATGGAACGGAATTTGGAAAATGTTTTGACAGAAGAACGGTCAAAAATGAAAGTCCAAATTAAAAAGACGGCTTTATAAGGATATTTAATAAAGTAAGTAAATATAGCCCGCCGAGAATTGTTTTTGGCGGGCTATTTTATATGTGAAGTTTAAAAAATATTATCTTCTTTTTTTCTTTTTGTATACTTTTCGTTTACGGATTATTTTATTTGCAGATTTATTTTTCTTAGGGCTGAAATCAGACCCTCCTTGAATAATTCGACATAATAAACCACCTGTAACAGGAACGCATTCTCGTAAAATAATACGAACAGAATCACCTATTGTATATGTTTTTCCTGTTGATCGACCGACAAGTTTTTGTGCTTCCGAATCATATTCGTAGAAATCGCCACTTAAATCGCGGAAGGGGGTAAATCCATCTGCTCCATAAGGCTCCAGTGTTAAAAAAAGACCGAAGGGGGTAACGGAAGATATAACAGCATCAAATGCTTCACCGACTTTATCTTGTAAAAAACAGGCAGTATACCGATCTATGGCATCCATTTCTGCGGCAGCAGCTTGCCTTTCTGTGGATGAAATATGTCGGGCAATTTCATCAAATGTTTTTTCTTCCTCTGATGTAAGACCACCTTCGCCCAGTTTTAAGGCTTTTATCAAGGCACGATGAACCATAATGTCAGCGTATCTGCGAATAGGTGAAGTAAAGTGAGCGTATCGTTCCAAGGCCAGGCCAAAGTGTCCGATATTTTCCGGTGAATAAACGGCTTGTGATTGTGTCCTCAAGACCAATTCATTGATAGCTCTTTCCCGAACAGTTCCTTTAACTTGATCTAAAATTTGATTAAAATCATCAGGAAAGGGTGAATAACTGATTTTTGTTTGCTGACCAATAGAAGTTAAAAAGGATGATAGGTTATCTATTTTTTCTTCTGATGGTCTGTCATGAACACGGTACATAGTCATAGATCCTTTTTCTTCCAGTGTTTCAGCCGCTGAAACATTCGCCAGTATCATCATTTCTTCTATTAATTTCATACTGGTTGTTTGGATACGTTGGCGGATATCTATTACTTGTCCTTTTTTGTTCAATATAACTTGTTTTTCAGGGGAATCAATTTCTAAAACCCCGCGTTTTTCTCGAGCTTTTTTTAAAGATTGATAAGCCCCGATTAAGTGATTAATTTCATTTTCTATACCATCAATTTTATTTTGATTGTCTATAACAGATTGAACTTCATCATAAGTTAACCGTCGGACAGATTGTATCAGTCCCCGATGGAATGTATGTCTTATTTTATGTCCGTTTGCATTTATCCAAATTTCACAGACTAAGACAGCTCGTGGTTCGTTTGGATTTAATGAACAAACCCCATTTGATAAAGCTGGAGGTAACATGGGAATGACTCTGTCCGGAAAATAGACGGAATTACCTCGCAGGCGTGCATCCATATCCAAGGCTGTCCCTGTTCGTACATACCACGCTACATCGGCAATAGCCACCATTAAATGCCATCCGCCAATATTGTCTTTATTTGTATCAGGTTCAGCCCAAACGGCATCGTCAAAATCCCGTGCATCGGCACCGTCAATTGTAACGAAGGGGACATTACACAGGTCTTTTCTTTTTTTGTCCGGTTGTGGAACTGTTGATTTTTGTGCTTGCTTTTCTGCATTTTCCGTAAATGCAATTGGTAAATTGTGTAAATATATTGAAATCAATGTTGATGAAAAAGGTTTGTCGGCAGTGCCTATTTTCCTGATGAATTTGGCTCGCGGATTTCTTTCTCTGATCATAGGGATATCAACGATAACCAAATCACGATTATTAAGCTTTATCGTACGGGGAGTGTCAGTTAAAGTAAAACTTTGTTTTAATCGTTTATCTACCGAATAAATAAGACCATTTTCATAAACACCAACCATATGATTTTCACCAGCAGTTATCCGTCTGAGAGCGGTTGCATGGTATAAATTATTTCCAACAGATCTAACTGATACCTGGACAATATCACCAATACCGGCCGGTGTAGATAATTTATCTTTTGTAATAATAATTTGTGGTACCGGTATGTCGGCTAACCATTCAAATGGGCGTGCAATTAGATCCCCCATAGAATCCAGACCAGTTACTTCAACAATCAGTCTTTCAGGCAAAGCATTGGGTAAAGAAATAGTTTTTCCTCCGCGTTCAGTATGGATAAGTCCTTTTTTCTTTAACTCTTTTACGGCATTTTTCATATAGGTTCGTGTGTCACCATGAGTCCCAAAAGCTCGATTAAGTTCTCTTTTTGAAATCGGTTTGGATTGTGCATTTAAAAAATCCATAATCTCATCCATGGATGGCAGTTCGTTTACATTTCTTTTTTTACCCATAATTTTCTCCTTTATGTTTAGTATGGCATAATTATCGCAAAAAAGAAAGAAAAAAATCGCCTTGGTAGAACAAGGCGATTTTCAATGAATAGTTATTTGTTATTTTAATAACATTTTAAAATCAACAACAACTGCCCGATCTTTTGTAATTAAGGCCGGATTTGCGTCAATTGCTTTGATTTCCGGAATTTCTAAAACCAATTGTTGAACTTTTGCTAATGTTTCAGCCAAAGGTCCGACTGCTTTTGGTTCTTCACCACGAACACCGTTCAAGATGGTTCCGACTTTTGTTTCTTTAATCATTGTGTCAAAGTCATTTGCCGGTAAGATACGCATTGTTGTATCACGCATAACTTCTGTGTAAATACCACCTGTACCAAAGACCATAACACGTCCAAAGTTCTTATCTGTATTAACACCGATAATGGTTTCGGTTGCTTTGGTAATCATTTCCTGAATTAAAACGCTGGCACCTTTCAATTCAAATTTAGCGATTGTAGCAGTTAAACCATCGAAGGCTTCATTGAATTTAGCTTCATTATCAATATTCAGGTAAATACCTTTCATTTCTGTTTTATGTAAAGCATCCGGAGCAGATAATTTCAATACGACAGGTGCTGGGAAAATCTTTTGGCAGAAAGCTAACGCTTCGGCTTTATTCGTAAAGTTACCTGACTTTGGATAGTCAATGCCATAATGATCCATAATCATATTGACTGTTTTTTGAGGTAATGAAGCTAAGTTTTCTGCTTGTGCTTCAGCAATAGCTGAACGGATTTCGGCTGGTACTTCATTCTTGGCAATTTGAACATCCGGTAAACCACGGAAAGCCATTTGAGCCTTCATTAAACCCAATAAACGAACAATATCTGTCGGATAGTCATAGTTTAAAATATGATTTTTTTCTAACATTTCGCGAGCAGATTTAACACTGCTACCACCAATGAAAGAACAGAAGATATTGACATTTTTATATTGTTGAGCCAATTTGATAACAGCTTCAGCTGTACCGTTGGCGTCGGTTGACATCTGTGGTGTCAATAAAACTAAAATATTTTTGTATTCGCCAGATTCGCACATAACCCGTAAAGCATTTTCATAGCGATCCGCTTTGGCATCACCGATAACGTCAATCGGATTACCAAAAGCAGATTCTGCCGGTAATACGGCCTTCAATGCTTCAATTGTCTTTTCAGACGGACGGGCTAAATCTAATTTAGCAGCTTCGCATAAATCTGATGTTAAAACACCGACTCCGCCGGCATTTGTTACAACACCCAAAGCCCCGTCAAATTCCATATGATTGACATGTTGCAATAATTTTAAGCAACCGAATAATTCACGGGTTGTGTAAACTTGAATGGCACCACTGCGTTGTAAGGCGATTTCCAAAACACGATAGTTTGGTGCCAATGAACCGGTATGAGATAAACTAGCAGCTTGTGCTTTGCTGGATTTACCAGGTTCCATAATAACGCATGGTTTTGTTTTTGAAACTTCTTTTAAAACACGCAAAAATTCTGTACCGTTTTTTAAACCTTCCAAATAGAAAACAAAAGCTGATGTATTCGGGTCGTTTTGGATGGCTTTCAATAAAGAATCTTCGGCCAAATCGGCTTTGTTACCAATGGAAATAAAGTGTGAGAAACCAATGCCTTCATCTTGTGCCCAATCCAAAATAGCACTGCAATAAGCACCAGATTGAGAAATAAAAGCAACATTACCACGCATTGGAAAACCAGGAGCAAAACTGGCATTCAAATTTGTGAATGTGGAAATGTGTCCTAAACAATTCGGTCCTAAAATATTGATGCCGGCTTGCATACATTTTGAAGCAATACGGTTTTCCAATTCTTTATTACCGACCTCACCGAAACCAGCTGTAATAATACTGATATTTTTTGTACTGTTTGCAATGGCATCGTCAACGGCTGCTTCACAGAATTTAGCAGGAACCAATAAAATAACCAAATCAACAGCTTCCGGAATATCGCGAACTGAAGCAAAACATTTTTTGCCTTTTAATTCCTGACCGGCCAATTTAGGATTGACACCGTATAAATTACCGGTAAATCCGGCATCTATTAAATTATTGAAAACAATTGCGCCTAATTTACTTTCATCGGCAGAAACGCCGACGACGGCAACAGAACGCGGATTAAAAAAAGTTTCTAAAGCCATATTTTTTCCTTTCTTGTTAAATAGTTTAGGTGGGGCGAATTATAGAAAATTATGTTTAAAATGTCAAGTGTAAATTAAAATAATTTTGTAATAAAATGAATGTTTCTTGTTTTTTTACAAACATAACCTATTTTAAAGGTCTAGGAGGAAATTAAAATGCAAGAAAAAAAGATAAAAAGTATTTGGTTATTATTAATTAGTTTGTTGTTGATATCCGGTGGTATTTATGTCCTATTTAATCCGGCAACGGCTTTGTTAACATCTGCTTTGATATTGGGAATTTCGTTTATTTTTATGGGATGCGCTTATCTATTTGATTATCGGAAGTGTCATAAATGGAGTTGTACAGCGTTGGGTATTTTAGATATTTTGATTGGAATTTTTCTTTTAAGTAATTTATTAGCAACAGCCATCAGTATTCCTTTTGTTTTTGGACTTTGGTGTTTGTTTGTCGGTATTATTCAATTTGCCGAAGGATTACAGATTAGAACCGTAGCAAATGATATTGGTCTCTTGTTGTTAGGGATGGGATTTCTTGGTATTGTTTTTGGGATACTGATGTTTCTATATCCGTTATTTGGGATGGTTATGATTACCTTTTTTATGGGGACCTATTTAATTTTATATGGTGCGTTTGAATTAAACCGTTATTTTAACGATGTGCGAATTAGTGAATAATCTTAATTAAAAAGGAACGGATATGATTTAGACAGTTGAGATCTACACCATGTCCTAACCCATTGGAAATGCAGGTTTCAGGTTTGAAATTCATAGAGGTGAGTTGTTCTAAACCGACCTGCATTGCCTGAATTGGAACAACAGAATCTGCAGAACCGTGCGTCAGTAAGATCGGAAATGATTTTTTGCTATCAACTCTTTTATCAGTAAAATAAACGGGAACGGCAGACATAGCAATAACACCGGCGGGATTTGATTCTAATTCTAAAGCAGTCAGCATAGCAACTAAACCACCCTGTGAAAAACCTCCTAGAATAATTTTATCGGAAGTTACATTGTATTTCATTTGTACATAATTTACCAATTCACTTAATTGTTTGACAGCTGATTTTGAACGAATCGTTAACCTCGCCAAATAATTTTTATCTGTAATTGATAGATCAAAATCATTCAATGAAAACCATTCATAACCGCCCCAGCCGATGTTGTTTGGTGCGTTTGGTGCGATAAAGGCAGTTTTGCGAAAGTCGTCAGTCAGTTGTTGGGCAATGCCTATCATATCATTACCGTTGGAACCATATCCATGACATAAAATAACAATATTTTCTACCGTATCAGGAATAATCATCGGACCTGTCAGCATAAAAATTCTCCTTGAAATTCGTAATAAAGTGTGCTTATAATGGATTATAAAGTATTTTAGAGGAGAAAGTCAATGAAACAAGTAATATTTTTTTGTAGTTTAATGATGTTGGTCTGTGGTGTTCAGGCAGCATCTCGTACGGCAAACGGTTTGACAGAGGCGGAACAGCTGGGAATTACCGGCGGAACGGCATTGGCCTGTAATGCCGGGGCTCAACTGGATGATTTTGAATTGATTGCCAGTCGGATTATTGCCAACAAGGCTTTAACAAAAGAAGAAGAGGAAGAAGGTTATCGTCAATATGCAACATCTAAGTTTAATGCATATAATGAACAAAAGAATAATCCTCAGTTAGGTTGTGGAACGGTTTTAGAATCGTTCAGGAATTTGCCTGTTTTTAAATCTGTTGTTTATGCGGATGGTTCTGTAAAAATGTATGACGGCAGTTATTTAAAACCAAAACGCCCAGTTGTTCAGCAAAATGTTCAAAAAGGGAAGTTTAATCAGATTAAAAAGAAAAAATAAAAAATGCGTCCAACGATACTCAATCCTTTATTTACAGAAATAACCAGTATGGCTGGAGTCGGTTCCAAACTGGGCAAATTAGTTACAGGATTGTGTGGACATTATGTTTCCGATGTGTTATGGCATTTTCCTTCAGGTGTAAATCACAGACCTGTTTTGGAAACACAGTCAGAAGTTTGCTTAAGGGATTTTGGAACATTTCAAATGACTGTCCTATTTCATCAGATTCCGCCGAATAAAAGTAAGCCTTATCGCATTATTGGTGAAATGGTCCTAGGTACAATTGAGTTGGTCTTTTTTAATTACCATAAAAGTTATTTACAGCAAAAATATCCGGAAGGAAAGAAAATTTGGGTTTCCGGTCGTCTGGAGAAACAGGGATCGGGATATAAAATATTGCATCCGGATTATATATCCGAAACAAAGGAACAAATTCCTGAATATGAAGTTATTTATCCTCAGTCAAAAGGGGTAAGTAGTAAATTGTTGCGACGGATAGTTGGACAGGTTGTTCCGAAATTATCTGAGTTACCTGAATGGTTGGATAGTTCTTTTCAAGCCAAGCATCAAATGCCGTTTTGGAAAAATGCGTTAGAACAGGTTCATCATCCTAAAACAAATTTAGATTTATTACCGACACATCCGGCCCGTTTACGGTTGGCATATGATGAAATTTTGGCTAATCAGCTGGCTCTATTGTTGGTTCGTCAGCAAAATAAGAAACAGAACGGATGTGTAGTTCAGGGAACGGGAATTCTTATTCAAAAGATAAAAGAACAACTACCTTTTGAGTTAACAGGGGCTCAACAACGGGTATTGATAGAAATACAACGGGATATGGAAAATGAAACCCGAATGACACGATTGCTACAAGGTGATGTTGGCAGTGGTAAAACTATTGTTGCTCTCTTGTCCATGATAACCGCTATAGAAGCTGGAATTCAGTCGGCTTTGATGGCACCGACCGATATCTTAGCCCGTCAGCATTTTTCAAAAATACAAAAGTTATGTGAACCCTTAAATATTCAGGTAGGTTTGTTGACAGGACGGGAAAAAGGGAAAATCCGACAACAGATTTTGTCTGACTTATCTGATGGAAAAATAAATATTTTAATCGGGACACATGCGTTGCTGACCGAAGATGTTTCTTTTAAAAAGTTAGGACTTGTCATTATAGATGAACAACATAAATTCGGAGTTCATCAGCGTCTGGCATTGGTAAAAAAAGAAAAAGGAGTCAATCTATTAGTTATGACGGCAACGCCTATCCCCAGAAGTTTAGCATTAACTGTTTATGGTGATATGGATATTTCCAGACTGGACGAAAAACCTTTAGGACGTCAGCCGATTGAAACAAGTGTAATACCAGTATCCAAAATACCTGACTTGGTGGATAGACTGAAACAAAAAATACAGACAAGTCATGAAAGAATACAGGCTTATTGGATTTGTCCTTTGGTAGAAGAATCTGAAAAAACAGATTTGACGGCGGTTAAAGAACGCTATACGGCATTACAAAAGCTTTTTGGGGAACGTGTCGGTTTAGTTCATGGTAAGATGAAAGGTCCCGAAAAAGATTTGGTTATGGACAGATTTGCCCAAGGACAGTTGGATATTTTAGTTGCAACAACTGTTATCGAGGTTGGGGTAGATGTTAAATCGGCATCTATTATGATTATTGAACAGGCAGAACGATTCGGCTTGGCAGGATTACATCAGTTACGTGGGCGTGTTGGTCGTGGTAATCAAAAATCACAATGTCTGTTGCTACATGGTGAAAAATTGACAGAAACAGCCAAAAAAAGATTGGCTGTTATGCGGGAAACAGATGATGGATTTATCATTGCCGAAGAAGATTTGAAGTTACGTGGAGCAGGGGAAATGCTTGGTGCCCGCCAAAGTGGAACACTGGAATTTAAAATGGCAGATATGTCTGTTCAAGGGGACTTGCTTTGGACAGCAACAAAAGATGCACAGACAATTTTATCTTTAGATCCACAATTAACAAGTCCTCGGGGACAGGCACTTCGTATTTTACTTTATTTATTTCAAAAAGACAGAGAACTACAAACATTGAAAGCAGGATAACATGGTCGTTCATTTTACACTACAACCACCGGAAGTAACTAAGGCATTAAGAAAGGAATTTACTCGAAAAAAACTGAATCAGGTTTTTGTTCGTTGGCTATACCGGAAAGGATACTTGGATAAGTATGCCGATATTTTTAATTTGACCCGTGCATCCAAAGGAAGGGTTCCACATGGTTTTGATGTGCATCATATTGTTCCTTTGTCCGGCGGTGGGAAAAATAGGTTATCCAATTTTTGTTTGATAGAACGTTCTTTACATAAATTCATCAATAAAAAATGTTTTGATCCAGCACTTCGGAATATTAAGGTCGGTGAAAGTGTGGATATTGAAATTCCAGATTTTGGTCCCATTGCTTTACGACGGGATTATAATGGCTTTATTGATAGAAAGTTGGCCCATGCCAAAGATAGAGCATGTTTCTATAAATATTTAAAAAAATGGAGTAAAGAACGATAATTATAACTGAAATAAAATTCCGATAAAGCCCATCCCCAGAATATAAAGCATGGGACTGGGTTTGTATTTGAATACAATCAGTGATAGAACTAAAAATAATCCGATAATTTTAAAGTTAGTTGTTATGTTTTTTTCTGCTTGAAATAAAGCATAAAACAAGAAGAAAAAAGTACTTATTAACAAGCCGGCAACGCTGGCTTTTGCTCCGTTAAAAATAGAGTTAAAAATCGGATTTTCTTTTTTATTCTGCCAATAATGGCTGACAAGACTGATGATAACAATAGATGGTAATATCAAAGCAAAAGTGGCAAGAAAGCTACCGGTAAAACCACCCAATATATAACCGGTATAAGTTGCCATATTGACTCCAATAGCCCCAGGGGTCATTTGGGATAAAGCGATAACATTACTTAAGTCTTGTTGTGTGATGATTGGGGAACGATTGACTAATTCGTGTAAAAAAGGAATAACTGCCATTCCACCGCCAAAGGCCAAAACACCGATATAAATAAATTGCCCGAATAACTGTAATAAATTCATTTTAAAACCTCCTTTTCCTTTTTATAATATATCCAACCAAATATACAACCAGAAATTAAAGGAAAGGCTGTTGGTAATTGAAATAAAATCCATAAACAGGTAATAATACCGATACACGCTGTTTTTTTGCTTTTAACGGATTGTTTTATTTGTCCGCAGGCAACATTTAAAATTAAAACACATACGGCGATTTTTATACCCGTCATTGCGTGGCTTATCACTGGAAATTGTTCGGCTTTATTAATAAAAGAAGCCAACAAAATAATAGCAACAAAGGCAGGAAAAACCATACCGAAAACAGCGCAAATACCGCCCCAAAATCCCCTTATTTTATTTCCTAAAAAAAGTGCTAAGTTGACGGATATCAGACCAGGTAAGGTTTGACTGAGTGTTAAAAAATCAAACAGCTCCTGTTTTGTCAGCCATTTATTTTTCTGAACCAATTCTCTTTCTGCCAGACCGACTATAACATAGCCACCACCAAAGGCAAATAGACCAATTTTGAAAAAAGATAAAAAGAGACGTAATAACATTTTTTTCCTTAAAATTAAATTCATAGTATTTTTTACTTGATTTTTGGAATAAAATCAACTTAAAATAGGAAAAAAGGAGTTTTATATGATTTATTTAGCAAGTATATTGGTTTTTATAGCAAGTATTATGACATATATGTTTTTTCCTCGGAGTGATTCTTATCAGATTGATATGTATCGAGAGGAAACAAACATTGTTACACTGTTGAATCAACATCAGGCTGCCAAAGATTATATGAAACAGATGATAACTTGGAATGTGTCAGGGGCAGATTTTCACACTTTTAATGCGGATAATCTGTGGAAAATGCTACCCCCTCATTTAAAAGGAAATGAAGAGGGGGGATTCCATGATATTTCAACGGATAACTCAACACCGGATGATGGTTTTATCAGCTCGCTGGTTTGTTTGGATGAAAGTGAAAATATATCTTCTTGTCCTACTGATAATCAATATGTATTAACAACAGGATATCAACCAGATTGGTGGCCAGATACTTCACGTGCATGGCTCAGATCAATGCAAAAACGTTCTTATGGTTCTACTGTCTGTGGTATTCTAGAAGATGTTATCCCAGGTGCAGGTCAGGCGTATGCCATCAATAACGGACAAAAATATACAGGATTTACAAAACATTTTGATACCGGCAAGCGAATAATTTATCCGTCTGTTTCAGAAAAATTGGATAACTGGTATTCAGACACAAGCAGAAATGTTTTAATCTGTATGACACCCTATTCTTATCCGTATGCTAATACGCCTATTTACCATTGGGATTCCGTTAGTAATAATAAAGGAAACGGGCATATAGACAACTTTGGCGAACCGTTAATTGGTTCAGAATATATTTTATGTGATGCCTCTTGTCCGACAACGTATACTATTTCAGGTGGTTTTAAATATGTAGAAAGTTCTGTCCCAAATCCGACTGTTTCTCTTTTGAAATTAAACAATTCTCAGACAATCCGGTTTAATTGTATGGATGGTAATTGTTCTTTAACAGCTGGTTCTGTAACAGTTTCTAATATTTCAAAAGAACGACCATTTTTATTTAATTATACTGTTTCCTCTGAAGGACAGAAGTTAAGTGTCATGTATACTTCCTGTTCAGATAGAATATGTGAATTAAAGGAAGAAACAGATTTAAATGCAGCGGTTGCAAATAATCCTGTTTTATTTGAACCAAAAATAGAAAATACCAACGAACTTCTTTATATCAGATTGTATGGACATGTTCTGGATAAATTAGCTTTGAACAAGAATAACAAAACAGACAAAAAGCGTTTTGGCTTTTAATTTTTCTTGGTCTTTGTTTTCTTTGGTGTATATGTTTTTGTTATTTTAACCTGTCGAATACATCTAGAATCAACTTGTGTAATTCTGAATTTTAATCCGGAAGAATGCTTAATAACTTCATTTTGTTTAGGTAGACGACCAGCTAATTGGAATACCAAACCACCAATAGTATCAATATCAGAAGTTCTTTCGTTGGGTGTCAGGAATTGTCCGATTGTCTTTTCTAAATCTTCTAAGGATATACGGGCATCGGCATCCCATTGGTTTTTCTTTATTTCCCGTAAAATAGGGGGGCTGTCCAAGGCATCATGTTCATCTTCAATTTCACCGACGATTTCTTCCAATAAATCTTCCAAAGTAATAAGTCCGGCTGTTCCACCGTATTCATCGATAACAATAGCCATTTGAGTTCTTTTAGTTTGCATATCATGTAATAGATCTAAAACCCGAATGGATTCCGGTACAAATAATACAGATTTACTCATGACTTCCTGAACGGTAACCTCTTTTCCCATCTCAAACAATTTTAACAGTAAATCTTTGACATGGACGATGCCGACAACGTTGTCTAGAGTTTTTTCATAGACAGGCAGACGTGTAAATTTATCCCGTATAACAATATCACGCACATCGGATAAATTTGCCGTTGTTGGAATACCTATGATATCAATATGAGGTATCATAATTTGTCCCGCTCGAATATCCCGTAATTTAAACAGATTTTTCAACAAGAGTAATTCATCCGGATCAACCAGAACATCATCCCCGCGTTCTTCACGTTCATCCATAATTTCTTCTATTGTTTCAATAACTTTATCTTCTTCTGGATGTTTTTCAAAGTATCCTTTAACTTTTTGTATCAGTTTCATTTTTTTACTCCACATTTCGATAAGGATTAGGATATCCCATTTTTTTCATGATTTTGATCTCCAAGCTTTCCATTGGTTTTGCTTGTTTTGCGGTTAAATGATCATACCCTTGCAGGTGTAAAGTACCATGAACCAATAAGTGGGCTAAATGGGCCAAAAATGGTTTTTGTTGGGCTTTCGCTTCTTTTTGAACAGTTTGATAGGCTATAATAATATCACCCGCCATCCAGGGTTGACCCTTGGGTGGTTTTTCTGCATTTTCAAAAGACAATACATTAGTCGGACAATCTTTTCCCCGATAATCTCGATTGAGCACATGTACAAAACGATCATCGGCTAAAACCAATGATACCTCAGCTGGTTCGTATCCTTGCCATGCTTGATCAATAACATATCGACAAAAGTCTTTTATCTTTAATTTTTTTAGATAAAATCGTTTTGTCCGAACCTGTATGTCAATATCAGGCATCTTTCTTGTCCTGTTCATAGGCCTTGACGATTTTAGAAACTAAACCGTGTCGGACAACGTCCTTTTCTGAAAATTGAACAAAGGCAACTTCCGGTATGTTTTTTAAAATACGGGATGCTTCTACTAAACCTGATATGATGCCACGTGGCAAGTCTGTTTGTGTTAAATCACCATTGATAATCATACGGGAACCTTCACCCAAACGTGTCAGGAACATTTTCATTTGCATACCAGTTGTATTTTGTGCTTCATCCAGAATAACAACAGCATGCGAAAGGGTACGTCCCCTCATATAAGCTAAAGGAGCAATTTCAATTTCTCCGGAATCCAATTTCTTATCCACGACATCGGCAGGTAACATGTCATACAAAGCGTCATATAGTGGTCGTAAATACGGATCAATTTTATCCTTTAAATCACCAGGCAGGAAACCTAAATTCTCACCGGCTTCAACAGCAGGACGTGTCAGAATAATCCGATCAACATTTCCGGCTAACATTTCCGATACAGCCTTAGCAACAGCTAAAAATGTTTTTCCGGTACCGGCAGGTCCTAAACCAAAAACCATGTCATGTGTATTCATGGCTTGAATAAATTCCCCTTGAGTTGCAGTTCTAGGGCGAATTTGTCTTTTTTTAGTTGTTAATACCAAACTATCTGATGCAGATGTTGTTTTATCTTGTTCAGCAATTATTTTTGGATCTTCGTATTTCATATTTCCTCCTGTAACTAATGTGAATATAACATATAATTTTTTAAATAACAAGAATTAAAAATCAATTTTCACTTAAAAAACGGGATAAAACTTTTTTTAGACCGTAATTATCAAAGTGAACTTCTAGACGATCTCCATTTTCACGAATAACGGTTCCGTAACCAAACGAATCGTGGTAGACCCGCTTTCCGATACGACTAGATTTTTGTTGGGAAGGGAGTTGTACTTTTGTCTTATTCCAGTAATTATTTTCTCTGGTTACCGATGAAAAAGGCGATTCAGTGTAATCATAGTGATTAAAAACAAAGTCATTTTTATAGCCGTATCCCATTTTGTCAACTGTATCGTTCTGGATATGTTCTTCAGGTAATTCATCAATAAAACGACTGGATACGCTGTTTTCATAGTGTCCGTATATTTTACGGTTTGTGGCATATGAGATAAAAGCCTTTTGTCTTGCTCGTGTTATACCGACATAAGCCAGACGGCGTTCCTCAGAAAGGCCTGTTTCCCCAGATTCATCCAATGCTTTTTGATGTGGGAATAAACCTTCTTCCCAACCTGCCAGAAAGACGCAATCAAATTCCAGGCCCTTAGAAGCATGTAATGTCATAACAATCAGTTGGTCTTCACTGGAATTCTCATCAGCATCAGTGATTAACGTGGCATATTCAATAAATTCGTTGATACTTTCGAAGTCTGCTAAAACATTGTAAAGTTCTTCAATGTTTTCCAAACGTCCTTCGGCTTCCAAGGATTTATCTTGTCGCCACATATTCAAATAACCGGAATTTTCCAGTAATTGTTTTGCTAACGGTTTTGGATCAAGGGTATTTAGTTGTTCACGCATCATATTTATTAAACCGACAAATGTATCCAAAGAACGGCGAACAGAAGGTCTTAACTCTGCCCATGAGACAGCGTCAAACAGGCTTATTTTATGTTCTTTTGCGGTTTGTGTTAAAGATTGTATGGCACTATCACCGATACCACGTCTGGGTTTATTGACGATACGAGCAAAGGCTAAGTCGTCTGATGTGTTCAGTACCAGTCTTAAATAGGCAACGGCATCTCGAATTTCTTCCCGTTCATAGAATTTGAAACCACCGATGATTTTATAGGGAATACCTTGTTTGATTAAAGTTTCTTCAAAAGGGCGTGTTTGGGCTGAAGTTCTGACCAAGATAGCCATTTTAGATAAACTTTTTCCGTTTCTTTGTTCATTCTCTATTTGTTCAATAACACCTTCGGCTTCCTGAATCCCGTTCCAATAGCCTTTTACATGAACACGATCGCCGCTACCGTTTCTGGTTTCGGCCACTTTTAAAGTTTTGCCCAGCCTGTCGGTATTGTTGGATATTAAAGCCGACGCAGCCCCTAAAATATGTTCGGTTGAACGATAATTTTGTTCTAATCTGATAACCGTCGCATTTGGGTAGACAGATTGAAAGTTTAGAATATTTTCAACCTCTGCTCCTCGCCAGGAATAGATAGACTGATCGTCATCCCCAACGCAACAGATATTTTGACTTTTTTGAGCCAATAGTCTCAAAAACATATACTGAGCGACATTTGTGTCCTGATATTCGTCAACCAAAAGGTATTTAAATTTATTTTGATATTGAATTAGAATATCCGGATGATTTTTAAATAACTCTAACGGTAAGAGTAATAAGTCACCAAAATCAACAGCGTTTAACTCTTTTAAACGATTTTGATATAATTGATAGATACCTTTAGCCCGTCCATCACAAAAATTAGAATCTTCTGCCGGTGTTATATTTATGGGGGATAGACCGCGATCTTTCCAGCGTTGGATAATATCTGACATAACAGCAGGTGTATATCGTTTAATATCAATACCGTTATCAGTCATAATTTGTTTTAGCAGCCTTTCTTGATCATCACTATTTAAAATGATAAAATTAGGTTTTAAATTTGCTTCTGCAGAAAAACGGGTTAAAATCTTTAAACCGATGGAGTGAAAAGTTCCTAACCAAACGGATCGGGCAGGGGGACCTATCATTTGTTCCAGACGTTCTTTCATTTCCCGACTGGCTTTGTTGGTAAATGTAACTGCTAATACTTGCCAAGGAGTTGCTTTTTCCATTGCTAAGAGATAGGCAATTCTGGTTGTTAGAACGCGTGTTTTCCCAGTTCCGGCACCGGACAGAACCAACAAAGGTCCGTCCGTATGTGTAACAGCTTGGTGCTGTTCTTGATTTAGTCCGTTTAAAAAAGGAAAATTTGGTAATTTATGAGAGGGAATTTCTATATCTTCTAATTCAAAAAAATCTGACATAACGAATAAATACTTTCTTGTATGATAAGTTTTAAAACAATATTCGCTGAATATGACGGATTTATATGATTTTGTCAATCAATATTATTTATTTTTAACAATAAATTGGATGGCTTCGTTGGCGGATATCAGTCCGAAAATACCTGTAATTGTGACTAAACTACCCATTTGTCGTCCTTTTTCCTGTTGTCCGGTCGGTTTTTCTACAGAAAAAATACAAGGAAAAGATAAATCAGTCTGTTTGTCTTTTAACAGCCTGCGTAATCTGGCTGCCAAAGGACAAACAGCGGTTTGATTTAGTGGTGCGATTCGTATCTGAGTGGGATTTGTTTTCAGAGCTGCTCCCATGGATGAAATAAAGGGGATTTTTTGTTCCTGTAAATAAACAATCAGGTCTGTTTTATCTTGTAAAACGTCAATAGCATCAATAACAAAATCAGGCTTGTCCCGAAATATAGTATTAAAGTTGGAATTATTTGCAAAATAATTATAAACGGATACTTTCGTTTCCGGACAAATGTCATGAATCCGTTCGCATAAAACGGTTGTTTTTTTCTGACCAATAGTATGATGTGTAGCACAAATCTGTCTATTGATATTAGTTTCCTGAACATCATCACCGTCAACTAACGTTATGTGTCCGATACCGACACGAGCCAGTGCTTCACAGGCAAAACTGCCGACAGCGCCACATCCGATGACGGCAATATGGGATTGTTGGAGTTTCAGAAAAGCATTTTCGCCAAATAATAAGAAAGTTCTGTGAAATTGTTTACGATTCATAGATAAACCTTGTAAAATTTTCGTTTATTTGATCTAAATTTAAATTAAGTTTTTGAACTAATTCCGGTATTGCTATAGGGTTTTTTAATCCGTCCGGCGAATCGCTTTCTACTAATAATCTGTTATAAGGTATCATATGTATAAAGCGACCGTTCAAAACGGAAAAATATGCATTAAACATTCGTAATTTTTGGATAATAACTTCATTTCCGTTAAATCTGTGGAATAAAGGTTTTATTGCTCGATATTGTGTCATACAAGATAGCATCTCATCCCAGGCACCGATACAATGAATATGAACCTTCCTATCATATTTTTCGGCAAGGGTTAGGCATTTTTTGAAAATAACAATTTGTTTTTCTAAAAAAGGACGATTCGAATCAAGACCGATTTCACCTATCATAGCTTGCGGGTATTTTTGTAAAAATAATTCTAATCGTTTTTCCCAATCTTCGGGCAGGTTATTGATAAACCAGGGATGAATGCCAGCACAAAAATTAATTCCTAAGATACGCTTATTTAGGTCAGCAACTTGTTCCCACTCATTAGGATTTGTTGTATTAACAATAAATGATTTTATTCCGTTTTCGGCAGCTTTTAAAAAAACGGTATCTTCCATTAGGTGACAGTGTGCATCGTGATAAAACATAAAAAAGTCCTTTTGTTTTTCTTATTATACACTTTTTTATTGATTTTTGAAAGAAATAAAAATAAAATATGAAAAAAAAGAGGCTTAAATGAGATTAAAACTGATTTTTTCAATTGTCGGATTTATGGAAATTATATGTGGTATCAGCATGATGATACCAGCTTTTACAGATTATTTATATGGTTTTACGGATGCCGGAAACCGATTCGCTATATCTTCGGCTATGGGGGTTGCTTTGGGTTTTTTGATTTATTTATTATCAGGACGCAGTAATGAACCATTACGAAATAAAGAAATGTTTTTAACAACAACACTGATTTGGATATCTTATTCTGTTTTATCGGCATTACCTTTTTTTGTTTCAAAATATAATTTTTCATGGACAGATTCTATCTTTGAGGCTGTGTCCGGTCTGACAACGACTGGGGCAACCATTATGACCGGTTTGGATACAATGACCCCTGGTATTTTGTTGTGGCGTTCTATTTTACAATGGGTTGGGGGAGCTGGTATTCTTGTTGTAGCCATTCTGGTATTGCCTATTTTACGTATTGGTGGTATGCAGTTTTTTACAACCGAATCATCTTCCAAGTCAGATCGTGATTTACCGACAGTCATTCAAAATATGAGAGCATTATTACTTTACTATATTGGATTAACGGTGGTTTGTACTTTATTATTATTTTTATGTGGTATGTCTGTTTTTGATGCTGTTAATTATTCTTTGACAACTATTTCTACCGGTGGTTTTGCCCCCCATGATTTATCAGTAGGATATTATCATAATTCAACAATTGAATGGATTATATCTTTCTTTATGTTGGTGTCCAGTTTTCCGCTGGTGTTAGGGCTATATTTATTGGCTAGAAAATGGAAAGCTATTAAAGAAGATAGTCAAATATTCTTTTATTTAAAATTTTTATTTTTTTCTATTTTACTTTTAACTGTTTTAAGGTGGTTAAATGACAGATTTTCTCCAACGGAATTAAACACATACGTTCGAGAATCTGTTTTTGCCGTTATCTCAGTTGTTACGACAACTGGATTTATGACTAGTAATTATCAAAATTGGGGAGATTTTGCATTAGCTTTCTTTATGTTTTTGTTATTGATGGGGGGATGTACAGGGTCTACCAGTGGCGGTATTAAAATGTTCCGTTTTACTGTTTTGTTTCGAGCAATCGGAATTAGATTAAAAGGTTTGGTTCAACCGCATGGTGTTTTTGTACCCCGCTATGGCAGTCATGTTATTACAGACGATGTTTTAATTAGTGTGTTGGTGTTTTTTGGTTTGTATTTTGGAACAAGTATTTTTGTAACATTGGCTGTATCTGCCTGCGGATTAGATTTTGTTACCTCATTTTCAGCGGCATTAACTGCATTATCCAATGTTGGACCTGGTTTGGGAAGTATTATTAATCCCAGTTCTACGTTTGCCACTTTGCCGGATATGGCTAAATGGATTTTAAGTTTTGCTATGTTGATTGGCAGATTAGAATTTATTGCTGTTTTTGTCTTGTTTTTTCCATTTTTATGGCGGAGGAATGCATGAACTTTTTTGATGATGCAGAACAATTTATTAGAAACAAAAAAGATAGATTATCAGATGAATCAAAATATGATAAAGAAAAAATAATCAAAGAGTTACGGAAAGAATTTGAAAATGCAACATTACGTGAAATTGAAAAGGCTTTATCCCGTTTAGAAGAACAAGAAAAAATGTTGGATAATATAGATGAAATAGCAAAAAAAGTAAGAATTTGGTTGGAAGATTAAAAAGTACTTGATTTTTTTGTATGTATGATATAAAAGAAATATATATATTTTTAAAAGGGGTGTAATATGAAAAAGTTTTTATTTATTTGTTTGCTTGTTGCTGTCTTGTTAATTGGCGGTGTTATCGGATTAATTATGATGTCTTTTAATCCTGAAACATATGAAAAACAATTCATAACTTCGTTAAAAGATTTAACAGGCCGTGATGTTGTTATTGGTGGTGAAACATCCGTTCAGTGGCGACCAGTTCCGACAATTGTGTTGAAAGATGTAAAAATGCTTAATGTAAATAAATCTTCAACACCTGATATGATAAAAGTAGATAATGTCCGGATTACATTGTCTTGGTCCTCCTTATTTAAAACTCCTTTTGTAATAGAAAAAGTTGAATTGACTCGTCCGACCTTGTTTTTAGAACGTTTCGAAAGTAATTTAACTAATTTTTCCTTTCCGTTTTTAATGGATCCAAATTTTCAGTCTCAAAAATATGATTTGATTGGTGATGTTAATGATAAGGGCGTTAAAATTAATTCGATAGTTGTTCGTGGTGGATCAGTTAATTATAACAATGTTGTATCGGGTATTTCTTATGTTATAACGGATATTGATGGTAAGCTTATGGTTGATTCTACCTATGGACCTTATTCTTTTAATGGAGAGGGAAACTTAGGTAATGAAAGATATACTTTAAAAGGTGATATCGGTGTATTTCAAGTTATATCTCCTATAAAGACAAGTTTTGTTTTAAGTGAAAAAAAGACGGATTTTTATTTGAAAATAGATGGGGATTTTACACCGGCAAAATCCGATAAATGGTTTGAAGGGATGGGAACTTTTTCTATTGGAAAGGTTAATAATTTCCTGAAAATTTTAAATTGGCCGGAATTAAAAGATGATAAGGTTGTGGAAGGAAGTCTGACTTGGATAGTGTCTCCGTCGACAGATACCTTAAAAGATTTAACGGTTATCTTTGATAAAAATGTAGATTCAATGGCTTTTTCTGGAACATTGGAACGGCAATATATTGGCGGACAGGCAGAATATAATATAGAAACAAAATTTAATACAATTGATACCGATTTGCTATCTGCTTATATTAAGAAATTAAACTGGAACTTATTAGGAAACAATACAGAAAAAAATCATATTGCTTTTAAAACATTTTTTAGTACAATCCCTTGGGATGAAAAGGTATTGAAAGATGTTTCTATTCAAGGGGAATATGAGAAAGGTGTTTTAACCCTAAAAGATGTAAATTTAAAATTGAATGGTACAAGTTGTCAATTTACGGGAAAAAGTGTTCTAGTAGAAAACAAACCTTCATTGGTAATGGATTTTAATGTTTCATCGGAAGATATTCAACCAGTTATGAAGCAATTATATCCGAACGCATTAAAATATTTATCTTTCTCAGAAAAAGAAACTTTAAATGCACAAGGTCAAGCAGTTGTAAAACCAGATCAGATAGCTGTTCAGATTAAGGAAGCAAAGCTGAATAACACAGTTGTGTCTGGTACTATACAACAAAATACAATTGAAAATAAAAAAACATATCAAACAGATTTAGTTTTTACAAATTTGGATTTGGATACATATTTGGGTTGGAAAACAGCTTCTGAAACAATTGCTTTATCGGATTTACCGCTGACTGTTGCTCAACTTTTGGAAAAATCAGAATGGGCAAATGATTTAAGTGTCTCCGGAAAAATTAAAATTAATGATGGCGTTGTTTTGGGTATACCTTTAAGTCAGTTATTAATCGAAGGACAGTTGTCAAATAATGTATTGGCATTGGATAAATTGAGTGTTCAAAATATTGATGGCACAGATATGATATTATCTACTGTTGTGAATGGTGTCGGTCGTCGTCAATCAAATATGTCATCTTTAAAATTATCTTTAAAGTCTAAAAAATTACCGACTTTGTTAAAACAATTGAATTTAGGGGCAAAATTACCTTTAATTCAAACATCTAACTCGGTTCAGTTTGATTTAATAATGAGTGATAATCAAGACGGATATTACGCTCTTGAAAGCAGTATTGCCCTGTCTGATGCGCATATGAAATTAGACGGTTTTATCTCTGTTGTTGATGAAACACCTTCGTTGCGTGATATGAAGTTTGATATTGCTCATCCGAATTTTAAGACTTTTATGGGTTTGTTTGATCCATCATATCAATTATTTCCGAATTTAGATGGTGTGTTTAAAGCAAAGGGAGTTTTCTCGGGTAACAAAAATAAGTTTAGTTTGGCTGATGCGGTTGTTGGCATAGGTTTGCAACAGTTATCAGGTACTGTTTCGGTTGATAATGGTGTTATTAAAACGGTAATAGCAGATATTTCTTCGCCTTCTTTTGTGTTGGATAGATTTATAACCGGTTTGGATGGGATATATTCTCCCGTTACAGGGTTATCATCAAAGGATTGGAATTTGGAAAAATTCAACAATTGGAATTGTGATATACAGTTAAATGCCAAACAATTATTATATCGGGATATGAATATTCGTCAGGCTGATGTAAAGCTGTCCTTACAAAATAAGGAATTGAATTTGTTGCATTTAAAAGGGCAAAATGGAACGACAGATAAATCGCCGATTATGATAAGTGGTAAATTTGATTGGAATACAGAACCATCCTTGAATATGTCATTTTCTCTTGAAAATATGACATTACGTCCAGATTTTATGGTTTTATCCGATTTAGTATTGGGTGGTGGTTTGGTAACCATTCAAGGCGATTTAAAGGCTCGTGGTTCATCCCCTATATTGATGGCACAGTCCCTAAACGGTCAGGGTAATTTGACTCTGCAGGGAGGACAACTTATTGGGACAGATATTGAACAAATGATTCCGATTATTACACGTGCTGTACAACGTAATGAAACAGCAGATGCAATAGAACCAGAATTTAAACGTGTTTTACATAGTGGTAAGACAATTTTAAAATCTTTTGGTGGGGAATTTGTTGTTTCAAATGGAGTTTTCCGTATAATGGATGGAACTTTAAAAACTGCTAATGCAGTCGGTAATCCTACCCAGATTGTATGGGATATATCTAATCGAATGTTGGATGTATCTGTACCGGTTTTATTGAATCCGATGAATAAGCTACCTCCATTTATGTTGAGTGTTTCCGTCGGTTCGGGTAAAGGTATTTTTGATGTTAATTACGGTGATTTAATCTCTGTTTTAAGTGGACAGGCCAAAGATACTCTGGCAAAGAATCTGCAACAGCAACAGGAAATAGCCCAACAGGAAATGATGCAAAAGCGGAATGAACGGTTGGTTGAAACGCAAAAGTTGACTCAGCAGGCACGTAATGCTGTTCGCACGATGGAAGAACAATTGCAGAAGTATTCTTTTGAAAAAGGCTTGCGGTTGTTAGAGGCTGCCAAAGATGCTTTGGTTATGGTAAATCAATTGGCTGTTCGTGAAGAACCGACAGATGCTCAGTTGATACAACAAATAGAATATGCTCGAACAGTTTTATTAAAGGCTGATGAATTTAAACAGGCTATGGAACAGGATTCATTGTTTAATATCAAAAATAAATTAGACGGTGATTTGAAAAAAGCCCGTTTGATGAATAGTAAAATGAACAATTGGGCTGTCAATAATCCTGATATTGTTGTTCTATCTCGTTTAGCTGAAAATACAGCCCAAAATTTAGTCGTGATAGAAGATGCGGCTTCTCGTTTTTCTACGGATTTAAGTCAGCAGCAAATGGCGTATTTGCTTCAGGTAACTTCTGATGCGTTATCAAAGATCGAAAAGGCTTATCAGCATGCAGCTCGGTTTGATTTGGCGGGTGATGAAGATACCGTTACAACCGATGAGGATAAAACGATTTTACAGGGATTAAAATCTGTTAATGTAGAAACAGGAAGTAATGGTATCCGTGGTTCCTTTAAACGGGTCAATTAAAATTTGATAAATTTAAAAAACGTCGGTTGTTCCGGCGTTTTTTTATATATAAAAACAATGAATTGACATTTTTATGGTTTTGTGTTATACTCACTTTATTAAAAAAGAAGTGATATAATGCTAGAATATTCTAAAATCATAAAAAAAATTGAACAGGGCGATTTTTTATTTAAAGATAAACAGGGCGATAATTTATTGCAAAGTTTAATAAAAAACGAAGAAAATAATTTTTCTATTCCGATTAGATATGCCCGTATATTATTAAGTCATCATCCAGAGTTGGCAAGTATTCCTGATAAGTATGGACAATTACCTTGTCAGTTATTAGATGGGTATCAGGTTGAAGGACGCATTTCCAATCGTCCGTTAAGACGTTTGTTATATGCGTGTATGAAAGAATCGGATGTCCGGGAAAAATTAGGTAAAACAGCATATATGTCTTTTATTGAACAAATGGCTGAGGATAAAGATACTAAATTGGATTATAGGGTTATTCCTGAAAAAGAATCTGATAGTCTATTGAAAAAGCCTATTGTATTATTTTTTTCTGGTCGAGGTAATTTTGAATTGTCTTTAATTAATGGCTTTGCTCGAAAAATCAGAAAAACTATGGATATGTATAATGTTCCTTTATATGGAATTAAGACCGTATCGGTTCGGTATCCTGGAAATCAAAGGGATTTGTACAATGACTATGTTTCTTCTCATAGATTTAAGGTAGATAGTACGATTGATCATCCTGTTTTTTATATTAAACATTTTGTGGAAAGATTTTTAAGACCGCTTTATTCAGATGCAAAAGGTAAAAAAATACCGGTTATGCAGGCGATGAAAAATTTTCGGCGGTTGAATTTAATCGGTTATAGTTATGGATCAAGTGTTATTCAGGCTATCGCTGAATTACTGACAAAAGATATGCTTCGTAAAGGCTTTTCTAAACAGACAGTCAAGCGTATTCAGAATCAGGTTTTGGCCTTACATATTGCACCGAATTTAGATAAAGAACATTATAAAAATAATTTCCGTTCCTATCATTTGGTTAATACGAAAGATGATTTTATGATGGGATATTTAAGACCGATATTGGCAGATGTGCCTTTGGATGACAGGGGACTTTTAAAAACACATTTCGTTGAACAAAAAAATCAGACTGTTTTACTGATAAATACACTTGAAAATAATACCAAAGAAGGGCCACATCATATTTCCACTTATTGTAGTCAGGCTAATCAGGCCCAAAAGATTGCTTTGCGTTGGGGAAAGTATATTCTATTCAATGCAATGAATAATTCTGTTGAAAATGAAGCGTCCGGACATTTTATTCCTTTACCGAAGGATTTGGAACATCCACCGAAAAAATTATTGTTTTTATACAGAAAACCGACGCTGTTAAAACATAAGTCCAAGGTAGCCGAAACAACATTGCGTAAAAAACAAAACAGAAGACAAAAACAATAAAAAAAACACCATCAGTAGAATCGATGGTGTTTCTTATCTTAAAGTGAAAAATTAGCGAATGACACTGTTATCCCAACATGTTTTATCTTTCTTGTTAACAGAGATATTATCCATAGAAGTTATTGGTAAATATTTCTTATTTTTACAATTAAGGACTGAATAGGGGGTGCAATCCCAAAATATATATCTGTTGGGACAGATTCGTTGTGCTTCTTCAGCCCCGATACAACTGACCTCTATGGCTTGTTCTGTATCACAAGGGAAACAGCCGTCAAAAACATATTTAACTTGACCATCTTCATAAAGCCATTTTATTGTCATTAATTCATTCGGTCCGCATGGATTTTCTACTTTACAGTCCTTTGTTCCATTATACAGACAACCGGCCATAACCTCGGGTATCATATACGGTAATAAAAACAATAATAAAAATTTTTTCATTTTTCTCCTTCAAAATGAAACTCCACTGGCGTGAAGCGGTGGAGTTTCATCTAATTCATTAAAAGATTGAGCAACTGTACCAGTCTCGGTCGAATTTCCTTTCGGTGAACAACCTGATCCACCATACCATGAGCCAGCAGGTATTCTGACTTTTGAAAATCAGGTGGCAGTTTTTGATGTATCGTTTGTTCAATGACACGTGCACCGGCAAAACCGATGATGGCTTCCGGTTCTGCCAAAGTAACATCCCCTAACATAGCAAAGGATGCAGTTACACCACCTGTTGTTGGATTTGTTAAAATAACAACATAGGGTAATTTTTTCTTTTTCAATCTTTTAACGGCTATTGTTGTTCTAGCCATCTGCATTAAGGATAAAATACCTTCCTGCATACGGGCCCCGCCGGAAGCCGGTATTAAAATTAAAGCGGCTTCTTGTAGTAAGGCTAATTGAGCCGCCGTTACAATGGCTTCCCCGACGGCTGTTCCCATAGAACCGCCCATAAAGTTAAAGTCAAAAACACCGACCACAGCCGATTTTCCGCCGATTTTACCATGGGCCACTAAAATAGCATCCTCTGTATGCGTTTTTTTACGGGCATCTTTTAGGCGATCGGTATACTTCTTCAAATCCACGAAATGAAGTGGATCTTCTTTCATTTTAGGTAGTTGTACCAAAGTATACTTTTCATTATCAAAAATCATTTCCAATCGTCGTGTAGTCGGCAGACGAAAATGATAAGAGCATCTGGGACAGATATAGTCAGACTTGGCTATTTCTTCATGAAACAACATAGAACCGCAAGAAGGACATCTGTCCCAAAAATCGTTTGGAACATCTTTTTGAATATGTGTTTTCTTAACCGTTGGACGGGTTAGTCTGGTAATCCAGTTCATTAGCCTTCGCTACCTTTTTTATTTAAGGCTACTTTAACACGATGACCGGCACGGAAAAACGGCATACGTTTTTCATCGACTCGAACAATTTTACCTGTTTTTGGGTTACGTCCTACACGTGGTTTACGTACACGAACAGAAAAAACACCGAAACCACGTAATTCAACACGTTTTCCGGCTTTCAGGTTTTTTATAATTGTATCAAATACGGTTGTTACAACCCGATCGGCATTGACAAATGTCAGTTTATTATTTTTTGCAACTTCTGCAACTAATTCAGATTTAATCATTTAAAAATCTCCTTATTAAAATGAACCCTTTTATTTTTATCCTTTTTTTTATCTAATGTCAAGTGTTATAATGATTTAAGTTGATTTTTTCTTTTTCAGACTTTCGGCACCGGATACGATATCAATCAGTTCATCCGTAATACTGGTTTGACGAATTTGTTGGTAATCCATATTCATGGCTTCTAAGGACTCATCTATATTTTTCTCTGCCTGTTGCATGTTGACCATACGTGTATAATGCTCAGCCGCCAGAGAAGATGTCAAAGAACCGCTTAAAACAACGGTCAGATATTCATGTATCAGAGCAGTAAACAAACTTCCTTTATCATCAGCAATAAGAGGTAAAGTACGTCCTGTCCATTTTTCTTTTTTAAAGGAAATCATATCTTGTTGGGGAAGGGGCATTAATTGTACTTTTTCTACCCGTTGTGATTCACCGGTTTTTTTTATTGTATAGTAAATAAAAACCTGTTCTGCCCTTTCTGCATGTATCAGTTCATTGATTTTCATTAGAACCATAGATGATATGGTTGTGATTTCTTTTAGAGAATTCATAATCGGGTAAGTTGCTGCTACTTTTACCTTTGCCGAATCAGCCAACAGTCCTAATCTTTTCCCGATACAAATAAAGGTTACTTCTTTATCTAGACTATTTTCTGATAAATCTTTACGGGCGTAGGTTATGACATCTCGGTTAAAGCGACCGACCAGACCATTATCCGTTCCGATAACAATAGCGATTGTTTTGGGGGAATTTGATTTTAATCGCTGGGGTGTATAATAAAACCGATCATCTTTCATTAAACCGATAAAGGCTGTCTTAACTGTTTTACCGTATTCGTTTAAGGATATTAAAGCCTTTTCATAAGGACCTATACTGACAGACGATAACATCTTCATTGTACTAACAATATCCCGTAAATCGGTTGTCGTTTTTATCCGTTTATTTAAGGCTTCTAAACTCATTATACATATAGTCCTTTTTCGTTATTAAGTGCTTTTTGAAAGGCATCTAACATCTTATCTTTTGCTTCTTGTGATAATTTTTCTTTCTTTAAAATAGCTTTAATCTCAGCTGAAAAAGATTGATGTAGTGTTTTAATAATAATTTCTTGAGCTTTTGGTATCAAACTTTCCTTAACATCATCTAATAAGCCGGCATTTGTTGCTAAAAAGATGGAAATTTGTTCAGCTACCGGCATAGGGACATATTGTATCTGTTGTAAAACAGAACGTATAGCACGTCCCCGTTTTAACCGCTTGGCTGTTTCTCCATCCATTTGAGTTCCGAATTTTGCAAAAGATTCTAATTCCTCAAATTGTGAGAAAAACAATTTCAATGGTCCAACTAAATTACGATAAGCCGGTAATTGAGCATCACCCCCGACACGGGAAACAGAGCGTCCCGTATCGATGGCCGGCATAATTCCTTTTTGGAACAGGGAAGTGGATAGGTAAATCTGTCCGTCCGTAATGGAAATAATATTTGTCGGAATATAGGCAGATATATTACCGGCTTCTGTGGAAACAATTGGTAATGAAGTTAAAGAACCACCACCATATTCCGGTCGCAAATGTGTAGAACGTTCCAATAAACGAGAGTGTATGTAAAAAATATCTCCTGGGAAGGCTTCTCGTCCAGGTGGTGTCCGTAATAACAAAGACATCTGACGATAAGCCCGTGCATGAGCAGTTAAATCATCATAGATAATTAAGACATCTTTCCCTTTTGCCATAAACCATTCCCCGATGGATGTAGCAGCATAAGGGGCTATATATTGTAAGCCGGCTTCGTCATCACCTGAAGCTACAACAACGATGGTATTATCCATAACACCATGTTTTTCTAAATCCGTAATAACGCGTGCCGTACCGGAAGCCCTTTGTCCGATAGCACAATAAATACAGATAACACCAGTATCCTTTTGATTGATAATTGTGTCCAAGGCAATCGCTGTTTTCCCAGTTTGTCTGTCACCTAAAATTAACTCTCGTTGTCCCCGACCGATAGGGGTAAAAGAATCTATAGCTTTTAATCCGGTTTGTAAGGGGGTATCCACAGGTGCCCGATGCATAATCGGAGGCGAGTCTTGTTCTACCGGTAATGTTTCCGTTGTAGGTATAATGCCCTTATTATCCAGAGGTTGACCTAACGGATTGATAACACGACCTAATAGGGTTTCTCCAACAGGAATGCTTAAAACCTGATGTGTGCGTTTTGCACGATCGCCGGCTTTTAGGTGATCTGCATTTGTAAGAAAAACAACACCAACACTATCAACAGAAAGAGTTTGAACCATACCAACAGTATCACCACGAAATGTCAGTAATTCGTTCATTTTTACTTTTGAAAGACCAGATATCTCTGCCGTGCCAGCGGAAATAGAACGGATGGTACTAACTTCAGATACCTTTAAATCATTTTTTGTTTTGGATATAGCTTCCTTGATGACTTTTGTTGCTTCTTTTGATGCACCTTTTAACATGTATTTTCCTTTCTAATCGGCCACAATTAAATTAGATAAGGCCGTGTTGAGATTTCCCTCAAAATTATCCAAATAAGTTTTTAAATTCCATTCTAAAACGATTTCACCAACAATCATTTCCAGCCCTAAAATCAAATCGGGATTTACTTCAAAATGAAACTTGATTTCTGAATTCAATTTTAGTTTTTGCCCTATGAAAGCAATTAGATCTTCTTGTTCTTTTTTTCTTAAAGAAGAAGATGAATATATTTTGATTATTTCTTGTTTTTTAATGGATTTTTTAATAGATGAAATACCTTCTTTTTTTAATGAATCAAATTTTCTTTGGAATAATCTGAAGGCTTGTTCCATAGGGGCCAATTCTGACAAGTCAGTGATGGCTTTTTGAGATAATTCCAAAAAATTCTTAATCATTAAATCGCGAATTTCCAACTGTAAAGAAGACGTTTCACGATTTAAATCATTCTGCATTTTTTGACGTAAAGAATTAATTTCTTCATAAACAAAATTTTCCTGTTCTTTTTTCAGATTGGCAATTTCATCGGATAATGAGTCTAAACGTTTTTGTTTTTCTTTATCCCATTTTTTTGCCTGTTCAACCAGTTTTTTTTCTTGTTTTTTAGCATTACTGACGGCTTCATCGGCTTTTTTAACCTTATTTTCGATGTAAGCCTGTCTTTTTGTAATAACATTAATTATCGGATGATATAGAAATTTCTTCATCAACCAGACCAGTATAAACAGGTTGATAATTTGAGCAAAAAAAGTACTCCAACTAAATCCCATTTGGGAACTCCTTTTTATTGGGTAACCATCTGTACGGCAGGACCAGCCATTTCAACAGCTTTTGTCCAAAACGGATTAAAGAACATAATCATCATTGTAACAATAAAAGCATAAATAGCTGTTGATTCAACCATTGCCATAGACATAAACAAGGTTTTGGTGATATTTCCAGCTTCATCCGGTTGTTGTGCAATCGCACGTAACGCATTTGCTGCAGCATTTCCTTCTCCTAATCCAGGTCCGATACCGCCGATAGCAATACATAATCCAGCTGATAAAACAGACATTCCGCCGATAAAAGTAATTGGATCCATAATCTTTTTTCCTTTCTTAATTATAGTTTAAATGGTCTATGAATTGTTTTTTCGGTCCGACAGAAGTTACATAAACAATTGCCAGTAAGGCAAAGATGTATGCTTGTATCATACCGGTTATTAGTCCCAAAATTTGTAAAGGCAGTGGAACCAATAAAGGTGCTAACATTACCAAGACCGTTGCAATGATAACACCACTCAACATGTTTCCATATAACCGAAAGGCTAATGAAAAAGTTGATGAAAAATCACTTAAAATATTTAAAGGCAACATAATCGGTGTCGGATCAACATATTTTTTCAGGTATCCTAAAACACCAGCATTTTTAATACCGTATATAGGCATTGCGAAAAAGACACATAATGAGAAAGCCATAGTCGTGGATAAAGATGCTGTTGGAGCTTGGAAACCTGGAATAATTGTTAAAAGGTTTGATAATCCGATAAATAAAAAGAAAGTTCCCATAATTGGCATATAGCGGGCAGGGTTATCACCACTGATATCTTTAATTTGAGTGCGAATTGTCATAACAATCATTTCAAGAGCAGTCTGTGTATGAGAAACCTGCAAAGTTGTTTTCAACTTTCGTGTAACAAACCAAGAACAAATCACTAAAATTGCCATAACAACCCACGAGAAAAATAATGTTGATCCAATTGTTACATCTCCTATTCTAAAAATAGGTATCGCATCCATATTTCCAAAATCAATATTGTTTGTTGTCGCCGTATTATCTAAACTGAAAGCTCCCCACCATGAAGCAATAATCAACAAAATACCAAATCCGCGGCCCATTTTACTTTTTAACCAATAACAACAACCGATGCATAATCCGACGGTACACAGTATTGAAAGTAAAACCGATATTGTTGTATCGTAGCCTGAAATTTGCGTTATTACAGTATTCATTTTTTTCTCTGACCTTGAAAAGATTTTTTTAATTGTTTATCACTTGTTGCGTAGCATCCACCAAAACGAGTAAATCTTAAAACGAAGAAACGGATTAAGATAAAGCCTAAACACATAATTAAAAATTTATTCAAATCATTGTTGGCAAAAACGACTATCAGAGAAAGCATTAAGAATATTCTTAAAAACATAGAAGTAAATAAGAAAACACCTTTCTTTTTAACATTTGGTAATACTTTAACCGTTTGCCATAGTAAATATAAATAGACCAATCCACAGGTAATACCAATAAGAAAAAATTTAATAAATTCAGCTAGATTTATATTCATTTCTTGCCTTTCTTTTTTTGTTGTGGGATAATGCCTTCTTTATGTATCCAATAATTAGCGTTAAAAACGCCTATTGCAAATCCGATTAAAATAAGATTGAAAGTCCATGAAAAAATTGTATCAGGAAAAGCTTTATCCAAAAAACGACCGAGAATAACACCTAATATAACCGGAATGGATAACTGCCAACCGTAAACACTCAAAACACCAGCATTAAAAAAGAATGTGCGATTTTCTCTTTTTTGCATAACTTTAGCTTTGTGGACTAAAACAGTTGCCGTTTTTTTATTTTCTTTTTCAAATTCCGACATTGTTTTCTCCTATATTTTTTAATGACATAATACCTTTTGCCAGACCGATTTCCAATTTTGCCATAGCTGTATTTATTTCTTTACGTTCTTCTTCTATCATTTTGAAATCAGTAGTTATTTTTGTTTCCAGTTCCTTTAAATCAGTTCCTAAAATTGCCATTTTAGTTGAAACAAAGACCGTATCATTTTTTTTAACCAAAACACCCTTATTACAAGCAACATAGGCAATCGTATCGTTTGTTTTATAGGTTAAAATACCGATTTTTAATGCAGAAACGATATCCGTATGCTTAGGAAGTAAAGTGAAAAAACCACTAATGGATTCAAAATCAATTTGTTGAACCGGTGTTTCCAAAATAACGCCTATAGGTGAAAAAATACGGAGTTTCATTTCCATTTAGACGTTTTCTCCTTTTGCTTTCTGGCGTGCTTCATCGACCGTACCAATCATATAGAAATCATTTTCGGTTAAATCATTAAATTCACCAGCAAGTATTCTTTCACAGCCTGAAATCGTATCGGCCAAATCAACGGATTTTCCTGTCATTCCTGTAAATTGTCCGGTTGTAAAAAAGGGTTGTGTTAAAAAGCGTTCCAATTTTCTGGCAGTTAGAACGGTTTGTTGATCATGTTCAGGTAATTCGTCAAAACCCAACATGGCTATAATATCTTTTAAATCTTCATATTGTGCCAATGTTCTGCGAACTTCTGTTGCAACACGATAATGACGTTCTCCAACGATTAAGGGAGTCAGCATATTTGAACCGGAAGCCAATGGATCCAGAGCAGGGTATAAGCCTTGCGCCGCACGGGCTCGGGATAGCACAATCGTTGATGATAAATGCGCAAAAGTATGTGTGGCTGAAGGATCAGTAAAATCATCTGCTGGAACATAGACAGCTTGAATAGAAGTGATAGCACCGTCTTTTGTGCTGGAAATACGTTCCTCTAAATCAGCAATATCTGTTCCTAATGTCGGTTGATAGCCGACTCGTGAAGGTATTTGTCCCAATAAAACAGACACTTCTGAACCTGCTTGAATAAAACGAAAAATGTTATCAATCAGCAATAAAACATCCTGTTTCTTTTCATCTCGGAAATATTCTGCCATTGTTAGAGCTGATAAAGCTACTCGAAAACGGACTCCGGGCGCTTCATTCATTTGTCCGAAAATCATAACCGTTTTACTTAAAACGCCGGCTTCTTGCATTTCACGATATAGTTGTTCACCTTCACGAGAACGTTCTCCGATACCGGCAAAAATACTGACACCTTCGTAACGGCCAACCATGTTGTTTATCATTTCGGTAATCAAAACTGTTTTTCCGACACCCGCACCACCGAATAGGCCGGCTTTACCTCCTCGTTCCATAGGGGCAAGTAAATCAATTGCTTTAATACCACTGATAAAGATTTCAGATGATACTTTTAATTCGGATATAGGGACTGGTTCAGCGTGAATAGATTTTAATTCAGGATTTTTTAAATTTTTACCACCATCAATTGTCTGACCAAATACGTTAAACATCCGCCCCAGTGTTTGCTTCCCAACGGGTACTTCAATCGGGCGTCCAGTATCAACAACCTTCATTCCACGGGAAAGACCTTGTGTACCACCCATAGCCAAAGTTCTAACGGTTGTTTCATCAATATAACCTTGGACTTCCAGTGTCAAGGATAAATCTTCACCGGTTTTTAAGGCGTTAAAAATTGCCGGTAATTTTTTATCAAAAAAGACTTCAACAACACTACCGCTGACGGCAATAATTTTTCCTGTATTTTCCATTTCTCTCTCTCATTTCTTAATTATACCCCCTCAAAAGAAAAATCACTCAAAGATAACTTTTAAAAAGTTCTTTTTTCCTTTTTGTAGAATAATACTCGTTTTATCAGTTGGAACTTTCGCCATAGCGTCAGTAACTTTTTCTCCATCTAAAGATAAGCCGTTTTGTTGAATTAAACGACGGGCTTCCCCTTTCGAAGGTAATAATCCAACTTCAACAGCTAAATCAACAATTAAAATACCTTCTTTCAATTTTTCGACAGCATATCTTGCTGAGGGTACGTTTTCGGAATCAGCATTCCCTTTAAATAAGGATTGGGCCGTTTCTACAGCTTTATTTGCTTCTTCTTCGCCATGAACAAGTTTTGTAATTTCATAGGCCATCCGTTTTTTTGCTTCTATAATATTGCTCTGGCACATTTGTTGTATTTCATCTGTCGGAATATCTGTAAACAGTTTCAACAGCATTTCTGTATCTGAATCGGGTGTATTATAAAAGTATTGATAGAAAGCATATGTCGTTGTTTTATCACGGGCAACCCACAGTGTTCCGTTTTCGGTTTTACCCATTTTCTTACCTTCTTTTGTCATTAAAAGAGGGCAGGTTAACCCAAATGTATCCGGACAATCTGCCGTAGCTTTTCCATCGGCATGGAAGTTCATTTTGCGACTGAGTTCTGTACCGGCTACAATATTGCCCCATTGATCGCTGCCACCGATTTCCAAAACACAATTATATGTTCTGTTCAGGTAAACAAAATCGTAAGCTTGCATCAACATATATCCCATTTCCAAGAATGTCAAACCGCCATTTGCTAAACGAGAAGAGTAAGCTTCTGATGCTAACATTTTATTTACATTGAAGTGGGTTCCAACCAACCGCATAAAATCAACGTAATTGAATTTATTTATCCATTCCGAGTTATCTAAAATCAAAGCCGGATTATCTCCATCAGTTTTAATGAAACGAGCAGCTAGATTTTTAACTTCCTGTACATTATGAGCCACAGTTTCATGGGTCATCATTTTACGCATATCGGATTTTCCTGTTGGATCACCAACTAAGGCAGTTGCCCCTCCGATAACTAAAATACCATGATGTCCCTGTCTTTGTAAATGTCTGAACATCATTAAGGAAAAGAAATGTCCGATATGAAGACTGTCTGCTGTCGGATCAATTCCCAGATAAAAAGTGATTTTTTTATCCCCATTTAAAGCTTGTTTAATCTCCTCTTCATGTGTCATTTGATAGACATAACCACGTTCTTTTAAATAATCAAAAAAAGTATTCATTTTTTTCTCCATCAATAAATCTTTGTAAGATTATCACACTTAAAAATAAATTTCAAGAGATAAAAGAATTTTTTTATACTTGCTTTTTTTTATAAAATAGTGTAAAACAGAAAAGTTTTATTTTAACAAAAAGGATTTCCTATGGAAAAAGAACAAAAAAATGATATTCAGGAGTTAATTAAACTGTTAAAAGAAAATAACTTATCTGAAATTGAATATGAATCAAACGGTATGTACTTGCGTATTAATGGAGCATCGAATGCTACTGTATCGCCTCAGGTTAGTGTACAACAACAACCTGTCCAATCTGCTCAAATAACGGCACCTGAAAAAACAAAGGGAAATTATATTTTATCCCCTATGGTTGGTGTGGTATATTTGACAAAAGATGAAAAATCTTTACCGTTTGTTAAAGTAGGTGATCGTGTGTCGGTCGGACAAACGGTTTGTTTGGTTGAAGCGATGAAAACCTTTAATCCGATTAAATCAGATAAAGCCGGTCGTATTACTGAAATTTTAGTAGAAGCCGGTAGTCCAGTAGAATACAATCAACCGTTATTCAGTGTGGAATAAAAATGTTTGAAAAAGTTTTAATAGCCAATCGTGGTGAAATCGCTTTGCGAATTCATCGTTCTTGTCGGGAGATGGGAATTAAAACCGTTGCTGTTCACTCAACGGTTGATTCTAATGCAATGCATGTTAAATTGGCTGACGAAGCAATCTGTATTGGACCGGCTCCAGCCAAGGATTCATATCTCAATCGAGCAGCTATTATTTCGGCTGCCATTATGACAGGGGCAGATGCCATTCATCCGGGGTATGGATTCTTATCAGAAAATGCTGAATTTGCTGAAATGGTTCAGGCTCATGGAATAGCTTTTATTGGACCAACACCAAAGATGATACGTCTGATGGGGGATAAAATCAGCGCTAAGCAGGCTGCTATCGATGCCGGTTTACCGGTTATCCCAGGATCGGACGGTGAAGTAAAAACACCACAAGAAGCTTTACTGATTGCAGAAAAAATCGGATATCCGGTTATTATAAAAGCAACCGCCGGCGGTGGTGGAAAAGGGATGAAAATCGTTGAAAATCCCACCGAAATGGCAGATGCTTTTACACTGGCCAAGCAAGAGGCAAAAAGCGGTTTTGCGAATGATTCTGTCTATTTAGAAAAATATTTAAAAAATCCCCGACACATAGAAGTTCAGGTTTTGGCTGATAATTATGGTAATGTTGTCCACTTAGGTGAACGTGATTGTTCGTTGCAACGAAATAACCAAAAGATTTTAGAGGAAACACCTTCACCGGCCTTGAATACAGAACAACGGCGTCAGCTTGGCAATATAGTTGTTTCTGCTATGAAAAAGTTAGGTTATACAAATGTCGGAACAATAGAATTCCTGTATGAAAAAGGACAGTTTTATTTCTTGGAAATGAATACGCGTGTTCAGGTGGAACACCCGATTACTGAAGCTGTAACTGGCGTAGACATTGTGCGTGATCAGATACGTGTGTCGGGCGGTGCCGCTTTGGGGTATACACAGGATGATATTCGTTTTAATGGATATGCAATGGAATGTCGTATCAATGCGGAAGATCCTGATACCTTTATCCCTCGTGCCGGTCAAATCGGGCAGTGGCATACCCCAGGTGGCTTAGACGTTCGTGTTGATTCAGGAATGTATGCGGGTTATGTTGTCCCACCCAATTATGACAGTATGGTGGCCAAGTTGATTGTTCATGGTCGGACTAGAAACGGTGTTTTAATGCGGATGCGGCGTTCTTTGGAGGAGTTTGTCATTGAAGGAATTCCGACAACGATACCCCTTCATCAAAGAATTATTGCGGAACCTGACTTTATAGATGGTCAGTATAATATTCATTGGTTGACAGATTTTTTAAAGAATAAATAAGTATAAGGAGATGTTATTATGAATCAATATCGTTCACATACCTGTGGTGCTTTAAGAGCATCAGATGCTGAAAAAGTTGTAAAATTATCCGGTTGGGTTCATCGGAAGCGTGACCACGGTAATTTATTATTTATTGATTTGCGGGATAATTTTGGAATTACTCAGTGTGTTTTGGATACTGCAAGCCCTGTTTTCCAGGTTTTAGAAAAAATTCGTCCTGAATCAGTTATTACAATAGAAGGTAAAGTCCTGTTGCGTGAGGCTAACACCGTTAATCCCAAAATGCCGACAGGGGAAATTGAAATTAGTGTTTTGAATGTGCAGGTTCAATCAGAAGCTGCTGTATTACCGATACAGGTAGTTGCCGATGAAGAAGATTTGTCCGAAGAACAACGCTTGACTTATCGTTTCTTGGACTTGCGTCGGGAAAAACCACATGCGAATATCCATATTCGCAACCGGATGACCAAATTTGTCCGTGATAAAATGTGGGAATTAGGATTTACGGAATTTCAAACACCGATTTTAACATCTTCCAGTCCGGAAGGTGCACGGGATTATTTGGTCCCCAGTCGTGTTCATAAAGGGGAATTTTATGCTTTACCACAATCACCGCAACAATTTAAGCAATTGTTGATGGTTGCCGGATTTGACCGTTATTTTCAGTTGGCTCCCTGTTTTCGTGATGAAGATAGTCGTGCGGACCGTTCCCCAGGGGAATTTTATCAGATAGACTTTGAAATGTCTTTTGTAACACAGGAAGAAATTTTTAAAGTTGGTGAAACTTTAATTTCTGATTTATTTGCTGAATTTGCACCAAATGCGTTGATTTCACAGGCTCCGTTTGTTCAGATTCCATTTGCTGAATCAATGTTGACTTACGGAACGGATAAACCAGATTTACGAAATCCGTTGGTAATCAAGGATGTATCTGAAATTTTTGCAGGTTCTTCTTTTGGACTGTTTGCCAATATGGTAGCAAATGGTGGTTTCGTTCGTGCTATTCGGACACCGAATACTGCCGTAAAACCACGCAGTTGGTTTGACAAGATGAATGCTTTTGCTGTTGAACAAGGTATGGGTGGTTTGGGCTATATGACTTTGGCTGAAGAAGGGATGAAAGGTCCTATTGCCAAGAATTTGGATGCCGATAGAATACAACAGTTGATTGACTTGACTGCTGCGCAAATAGGTGATAGTATTTTCTTTGTTTGTGGTAAAGGAGAAAAAACTGCAAAATTTGCAGGCTCTGTTCGGACTTTATTAGGCCAAGAATTAAATTTGATTGAAAAGAATGCTTTCCGTTTCTGTTGGATTACGGATTTTCCATTTTATGAAGCCAATGAAGAAACAGGGGCCCCTGAATTCTCGCATAATCCATTTTCAATGCCACAGGGCGAAATGGATGCTCTGTTAAATCAGGACCCTTTGACCATTAAGGCTTATCAGTTTGATATGGTTTGTAACGGATATGAAATTTTATCTGGTGCGATTCGGAATCATAGACCGGATATCATGTTTAAAGCTTTTGAAATTGCCGGTTATGGTCCGGAAACAGTGAAAGAAAAGTTTGCCGGTATGTTAAATGCCTTCCAATACGGTGCCCCGCCACACGGTGGAGCTGCCTTTGGTTTTGACAGACTTGTTATGCTGGTAACGGATGAAACCTATATCCGTGAAGTTATTGCTTTCCCATTCAACCAACAAGCAAGGGATTTGTTGATGAATGCACCATCACCGGTAACGGAAAAGCAGCTGCGTGAAGTTCATGTTAAATTAAGGTAATATAAACTTTTTTACAGATAAATACTTAATTAAGGTTTCCTGATTTGATATTAGGAAGCCTTAATTTATTACTTTAAGAATGCTTTATATTATTATGAATAATAAACAATATTAAATATAAATCAATATATTTTTTGAATCAAAGAAGTATTTAAATATAAAAAATCATTTTGTACAAAAAAACACCCTGCCAATTGACAGGGTGTTTTTTTATCTAATTTCTTTCTCGGGAAAGTTTTCTTACATTCCGAATTCTTTTCTTTCTTTGTTCTTTATAAATAACTTTACGATCAACAAAACTTTTTGTAATCAGCTTATTTTGTAAAGCCGGTGTAATGAAGAGAGAACCGTCTTTTGCAAAAGCTTTTGCTTCGTTAGAACCAGTAACAGAACCTAAAGAATAAGGAACTGAAACCAAATCTTTTCCTGATAAGACAAAAAATGTCGGTTCTTTTCGTGCCAAATTAGCGTAGACAGGACCTTCCACCGGTTTGATAGCAGTTAAATTGTAATCATCAGCAACAGCATAAACAGTGTTAGAAGTATATGCATTTTTACCAACAAATTTATTTAAATCATATCCCATAGCAAAAGGAATGACTTCCACTGCTTTGACATTGGATGCAATAATTTTACGGGTATTTTCAGTGTCACGAATTAAAGTGCCAGCATAAATACCATCCGTTAAAGCGGATTTTTCAACTTTAATTCCAACTGTTTTTTTTGCCAAAGGACCATTTTGTTCAAAGGGAGTATTGTATCCTTTTTGAACGGTTTCTGTCATAGAAAAGACACCTTTTTCATCGGTGGAAAATGTTTTTTTAACTGTTCCCAGATTTTTGTCTGTATATTCAATATGTCCTTGGATTTGTTCACCTTCTGCGGTTGTTTTACGAACATAGTTATATTTAGCATTTGGATGATTTTTTAAAGCATCAATTTCTGTAGCTAAACTTTTATTGGCTTTATCGGCCATCTCCATATCACCCCGTGGCATCGTCTGACAACCGACCAAAGTACCCATTATTGCCAAACTGGCGACGTATTTTAATGTCTTCATTTTGTTATTCCTTATCGTGTTTGAACATTTTGTTGTTGGGCTTGTCTTAAAATAATATCCCCGCTATTATTCTTTTGAATGGTAACAGGACCTTCCAAAACGATTGTTTCTTGCTGTCTTGGTTGTTCCGTTGTTACTTGTTTCGCCTGTTCTGTTGTAGAATTGACATAAATTACTTGAGGTTGTCGACTTGTTGTATAAACTGGTTGTTGTTGTACATATTGAACTGTTGGAGTTGTTACAACAGGCGTTGAATAGACAACAGGTGCTGTGTAAATAGGCGTTGTATATCCTCTTAACAAAGTACCGCCAACAATACCACCTACGAAACCAGGCCAGAAATGGCGACCACCACGTCCCCAAAAACTATGATGGTGGTGGTGAGAGTAATGATGATGACCACGGAAACCACCATGATAATGATGACGGCGTGCCTCTGATTGTGTCGGTGTTAAAGCAATGGCAGCAATGGCACATAAGGTTAAAATTGTTTTTTTAAATGTATTCATAATTATTCTCCTTTTAAAATTAAGATGTTGTTAAAATTATCTGCAGTGATGATGATGATGACGGTGTCTGAACCAATAGTTACGAGTTGGCACAATAATCATAGGGGCAGGGGCTAGGACCGCAGCCGGTTGAACAATTGTTTGTGAAACGGGTTGTGTTGGGATAATGGTCGTGGGTTCATTGTGTCCGTAATATTCCTGATAACCAGCACAGCCGGTTAAACCAAACAGACCACCAATAATCATTATTTTTTTTATCATTTCTTTTTCCTCCTTTTAGTTTCAGTTGTTTCTTTATTTTACAACAAAAGTTGACAAAAGTCAAATATTTTTTCGATAAAAAAATAAAACACAATATTTTCAATTATTTACCACTGTTATAATGTGCTAAAATCCTTCTTTTTTCTTTGTTCCAATCCCTTTTTTTAACGGTTTCACGCTTGTCAACCAGATTTTTACCTTTGGCAATTCCGATTTTAACTTTAGCAAGACCTCTATCATTAAAAAATAATTCCAGAGGAACAACTGTCAGTCCTTTTTTATTTAAGGCATCTTGTATTTGTTTTAACTCTTTTTTGCGAAGAAGTAATTGTTTTGGGCGACTGGCAACCTGCTTGATAAAACCGCCTTTTGCTGCCCCGTAATCCATAATATGCATATTGATAAGGCAAAAACCGTCTTGTTCAAAGGAAGCATAACTTTCATTGATAGTTGCATGTCCCGCCCGCAGGGATTTTACTTCTCCACCGGTTAAAACAATACCGGCAACAAAAGTTTCCAAAATCGTATAGTTAAAGTGAGCTTTACGATTTGTTGCGACCGGTCCAGTTGTTATCAATATTTTTGTCATACGCCCATTTTATTATATTTAGTCAAAAAAGTCAAGTAAAGGAATTAAGGTTTCTTGCTCTTGTCGTGACAGATTAGGTAATATACGAACACGAATCGCATTATGATATGATTTTAACCATTTTTTTTCTTCGGTCGTCAGTAAGTCAAAATCAACCAATCTTCCATCAAAAGGTATCCAAAGCAAGTTTTCCAAGATCAAGGTATCATCTGGCCCTTTATCCGTTAAAATCATATTTTCCAATCGAATTCCGTATCCTTCCTTTGCATCATAGAAAGCGGGCTCATTTGAAAACAACATACCTGCTTTTAGAGGTGTTTCCGATTTTTCGTATATATATGGAGGCGCTTCGTGAACACTTAAAAGCATACCGATACCGTGACCAGTTGAATGACCGTAATCAACACCATCATTTCGTAAAAATTGACGGGCATTTTTATCTAACTGTACCGGCGTATCTCCTTCTTTTACAGAAGTTGTTGCCAATGCAATATGACCCTTTAATACTTGTGTGTATCTTTTTTTAATAATAGGAGTAGGTTCTGCTATATAAATAGTTCGCGTCATATCCGTTGTACCAGTCAGGTAATTACCACCTGTATCAACTAAAAGTATTGATGCGGATGTTATCGGTACATTTGTTTCTTTTGTTGCTTGATAATGGGCCCGAGCAGCATGTTCTCCCACAGCAGCAATCGTATCAAAACTGTCCCCGATATAGAACGTATTTTCCGTCCTTAATTCCTTTAATTTTTTATCGCAGGCTAACTCGTCAATAGTCTCTTTATTTTGCTCGATCCACGCCAAAAAACGGCAAATAACCTGACTTTCATAGAAACAAGTCTGGCGGATATTTTGACATTCAGTTGCATTTTTAACGGCTTTTAATTCTTGGACAATATCCGGAATATGCTTGATAGTTGCATTCTGTTGCAAAAAGGAAAACAACGCCATAGGGGTTTCGTTTATATCTATACCGATTTTTATATTATTGAATTGAAAATCAGATGTTAACTCTTGATATGTACCATCCTTCCAAACAACTAAACGGGTAAAAATAACGGGATACTCCGGTATAGCCTTATTTCTTTTATTTAATAACCAGGACACACTATCAGGTGATGTGAAAATATAGGCATCCAAATCTTCTTGTTTTATAAACTGAATAACTTTCTGAATTTTTGAAACGGTTGTTTCCCCGCAAAACTCATTATAATCAAATATATGGTCTGATTTATCAGCATCTGATGGAAACAAGGTTTCCCATTTTTTTTCTTCAACAGGAGCTAAATTGATATCTTTGGTATTCATAAACTCAACCCAACTAACCGATCTTTGCCATGGATTATATCCGATATGGGCTTTTGGTAGATTTTTTTGTATCCAAGCTGATACAGTTGTTTGAGTTGGAATTTCGTATACAGACATATCTGTTTCTATTTTTGCCTGTTCCGTATAGCGAGAATCAACAAATAAAACAGATTTATCTTTTGTAAATAAAGCTAAACCTGCAGAACCGGTGAAACCTGTTGCTTTTTCCAACTGCTTTTTTTCAGGAGGATAATATTCACCTAAAAACGAATCGGTACGAGTTATCAGTAAAGCATCCAGATTTTGTTCTTTCAAAAAATTTCTGATTTGTTTCTGCATTTTAATCCTTTATCATGACCAATGTAGACCATCCGTTGATACGATAATGTTTCACAAAAGTTAAACCAACTTCTAAATGAGCTTTTTTAACCCAATTTTCCTGATTGTTTAAAAAACCAGATAAAATAGCAATCCCACCTTTCTTTAAGTGATTGCTCAAATCATTTGCCATATCAATCAAAGGTTGTGCCAATATATTACAGAAAATAAGATCATATTTGTTTTCGACTTTTTTATAACCATCGCTTTGCCAAACGGTTAGTAAATCATCTAATCCGTTGTTTTTAGCATTATCAATGGTAACACGTACCGATTCAGGATCAATGTCAACAGCATCAACTTTTTTCTGATAAGTTTTGGCAAAAGCCATACCTAAAATACCCGAACCACACCCGACATCCAAAACGGTTTCAGGTATTTTCTCTAAATCATTTAAGGCCTGTAAACAACCATGTGTGGTTTGGTGTTCTCCTGTTCCGAAGGCTGTCGCCGCATCTATTTTTAAGGTAATTTTATCCGTTGGTAAAGTTTCTGTAATATGGGAACCATAAATAAAATAATTTCCGACAGAAATAGGTGGAAATCCTTGATAACTTGCTTCTAACCAGTTGATGTCCGGCATCTGTTTGATATGACAACAAGGTGTTTTGATCTGCGTTTGTTGTGCAGCATAAGATAAAATCTGTTTAATGTTTTTTGTGTCTGGTTTTTCTTCAAAAATGGCTTGCAGTTCCCAAAGACCAGCTTTTGGACCTTTTTCAAGTAAACGTGTTAAAACAGCACCGGCAACTTCTGATAATGAATCTTCGAAAACGGGAAGGGCGGTTTGGGGTATTGTTATTTTAAAATCAAATGGCATTTTATTCTCCTTTTTTTGATAGTATCTACTATTTTTTTAAAAAAATCAAGGAATTTGCTTGTGTTTTTTCTTTTTTGTTCTAAATCAATATAGAGGGAGAATAATGAAGTCATCATCTATTATTGTTTATGTAAATGACGGACAAAAAGGCTTTCGGCAAGTTCCGATAGCCGGTTTAAGTGAATTAAAAAAAAATTATAAACAGATATGGGTTCATTTGAATTTGTTGGATAAAAAGTCGTATAAATGGCTACAGCAACAAAAAACTTTATCTGTTTTCATAAAATCAAAATTATCTGATATTAATCTAATTGATGTTCGTTTTTATCGTCCTTTAAAAGATTTTTTTATAATTCTACGCTCTTTTTCTGATCAGCTGGAAGATATGGATTCGCTGTTTTTCCTGAAAGTTTATGCAAGTGAAAATTTATTATTGACGACAGAGTTTAAAAAAGTATTGAATTTAAATGAAATAAATCATCTTTTGTCCGAAGATGAACCACCTAAATATATTGGTGATTTTATATCTGTCATCTTGGAACAGACTCTGGATAATGTTGTAGATACAATTTTAAGAATAGAAGAAAAAGTAGATAAAATAGAAGATTCTCTGATAAAAGAGGATTTTCAAATAAATGCTTATGAAACATTGTCTGAATTATTACGACAGGTTTTAAATATTCGCCGTTTTATTTTCCCTGAAAGAAATGTGTTGGATAATTTGAACAGACATGGTGTGCTGTGGTTTAAACCTGAAACAGCACAATCTTTTCGCGATAATTATTTGCGTATATGCCGAATCGTTGATGATATTGATATGCTTGAAAAAAGGATTCGTATTAATCAAGATGTTCTAATTCATCAGGAAGACAGAAAAAATCAACGTAATACGTATATCCTATCTGTTATCGCCGGGATTTTTTTACCACTTACTTTTTTAACGGGAATTTTTGGAATGAATTTAGGGGGTATCCCCTTATCAGAACATAAAACAGGATTTTTATTTATTACTTTAAGTATTTGTCTTATTGGATTTTTTATTTGGTATTTATTTAAAAAATGGCATTGGTTTTAGGATATATCTTGCAATTTTTAAATAAAAGTGCTATAAAAATAAATGTAAAAAAAACGAAAAGGAGAATTAAATGTTTGATTTTAAAGGCAAAACCGTTCTTTTAACAGGTGCAACCGGTGGTATTGGTCGTGAAATTGCCAAAAGATTACACGCTTTGGGGGCAACATTAGCTTTAACGGATATGAATATCGAGGTGTTGAAAGCTTTTCAGGCGGAGCTTGGTGAAAATGTATTTGTCTATTCGGCAAATATTACAGATGATGAAGACTTAAAAGAATTGGTTAAACAAGCAGAAACAGACATGGGTAAAATTGATATTCTGGTGAATAATGCCGGTATAACAAAGGATGGTCTTTCTATGAGAATGACAGACGAACAGTGGCAGAAAGTTTTGGATATTAATTTGACGGCTGCTTTTCGGTTATCTCGAGCCGTTGTAGCCGGTATGATGAAACGCCGTTATGGACGGATTATCAATATGGCTTCTGTTGTGGGTGTGATGGGAAATGCTGGTCAGGCGAATTATGGCGCATCCAAAGGAGGTTTGATCGCTATGTCTAAATGTATGGCTCAAGAATTAGCCGGTCGCGGTATTACAATTAACTGTGTTGCCCCTGGCTTTATTAAAACGCCGATGACAGATGTTTTGCCTGAATCGGCTAAGCAGGCTTTGTCTCAAAAAATTCCGATGGGAAGATTAGGATTGCCGGAAGATATCGCAAATGCAGTGGTCTTTTTGGCAAGTGATGAAGCCTCTTATATCACTGGCCAAACCCTCAACGTAAACGGTGGAATGGCTATGATTTAATTACTTTAAAGTAAAAAAATGAAAAGATAAGTATTTGAAATTTAATAAAATCTTTTCTTTTTTTACGAAAAAAGTAAAAAAATACTGGACAGGATTAAAAAAATATGTTAAAACTTGTCCGATTTCGTCAGAAATGACAAAATATAATTATTAAGAAAGGAAATATAAAAATGAGTAATATTGCTGAACGCGTCAAAAAAATTGTTGTTGAACATTTGGGTGTTGATGAAGCCAAAGTTCAAGATAATGCAAGTTTTATTGATGATTTAGGTGCGGACAGTTTGGATACAGTTGAATTGGTTATGGCATTTGAAGAAGAATTCGGATGTTCTATTCCGGATGATGCTGCCGAAAAAATTCGTACAGTGAAAGATGCAATAGACTTTATTGAAAAGCAAGCTTAATCAGCTGTTAGAGTTTATCTGAGGAACGCAATTGTATCTTTTGTCTCAAAAGGTTGCGTTCCTTAAATTTTATTTATTTTCTTAATTTTAGGAGTTTCAGAATGACAAGACGTGTAGTTGTAACCGGGATGGGTATATTGTCCCCATTGGGTTTTGGTGTAAAAGCAAATTGGAAAAAGTTAATTGCCGGTGTGTCGGGAATTTCCCGTATTCATTATTTTGATCCGACAGATTATAATGCTCAAATTGCTGGACAGATTCCGAAGGGAGAAGAAGAAGGTGCTTTTCAACCAGATTTAATCTTATCTCCAAAAGAACAACGGCATGTTGACCCTTTTATTTTATACGGAATAGCCGCTGCAACTGAAGCTATGGAGGATTCTGGTTATAAACCGAATACCGAAGAAGAAGCCGAACGAAGCGGTATTTTAATGGGGTCTGGTATCGGTGGAGTTCAAACAATTGCAAACGGTTCTTTAACAATCGAAAAACAAGGACCACATCGCTTATCTCCATTTTTTATTCCGTCTGCTTTGATCAATCTCATTTCAGGACATGTATCCATCAAGTATAATTTTAAAGGTCCTAATCATGCTGTTGTAACTGCATGTGCGACGGGAACACACGCTATTGGTGATGCTGTACGTTTAATTAAAAATAATGAAGCCGATGTTATGTTGGCTGGTGGTGCTGAAGCAGCTGTTTGTCCATGTGGTGTTGGTGGCTTTATGCAGGCTCGTGCTTTGTCAACACATTATAATGACACACCGGAAAAAGCAAGTCGTCCTTGGGATAAAAACCGTGATGGTTTTGTTATGGGGGAAGGGGCAGCAGCTTTGGTTTTAGAAGAATACGAACATGCAAAAGCACGCGGTGCTAAAATTTATGGTGAAGTTATCGGTGCTGCAATGACTGGTGATGCCTATCACATTACTGCACCAGGTGGCAATGGTGGATTACGGGCTATGAAATTGGCTTTGAAAAATGCACAAATAAATCCGGAAGAAGTAGATTATATTAATGCTCATGGAACATCAACACCTGCAGGTGATATGGTTGAGTTCCGTGCAGTTAAAGAAATTTTTGGTCAAACAAATGTTTCTATGTCTTCTACAAAATCTTGTACAGGACACTTACTGGGGGCAGCTGGTGCTGCGGAAGCTGTTTATACTTTATTAGCAATGCAGAATAATATTTTACCACCAACAATCAATTTGGAAAATCCGGAAGAAGAAACGGCTGGTTTTGATTTGGTACCGAATGTCGCAAAAGAAAAACAGGTACGGGTAGCCTTGTCCAATTCCTTTGGTTTTGGAGGAACAAACGGAACTGTTATTTTCCGGAAAGTTTAGGTAAATGCGTCAAAGTGTTTTAATTTACTTTTTTTTGTTTTTTATCGGAGTATCTTTAATCGGAGGAAGTGTTTTAACGACCTATTCCCGTTTTGTTGAAGATGGTCCGTTAGTGGAGGCAAAAGAAGTTCTGATACCCAAAGGGAAAGGATTAAAACAAATAGCAAATTTACTTAAAAAAGAAAATGTTATAGAAAGTACTTCAATCTTTGAATTAGGTGTTCGTGCGAATGGAAATGCTGAAAAAATTCAAGCGGGGGAATACAGTTTTCCCCGTCATGCGAGTCCAAAGTTGGTCATGAATATTTTAACGGAAGGACAAACTGTTGCCCGTCGTTTTATTGCTCCAGAGGGAATGACATCAGCCCAAATCATCGCTTTGATGGATAAGTATAAAGGTTTGACGGGGGAAGTAACAGATATCCCCCCAGACGGTTCTTTATTACCTGAAACATATAATTATTCTTTTGGTGATACAAAAGAATCTTTAGTTAAACGTATGAAAGAGGCAATGTCCAAAACCATACTGGAATTATGGGAAAAACGCTCTAAAAATGTACCACTAAAATCAATGAATGAGGCTGTCATTTTAGCTTCTGTTGTTGAAAAAGAAACAGGAAAAGCTGATGAACGTTCCCATATCGCATCTGTTTTTTATAATCGTTTAAAAAAACGTATTCGTTTACAGTCTGATCCGACAGTTATTTATGCAATTACAGATGGTAAATTGGATTTAAATAGAAGTTTAACATATAAAGATTTAAAGTATGATAGCCCTTATAATACCTATGTTATTTATGGTTTACCAGAAGGACCCATCAGTAACCCTGGACGAGCTGCTTTAGAAGCAGTTTTAAATCCGATGGATACGGATGATATTTATTTCGTTGCTAATGGCAAAGGTGGACATGTTTTTGCAAAGACCTATGAAGAACATCAAAAAAATGTTGAAAAATGGCGGCAAATAAAAAAAAGTAAGAAGAAAACTTTAAAATAAATGTTATACAAAAAAGGCTTTGGAACAGATTATGTTCACAAAGCCTTTTTTATGTGAATTGCTTATTTTGTTTCCAATAATTTCAAGAGTTCATCTTCTTTTTTACTAGACCATCCGACAATTACTTTTTCATTAAACAGAATAACCGGCGTTCCTAGTCTTGCTAAATCTAAACCATGTTTTTTTGCAACAAAAATCAGAGTTGTCATATTTTTCTTTTCTTTTTGAACATCCTTTATATTTATGACTAAATTTGGATATTTTTCTTTGATTGTTGAGTTAATAAAAGCTAGTGCATTATGACAATGCCCGCAACCTTCTTGTGAAAAAATAATCAATTCTCCATTATTTAAACTTTCATTGACAACATTTTCTCCATGTTTAACAAGAAGAAATACGACCGCTAAAACAACCAATAAAACAATAAAACCTTTTTTCATTTTTCTCTCCTTTTTATTCTATACAACAGTTGACAGCATTACGAATAAATGCTTTCATTTTTGCAAAACCGGTTAATGGTTCTGATTTTTCTTCCGGAATTGTTTCTTTTTTAATTGCTAATTTTTCCGTAATTTTTGAAACTGTTTCTGATTTATCTTCAATCCATTTGACATCTTTTGTATCAATTAGATTCATATTTAATCCCCAAAACAAACAGTATAAATCATAGGCTTGATTAAACAATTGATTTGCCTCATCCTTATTATTCATACTTTGTTGTTTTGTACCGACTTCCATCAAACGCATACTGGCGGCTAATAAGTGCTTTGAAATACACCAAACTTCACCCTCATAAGCCGGAATAACTTTTAACATCAGATTCTTCCGTAATTCACGGATATTTTGTATCATATCAAAAAAACTGTCTTTTCCTGTTTTAGCACCAGAAAACATTAGATGTTCTTCAATGGAAATTAAATTCATAATTGCAATAGTTAAATCCTGATCGGAAGATAAATCCTTGGGATTTAATTTTTTAGATGCATCCACTTTTTCAACAAATTCTTTGATATTTTCTGCTTTTTTCATTATATACCTCCAAAAAAATAGTTGATGCTAGATTTCATAACACGATTTTTTATGATTGTCAATTTTTATCTTGATTTTTTTGAAAAAATGTGATGGAATAGTCGAAGTTTTAAAACTGAAAGGAAAACAATAATGAAATTTAAAACTTTACAAGATTTTGATTTTAACGGAAAAACAGTTTTTATTCGGGCGGATTTAAATGTGCCTGCGAAAGACGGACAAATTACGGATATGACACGAATTGACCGTTTTGTTCCAACATTAAAGGAAATAGTTAATGCTGGTGGTCGGGCCGTTATTGCTTCTCACTTTGGTCGCCCAAAAGGAGAAAAGAAAACAGAATTTTCAATGGCATTCATGGTTCCTGCAATTGAAAAAGCCAGCGGGTTAAAAGTTACTTTTGTTGATGATTGTATTGGTGAAAATCGTGATGAAGCTATCCGTAATATGAAAGATGGTGAAGTTGTTCTTTTGGAAAATTTACGTTTTTATGCTGGTGAAGAAAAAAATGATCGTTCTTTTTCTGAACAACTGGCCAGCGGTATTGACATCTATATCAATGATGCTTTCTCAACAGCTCATCGTGCACATGCTTCTACGGAAGGAATGGCGCATTTATTACCCCGTGGTGCCGGTCGATTAATGCAAGAAGAATTAGAAGCTTTGGATAAAGCCTTGGGTAATCCGGTTCGTCCGGCTGTTGCTTTGGTTGGTGGTTCAAAAGTTTCAACTAAATTGGATTTGTTAGCTAATCTTGTAAAGAAAGTTGACTATCTTTGCATTGGTGGTGGTATGGCTCATACATTTTTAGCTGCTAAAGGTATCCCGATGGGTGAAGGTTCTTTAGTAGAACCTGCTATGATTGATACGGCAAAATCTATCTTGGCAAATGCCGGTTCTTGTACTATTGTATTACCTGTTGATTTAACATGGGCAGATGCTTTTGGTGAAGGACAGGAAGCTCATATTTCCGATGCCGATAAGGTTCCTGCCGGAAAGGTTTTATTGGATATCGGTCCAAAATCCGCACAAGAATTCATTGATACGATTAAAAAGTGTAAGACATTGATTTGGAATGGTCCGGTCGGCGCTTTTGAAATCAAACCTTTTGATAAGAGTACAAATGAAATTGCTCTAGCGGTTGCTGAATTAACCAAACAAGGTGTTTTAACATCTGTCGCCGGTGGTGGTGATACAGTTTCTGCTTTAAAAAAAGCAGGTGTTGCTCCGTCATTAACTTATGTATCGGCTGCTGGTGGAGCTTTCTTGGAATGGATGGAAGGTAAAACATTACCGGGTGTTGCTATTTTGGAACAATAAGGTTAAAAAAAACAAAAAACACCTTGTTTTTAACAGGGTGTTTTTTTTTACTTGCTATTTTAAAAAAAATATCATAACCTGTCATTAAACAAGGAGGTCTATATGTTTCCATTTTTAAAAAAAAAGATAGTTCCTTTTAATACCGGTTTTTTATCGGTAGGTGATGGACATTCTATTTATTATCATCAATACGGTAATCCGAACGGAAAAGTTGTTTTGTCTTTTCATGGTGGTCCGGGGGGAAGTGGTAAGGCAAAACATGTATCCCATTATGATTTGAAAAAATGGCGGATTATTTTGTTTGACCAACGGGGGTGTGGCCTTTCTAAATTTGAAGATGCTTTTAAAAACAATACATCTCAGGCAACAGTTCAAGATGCTGAAAAGCTATTAAAATATTTAAAAATAAAAGGGAAAGTTGTTATAGCAGGGGCTTCTTTCGGTTCGGGATTAGCTGTTTTGTTTGCCGAAACTTATCCTAAACTTGTTTCTCAACTGATATTAAATTCAATATTTTTGATGCGTAAAAAAGATGCTGAATGGGTATCCAAAGACAGTCGGATTTTTTATCCTGATTTAATGGATGAAATGAAAAAAATCGCCGGTCAGAAAGATTTGGTCCCTTATTTTTATAAAAAATTATTTTCTGATAAATATCTGGATATTCAACAGGCTCAGAAGTATTATGGGTCTTATGAACGATTGTTGGGCGAGGTTAATCCTTCCTTTGATAAAACGCCAGCTTTAACGGACGGATATATTCGTTCTGGTCGGATTTATCTTGATTACGAAATCAATCACTTTTTTGTAAAAGAAAATCAGTTATTAGATCATATTGATAGGATTAAAAATATACCTACTTTGATAGTTCACAATCGTTTGGATTTTATTTGTCCTGTATATCAGGCGTACGATTTGCATCGTGCTTTACCAAGTTCAAAATTAGTTATTGTGCCGGATAAAGGACATTCAAGTAAGATGTTGTTTAAAGTTTTGGATAAAGAAATTAGAAATTTAAAATGAAAGTTTTTTTGACAGATATATCCGATATCTCAGATGATTTAAAAAAACAGTATTATGATATATTATCTGATACAGAGAAACTTCGTTATAAAAATATAAAAGATAAAAATAGACAATTACAGTTTTTGGTTGGTCGGGCGTTAATATATGATTTATTTCATACATCACCACTATTACAGGAAAATGGAAAACCGATAATTCCAAATACATATATTAGTTTGACACATAGTGAAAACTGTGTGCTTTTGGCCGTATCGGATAATCCGATTGGTATAGATATAGAAAATATGTCCGAAAAACGAGATTTTTTAGCAATTGCAAAACGAATGAATTTTTCTTTATCAGATAATATTCCGCTTTCGTTTTACCGTTGCTTTACTCAGTATGAAGCGGATTATAAACTAGGAAAAATTGATGGTACAATATACCATTCTTTTTATTCATCTAATACTTTCATTATTTGTATTAGTTATATGAATAAAAATGAAAAAATTAATTTTTACAATTCAATTCCTTTTCGTAAAAATACACTTTTTATTTTAGAAGAAATTTAAGGATTAGTAAATGAAAATTTATAATAATTTTAATGAAATTGCTGATAATTTTGATACTCTTTTAGTGGATGCTTATGGTGTTTTTTGGGGTGGTTCCTCTACTATCCCCAACAGTTTAGAAACTATGGAAAAAGAGGTAAAAAAAGGAAAAAGAGTTTGTATCCTTTCAAATACGACTCTTATCGGGGATACGAATATTTTAAATTATGCTCAAAAAGGTTTAACAAAAGGCGTTCATTATACGGATATTATCACATCAGGTGATGTTTGCTACCATTATCTATGCCATGATAACTTGCCTTTTAAAGGACATAATGTATATGTTGTTGGGTTATCCCGTTTTGCCATTTCAAATGGGACACCATTTAAAATAGTTCGGAGCCCAGAAGAAGCCAATATCGTTTTTATAGGATCTCCGCAATTGACTGCAGAACAAACAGAACAGTTTCCAAACCTTAAAAATCAATTTTTTGCGGTAGATGAAACGTCTCAAAAGTTTGATACGGCAACGGTTGAACCATTTTTGAAGGAATTGGAATACCTATCAAAAATAGGATTGCCAGCTATCAGCACTAATCCTGATTTAATTGTTCTTGAAAAACATTTTAATCGGGCAGGGGCTGATTGGGTTATCCGACAAGGTAGTTTAGCACAAGCTTACCGACAAATCGGTGGTGAAGTTTTAGAATTTGGAAAACCTTATCAGAATATCTATGACTATGCTTTTCAAAAGTTAGATATAACACCATCCCCAAAAGTTGCAATGATTGGAGATACATTTCGAACGGATATTCAGGGGGCCTTAAATAGTGGTATTGCGCCGGTATGGTGTTTGGATTACGGTGTTGCTAAATACGAGGTCGAACACGGTAAAACTTTGGAACAACAAGCCGGCGGTTCATTGGATGGTATATATCTTATTCATCATTTGTAATTTTCAATGGTTTCTTCATAACCATGTTCATATTCTTTATAATCTTCTGGCGATAAAAATTCCAAAAGTTTATATAATCCACCAACATGATTTTTTTCATCATTTGTAATTTCTGCCAGAACCTTTACAATACGGGAATCATTGGAACTTTCCATAATTTGTTGGTATATTTGGATAGCTTCAAATTCAGAAGTAATTGCAAATTTAATAGCACGAAGCATTTCAATTTTACTTAATTTTTTATCCGGTGTGAAAACATTTTCTATTGTAGCAAAATTTGTCATTTTTTCCTCCTTTTTTGACATAAAATATCTAAAAACAAAGACTCAAAAAATCAATTATCTAAAAGTTTATGATTTTTTTTGCTAAAAAATGAAAAAAAAGGTTGTTTTCTTTGCGGAAGTGTTGTATGAATAGTACTAGATTTTTTATTTTAAATTAAAGAAAGGATACACTATGTTAAAATTACCACGTTTAAAAGAATTACTAAACTTTTTCTCATCGGACATGGCTATTGATTTGGGGACTGCAAATACTTTAGTTTATGTTCGTGGACGAGGGGTCGTTTTAAGTGAACCGTCCGTTGTGGCTATTGCAGAACACCGTGGTAAAAAACAGGTTATTGCTGTCGGAAATGAAGCCAAACAAATGCTAGGTAAAACACCAGGACAGATTCAGGCTATTCGTCCTCTTCGTGATGGTGTTATTGCAGACTTTGATGTTGCTGAAGAAATGATAAAAAGATTTATTGAAAAAGCTTTGGGACACAAGGTTTTTGCCCGTCCAATGATTGTTATTTGTGTGCCATCTGGTTCTACGGCTGTAGAACGTCGTGCTATTCAGGAGGCCGCTGAAAATTCCCGTGCCAGAAAAGTTTTCTTAATTGAAGAACCGATGGCTGCTGCTATTGGGGCCGGTTTGCCTGTTAATGAACCGTCTGGTAGTATGGTTGTTGATATTGGTGGTGGTACAACGGAAGTTGCCGTCATGAGTTTAGGTGGAATTGTCTATGCTCGATCCGTTCGTGTTGGTGGCGATAAAATGGATGAAGCGATTATCTCATATATTCGTCGCAATCAAAATCTGTTGATTGGTGAAGCTACTGCTGAACGAATTAAAAAAACAATTGGGGCAGCTTCTGCACCAACGGGGGGAGAAGGGGATACTATTTCTGTTAAGGGGCGTGATTTAATGAGAGGTGTCCCAAAAGAAATTACAGTTTCTGAACGTCAGATTGCCGAGGCTTTAGCTGAACCTGTCGGACAGATTGTTGAGGCCGTCAAGGTTGCTTTGGAACACACAGATCCGGAATTGTCATCTGATATCGTAGATAAAGGAATTATGTTGACTGGTGGAGGTGCTTTATTACGCCGTCTGGATGAAGTTCTGCGTGAAGCAACGGGATTACCGGTCAGTGTGGCTGAAAATGCTTTGCAATGTGTTGCTTTAGGAACTGGTAAAGCTGGGGAAGAAGTCAGTAAATTTGAAAATATCTTGACAAGTATGTATTAGAGTCTTTTGCATGGAAAGCCGTCAATTTCGTATTAAAAAAATTAAATCACAAATACGGCTTTTTTTGCCTTTATTTTTGCTGTTTTTATCGTTTTGCTTTTTGGTATTTAGTACCTTCGAAAATCCCTATTTAAGTCAAGCTAAAATGACAGTCAAAGGATTTTTTTCTCCTGTCATAGAAGTTTTGACTATTCCTGTTAAATGGGGAAAAGGCCTTGTATCTTCATCGTCTGATTTTATGATGACATACAGACAAAATAATGCACTGCGTCAGGAAAATGAAAAATTAAAAAATTGGCGGAATATAGCTCTACAACTTAATAGTGAACAAAAAGAATTAAAGAAATTACTAAATTATGTTCCACCTAAAAATGTAACATTTGTTACAGCAAAAGTATTGATGGATGATGGGGCCCGTTTTTCTAAATCATTGATTGTTTCTGCCGGTTCGGAACAAGGAGTTCAAAAAGGTGATGTTGCAATGACGTCTACCGGTGTGTTTGGTCGTATTGTGGAAGTTTCTTCAACAATATCACGACTGATGCTTTTAACAGATTATGCTTCCAGGGTACCTGTTATCGTTGGGGAAACAGAAATACACGCTTTTTTATCAGGGGATGGAGATAATCTTCCTAAAATCATATCCCTTCCGGAAAATACAACCGTCTTTGAAGGAGATGTTGTTTTAACATCTGGACAGGTTGGTGTTTTCCCAACAGGTTTGGGAATCGGTATTGTAGAAAGTATTATTGACGGTGATATTCGGGTTCGTTTATTTGAAGAAGATGAAACCCCAGATTTTGTCCGTCTGGTTAATTTTGGACTTTCTAACATTTTAATTCAAAATGAATGTCCTGTACCGGAGTCTGAATAATGTCTGTTCAAAATTTTTTTTCTTATGTTCGTTTAGGATTTCCGTTTCTGTTTTGTTTTATTTTGATCTTTATTTCCTTAATACCTGAAATAAAAGGTATTTTTATTCCACTTGTTTTTATTCCCATATTTTATTTTGCGATTTTTCATCCGACTTTATTGAATGCTTATATGGTTTTTTTGTTGGGATTTTTTACGGATCTGATGACAGAACTGCCTTTTGGTATTCATTCTTTTTTATTTGTATTATTATTTTTTATTGCCCGATTAAATCAATTATTTTTGAAAGATTTATCTTTTAAAAGCTTATGGATTTTATTTACGGTATCTAGTGGTATTCTTTTATTATTACAATCCTTTTTATTTACTGTTTTCAGTGGTGCCGTTATCCCTGTTAATTTTTTATTATTTCAATATACTGTTCTAATATTGATTTATCCTTTGTTTTTTTATTTTTGTAGTTATCTAAATAAAATGGCGGAGACAGCATGAGTATTTGGAAATATGAAAAAACTTTGGTTATGTCTCGTCGGATGGTAGGACTTGGCATTATCTTTTTTTTACTGGGATTTGTTATTATTGCCAGATTACTTTATTTACAGGTATTTATGGGGGATAGTTATCTGTTATTGGCAGAAAAAAATCGTTTATCCGTTCGTTTAACAATGCCGACTCGGGGAAAAATATTTGACAGAAACGGTGTACAATTAGCTGAAAACACAAAAACATTTCAAGCCGTTATTATTAAAGAAGATGCTTCTGATTATAAAAAAACATTAAATAATTTCTTGAAATTAATATCTGTTGATGAGGATGAAAAAGAGCGAATTACAAATGAATTGCGACATAAAAGAGCTTTTATGCCCGTTCGTCTGAAAGATAATTTAAGTCTAAATGAATTAGCTTTAATTCAATTAAATATGCCTGATTTACAAGGAATACAGATAGAAGAAGGGATGATGCGTTTATATTCTGCAGGTTCTGGTAATACCCCTGTTTTAGGATATGTTTCATTATTGACAGAGAAAGATGTTAACGGAGATCAAAAAAATCCTTTGCTTGATTTGCCTGGGTATCGCGTAGGTAGAACCGGGATTGAAAGTTCTCAGGAAGAAAAATTAAAGGGAATCCCAGGGCATCGGCAATCAGAAGTAAATGCTTTTGGTCGAACGGTCCGTGTTTTGAATGAAGAACCAGCCATTTCAGGACAAGATATTCTTTTAACAATAGATACAAGACTTCAAAATTATATCAGTGGACTTCTGAAAAAGTATGCAGCTTCAGCAGTTATCGTAAATGTTCAGACTGGGGAAATTTTAGCTCTTGTATCTTCTCCGACATATGACGGTAATTTATTTACGGTTCCGATTTCATATAAAAATTGGAATAGATTGTTGGAAGATCCGCATCGACCTTTACAAAATAAAGTATTGAGTGGTCTATATTCACCGGGGTCCATTTTTAAATTGGTTGTTGGTTTAGCTGGATTAGAAAGTGGTGATATCACTTTAAAAACGAAAGTAAACTGCACCGGTAAAACAAAGTTAGGTGAACATATTTTCCATTGCTGGAAAAAAGACGGACACGGTAATGAGACACTAGAAGAAGCCATTATGCATTCTTGTGATGTATATTTTTATGAGATGGCTCAAAAAATCGGTCATGAAAAAATTATTGAAGTTGCAAAACGATTGGGATTTGGTGAAACGGTAAATATCGGATTGACAGGGGAAAGTAAAGGTCTTGTTCCGACAGCAGAATGGAAAAAAGAACACCATAATGATGATTGGCGTATGGGGGATACGTTGAATTTAAGTATTGGTCAAGGTTTCTTGAATGCAACACCTTTACAAATTGTAACAGCTGTTGCCAGAATAGCAGGTGGAAAAAATATTCATCCGACTTTACTAAAATCAAATATTGAGGATGATCCAGAAACATTAAATTTCAATCCTATCTTCCTAAAAGCGGTTCGTTCCGGTATGTATGATGTTGTTAATAAAAAAGAAGGAACTGCTTATGGTTCTCGTTTAGATTATAGCGGTCAAAAAATGGCCGGTAAAACAGCCACTACACAGGTACGACGAATCAGTATGCAAGAACGTGAAAAAGGTGTTATTGCACAAGAGGATTTACCTGAAAAATATCGAGATCATGCTATTTTTGCCGGTTTTGCACCGACCAAAAATCCTAAATATGCCGGCGTTGTTTTGGTTGAACACGGTGGTGGTGGTTCAAAAACAGCGGCTCCTTTACTACGGGATATTATGCAACGGGTTTTGGAGTTGGAACATGAAGATAAGAAAGGAACTAAATAATGAGTTTCTTTAAGGACAGAAACTGCTATTTAAAAGATTATAATTTACCTTTATCCGAAAAAATATTTAGATTTAACTATCTGTATTTATTTTTTATTTGTTCGGTTGTTTGTATAGGAATCGGGGTCTTGTATTCTATCAATAAGGGGAGTTTTTTCCCTTTGGCATTTAAACAGAGTTTTCGGTTTTCAGTCAGCCTTGGAGTTTTATGTCTGATTGCTCTGACAAATTTACGATTATGGATGAAATATGCATATGTTATATACGGAATAGGTTTATTGTTACTGATTGGTGTGTCTGTTTTTGGACATACGGGAATGGGTGCGCAAAGATGGTTAAACTTAGGAGTTATTATGTTACAACCATCTGAAATTATGAAGATTGCTTTAATCATAGCATTGGCACGCTATTTCCATGGAGCTTCTTTGGATGAAATTCGATCTATCAAGTTTATTATACCACCAATCTTATTAATGGTTGTTCCTGTTGGACTTATTTTAAAACAGCCGGATTTAGGGACAGCATTAATGTTGGTTTTTGCAACTGGTGCCATTTTTTATTTTGTTGGTGTTCAGCTTTGGAAGTTTTTTGTTTTAATTGTTGGCGGTGCATTGTCATTTCCATTAATTTGGTCTTTTTTACATGCTTATCAAAAACAAAGGGTTTTAACATTTTTAAATCCTGAAAGTGATCCAACCGGAACCGGTTACCATATTACTCAGTCAAAGATAACTTTGGGATCTGGCGGGTTACTTGGAAAAGGTTTTTTGGAAGGAACGCAGAGCCGTCTTCATTTCATTCCGGAATCTCATACAGATTTTATTTTAACTGTTTTGGCAGAGGAATTCGGTTTTATCGGTTCATTAGTTTTATGTCTGTTATATGCAATTATAATCGGTTTTGGCTTTTGGATTTCTAAACGTTGCCAAAATTTTTTCGGAAAGATTTTAGCTTTGGGTTTAACCGTCAATTTTGCTTTATATGCTTTTATCAATATGTCCATGGTTATGGGGTTAATGCCCGTTGTCGGAGTCCCATTACCTCTGATGTCCTATGGTGGGACGGCGATGTTAACACTATTTATTGGATTTGGATTGATTGAATGTGTGAATATCAATCGTGAAATGATTATCGGCAGACGGGGTTCTATTGATGACGAATAATTTAGATGCTTTTTTAGATAATGCTTTTCTTCTTTATAATCAAGGTGATTTTGAACGGGCTGAAAGTTTAGCACGTGATGTTTTAAATGCTAAACCCAGTCATGGTGATGCGCTATTTTTATTGGGTTTAATAGCCTATCAGGCAAGGGCGTATGAAGCGGCAGGTGATTTGCTGTTTCAGGCTGTAAAACTTTATCCGAATATCCCGAATTATACTTTGACATTGGCATCAATTTTACAAAGACAAAATCGTTTGGATGAAGCATTGGCTTACTATGCCAAATTTCCAGAAAACCCTATGGGAATAGTGCAAAGCGGATTTATTTATCTATCAAAAAATGAGAAAGAAACAGCCCGTATTTTTTTTGAAAAAGCTCTTTTGCTTACCCCAGATTTAGGAGAAGCACAATTAGGGTTATCCTTATTAGATAAAGATGAAAATAAAATTAAGGAGTTAGCTAAAAACATAAATATACCGGATGCTTGGTTCTATTTGGCAAAAATCCATTTGGAAAAACAGGAATATGAATATGCCTTATCTGATATTGAAAAAACAGGTTTACAACAAGACGATTATATTGTTTTAAAAGGAATTATTCTAGAACGGCTGGAATATACAGAACAGGCAGAAAAACTATATCAAGACTTTTTAAAAAAGAATCCATATCGTGTTGAAGTTTGGTGTAATTTAGGGAATATTTATCGACAACGTGCTGAAAACAGAGCAGCAGAAGAATATTATAAACGAGCTTTGGCACAAGATAAAAATGATATAACAACACGTCAAAATCTGGCTGGTTTATTGGTTTCAGAAAATCGTTTAGCAGAGGCATTGGAGCAATATCGTTTCATTTTAAATTTAGAACCTGAAAATAAACAGAATCTTTATAATCTGGCTGTCATTTTAGAAAAAACAGGAGATTTTGAAGATGCTTTGGGTATTTATTTTAAATTATTATTTCAAAATGATAAATGTGCATCCGATATTGAATGGCGTATTACTGATACAATTTCTGCTTTATCGGCTCGCGATAAACAAGGTTTTCATCTGGCACTAGATTTTTCAAATGGCTGGATTAAAAATTGTCCGAACTGTCCTGTTGCCAAACACACTTATGCCGTTATGAATAAACAAAAAGAAACAGATATTTCTGAATATGTTAAAAAATTATACGATGATTTTTCGGATACTTATAATGAAAGAATGCAAAAACTAGAATCCAAAGTTTTAGAAGAAGTTGCGAATATTTTACCCCAAAAGAAATTTTCATCCGTTCTGGATTTAGGTTGTGGAACTGGTTTATTCGCAGAAAAGATAATTGGGAAATTTCAATCAATTATCGGTGTAGATATTTCTGAAAAAATGTTAAAAAAAGCAGAAAAAACAGGAATATATCAAGACTTAATATGTCAGGATATTAATCAGTTTTTAAAAAAACATAACAAGAAATATCAGTTGATTTCTGCAATTGAATTATTGGGATATTTACCGGAAATAATGAATTGCTTTACGAATATATATAATTGTTTGATAAAAGAAGGATATTTTTTATTTTCTGTTGAAATTGCGGATACAGAAGATCCTATTTTGTCTTTAAACGGTCGTTATTTATACCCTGTTAAATATATTCAAAAAACCTTATCAAAAATCGGATTTAATATAGTAGTGGAAAAAGATGTTGATTTAAGGCGTGAAGGGCAGGGTTATGCCAAAGGAATGATTATTTTGGCAAAAAAACTTTAAAAAAATAAAAAAAAGATTTTCTTTTTATAAAAATAATGATATAAAAATAGATGATTAAAAAAAGGGGTAAAAATGAGTCTTATTCTAGAAACATCACAAGTTGAATCATTAGTTCATGGCAGCTATCATGGTGATCCGTTTGCCGTATTGGGTATGCATCAGGGACAAGATTGGGAAGGGAAATCTTGTCTTTATATTCGAACACTACAACCGCAAGCTAAAAGTGTCGAGGTTATTCGAAAAGATAATCAGGAAAGTTTGGGGTGTATGCGTCGTGTTCACCCCGATGGTTTATTTCAAATAGATTTCCCGAATGAAGAAATATTCTTTGATTATATTTTAAAAATTACACTTTACAATGGCGAAAGTTATGAAACCTATGATGTTTATCGTTTCCTTCCAGTGTTAGGAGAATTAGATTTATATCTTTATGGTGAAGGTAATCATTTACAGATTTACAATAAATTAGGTGCTCAACTGATAACTCATCAAGGGGTGGAGGGTGTCTCTTTCGCTGTTTGGGCTCCGAATGCTAAACGTGTCAGTGTTGTTGGACTTTTTAATGACTGGGATGGTCGTCGGCATATGATGAGACCACGCGGCAGTTCCGGAATCTGGGAAATTTTCATTCCTGGAATGAAAGAATGGGACATCTATAAATATGAATTAGTTGGCTCAAACGGACGCTTGTTACCATTAAAAACAGATCCGTTTGGTTTTGCTTTTGAAATGCGTCCTAAAACAGGCAGTTTGGTTTTGAATCGTTCCTCTTATCAGTGGAATGATACGGATTGGATACAAAATAAACGGGCAAAATCAAACGATTTAAATCAACCAATTTCAGTTTATGAAGTTCATCTGGGATCTTGGCGACGGAACAGTTTGGAGGGAAATCGCTGGCTGACTTATCGGGAAATGGCAAAAGAGTTACCTGCATATTTAAAAGAAACAGGGTTTACCCATGTTGAATTTTTACCCTTAGCAGAATATCCTTTTGACGGATCTTGGGGGTATCAAATTACCGGTATGTATGCCCCAACCAGTCGATATGGAACACCAGATGATTTTAAATATCTAATAGATGAACTACATCGAGAAGGTATCGGTGTCATAATGGATTGGGTACCAGCACATTTCCCTCGGGATGCGTTCGGTTTAGCCGAATTTGACGGTACAGCTTTGTATGAACACGCAGATCCTAAAAAAGGGGAACATAAGGATTGGGGAACAAAAATATATAATTACGGTCGTAAAGAAGTTTCTAACTTTTTGTTAGCAAACGCATTATTCTGGATAAAGGAATATCATATTGACGCTTTACGTGTTGATGCCGTTGCCAGTATGCTGTATTTGGATTATTCCCGAAAAGAAGGCGAATGGATCCCCAACCAATATGGCGGTCGGGAAAATTTGGAGGCTATTTCTTTCCTACGTCGTTTAAATGAAGTTGTATTTGCCGAAGGACAGGGAGCGACAACTTTTGCAGAAGAATCAACTGCTTGGCCTATGGTATCCCGACCTACATATGTCGGGGGATTAGGGTTTGGTTATAAATGGAATATGGGATGGATGCATGATACATTACACTATATTTCTGAGAATCCTATTCATAGAAAATTTCATCATAATGAGCTGACATTCAGTTTGCTTTATGCTTTTTCGGAAAATTTCATCTTGCCATTATCTCATGATGAAGTTGTACATGGAAAAGGTCCGATGATTGATAAAATGCCTGGTGATTTATGGCAGAAATTTGCAAATTTAAGATTATATTACAGTTATTTATTTACGCATCCAGGGAAAAAATTACTTTTTATGGGTAATGAATTTGCTGTCCAAACCGAATGGCGGTATGCTGATAGTTTAGATTGGGGACTACTGAATAACCATAATCACAAAGGCATACAAAAATTAGTATCGGATTTAAATACTCTTTACAAGTCTTTACCAGCTTTGTATGAAAATGATTTTGAAACAAGCGGGTTTGAATGGGTGGATGGAAATGATTATGAAAATTCATGTTTTACCTTTATTCGTCATTCTAAAAACAGAAAAGAAAGCTTGGTAGTGGCTTGTAATTTCACACCGGTACCACGATATAATTATCGTATTGGTGTGAACGAAAGTGGTATCTATCGGGAAATTTTTAACTCTGATTTAGCTATTTATGGTGGCTCAGATATTAAAAATGAAGGAGATATTCAAACCGAAGAACCTGGGTGGAATTTTAAACAATATGATATTCAGGTTGTTTTACCACCTTTATCTGTCGTTTGTTTCAAATTAGAGTGTGCCGGTATCAGCCGTAAAAGGATTTAGATGAAAATAGATTTAAACGAAAAAGTAACCCGTTTTTTAGTTCAGGAATATGTCAATGCAATTGTGAATTGTCATAACACACAAGAAGTGGATTATGATATTCATAAGCTTAAACATACTTTTGAAGTAGTAGATGTGGCAAATGAACTTTTAAAATTAACCAATCCCCCTTTAACAGCAGAACTAGAAAAACATATAATTAATGCGGCTGTTTTACATGATGTAGCTCGGTGCTATGAGTTTCAAAATGGTCAAAAGAAGAAGGGATTTGACCATGGAAAAGCTGGAGCAGAACTAATCAAAAAAGAATTTCCGGAAATGTATATTGAACAAGGATGCACCTTATGGCATAACCGTATACCAACGGCTGATGATCCAATCGAATTACAACCTGTATTGGATTATACCAGGGATTCTGATATACTGGGAAATATCCGTTATACCATAAATCATCCCATTACTTATTTAGAACATATTTTTGATTTATATCTGCCAAGTAATACTTCTTTAATGCTTGATTATGAAATTCAACAGGCAGCTAAAGAAAAAAGAAAGTGTTTGTATGAACATTTTCAGAAGTTTGAGTTTTTAGATATGGTAGTAACACAACTTTTATGGGTGTATAATTTAAAGACAAAAGCGGCTTTTTGCTATGCAAAACAACAAAATTTATTTGCTCGTTATCGGGATATAATTATAAATCAATACTTACCAAGGATTAATGGAACGGATGAACAAAGGTACAAAACAGCAGAATTAATGATGAAACTTTTCCCAGATTCTCTTTTTGAAGAGGAGTTTAAAAAACATGGATTATGAAATTTCAGGTGGGTTACCCTATCCATTAGGAGCTAACTTTGACGGTAACGGAGTCAATTTTGCCATATTTTCAGCAAATGCCGAACGTATTCAACTGTGTTTATTTAATAAAAATGAAAAGGGTGAAGTCCGAATAGATTTACCGAAATATACGGATGAAGTTTTTCATGGTTATATTCGTGGATTAAAACCAGGTCAACTGTATGGTTATCGTGTTTATGGACCTTATGAACCCCAAAAAGGTCACCGATTCAATCCTTATAAATTACTGGTAGATCCGTATGCAAAAATGTTGACGGCTCCGTTTATCGGACATAATGCCATGTTGGGATATCGTCCAGAATCAGAACAATTAGATTTATCTTTCAGTCGTGTAAATTCTGCCCCTTATGTCCCGAAATGTATAATTACGGATGATAATGATTATGAGTGGGGAACAATAAAAAAACCAAAAAATCATTGGGACAGTGAAATTATTTATGAAACACATTTAAAGGGATTTACTGCTCGTAATCCGGATGTAGATGCTATTCTTCGGGGAACTTTTGCCGGTATGTCAACACCTGCAGTAATAGAATATCTGAAAAGTTTGCGTATTTCGGCCATTGAACTATTACCAACAGCTGCATTCATGACAAATGGTTTTTTATTGGATAAGAATCTAACAAATTATTGGGGATATGATCCGATAAACTTCATGGCACCACATGCTTTATATTTATCACAACGCAAGTTATCCGAAATTAAACATATGGTTCGCGTGTTTCATGAAGCCGGTATTGAAGTTATTTTGGATGTTGTTTACAATCATACCGGTGAAGGCAATCAGATGGGACAGACATTATGTTATCGTGGAATAGATAATGCCTCTTACTATCGTTTAAATAAAGAAAATCCACGTTACTACGATGATACAACCGGTTGCGGTAATTCATTCAATTTAGGACATCCGAGGGCTTTACAATTGGTTATGGATTCTTTAAGATATTGGGCAGAAATTATGCGGATAGACGGTTTCCGTTTTGATTTAGCAACAACTCTGGCACGTGATGATAATAATCAATATGCAATCAACAGTGATTTTTTAACAACAGTTCAACAGGATCCCGTTTTACAAAGACAAAAACTGATTGCTGAACCTTGGGATTTAGGTAGTGGCGGATATCAAGTCGGTTCATTCAGACCCGGGTGGGCTGAATGGAATGATAAATTCAGAAACACTGTTCGTCGTTTTTGGCGTGGGGATTCTTATCAGGCTGCTGATTTTGCCAGCCGTATAACCGCTTCTTCGGATTTATATGATAAAAAGGGAAGAAAACCTTGGGAAAGCGTTAATTTTATAACAGCTCATGATGGGTTTACCTTGTGGGATTTGGTTTCATTCAATCAAAAACACAATGAAGTCAATGGTGAAGGAAATCGGGATGGTTCTGATGATAATCAATCTTGGAATAGTGGTTTTGAGGGTGAAACAACCGATAAAACAATTTTAAGCCTACGTGAGAGACGGGCAAGAGGATTAATGGCTTCTTTATTACTTTCTTTCGGGACTCCGATGATACAAGGAGGCGATGAAGTATTAAAAACATCCTTTGGCAATAATAACACCTATGCTCAGGATAATATGTATTCATGGATAAATTGGCCCGATACAACCGAAGCCGGTTATCGAATGCAGACGCTTGTCAAAGAACTGACAAAAATTCGACGAACTTATCCTGTTATGGAAAAGGATGATTTCTTTAATCCAGATAATTTTATTTGGTACCGGCCTGATGGCAAACCAATGTTGGCAGAAGATTGGAAAAGCTATGTTCGTGCTTTATCGTGTTGGATCAAAGGAACAATCAGTAATCTATTCTTTATTTTTAATGCTTTTGACAACACGTTGGAGTGGACTTTACCGGGTGGTAAATGGCATTTGATCTTGGATACAACTAGTGAAGCACAAATCATAAAAGAAAAAGTAATTGTTCCGGCTTGGAGTGTTTTAGTTTTTGAAGAAAGGATATCTCATGAATAAAGAACAAAAGTCTTATATTATCAAAAGCTTTGAAGTAGATTTTAAAGGAAAACTTCGCATTAGAAGTTTGTTTAATCTGTTTCAGGATATGGCTGATACACATGCTGAAAAAATGGGGGTTGGTTATACTTTCTGTCAAGAAAATAATTTGGGATGGGTTGGTAGTGCTTACCATTTAAAAATAAATAAAATGCCATACTGGGGAGATGAAATAACGGTTGAAACATGGCCGTCCGGAACTTTTGCAGCTGGTGGTATTCGTGATTTTCGTGTTAAAGATAGTGTTGGAAATGAAATTATTACCACAACCAGTCAGTGGGTATTGATTGATACTGTCAGGATGCGTCCTGTTCCAGTAGCAAAGCGCTTACCTAACTATGAAATACATGATGAACATGCACTTGTATCTGATTTTGGAAAAATAGATATACCAGAACAATTAGGAACTGAACAGACTTTTCCCGTACACGCGGATGATATTGATTTGAATTATCATGTCAATAACGCTTTGTATCCCAGCTGGATTTTAGACAGCTTATCAGAAGACTTTTTAAAAAAGCATACTCCTTCAGAAATTCAGATTTCTTTCAAACGATCTGCTAAACGGGGGGATGCTATCTGTTTACAAACATATCAAAATGACTTAGAAACAGTTCATGTTATAACAGATGTGGAAAAAAGAACAGAATATGCCCGTATTCGTGTTTTATGGAGTCAGGATATTTAAATGTCACAACAGCAAACGTCAGTTGTTCTATTCCCTTATTTAAAATCAAAAGATGAAAATAACCGATCGCCGGAGGCCTGTTTGGCTGAAGCTGTATCTTTAACAAAAGCTATTAATTTAAAGGTTATTCATCAAGAAGTAATCCCTTTGCGTGAAATCAAGGCAAGTGCTTATTTAGGGAAAGGGAAAATCGAAACCTTAAAATCAATTGCTGAAACAGCAGATGTTGTTATTATGGATTGTTGTCTATCACCATTACAACAAAGAAACCTGGAAAAGGCTTGGAATACAAAAGTTATTGATAAAACTGCTTTAATCTTAGAAATTTTCGGACAACGAGCCAGAACAAAAGAGGGGGTATTACAGGTAGAATTAGCCCACTTAACATATGCCCGTTCTCGATTGGTCCGTTCTTGGACACACTTGGAACGTCAACGGGGTGGTTCCGGTTTTTTAGGCGGTCCGGGGGAAACGCAAATAGAGTTGGATCGGCGTTTAATTGATGATGATATTTTTAAAATAAAAAAAGAATTGGCTGAGGTAAAAAAAACACGGGAACTTCATCGTAAAGCCCGAAAAAAAATTCCTTATCCCATTGTGGCTTTAGTTGGTTATACAAATGCCGGTAAATCAACTTTATTCAACTACTTAACCCAATCAGATGTGATGGCAAAGGATATGTTGTTTGCCACCTTGGATCCCACAATGCGTCATTTAAAATTACCTAAAGGAACAGAAGTTATTTTATCGGATACCGTTGGTTTTATTTCCGATTTACCGACTGAATTGGTTATGGCATTTCGGGCAACCTTGGAAGAAGTATTGGAGGCTGACATTATCGTCCATGTTCGGGATTATTCTCATCCGGATACAAAAGCACAAAAGCAGGACGTTGAAAATGTTTTATCCGGATTGGGAATTCAAGAACAAATAGATAACGGCTTAACAGAAGTCCTGAACAAAATTGATTTGTTGGAAACAGATGAAAAAAAAGGATTATTAAAACAAAAAAAACGATCTGTGACCGAATGGCCTGTTTCATCAATAACGGGTGAGGGGATACATGATTTTTTAAATCATATTGAACAAGAATTGTCTAAAAATCATCAGGTTTTAAATTTATCTATCCCTATAGAACGGGGAGATATTTTGGCTCTGATTTACAGAAAAGGACAAATATTGGACCGAAAAGATACAACAAAAAAAATCAATTTAACTATTTCCGTTCCAGAAAAAGAAGTTCACTTTTTTACCCCTTTTGAAAGGAAGAAAAAATGATAACAACCGCCCGCTTTACACGAAATCAAGAAGACTTTATTTGTCTTGTTTGTGGTACAAAAGTTCATGGAAATGGTTATACCAATCATTGTCCTATTTGTTTATCCAGCTTACATGTTGATATCAATCCAGGAGATAGGGCATGTCCTTGTCATGGGATTATGCAAGCAGTTGGATTAGAACATAAAAATGGTAAAGATTACATTTTACACAGATGTTTATCCTGTGGTTTTGAACGTAAAAATCAGGTATCAAAACAAGATGATTTTAAAGCTATTTTAGCATTATCAAATGGCACCTTGGAACAATATTTGGAAAAGATAAAAAAGTAATCAAGGTATTTTATTTTCTTTTATCAGGGATTTTTTCCAAAGGCCTGTACTGAAATACAAAACGGCAATGATAGCTTGTGGTAAACTGGAAAACGGCATGGATTGACCGATTTGAAATAAATTAACAGCTATAAAAATAAGATATATCCGAACAATTGAAGATAGTATATTATTTCCCATAGTAAAACCAGTTCTTCCACAACCATTCAAAAAACTATTCATACAAAATAAACAAGATAAAATCAGACAGTCAGGACTATATGAATACAGAAAAATACGACCGGCTTCAATAATATCAGCATCAGAACTTGCCAGTCGCATCAAACCAGCAGGCCATAAATACATCAATAGAAAGGATGGGATTGCTATAATTAAGGATAGTAAAAATCCGGTATACAAAACCTGTTTTGCTCGTTTAATTTCACCAGCCCCCATATTTTGTGCGGTCATTACGGAAATAGCTGCACCAAAAGCAATAGAAGGCATAATCAGAAAACCATCTATACGGTTGGTAATTCCCATAACAGCCGATTCAATAACACCTAATTTATTAACCGCAATTGTCATAATGGTATATGACATAAAAACAAAACTTTGTTGAATGGCAGATGGAATACTTAAAGTCAATATTTTTTTTGCTTTATGTGGGTAAAAACGATAACTTCTTAATTTGAAATCAAATATAAATTTATGTCTTTTCAGATAAATGATAGCAATCATAAAACTACATGCCTGAGCAATAACCGTTGCACTTGCAGCACCTGCTGCACCCCAATGGAATAAACCGACAAAAATAAAATCAAGTATTACATTAATAGAACAAGATATTGCTATGAATTTTAAAGGATTTTTTGAATCTCCTAATCCTCTTAAAATCGCGCTGATGGATTCATATGCAAAGGTAAAAATTAAACCACCTCCGCAAATTAAAATATATTGATAAGTACCGCTTAGAGCCTCCTTAGGTGTTTTTAACCAGTAAACGATTTTATCAGAAAATAACAACATACTAGTCGAACATAACACAGAAATCATTCCAAAAAGGATAAAAGATGTACTGATTGTTTCCACAACATCTTTTTCACGTTTAGCACCGAAATATTGTCCGATAAGAATAGTACTACCCATCGCCAATCCAATACATAATGCCATCAATGTAAACACAGCCTGAGCCCCTGTTGCAGTTGCTGCCAATGCAGCTGAATCAGCAAAATAACTGACAATAAAAATATCGGCAGCTCCATATAAAGACATTAAAAAATTTGCCCCTAAAAAGGGAATTGCAAAACGAATCAACCCCTTGGCAATACTGCCTTGTGTTAATCTGTGAGTATCTGTTGAAATCATAAAAAAAACCTTCTTTCATATAATGTTATAACATTTTTAATATCGCTGGTCAAGTGATTTTTTTGACAGATTTTAAAAATAGGTGTATAATATACTTATGAAAGTAAAAGGAAAGGAGTCAAGCCATGTCCTTAAAATCCAGATTAGCTATGATGGCAACAACCGTCGCTTTAGCTTCAACACCTGCAATAGCGCAAAATAGTAATGAAAATTCAGAAATAAAATCAAACGACACCCCTTGGTATCAAACGGCTTGGGAATATACCGGCGGAGCTTTAGGGAAGGGGATTTCCTATGTCGGGAAAGGGATATCAATAACAGGTGATGGCATTGGTTGGACTATGGATAAGGTGACTTATCCCATTCGTAAAACAGGTGAAATTTTAAAAAGTGCTAATGATAAGGTAGGTGATTACGTTCGTTCTGCAGAAGAAACAACCCATATTCCTTTAGGAACTGTTGGGGGAATTGTACGAATGCCAGGCAAAGTTATCAACAGTATTACTGAAAATACATCAGACTTTTTAACAGAAGGTCCAGACCATCTTTTGGGTGTAGCCGGTAATACAATAGGTGTAGCCGGTAATACAATTTCTGCAGATGCTGAAGGAATAAAAAAATCTGGGAAAGAACTTGGTTCAAATACTTGGGAATTGACAAAAACGACAGTAGCAGATGCTGGTCCTTTAGCACTACATGGTGCAGCTACTTCCCTTCCGGTTGATGGTTTTGCACGAGATGTTTTAGCGGTTTCACATATGAGTGTCAATCTTGCACAAAAAGGGGAAGTGGGTAATGTTATACCTGAATCCTTAACAGGTGCAGTAGGTTATACAGTTATGCGTTCTTTAAAAGGTGTTGAATATGCCGATTCGGTTATTCAAAAAGCATCAGAAGAAAACAATATTCAAAAATCAGAAGAAAAAATTGTTCAGAAAGAAGAACAAAATAATAAAAATAATAAATTAATTTTGGAAAAAATGAAGGAAAGAGGAAGAGGGTAAACACTTTTTTAAAAAGTTAGACGGCCGATTTTGAAAAAAAATCGGTCGTTTTTAAAAAATACTTGCAATTTAATAAAAAAGGTGCTAGAACTTTCCAGTAAAAAAAATTATTTTCCACAAAATGTGGTTTTTTATTTTAACGTAAAAAACAAAAGGATATAAATAAATGAATAAATGGGTTTATACATTTGGTGATGGTAAGGCCGAAGGTGATTCCTCTATGCGTAACCTTTTGGGCGGAAAAGGTGCTAACTTGGCCGAAATGTCAAGCATTGGTGTTCCTGTTCCTCCGGGGTTCACAATCACAACCGAAGCTTGCACCTATTATTACAAAAATAACAAGGCTTATTCTCCAGAATTAAAAGAACAAGTCATGCAAGGTTTACAAGGTGTTGAAGCCATCATGGGTAAAAAATTCGGTGATGCAAACAATCCGTTGTTGTTCTCTGTCCGTTCAGGGGCTCGGGTTTCTATGCCTGGTATGATGGATACGATTTTAAACTTGGGTTTAAATGATGAAACAGTTGAAGGGTTGGCCAGAATTTCCAACAATCCGAAATTTGCTTATGACAGTTATCGTCGTTTTATTCAAATGTATTCTGACACCGCTATGGGTGTTGATATCCATAAATTTGAAGCTGTTTTGGATCGTGTTCGTGAAGAAAACGGTTATAAGCATGACAGCGAAATGACTGTTGAACAGTTAAAAGCCGTTATTGCTGAATATAAACAAATCGGTATCACCGAAGGTAAACCAGTTCCACAAGATGTTTATGAACAATTGTGGGGTGCTATCGGGGCCGTTTTTGGTTCTTGGATGTCCGAACGTGCTATTTTCTATCGGAAATTAAATAACATTCCTGCCGATTGGGGTACAGCTGTTAATGTTCAATCCATGGTATTCGGAAACTCTGGTGACAATTCTGCAACAGGTGTTTGTTTCTCCCGTGATGCTGCCACCGGTGAAAATTACTTCTATGGTGAATACTTAAAGAATGCTCAGGGTGAAGACGTTGTGGCTGGTATTCGTACACCGCAACAAATTTCCAAGATTGGTAATGAACGTCGTGGTTCTGATTTGCCATGCATGGAAGAAGAATTCCCTGTTGTTTATCAAGAATTAGATGCGATTCGCCATAAATTGGAATCACACTATAAAGATATGCAAGATATGGAATTTACTGTTGAAAACGGAAAACTTTGGATGTTGCAGACCCGTAATGGAAAACGGACCGGTTTGGCTGCATTGAAAGTTGCTGTTGATATGGTTCATGAAGGCTTGATTACAAAAGAAGAAGCTGTTACACGTGTTGAACCGGGACACTTGGATCAATTATTACACCCGATGTTTGACAAGTCTGCCAAACGTGATGTGATTTCCAGTGGTTTGCCGGCTTCTCCGGGTGCTGCTGTCGGTGAAATCGTATTCAGTGCCGATGATGCAGAAAAAGCAGCTGCTGAAGGTAAAAAGGTTATCTTGGTTCGTGTTGAAACATCTCCGGAAGATATTGCCGGTATGCATGTTTCACAAGGCGTTTTAACAGCTCGTGGTGGTATGACATCTCACGCAGCCGTTGTGGCCCGTGGTATGGGTATTCCTTGCGTATCCGGTGTAGCTGATTTACGAATTGATTATGCTGCCCAAACATTGACAGCCGGTGGTGTTACATTGAAAGCCGGTGATATGTTGTCCTTAGATGGTACAACAGGTCAAGTGATGGCTGGTGCTTTACCATTGGTAAAACCGGGAATGGCAGGTGATTTTGGTGAATTTATGACATGGGTTGATGAAATCCGTACATTGAAAGTTCGCGCAAATGCTGAAACACCAACTGATGCTCAAACAGCAAAAGATTTTGGTGCAGAAGGTATCGGTTTGTGCCGTACAGAACACATGTTCTTCGATCCAAGCCGTATCAACCATATGCGTGAAATGATTTTGGCAAGCGATGAAGCTGGTCGTCGGAAAGCATTGGATAAATTATTGCCGTTCCAACGTCAAGACTTTGTGGAATTGTTCTCAATCATGGATGGTTTACCGGTAACAGTTCGTTTGTTGGATCCGCCGTTGCATGAATTCTTGCCGAACAAAAAGGCAGAACAAGAAGCTTTGGCTCAACAAATGGGCATTACAGTAGAAGAAATTGCTGCTCGTACGGCTCAATTACATGAATCTAACCCGATGTTAGGTTTACGTGGTTGCCGTTTGGCTGTTGTCTATCCGGAAATCTGTGAAATGCAAACACGTGCTATTTTAGAAGCAGCCTTAATCGTAAATGCAAATGGTAAAAAAGCTGTTCCGGAAATCGAAGTTCCTTTAATTTCTTCACGTAAAGAATTAGAAATCTGCAAAAAGACAATTGATGAAACAGCTGAAAAAGTCTTTGCAGAGAAGGGGGCTCGTGTAGAATACACAGTCGGTACAATGATTGAATTACCACGTGCTGCTTTGTTAGCCGATGAAATCGCTGAATTAGCCGATTTCTTTGAATTTGGTACAAACGACTTAACTCAAACAACCTTGGGTATGAGCCGTGATGATGCCGGTGCTTTCTTGCCGCAATACGTTGCTAAAGGTATCTATGAACGTGATCCGTTCCAATCTTTGGATACAACAGGTGTTGGCAAATTGATTGCTATGGCTTGTGAAGCCGGTAAGAAATCAAATCCGAATATTTACTTGAGTATTTGTGGTGAACATGGTGGTGATGCTGATTCTATCAAGTATTTAAATACATACTTGAACGGTGTATCATGCTCTCCGTTCCGTGTACCATTGGCTCGTTTAGCTGCTGCTCAGGCTGCAGTTGCTGCCAAGAAATAATCAAGGATTCTTTGATTAAAAAGAACCGCTCTGATAAAACAGGGCGGTTTTTATATTTGAGTCAATTTTTGAATATTAAACAGAATTACATCGAATAAAAAGAAACCCCATCCGAAAGGAAGGGGCATCTTTAAACCGAGGATGATTACCGTTTTAATTTTAAACGCTGATATTCTCTTTCAGCTTCCAAACGGGCTTCTTCAGCGGCTAACTTTTGTTTTTCTAGTTCTACTTCTTGTTTCTTTTCGATTAAATCCCAATCTGTATAAAGGACGGAAAATGTAAAAGTTTTTGTTTCAAACGGTGGTAAACTGATTTCCCATGCCAACAGACTTGGTATATTTTCTGATAAAGGTATACTGCTTTCTTTCAAAGAAAAAGAAGAATTTAGTATCTGTTTAATATTTATCTTTTTACTTTCTTTTGAAATGTTTTTGATGTCCATCTGATAAGTGTATTCCTTTTGTTCATCAGATATTTTTTTATGATTTATTTCCTTAATATCTGCATAAACATCCAATGCTTTTCCGACATTAACAACAGCCCGTTGTCCCAAAGAAACTGTTTTTGAAACAGATGATTCACCAATAAAGAAAGAACCGTTTCCTTTGTTGTTAAAAACGTGGAAATTTCCCTTTGGCAAGGGCATCCCAATTCCCGAATCAGCATCATTTTGGAATATGATTTGTAGGTTAGGGGACATATTTTTCACATTGGTCGTATATTGGAAAGAAACAGGATTCGAAAAGGTATATTCTTTTTGATATTTCAGTCCGTCTTTATCTAAAAATAAGGCTGTTAAGGGTTGTCCTTGCTTTAAATTTGTTTTAAATGGAATGCGATAAACATAATAATCCTTTAAATCTAATACTTCTGCATCCATTTTTATATGTCCAATTATATTTCCATCTTCATCATACAACATTGCTCTATTATTACTGTATGCTATAAGACGACCAGATTCAGAAATCATAGGGTATTCTAATTTCATCTCTTTGGTATTTTCTGCAATAGTTTTACCATTGACTGTTATTGGATCATCTGAATTTTTAATACCGGGTTTATTGTCAACTTGGCAGGTGGCTTCTTTTTGTCTGACGGGAAGGGTGTCCATAATTGTATTTATTTCACCCAAGACAAAGTCAATATTAGCGTTCTTATAATCCAATTTTGTATTATTATTCAGTTGAACATAACCTTTCAAAGACATCAAGTTTTTATCTTCATCTAAATAGACATTGTAATTTGTATTCCACCTAAAACCTTCTGCCAGATAAGAAAAGGTAATTTCTTGCGGTTTATCTGTTTGAGAAATAATTGAAAAATCAAGTGCTATTTTCTTGTTTTCTATATCTTTTTTTAGTTCTGGATACAAAATACGAGCATCTGTTCCTTTGTGTACCAAACCATCAATCAGCAGGACAGGGACTCCATTTTCAACATCCAATAATTTTGCTTTTTGTTTTATTTCCGATTTTTCACCTTCTTTCCAAACCGTCCAAATCAATACGACATCTTTACCTACAGATTCTTCCTGTGCCACTTCATAATATGTTTTTTTATCAAAGCGAGGATCAAAATTAATACTCTGAGATTGAATATCTTTCCCAGAAACGGCAGCAGAAGAAAGAATTAGCGTTTCTGGGACATCACCCAAATTTATTTCCTGTAGACCTTTATCCAGTTGAACTTGTCTTGTCTGACTGATAAATCCACGACCATTTTCGTATAAAACTAAATCAGTAGATATAATTTTTTCATCCGATAATTTAATTGGACTATTTTGTCCCACATCATAAGAACCAGATAGTTGTTGAACCTGACAAATACCCAATCCTAAAGCTGAAATAGCTAAAAATATACCTGTACCCAATAAAATTTTTGATTTTAAATTGTTTTTCTTTTTCATTTTTCTATTCCTTTCATGATTATAATAAACGATTCTAGACTTATATTTTTCAAAAAACAAGAAAAAAATAAAGATTATTTTAATTTATTTTCCCCTGCTCATTTTTACTATTTACTATACATAATAAAAATTATGCGACATTTTATATAAAGTAAAATTATATTATTTCTTTTTATTTACAGTATGATAAAAGCGCTTGTGGATAAGTCTGTGGATGAAAATAAAAAGAATTAAAGTTATTTAGGTTAAAAGTCTAGTAGATTTTTTTTTAAGCGCTTTTGGGTCGGATTTCGGTTGGGATATTAAAGTGCGTAAATTCCTTATATCCATCCAAACGGTAAAAATCGGATTTTATCAAAAGATGTGATAAAACTCAAAATCGGGATAGATATACCCTACCCTGAACCCCAGGTCGATTTTCAGCGAGCTGAATTTCAAAAATCGTATAAGAGTCTATTCAAGTACCTAAAAATCGTTTCCTTATAATTCTTTGAATGATATCTTTTTTTAATATAACTCAATAAAAAATTGCTTTTTAAGTAATTTATGATATAATGACATAATATAGAAAGGTAAAAAAATAATGAATGAGTTAGAATTTCAAAAATTTTTAACTGAAGAAAAAAGTTATGGTGGAAAAAAATATTCCAACGCTCAATTAATTGCTTGGAATACAGCCCAAAAAGTATTTCGTGGAAACTTTGATAAAATGGAATCTTTAACACCTGAACAAGAAAGTTATTATTCGGAGAAAATTTTAGGAGATTTTATAAAATCTAATCCAAATGGAAATTATCGCTTTACCGAAGAAGAAAAAAAATATCTTGCAACGTTAGAAAGTACTTTAAAAAATAAATATAACTTATCCGATAAACAGATTAAACAGTACTGGGATTATTTGATGGATGAGCGTCAAAAACTTGAAAATCATTATTTAAATCAAGTGGATACATTTTATCATCTAAGCCATATTTCCCCTGATAAATTACACCCTTGTCAGGAAACGGGTGAAGTCGGTATAGATTTAAAAGAATGCAAAGATGCCTATCATCAAATGACGGGAAAATTTTGCTATGTTGCACCAAAAGGGGTGATACCGTTATGCTTACGCCCGTTTGAAATGAAAATGTATCCGTATTTAAACCCCTCATTTGTAGTCGCCTGCACTGCAGGACAAGATTTTGAAAAAACAAGCCTAACGTGTTATGAATATGAAGTGGAAAAATCAAAATCAATTCGCCCTCTTGTAATGCCTTGGGGGAATGAACCGGTAGAATACATCTCAACAAGACCGTTAAAAATCATGAATTTTGATAATCCAAAAGTTCAAACACCAAAAACTTTGACGCAAAACGGATTAAAAATTTTTTTAATAGATGATCGTGATTTTTATAAACAGCAAACAAAATCGTTGATGTTAAATAATCTTTCAACAAAAGAACAAGAAGCATATTTCCTCAATTTAACTAAAACACATCCGGATAAAATACGACTATATAACTCTAAACAAGGTAAAATTTTAGAGAAACAAAAATCAGAGGCAAGTAGATAATTTACTTCATTTTAATATACTTAGGTGGGATAATCCCTCCCCTGATGATAAACAGATAGTATCGCAAAAAAGCAAAACGCTTGCCTTATAATAAACTAAGTCCCTTTCTCTTAGTTTAATCATTCATAATATTTCTCACTTTTTTTCTTATATACATAAAAATGTATTGACAATATCATTTTATGTTGATAAAACTAATAGTTGTGTTTTTTTATATTAAGAGGATTTTTATGAAACAAAAACAAATTGAAATAAAAGGAACAATACGCGGTCGTTTATCGGATGGAACACCAAATCCAGTTGATATTCATGTTGGACAACAGTTAAAAAAAGCAAGAAAACTCAGAGGATTAAGTCAGGAACAATTAGCTTCTGAAATGGGCTTAACTTTTCAACAAGTTCAAAAATATGAAAAAGGATTAAATCGTATTGGGGCCAGTCGACTGTGGGATTTAGCCCAAATCTTAAATATATCTATTGATTTCTTTTACCAAGATATGGATAGGAATATTCAAAATCAAAGTCCCCGTAATATTTCAAATTTACAAGATAGCGGTGTCCAAGTATCATCTGACGAATTAATTTTTAACGCCAATGATTTGTCCTTATTAAGGTACTACAAACGTATTAAAAATCCAGTTGTAGCAAAAAGTATTATTCACTTAGTTCGCTCTCTTGTGGAAGATACAGACGAATTTTTTGAAAACAGTAACTTTCTTGATGTCAATATCCCTTCCGATGCGGAAGATGAATAATATTTCAAATACAAAAAAATCCCCTAACAAGGGGATTTTTTAATAACGAAATAAAATTTACTTTTTAAAAGCAGCAAATTTCTTATTAAACTTAGCCAACTGACCACCAGAGTCAATCAAACGATAAACACCTGTCCAAGCCGGATGAGATAACGGATCAATATCTAAACGCACGACATCCCCGGCTTTTCCAAGGGTGGAGCGAGTTTTAAATTCAGTTCCGTCGGTCATCACAACTGTGATTTCATGATAGTCGGGATGAATGTCTTTTTTCATAATCTTATCTCCATTAAAAAATTGCGGTTTTATTTATACACCATTTTAAATTAAAATGCAAGAACTTTTTTATCTATATTCTAAAATTTCTACTGTATTGTCATTTGTATCAAAAACAACAGATCCCATCACATATCGGCTCTTTATATTTACTCCCGGCATATAGGATTCAAAAAAGCCAAGAACTTGTCTAAGACGATGATAACTTTCGCTGGTTGTAGATTCATCACGATTGATACCAACAAGTTCAATTTTAAACATCTGACCATTATTGTATCTATCAATTATTTTTGCCAATAATGCTCTATGTTCTTCATTTAAGGCAATTTCTGAGGGTTGATAACGCAGAACGGTTTTATATGGTTTAACAACTTTTTTTTGCATTATAACAGATTGTTCCTGTCCCTTATATCTTTTTACATTCTCGCTACGAGTATCATAGGATGCCCCTCCCCCTAATGCCGATGAAAAGACAGGTTCAGCTGACACAATAGAAGATTCCAATATTCCCAAAAAAATAATTGAAAATAAAAATATTTTTTTCATATTTTTCCCTTTCTATTTATTTATTAATTTTAAAAATTTATCCTTTAAGTGTAAATTTGTTGCCAATATGTTTTGTGATTTAACAATTGCAAGCAAATCATCTTCACCTTTAAAATTATAGACAACACCACCGGCTTCTCTTATCATTAAATAAGCGGCAGCAATATCCCACAACTTGAACTGTCCTGCAATATAGGCTTCAAAACGGCCTGCTGCAACTCCTGCCATAGAAAGGGTAGTACATCCATCAAAGCGAACAGAAGCAATTTCCGGTGAAACTTTAAACAAGACCTCCCGATTCGGCAAACAACCAAAACCATTAGAAGAAATTAAGGCATGCGACATTTTTCTACGTCCCGAAACACGTAGTCTTTGGTTCCCTGTTGGTGTCATAACAAAAGCCCCCCGCCCTTTTTCTGCATAATACAATTCGTTTGTTACAGGATTATAAATAACACCGGCTAAAACAGTTTCTCCATCCAACAAAGCGATGGATATAGCAAAATGCGGAATAGCGTGTAAAAAGTTTGTTGTACCATCAATCGGATCAATAACCCAACGCATCGTACAATCGTTTTTAGGTTCTATTTCTCCACATTCTTCCGAAATAAAACCATAATCCGGACGAGCTTTTTGTAAAAAGTCAATAATCTTTTTTTCCGCCATTAAATCAGCGTTTGAAACAAAATCACCAGGGCCTTTTTGAGAAACTTGTAAATTGGATACCTCACCAAAATCCCGAAGCATACTTCGACCTGCCAAACGAACAGCATTGACCATAATATTTAAATTTGGCGAAAGGGAATCTATCATAACCTCTTCCCTTGTTTTGGGACGTTTATTAAGGGTTTGTTTACGTGGTGTTATTGTTCGTTTTTCCAATGTTATTGGCATATTTTTTCCTTTCGTTGGTATCCTATTTACTATAAAAACAGATGTATTATATCAAAAATCAAATATAATTTCAAGAAAAAAAATAAATTTCTTGACACATTGCTAAAAAGAACATATATTCCTGAAAGGAAAATCAAATAACTAGCAGAAAGGAAAAAGAGATGGAAATTATTACCGATGAAGCTTTTGAAACAGAAGTTTTAAAATCAGAACTACCTGTATTGGTTGATTTTTTTGCCGTATGGTGTGGCCCTTGTCGTCAAATGTTACCTGTTGTAACGGAATTAGCCGATGAATTAGCCGATAAAGTAAAAATTGTCAAAATGGATGTTGATGAAGCACCAAAAACACCTGAAAAATTCAATATTGCCAGCATCCCTACTCTGATATTATTTAAAAATGGACAAGTTGTTTCCCAACAGACGGGGGCTATGATGAAGTCAGAATTAAAGGACTGGATTTTGGAAAATATTTAAAATTAAGCAAATAAAAAAATCCCCTCGCTTTTAAACGGGGGGATTTTAATATTAACACAAATTATCGACCGTCGTGTTTATACGGAAATTTGGCGCGGAATTTGGCAACCTCGGCACGTTTGACGGCTTGTCGTAACTGCGTCGGTGCCATTTGCTTGTCTATCTGTGTCAATCGAGCATTTAATCCCTTGCGAACTTCATATTTTTTATACCATTCGTCCAGATATTCCATTGCCTCTTGACCTTCTAATGGTCTGCCCATTTTATAAACAGATCTGCTTTCTAACGGACTACCGAGAGAACTAATATCCTCACTATAAATTTCATACGGTCCGTCTATTTCTCCCTCTTTGTAGAAGAGTTTTTCCGATAGGCCACCATTCCTATTATACGTCTTATGTAGGCCATCTTTTATTTTCCCATCCTTATAGGTACATTTTACCTTCAACTGACCGTTGTCATGATACTCTTCAAACGGACCGTATTTTTTCCCGTCCTTATAGGTGCATTTCACAGATAACTGACCGTTGTCATAATAGCTCTCATACGGACCGTCGTATTTCCCGTCCTTGTAGGTACATTTTTTACGCAACTGACCATTACGCCAATACTCTTCATACGGATCGTCTAATTTCCCGTCCTTATAGGTGCATTTTGAACGCAACTGACCGTTGTCATAATACGATTCATGCGGACCATCTTCTTTCCCGTCCTTATAGGTGCATTTTCCCCACAACTGACCGTTGTCATAATACAATTCATACGGACCATCTTCTTTCCCGTCCTTATAGGTGCATTTTGAATGCAACTGACCGTTGCTATAATAACTCTCCTCCGGACCTTGCTTATACCTGTTTCCATCAACACAGTAAGCAAGCTTAACTTTACCGTTATCATGATATATAATTATTGGTTTTAATTTTGTATCAGTCATCTATAACCTCCTTGTTTAAATCTTATACTCTTATTATATCACGGTTTCAAAAATCTGTCAAATTTTTATCGGATAAGTGATATTGGATATAAATTGAGTGATTAAAAAACGCCCAGTTTAACGTGGGCGTTTTTTGTTTTTACTTCTTATATAACGGACGAGCACGATAACTTGTGTGCAACAAGTGGTGTGAGCGTTCGGATAACGGCTTACCCAAAAATTCGTCATACAATTTTTTTACATCTGGATTTTGGTGCGAACGACGGAATGTTGATTGACGATCATCTGCCATTAAACCAGCCGTTCTGGCCTTCCGAATTTCATCCGTCACACCCAAAGGCTGACCCCCACCACCGACGCAACCGCCATCACAAGCCATTACTTCAATAAAGTGATATGGTGGTTCTTCACCTTTATTTAAGGCTTCACGTACTTTTTCCAAAATGGTTTGTACATGGCCGATACCATGAGCAACGGCAATGCGGACTTCTTTACCTGCTAAATTCAATGTCATTTCCTTAATGCCTTCATCCAAACCTAAAATCGGTTTAACTTCCAAAGCATCATCCGGCATTTCTTCACCCGTCACAACGGCATGAACGGTACGCAAAGCGGCCTCCATCACACCCCCTGTGAAACCAAAGACTGTAGCAGCACCCGTATAAGAACCGAGTGGCGAATCGGCTTCTTCATCCGGCAGGTTGGCAAAGTCAATACCGGCTTGTTTAATCATGCGGGCTAATTCACGGGTTGTAAGTGATACATCCACGTCTTGGAAACCTGAGGAGAACATTTCTTCCGAACGCAGGATTTCAAATTTCTTGGCCGTACAGGGCATAATTGAAATCACGCGCATGTTTTTAGCCTCCACACCGATCTTATCGGCATAGTAGGTCTTGCTTAAAGCACCCACGATTTCATGCGGAGATTTGCAAGATGAAAAGTGCGGAATCATATCGCCATAGTATTTTTCCATATAATCAACCCATGCAGGACAGCAGGATGTAATCATCGGTAAAACGCCTTTACCGTTTACAAAGCGTTCAATAAATTCGGTGCCTTCTTCCATAATGGTGACATCTGCACCAAAGTTTGTATCAAACACGGCATTAAAGCCTAAACGACGCAATGCAGCATAGATTTTGCCTGTTGTAATTTCCCCCGGTTTATAGCCAAAGGCTTCCCCGATAGCCACACGAACGGCCGGTGCAATTTGTACCACGCAATATTTATCTTTATCTTGCAACATGCTCCACACATATTGTGTGTCATCACGTTCAGTCAAAGCCCCTGTCGGACAGTGCGCTGTACATTGACCACACTTGATACAAGGACTATCATTCAATTTTTCATCCGCAGCCGGTGAAATATGAGTGTTAATACCACGTTTTAACATGGACAAAGCCCAAACATTTTGTGTATTTTGGCAAACTTCCACACAGCGCCCGCAAAGAATACATTTACGCGGATCCAAAACGATACTTTTTGTCGAATCGTCTTCCGGTGCTTCTTCCGTAGTTGCTGTAATGTTTTGGAACCCTGTTTCACGAATACCAAAGTCTGATGCAATTTTACGCAATTCGCATGTATCGTTTTTCAAACATGTCAAACATTCGTTCGGGTGTTTACTAAGCGTTAATTTTAACACCGTACGGCGAGCCTCAATAATATCAGGATCACGCGTAATGACTTCCATCCCTTCCGAAACCGGCGTACAACAAGAACGAACCATACGGCCATTTGATTTAACAATACAAATACCGCAAGCAGCCGTTGGTGGTAAATCCGGATGGTGACAAAGTGTCGGAATTTTAATCTGAACGGATTTAGCGGCATCTAAAATTGTTGTTCCTTCAGGAACTTCAACAACTTGAGAATCAATTTTTAATTTTACCATTTTTCTGTTTCCTTATCTTTTTGTATTGATGTTACAAGCATTTATTTCTTTTTCGGTTTCAACCGCATCCGGTTCGTTTCCGTCAATCAATAATGCATCATATTCTTCCTTAAAGAACTTCATCGTGGAAAGCACCGGATTGGGCGCTGTTTGACCTAAACCACACAAGGAAGCCTTTTGCATAGCATTCCCGATTTCTTTAATCTTGGCAACATCAGCCTTTGTTCCTTTACCTTCCGAAATTTTGTTCATCAGTTGTAACATCTGATATCCGCCGATTCGACATGGGGCACACTTACCACAGGATTCATCAACCGTAAAGCCCAAATAGAACTTAGCAATTTCAACCATACTGTCGTCTTCATCCATGATAATCATACCGCCAGAGCCCATCATAGAACCGATTTTTTTCAATTCTTCATAACATAACGGCATATGTAATTCGCTAGCCGGTATCACACCACCGGAAGGACCACCCGTTTGAACAGCTTTAAAGGGCTTGCCGGAACTTGTTCCGCCACCAACATCATTAACCATTTCACCAACGGTTGTTCCCATCGGCACTTCAACAAGACCAGAGTGTTTCACTTTCCCTGTAATAGCAAAAACTTTTGTCCCTTTGGATGTTTCGGTACCGACCTCACTAAACCATTCTGGGCCATTCAAGATAATCGGTGCGATATTAGCTAGTGTTTCAACGTTATTGATAGCCGTCGGCTTATCAAACAATCCCTTTTGTGTCGGGAACGGTGGACGAGGACGCGGCGTTCCCCGTTTACCTTCAACAGAAGCCATCAAAGCGGTTTCTTCACCACAAACGAATGCCCCTGCCCCATAGCGTATATCCGCCATAAAGTTAAAGTCCGTACCAAAAATGTTGCGACCCAAAATACCATAGCGTTTAGCCTGTTTAATCGCCAATTCCATCCGTTGAATTGCCAAAGGATATTCAGCACGAATATAGAACCAACCATTCGTTGCCCCTGTCGCATAGGCACCAATCATCATCCCTTCCAAAACGGCATGAGAACCACCACCCAAAATACAGGAATCCATATAAGCCCCCGGATCGCCTTCATCACCGTTACAGACCATAAACTTTTCACCGTCAACCAAAGGTGATTTGGAAAGCATTTCCCACTTAATACCCGTCGGGAAACCGCCACCGCCACGGCCACGCAAACCTGATTTTTTAATAATATCAAGAACTTCTTCCGGTTTCATTGTCAAGGCCTTCATTAACCCCTGATAACCACCGTTTGCGATATATTCGCCTAAATCTTCCGGATCAGAGTGTCCCAACAAACGCAACACAATTTTGCGTTGTTTTTGGAAAAAGGGTAAATCCAATGACAATTCTTGTTGTTTCAAATAATCTGAAATCTTTAATTCTTCATCGGCCTGTTTTTGTAAAGCCGGTGCAACATGCTCTGCAACAATCAATCGGGCCATATCCGGTGTTACATGTTGATAAAGCATCGGTTTACGACCCTTAATTTCAATACGCGCTAAAGGTCCCGAAGCACAAAGTCCCATACAACCAGTGCAAACCATCCGGACATCAGCATCAATACCGGCACTTTTCAAAGCATCTTTAAAAGCATCAATAACGCTTTCTGCCCCACCGGAGTGACAGCTGGTCGCATCACAGGTATAAATAGATGCTTTATAATGAGCTACCTTTTCTTTAAACTCCTCACCCAATTTTATCAGGTTTTCTTTTTGAGTACGACCCAATGCCCTTAATTTTTCAATTTGTTCTTGTGTTAATTCTGCCATTTTAAATTCTCCCTATCCTTGTTTAGCCATAATTTCACGCCATTCGGCAATAATTTTAGGAACATCCGTCGGAACAACTTTACCATAAGTTTTTCCATTGACAACTACGACCGGAGCCAATCCGCAACACCCTAAACAACGAACAATTTGAATATAGAACAAACCGTCCGGCGTTGTTACACCGGCATCAACCCCCAATTCCTGTTTAAAGGCATCAATAACTTCAGGTCCCCGTTTAATATGGCATGCCGTTCCATCACAAATTGAGATAACGACTTTACCTGGGGCTTGTAACTTAAAGTGATTATAGAAAGTCAAAACAGAATAAATTTGAGCCATCGGTATTTTTAATTCTTCGGAAACAACTTCCATTGCATCCCAAGGAACATAACCAAAAGCCCCTTGTATTTCATGAAGCGCCATAATTAAAGAGCCCCTTTTGGATTTCCATTTAACCAGTATTTTTCTGGTATCTTCTTGAATTTTTAATTTATCTGCTGACATTATTATCTCCTTAAATCAATAATTATAAAACAGTACTATCCCTTATAACACATTTTTTTTTATATCACAAGCATTTTTTGATTAAAATTTGAAATCCTTGATTTTGTTCAAATTATCGCTATTTTTACAAAAAAGATAATGAAAACCGACACCGAAGGAAAACGATGTCGGTGGATCAGATTCAAGATTACTCTAAATTAATTCAAAATTTATCAATTACCTAAATATTGAATTTTAACACATCCATTATCACCAGAATAAGTGCTATAAGTTGGAGTACCAGAAGTTCCATAAGAAGAATAGCCTTTACTAACTTCAAAACGTCCTCCTCGACCACCATATGACCAATTCCAAAGGCCATCTGGTCCATTAGGTCCTATCGGTTGGACAACCCCAGTAGTGCCAGAGGGAGGGTTCATAGTGGAGGAAGATGAACATGAATATCCAGTTTTTCCATTTACGAGACATTGAGGTGATCGAGTGCCATAAAAGGGAATATTATCCTGCAAACGGAAATCTGAAAAACCCGGCCAATCTTCATCGCATCCTCCTAGTTTTCCCTCATGTACGTCAGCAGTGTATAAACTACTGCCATAGGTTGCATTTCCACCAGCTTCACATATTATCCCCAGGGCAGAGGAGTCCTCCCCCGGCGCTCCAACGGTAACTGATAATGTTTTTGGAACACTTCCGCTATATCTTATGATCCCCTCATATGCACCACCGGAACCTCCAACCGCGACATCCCTAGAATTTGAATAAGTGTTAAAGTTCGATCGAGCTCTTCCGCCACCACCAACAACCAAAACCTTATAATATCCCTTTTTGGTTAAGGTAATATTATATGTACCATAATCTCCTGGTGAACATTTATTAAAAACTGTTTCATTGACAGGACAATATGTTAAATCATGTTTTAATACTCCATTTATGCAACACTGACCATTCGTCTGCTTATTTGAACCATTACTAACATTTTGTAACTTCCATGTTGAGGTATTACATGTCTTACAAGTGCTAACCTTACTGCTGTCTATCACAACTTGTCCTGCTGAACATTTTCCGCAATCACCAACAACTATTTCTTCCTTACTGGTATCAGTCACCCATTTCCCAGTATTACTATCACATTTTTGACAAATATTTCCCGTTCCACTCGGACATTCACAGGCTTTTGAGGTATACGTTGTATAGGCCGGACATCCTGTTGTTGCGTCAGCGGGTGTTGTCACTTCCGTATAACAGGCATTTGTTGGTTTTTCATTCCCTGTCGGACAATCAGTGCATTGATAACACATTGTCCCATCCCTTAAGATTTCCGTTGCCGTTGCATACTGGATCCCACTGGTACACGCTGTCTTACTATACCCACTCGAACATTCACAGTCTTTTGGCGTATAGGTTGTATAGGCCGGACATCCTGTTGTCGAGTTGGCTGGCGTTGTTACTTCCGTATAACAACCACTTGTCGGTTTACTGTTTCCAGTCGGACAATTTGTGCACTTGTAACATACCGTTCCATCCCTTAAGGTTTCCGTTTCCGTTGCATACTGGCTCCCACTGGCACACGCTGTCTTGCTAAATCCAATCGGACAATCACAGGCTTTTGGCGTATACGACGTATAGGCTGGACATCCTGTTGTTGCATCGGCTGGCGTTGTCACTTCCGTATAACAGGCATTCGTTGGTTTTTCATTCCCCGTTGGACAATTTGTGCACTTGTAACACATCTTTCCATCGTCCAATGTTTTTGTTTCCGTTGCATACTGGCTCCCACTGGTACACGCTGTCTTACTATACCCACTCGAACATTCACAGGCTTTTGACGTATACGTTGTATAGGCCGGACATCCCGTTGTCGAGTTGGCTGGCGTTGTTACTTCCGTATAACAACCACTTGTCGGCTTACTGTTTCCCGTTGGACAATTTTCACATCTGTAACATTTTACACCGTCTTTTAATACATCGGTTTCAGTTACATACTGCCCACTGGCACAACTTTCCCGATACCCACTTGGACAAGTACAAGGTTGTGGTGTATAAATTGTATAGATT
>JAZLAQ010000029.1:0-18175 GCA_045613285.1 Alphaproteobacteria bacterium | reverse complement strand
TGTATCAACGGGAAATGCCACATTACCCAGTGATGTAAAGAATGAAACATCAGCTGGAACGTTTTCATCTATAGAAGTCTATGATGATAGTTTTGGAATAATTGTAACGGGTGTAAAAGGTTCTGTTTGTGAAAACCTGATTAGCGTAACAGCCAATACAAATATTGTAATGGCAAATGAGGCTGGTGAGGATTTATTGGAAGGCGATTGTTCCGATGATGAACTCAATAATGTTATGTTCGTGTTTGATGCGATTACAGGAAAAGAAGAGGCAGAAGGATGCAGTAGTTGGACAAGTAATGAATGTGGAGAAGGTTATTATTGTCAATTCAGTCCATTGGATTGTTCAACCCCTGGGACAGGTGTTTGTGCGCCAACTACAGAAGGTGAAGATGCTAATGGTCTTTTGAGTAGTGGAGAATTATCTTTGGACTGGTGGAGTGCAAACAGTTGGTGTATTGGAAAAGGGAGTTCAGGATTGGCTACTGATAGCTTGGAAAATTCATGGGGTTGTTATACTGGTTATAATGGTTGGTGTGATACAGATGATGTCCCACCATTCGTTTCTTTTTGGACAGGAAGCACTAAAAGTGATTGTAATGCATATGGTATTTTTAATAATTTTAACGAAGCTAACTTTACGTCTTATCAACGTAATGTAAATCGCGTTGCTGTGTGTGAGTAGTTTTCTTTTAATAATTTGTTTTATCCCCTGCCTGTTGCGGGGGATTTTTATATAATAGTTATTAACCTGATGATATTACAGAGTACATAAAGACAAAGTGATTTAAAAGAAAAAATATTTTTTTATTCTGTGTCTGTCCTAAAAAAAATCCCCACTATTATGTGGGGATTTAAATGGCGGACAGGGCGAGATTCGAACTCGCGTTGGGCTTTAGACCCAAACACACTTTCCAGGCGTGCGCCTTCAACCACTCGGCCACCTGTCCATGACAAATGCCTTTATACACCTTTTTTTTTCAAAAATCAAGTTTTTTCTTTTATATTGTTTCTTTTTACTTGATTTTTATTTGAAAGTGCTTCAAAATACCCTTTGTTTTGAGGAGGGTGTTATGTCTAAAATTTTAATTGTTGAAGATAATGAAATGAATATGCGTCTGTTTTCAGACCTGTTGAAAAGCAAAGGGTATGAGGTTTTTGAATGTCCTGAAGGTAAAAATGCTTTAAAAATGACGCAACAAATCAGACCTGACGTAGTTTTAATGGATATTCAAATGCCGGAAGTGGATGGTTTGACGGCAACAAAAATGATACGACAGGTACCGGAAATTGCACATACTAAAATTGTGGCTATTACGGCTTTTGTTCTGGATGGAGATTCCGAACGTATCTTGGCCGGCGGGTGTGATGATTATATTGCTAAGCCGATTTCTATTCCTTCTTTCTTTAAAACAATTGAAAAACATTTACAAGAATCAAAATGATAATTAAAGAATATCAAGTTAAAAAAATCTTTAAAAAAAACGGTATTCCTATTTTAAAAGGTGGTGTTGCCTATACACCTGAAGAAGCCAAAAAAGTTGCTTCTAAAATCGGGGGAAATGCTTGGGTAATAAAGGCTCAGGTGTCGGATGAAAAAAGAAGTCGTTCTTATTTCTTGGATACTGGTGAAAACGGGTTATCGGGTATTTGTTGGGCGAATACTTTACAAATGGTTGCCGGTTTATCAGAGCAAATGTTAGGCCATCGGTTGATTACACCTAAAAACCCCTCAGGTGTGGAAGTCAGACGTGTTTATGTTGAAGAAGCCTGTTTAGGACAGGCAGAGTATAAGTTATCACTCCATTTAGATTTTATGACGCAGTGTTTGATTCTGGATGTTTATTCTGCCGGAAATGTTTTGCGTCAATATGAATTATCGGGTTATAAACTGACAGATTCTGATATTAAAAGGATCGTCGGACACATGAATCTGAAATCTGAACGAGCAAAAGAAATGCGTTATCTGTTAAAACAAATGATGGAGTTGTTTTCAAAATATCAGGCTATTGCTGTTGAATTTGATCCGGTCTGGGAAACAATCAATGGTTTTATTGTTTTAGATGGTCGTATTATATTTGATAAAGATGTGTTGTTTAGATACCCTGAAATTGCCGAATTATCAGAGATAGAAACCGGACAAGAACGTCATGAAATAGCCCGTAAAAACAATTTCAGATATACAAAATTAAATGGAAATATCGCTTGTTTAGTCAATGGAATCGGATTGAGTCAGGCAACTTTGGATTTAATCCATGATAATGGCGGACAGGTTGCCTGTTTGTTGGATGTTGGTACTGAGCCGTCACGTGATTCTGTGACAAAAGCTTTAAAGTTAGCTCTGGCTGATCCGGATGTTGATGGTGTTTTAGTCAATATCTTTGGAGGAATTACACGTTGCGACATTATTGTTCAAGGGTTATTGTCCGCTGCCGGAGAAGTTTTGGCCGGTTTACCTGTTGTTATCCGAATGGATGGAACAAATGCAAATATCGGTCGGCGGTTGTTGTTTGAATCAAGATTACCTTTTACTGTTGCCACAAAGATAGATGAAGCGGTAAAAGAAATTATCCGACAGGTAAAGGAGGCTTTTTAATGTTTAAATTACCAACAAAAGATACGCCTATTCTTTATCAAGGTATCACAACTGAAATGGGGGCTGTTCATACAGAACGGGCTATCGCTTATGGAAGTCATATTGTAGCTGGTACCAGTCGGGATCCGCATGTTAAAAATTATCAAAATATTCCTGTTTTCCAAACAGTTCGTGAGGCTGTACGAAAAACGAAACCCGTTGTAAGTGTCATTTTTTCAACACCAGCACGGGCCTTGGTTGAAGTGGAAGAGGCTATACGGGCAAAAATACCTTTGATTATTTGTACAACAGAGCATATTCCTTTGCATGATAGCATGAAAATGATTTTGTTGGCTCATCAAAAAGGGATTACTTTAATCGGACCTTCTTCCCCGGGAATTGTTCGTGTTGGTGAATGTTTAACTGGATGTATTCCGGCCCATTTGTTTCCAAAAGGACATGTCGGTATTATTGGGCGTTCCAGCTCTTTGATGTATGAAGCTGTCCAACAATTGTCAGCTGAAGGGGTGGGCGTGTCTACCTGTATATCATTAGGAGCTTCGCATTTGATCGCGACGCCGTTTACGGCAGTTTTGGATGAAATGATGGCAGATAAACAAACAAAGGCTATTCTTGTTATCGGTCAATTGACGGGGAGTTTAGAAACAGATTTGGCTTTAGCTTATCGTAGATATAAACGTAAAAAACCTTTAATTGTTTATATTCCAGGACAAACTATATCCGGTGCAAAAGTCCCATTAATAGAATTTCAGGAAGTTGATTTTTATAAAACAATTACTGAAAAAAAAGAAATTTTACAAAGAGTTGGGGCAGTTTGGATTTCAAATCTTGCCGAAATAGGAAAGGTCGTTAAGGATATTCTTTCTAAAAAAGAATAAAATTTAAAATGATACAATTCTTTAAAAGAATATCAGTTATTTTTGCACCTAAAAAATTGAAATCTTTTCGGGAGTTTGAAAAAAAAGATTGGCAACTTTTGACGGTGTCAGTGGTTAAAAAAATAATGGTTGCCGATGAAATCGCTAAATCGTCGGTTGAGGATACAAAGCTGATTTATGACTATTATTTATCTGTTTTAGAACAGGCTGTTCGGTATTCTTCTTCCAAGGTTGTTCAATGTTTATTGGATTATGGTTTTAATCCAAAGTTTAAAAAAGATTTTTTTGCTTTAGATTTAAAATCCTCTTTATGTGTTGCTTTGGGTAATGGACGGGAAGATAATGCCTGTGTTTTGATTAAAAATGGTGCAAGTGTTGATTTGGAAGTTTTTCGGTATGCCCTTGAACAGGTTGATTTAAAACCCTCAATTTATCGTTTATTAAAAAAAACATTTGATAGGAACCTCCTTAAAAACAAGAATAACGAAAGTCTGTCTCATTATGATGCATATAAGTATTATGAAAAAATAGGGTGGGGATATAAGCCTATTATTGATGTACAAAAAATTGTGCAAGAAATTTCTGATCCTAAACAAGTTCAACAAATATATGAATTTTATCGGTGTAAGACAGAAAAACAACTTCATCAAGAGTGGGTTAAACAAAGACGACAAAGAACACGTGTTTAAAACAATAAGGGTGATGTTTTAAACACGATTAAATCCGGATAAACAATCTTTTTGAAAAATAAATTTTCAAATTTTTTAATATCAGATGGTTAGCCAATCCCGCAAACTGTTCAGCTCTCTATTTTGTTCTGGTTTGATACGGGATGTCAAAGTAATGATTTCCGGATACAAAATTGTATCTTTCATTTCTTCCAACAGTTGTTTCATTAATTTTCCACTGGCTGGTGCCCATGATCCGTTCTGAATCAAAGCAACTTTTCTGTTTTGCAGGTTATGTGCTTTAAAGTCCAGTAAGGTTGTTTCAATTGGTGGAAAAATACCATTGTTATAGGTAATGGATGCTATCACTATTTGGGAAAAACGGAAGGCTTCGGCGACTAAATAAGACGGGTGAGTCTTGGAAGCGTCATACAGAGCAATTTTAAGATTATTTTTTCCTAATTCAGAGGCTAATTGACGGGCAACGTCTTCCGTGTGACCGTAAATAGAACCGTAAACGATTAAAACACCGTTTTCTTCAGGGGTATATGAACTCCACTTATTATATTTATCTAATAACCAACCTAAATTCTGACGCCAAATAGGCCCATGTAGCGGACAAATCATCTGAATGTCAAGTGTTGATGCCTTTTTTAACAGATTTTGAACCTGAGGACCATATTTACCGACGATGTTTGTATAATAACGGCGGGCTTCCGGAAGCCAATCACATTCTAAATTTTGCTCATCAGCATATAAAGATCCGTTTAATTCTCCAAAACTTCCAAAAGCGTCTGCCGAAAACAAAACTTTATCCGTTTGGTCATAAGAAACCATGACTTCCGGCCAGTGAACCATCGGAGCTGTATAAAACGAAAATGTGTGCTTGCCGGTGCAAAGTGTGTCTCCATCTTTCACAAGAATTGATTTGTCGGAAATATCCTGATGAAAAAATTGGGCAATCATTTTTTGTGTCTGGGCAGTACAGACAATTTGTGACCTAGGATATAAGGTCATAACTTCTTGCAATAAAGCACAATGATCCGGTTCCATATGATGGACAAAAATATAATCCAGTTCACGTCCATTTAAAGTCTGATTTAAATGGCATAAAAATTGATCACGAACTGTTAAATCACAAGTGTCCATCAGAACAACCTTGTCGTCCGTAATCAGGTATGAATTATATGACATCCCATTTGGAACGGGATAGATATTTTCAAATAGAGGGTGTCGTCCTTCGCTGGCACCAATATAGTATAAGTCTGATTTAATCTGTAACATTTTTATTTCCTTTCTGATTTCATTTTATAATATAAATAGAAATAGGAAAATAAACAACGTTTTTTTAAAAAAAGAGGTAAAAAGGCGTTTAGGACTGGACAAATTGAAAAAAAAAGTGTATAAATATCGCACCATTTTTTAATTTAACGAAAGGACAAAATAAATGGCTAAAACAAAAATGTTGGACGGCAATGAAGCAGCTGCTCTTGTCGCCCATAAATTAAATGAAGTTTCTATTATTTATCCGATTACACCTTCTTCTCCGATGGGGGAATGGTCCGATCAATGGGCTGCTATGGGTGTTAAAAATATCTGGGGTAAAGTACCTGAAGTTTTAGAAATGCAGTCTGAAGCAGGTGCTATCGGTGCCGTTCACGGTTCTTTACAAGCCGGTTCCATAACAACAACCTATACAGCTTCACAAGGGCTGTTATTGATGATTCCGAACTTGTATAAAATTGCTGGTGAATTGACTCCATTTGTTATGCATGTGGCTGCACGTACTATTGCAGGACATGCTTTATCTATTTTCGGAGACCATTCGGATGTTATGGCTTGTCGTCAGACAGGGTTTGCCATGTTAGCTTCTAATTCAGTTCAAGAAGCTCATGATTTGGCTGCAATTGCTCAGATGTCAACATTTATGTCCCGTGTACCGTTCATGCACTTTTTTGATGGGTTCAGAACATCACACGAAATCAATAAAATTAATTTATTGAGTGATGATGAATTAAAGGCTTTGGTTGCTGATATTCCGATGGATTTTGTTTCCAAACATGCTTTGAAACCGGAAAATCCGTCTATCAGAGGGACTGCTCAAAATCCTGATATTTTCTTCCAAACAAAAGAAGCATCCAATAAATTCTATGAAGCTGTTCCGGCCATTGTGGAAAAATGTATGCGCAAGTTTGAAGAAATTGTCGGACGTTCTTACCATGTTGTTGATTATATCGGTGCAGAAGATGCTGAACACGTTGTAGTGGCTATGGGTTCCGGTATTGAAGTATTGGAAGAAACAGTCAAAGTATTGAATGAACAAGGCGGAAAGTACGGTGTTCTGGCTGTTCGTTTGTACCGCCCATTCCCAAAAGAAGCCTTCTTGAATGCTTTACCGGCAACAACCAAATATATCACTGTTTTGGATAGAACGAAAGAATCTGGCTCTGTTGGTGAACCGTTGTATTTGGATGTTGTGTCAACTTTGGCAGAAGGTGTTAAAGGAACTATGCCGAAAGTATTGGGTGGTCGTTACGGATTGTCTTCAAAAGAATTTAATCCGGCCATGGCAAAAGCTGTCTTTGAAAATAAAACAAAGAACCATTTTACGGTTGGTATTGAAGATGATGTCACGCACTTGTCTTTGGATTACGATGAAAACTTCCATATTGGGGGAAATGATGTTTCCAGCTGTGTCTTTGTCGGATTGGGGGCTGATGGAACGGTTGGTGCCAATAAAAACTCAATTAAAATTATTGCTGACGGTGATGATTACTATGGTCAGGCTTACTTTGTATACGATTCTAAAAAATCAGGTGGTATTACAATTTCTCACCTGCGTTTTTCAAAGAAGCCGATTAAAGCCCCATATCAAATTCAGGCTGCCGGTTTTGTTGCTTGCCACCATATGCCGTTCTTGTTTAAGACGGATATTTTGACGTTTGCGGCTCCTGGTGCTGTTTTCTTGTTGAATACACAAGAACCGGCTGATAAAGTATGGGATAGTTTACCACGTGAAGTACAACAGGAAATCGTTGATAAGAAAATTCGTTTGTATGCTATTGATGCGGTTGATGTTGCCCAAAAAACTGGTATGGGTCGCCGTATTAATACGATTATGCAAACATGCTTCTTTGCTATTTCCGGTGTATTACCGAAAGATGAAGCAATTGCTAAAATTAAGGCAGCTATTACCAAAACATATATGAAAAAAGGTCAGGAAATTGTTGACGCTAATATCAAAGCTGTTGACGCTTCTTTGGAACACTTGCATGAAATTACTATTGGTGAAGTCAATTCTCAATTATTCCGTCAACCGGGGATACCGGCTGGTGCTCCGGAATTACTGACAAAAGTAACAGGTCCGATTATTGAAGGACGTGGTGATAAGTTACCGGTTAGTGCTTTTGAAAGTACTGTTGATGGGACATGGCCGACAGATACTGCCAGATATGAAAAACGTCGGATTGCAACGGAAATTCCGGAATGGGATCCTGAAATTTGTATTCAATGTGGTAAGTGTGTATCTGTTTGTCCGCATGCAGCTATTCGGGCTAAGGTAATGGATGCAGATAAGTTGGCTGATGCTCCGGCTGGTTTCCGTTCGGCTGATTACAAAGCAAAAGATTTTGCTGGTAAAAAGTTTGTTGTTCAGGTGGCTCCGGAAGATTGTACGGGATGTTCTTTGTGTACGCAAGTATGTCCGGCTAAATCAAAAACAGAACCGGTTAAAAAAGCATTGGTTATGACACCGATTGAAAAGAATTTGAATGCAGAAATTGAAAACTTTAAATTCTTTATGTCTTTACCGGATGCTGACAGATCTTTACTGAATCCGAAAATGATTAAGTCTGTTGCATTGATGCGTCCGCTGTTTGAATTTTCAGGAGCTTGCGCCGGTTGCGGTGAAACACCTTATGTTAAGATGATTACGCAGTTGTTTGGGGACCGTTTAATGATTGCCAATGCAACTGGTTGTTCTTCCATTTATGGTGGTAACTTACCGACAACACCGTATGCGAAAAATGATAAAGGTCAAGGTCCGGCTTGGGCAAACTCTTTATTTGAAGACAATGCCGAATTCGGTTTGGGTATGCGGACTTCCGTAGATGCCAAAACGGCCTTTGCATCACAGTTATTGACAGAAATGTCTGATGAAATAGGTTCTGATTTGGTTAAATCTTTATTGGAAGCTGATCAAACAACCGAACAAGGTATTACTGAACAACGGATGCGTGTTGAATTGCTGAAACAAAAATTAGCAACAATGAATACGCCGAAAGCAAAATTGTTGGCTGATAATGCTGATTATCTTGTTCAGAAATCCATTTGGATTTTAGGTGGTGACGGCTGGGCCTATGATATTGGATATGGCGGTTTGGATCATGTTCTTTATTCCGGTAAAAATGTCAATATTTTAGTCTTGGATACAGCTGTTTACTCAAATACAGGAGGACAGCGTTCCAAAGCAACACCGATTGGGGCGAGTGCTAAATTTGCTATTTCCGGTAGTCAGTTGCCGAGAAAAGATTTGGCTGCTATCGCTGCCTCTTCGGGTGGTGTTTATGTTGGCACTATTTCATTAGGTGCTAAAGACGCACACGCTTTACAAGTCTTGAATGAAGCCGAATCCTTTAACGGACCGTCTTTGGTTATTGCTTACAGCCATTGTATCTCGCATGGGTATGATATCGGTAAGTTAGGTTTAGAACACCAAAAATTGGCTGTTGAAACGGGTATGTGGAACTTGTTCCGTTATGACCCGCGTCGTAAGGCTCAGGGTTTGAATCCGTTCCAGTTAGACAGTAAACCGACAAAACCGGTTTCTGAATTCATGGCGACGGAAACACGCTTTAAATTTGTCCGTCAACAAAATCCGGAACATTATGAAGAATTGGTTAAACGTAACCAAGCTCAAATTGATGAACGGATAGCTTATTACACAAAATTGGCGGAATAAGTAAATGAAAAACTTGATAGATAATTCGTATTTTATTTATCTGATATTGTCCACGCCGGAGATGTTTTCATCTCCGGTTGGGGCAGGGCGAAAACAGGCAAAAAAAATAAGAAATACCTGTAAAGTCATTTCCCATCAGATTCATACAATCAATAAAATAAAAAAATTGCGTGAAATAAAAGATAAACATTATCGTATTTAGTTTTTTTAAGATTAAAAAAAATCACTCGGAAACGGGTGATTTTTCTTATATAAAAAATAAACAGCTAGTTAAAAACATATCCCCTCATGCATGAGGGGATATATCTACTTACTTAACAACGATATTTATCAAACGTTTGGGGACATAAATAACCTTAACGATTTCTTTGCCGGTTATGAATTCCTGAACGTGATCATCCTGTTTCGCGAGAGCAAGTAAGTCATCTTGCGTAATGTCCACAGGAACGGTTAATGTTGCCCGTTTACGCCCCAAAACCTGAATAACGATATCCATATCGTTTTGAACCAACAGGCTTTCATCAAATGTCGGCCAGGGGGAATTACTGATACTTTCGGTATGACCTAAACGTTCCCAAAGTTCTTCCGCAATATGCGGTGCTAATGGGGATAAAAGTTTTACAAAGCTTTCCATATCGGCTTTGGCAACAGCGCCTTGGGATTTGTAAATCGCATTGACCATTTCCATTAACTTGGAAATACCCGTATTGAAAGTCATGCGTTCCATATCTTCCGTGACACCTTTGATGGTTTTATGCATTTGACGTGTTAATTCCAAGTCGCCTTTTTCCTGAATTTTATTCGGTGTTTCGAAGATATTCCAAACACGTTTCAAGAAACGGTTCACACCGTTCACGCCGTCTGCCGTCCAAGGCTTTTCTGCTTCAATCGGGCCCATGAACATTAGGTAAAGACGCATAGAATCCGCACCGAATTCCTTTTCTACGTCATCGGGATTGACGACGTTATAGCGGGATTTACTCATCTTTTCAACCTGTGTGTTGACACGTGTATTCGAACCTTTGACATACCATTCATTGCCACGGCGTTCAACTTGATGCGGATAGTAGTATTTTCCGTTATCATCACGGTAAGAATAAGCTAAAATCATTCCTTGGTTAACAAGGCGTTTGAATGGTTCATCACAACTGACAAGACCTGCATCAAACAAGACTTTTTGCCAGAAACGGGCATAGAGCAAGTGTAAAACAGCATGTTCCACACCGCCGACATACAAGTCCACCGGCATCCAGTATTCATCGGCTTCTTTGCTGATCATTGCGTTATCGTTATGCGGATCGCAATAACGCAAGAAGTACCAACTGGACCCTGCCCATTGAGGCATTGTATTCGTTTCGCGTTTAGCCGGTTTTCCTGTTTCTGGATCAACCGTATTGACCCAATCCGTACAACGGGCCAAGGGTGGTTCACCGTCTGCAGTCGGCTTGAATTCAGCCAATGGTGGTAATAAGACCGGTAAATCCGTCATCGGTAAAGACTTGATTGTGCCGTCTTCACAATGAATAATCGGGAACGGTTCGCCCCAATAACGCTGACGCGCAAACAACCAGTCGCGCAATTTATAGTTGACCGTTCCTTTACCAAATCCGTTTGCTTCGGCATATTCAATCATTTTCTTTTTGGATTCGGCAACATGCAGACCATTTAAAAAGTCCGAATTAACCAAAGCCCCGTCGCCTTCCCAAGCGGCTTGTGATAAATCAAAATCAGCCGGTGACTGAATGACTTCAATAATCGGCAAGTCAAATTTCTTGGCAAAGTCATAGTCGCGTTGATCATGTGCGGGAACGGCCATAATTGCCCCATATCCGTAATCACCCAAAACATAGTCGGCAATATAAATCGGAATTTCTTTACCATTTAAGGGATTAATGGCATAAGCCCCCGTAAAGGCGCCTGTTTTTTCTTTGGCTTCTGCCAGTCGGTCTTGAGCTGATTTTTTACCGGCTTCAGCAACATAAGCTTCTACAACATCTTTTTGTTCGGGTGTTGTAATTTCTTTAACCAAAGCATGTTCAGGGGCCAATACGCAATAAGTCGCACCAAATAAGGTGTCGGGCCTTGTCGTATAAACCGTAAATTCTGCGTTTTTGCCGGCAACCTTGAATGTAATATCGGCACCCGTGGATTTACCAATCCATTCGCGTTGCATGGTCTTAATGCTTTCGGGCCAATCAACTTTGTCCAAATCATTCAAAAGGCGTTCCGCATAGGCCGTAATTTTAAGCATCCATTGACGAAGCGGTTTTTTAACAACTTCATCACCGGTTTCAACATACTTACCGTCTTTGACCTCTTCATTGGCTAAAACCGTGCCTAACTTTGGACACCAGTTGACAGGGGTGACAACTTCATACGCTAGCCCGCGATCAAACAAAATCTTGAAAATATACTGTGTCCATTTATAATAGGACGGATCCGTTGTGTTAATTTCCCGATCCCAGTCATAAGAAAGTCCCATGGCTTTTAATTGAGTACGGAATACATTAGCATTTTCTTTAACAACATCTGCCGGATGCATACCCGTCTTTTCGGCATAACGTTCTGCGGGAAGTCCGAATGCATCCCACCCCATCGGGTGAAGGACATTATAGCCTTGCATCCTTTTATAGCGCGATACAATATCCGAAATCGTATAATTTTCAGCGTGTCCCACGTGAAGTCCTGCCCCCGACGGATACGGGAACATGTCCAAAGCATAATATTTCGGTTTATTCTTATCAATTTCGGCATGGAATGTTTTATGTTCATCCCAGTATTTTTGCCATTTTTGTTCAATTTCTATGTGATTATATTCAGCCATAATGTACTCCTAAAAATATAATAACAAAAGAATACAAAAAAATCCCAAAAAAGTCAAGATAAATACAAAAAATTTACCCCTTTGTTTTCTTTAATAGAAAACGTTTTTTTATTGATATTTTTAATAAGATAATATAGAAGTGATATTTTTTTTATCAGTTATTGTCCTATCCAACAGGATAAAAAAAAGAGCGGTTACCCGCCCTTTTCAAGATGCCTTTGCTAACAATGTTTGCGGATTGTATTCCGGTGGCACATTGAAAGCCGGCTTTTCGTACTTGTTCAGTTCAGAACGAAAATAAGTCAAAACAAACAATCGTGTCGCCGAAGATAGACCAGACTTCCCTCGTGCCAGATCAATTTTAGAACACAATTCATGAATTGAAATTCTTTCCCGTTCACAGATATCTGCAATGGATATCCAGGTCTCCCTATCCAACCGCATACTGGTTCGCCGACCATTGACAATAACATTTTTGCAAATTAACATTCAGTCTCCTTTCTTTTTTCTTGCACATAATGTTATAGTATACTTTTTGTTATTTTGCAACCTATGGTTATAACATTATTCAACTTATGGTTGTTAAAAAGAGACTTGTTTTATATTTAAAAGCCCCATCCGACAAGGGATAAGGCTTTTTTTAAATTATTTTTCTTTTTTTGTTTTTTTATGCTTTTCTTCTGTTTTTTTGGATGGTATTTCTTTTTCTTTCTTTGATTTATTCCCCGAATCGGGTACCGTTTTACGGGGTGGTATTTCTACTTTTTGTTCAGAAATACGGATTTTTTTACCTTTTAACAAATCCTGTATTTCATCACCGGACAAAGTTTCATATTCCACCAGTCCTTGTGCTAAAATATCCAGTTCAGATTTATATTTTTTCAACAACTGACGGGTTTTGGCATACGCATCCATAATAATTTTATGAATTTCCGTATCCACACGTAAAGCCGTCGCATCTGCCATATTTTTCCGCTTTGAAATGTCATATCCCAAAAAGACTTCACCTTGCGGCTCCTCATAAGCAATGGGACCCAATTCATCACTGAATCCCCATTCTGTCACCATTTTACGGGCAATTCGTGTGGCTACTTGAATGTCATTACTTGCCCCTGTGGAGACCTTATCTGGTCCCAATATCATTTCTTCAGCAATACGACCGGCAAACAGAATACTTAAACGAGATGTCAGATATGTCTTGCTTTGTGAATATTTATCTTTTTCAGGTAATTGCATAGTTACACCTAATGCACGTCCTCTTGGAATAATTGTGACTTTATGTAACGGATCTGATTCCGGTAAATGTAAGGACACAATAGCATGTCCGGCTTCATGATAAGCAGTCATTTTCTTTTCATTATCATCCATAACCATAGACCGTCGTTCAGAACCCATCATGACTTTGTCTTTTGCATCTTCAAAATCTTTCATTGTTACCATTGTTTTATTTCGGCGAGCGGCCATTAAAGCGCCTTCATTGACCAAATTAGCCAAGTCAGCCCCTGAAAAACCAGGTGTACCACGAGCCAAAACATCCAATTTCACATCCGGAGCTAAAGGTACTTTTTTAACATGAACAGCCAAAATCTGCTCCCGTCCTCGAATATCCGGATTAGAAACAACAATTTGTCTGTCAAAACGTCCGGGACGCAATAAAGCAGGATCTAAAACATCCGGTCGATTGGTAGCTGCCAAAATAATAATACCGCTATTTGTTTCAAAACCGTCCATTTCAACAAGCAGCTGATTCAGAGTTTGTTCTCGTTCATCATTACCACCACCTAAACCGGCTCCTCTGTGGCGACCGACAGCATCAATTTCATCTACAAAAACAATACAAGGGGCTGCTTTTTTAGCTTGCTCAAACATATCCCGAACACGACTGGCACCTACACCGACAAACATTTCCACAAAGTCAGAGCCTGAGATAGAGAAGAACGGCACATTTGCTTCACCGGCGATTGCTTTTGCTAAAAGCGTTTTCCCTGTCCCCGGAGGTCCAACAAGCAACGCACCTTTTGGAATTTTACCACCCAAGCGCTGAAATTTAGCCGGAGCTTTTAGAAAATCAACGATTTCCTGCAATTCCTGTTTTGCTTCTTCAATACCGGCGACATCAGCAAAAGTCACCTTGTCCTTACCCGACATCAATCGGGCTTTTGATTTACCGAAATTCAAAGCTTTACCGTTACTGGACATCATTTGCTTCATCATAATCAGCCAGATGGCGATAAACAATACCATCGGCAACCAAGAAATTAAAGAAGCCGTAAAACTCCCCTTATCTTCCTCCACAGGCAATGCCGTTATTTCTACTTTATTTTTTTCCAACAAAGAAACCAAACCGGCATCTTCCGGTGCAAAACTGATAAATTTCTGTCCGTTTTTCAATTCGCCGGACAAAGCTTGTCCTTGAATTTTAATATTTTTAACTTCACCTTTTTCAACAGTTTCCACGAACGTTGTATAAGTCATTTCCCGACTATTTGCATTAGAAACATCTGGTGCAAAAACATTGGACAAACCAATAACGACCAAAAAGATAACAATCCAAACGGTCAAACTTTTAGATGCTGTATTTTTAGATTTCATTCATTTTCCTTTTCTTCAAGTTGAAAGCAAACAACATGCTTTTTTTTATTTTTATAATCAAGTGTCAATTTTTTTTCAAGTTCTTTTTTGTTTTTTGGTAAAAAAGAAATCAAAATATCCGTATTTGTCTCAACAACCGGTATAGATTTCCGAATACAATAAGGAAGTTCTGTCATCGGACACGCAACTTTTCCAATAGAAACTTCAATTTCTAGGGAAGATTGAACGATAAAATCACCAATTTTTGTTTTTATCCAAGGTAAAACACGAATAATTTCCGGTGAACGAGTGTATTCCTTGGCAATAAACAAGAAACCGTTTTTTTCTGCCAAAACACATCCATTCATAGTCGCTTTTTTAGGATTTTCAATCAACCATTTTTCTAAAGAATCTAATGAAACGGTTTCTTTTTTCGGATTCAATTTTTGAAGTATACTTGCCAATACTCGAATTTTAATTTCATCAGGCAAAGTATCAAAAGCCTGCTTTGAAACACTGACATATCCTTCCGGATTAAAATCCACCAAAGCATCCATAAACCGCCGAACATAGAAATCTAAAGCCATTCGAACGCGTTGCAAGCGTCTGGTCGTTCGTTCTATTACACAAGGAGACAACCCGTATTCTGATAAATTTTCCTGTCTGTTACGCCACCGAACCCGTTCATAAGATACATCATAATTCATCGAATCTTCTGCCCAAGAAATTCCCCGATTTTTCAGATCCTCCGTCAAAATACTTTTTTCTAAAGACAAAAAGGGACGACACAGAATTATTCCGTTTCGTTGAACAAAATCAGCCATTGCTGATAACCCATCCACACCGCTTCCCCGACTAAGTCTTGCCCAAAAAGTTTCAGCTTGGTCGCCGATGTGATGCGCTAAAAAAAGGTAGTTTATTTGGTTTTCGAGACACCAGTTTTCTATTAATTCATATCTTTTCTTTCGTGCTTTTTCTTCAATACGTGTTTTGGGTTTCATCCCCGTCCATACCAATGTTGTATGTGATATCTGTAAATTTTCCATTTCTTTTTTAACAAAATCAGCTTCCTGTGCTGACTCAGATCGCAAATTATGATCAACAGTCACAGTCATAACAGTTAAATGATTTTGTCGGGCATATTCTACTAAATTTAAAGCCAGTGCTAAACTGTCAGCACCACCGGAAACGGCTACACCGATTTTGCTACCAGCCGGAACGGGATATCTTTTAAAAAAATATTTTAATTGTTTTTGTATTAGTTGAGACATGATAATTTTTTTAATTCTTCTTCTGCCCGCTGTTTCAAAGCAGCATTTGATTGTGGATATTTTTCCAATAATAAAGAAAAGAAGCCACATGATTCATCTTTATTACCCAGGTGAGCCATAATCAAACCCAGTTTTAACAAATTATCCGGTGCTTTCGGACTGTTTTCGTATTTTTCAAGTCCTTCAGAAAAGATTCCGGCAGCAACTTCATATGAACCACGAACATAAAATGTTTCCCCTAACCAATAATTAGCATTTCCGGCAAAAGAAGAATTTGGATAAGTTTTCAGGAAATCCGTAAATGCTTGCTCTGCTTTGGCATAATCACCTTGCATTAAAGTATTATAAGCCTGATTATAAACTTCTTTATCCGTCAGAGACTCTGACTTTTCAGGTATTTCCTGTTCTTTATTTTGTTCTGTTTCTGGTTGAACGACAGGGGGCTCTGTATTTACTGATCGTGAATTTTCCGATAATTGCCGAAATCTGATTTCTGTATCATCAGCCAATAATTGTAATTTTTCCTTTAACATTTCCTGTTCAAAGGATATTTCTTCCAAACGTTTTGTTAAATCGGATATAACAGTATTTTGCTGTTCAATTTGCCCCAATAATTCATCAATGGCCTCATCCGAAACAACTTCATCATCTCCAAAAGAGAAAAAAGAACGTCTTTGTTGTTTTCGGGATGTTTTCAATTGATCGGAATCTTGTGTATACACTTTTTTTTGTAATAAGGTCATTTCATTTTCCAATCGTTTGACTTTGTCAGCCATCATGTCAGATTGCAAGTCTGCACGAACAAAGGCAGGCATTGTTATCAACAAAAAGAACAAAGAAACATACTTCATAATTCCAACCCTTTCAAAAAAACTCCCCTGTATTTTACAGGGAAGTTTTCGTTTATGCAAGTTTTTTTATTGCTTTTTAGTAGGCAATTGTTGTTGCATTCCGATTTTTTGCATAGGCTTCTTCCGTTGAACCTAAAGCAACCGGTTTTTCCTTACCATAAGAAATGGTCCGGATACGACTTGAATCAACACCTTTAGCTATTAAATAGCGACGGGCAGCGGCTGCACGACGTTCACCCAAAGCAAAGTTGTATTCCGTTGTACCACGTTCATCACAGTTACCGGCAATAACAATCAAAGCACGTGGATTCTTCTTCAACCATTCGGCTTGTTCAGCCAAAACAGCTTTAGCTTTATCACATAAATCGGAACTGTTTAATTTAAAGTAGACAACCGGTGTTGTGTCATCTTCAAAATCTTCTGTGAAACTGGTTTCGCTCAGCGAAGTAATGTCAACATTGCTGTCCCAACCGCCTTTTGAATTACCATAGATATCGGCACCTTCCTGTCTGGCAGCGCAAGCAGATAACAAAGAAACAGCACAAATAACGGCTAATAATTTTTTAATCATTTTTAATCCTTTCATTATTGGTTTAACAGATAAGTCTGCACAAATTTACAAGACCACAAATCAACCAGAATGTCAAGCGTATTTTCTAAACAAATAATATTTTTTTAGAAAAATAAAAAAAACAGTTGACTTTTATTAAAAAAAAGGTTATAAAGTAACACACCGATGGCGGAGTAGCTCAGATGGTAGAGCAGAGGAATCATAATCCTTGTGTCGGCGGTTCGATCCCGTCCTTCGCTACCAACTTTTTAAAGGTCTTCAAAATGAAGACCTTTTTTGTTACTTATTGCTAATAGGCAACATCTAAATTTTAAATATTGATGATTTTTTATCGTTTACTCATATAAACAGGTATGTTTTTATACTCACCCATTATACTATCATCTTTCCCGTATTGTCATAAACAAGGTACAACAACATTTAGTTTTTTTAATTAAAAAATCATTTAAAAACGGGTTATTTTCTTATATAAAACGATAATTTTAAAACTTTATAATAGTATATATTTTTCAGTATGATATACACAAAATGACTATATGAAATCTAGACGGTCGTCTAGATTTCATATAGTATGCCTATTTTTGATGAATTTATGTCATAAAATAAAAATTGACAGAAATACAAGCTGTTTTTTGTTTTTTTCTTGACTTATTTTTTAAAATTAAATAAGTTGGTAATATATGAAGTTTAGACGACCGTTTATTGATATACATGAAAGGATAAAACAATGGATAAAAATATAAAAAATACAATACAGAATAAACAAACGACGACCGAATCCGGACGGAGTATGGTGGAAATGCTGGGTGTATTGGCTATTATCGGGGTATTATCTATCGGTGGAATTGCCGGTTATACTTATGCAATGAACAAATATCATGCCAATGAAATCCTCAGTGGTATATCCCAACGGGCTGTTGTTGCCTCCCAACAAATGATATCGAGAGGTACGACCTCATTGGTAGAATATGCAGGTCAGAAAATC
>JAZLAQ010000028.1:0-23772 GCA_045613285.1 Alphaproteobacteria bacterium | reverse complement strand
TTTTTTTCTTGACTTATTTTTCAAAATTAAATAAGTTGGTAATATATTAAATCTAGACGACCGTCTAGATTTAATATAGTCATTTTGTAGTTATCAAATTGAAAAACAAATAATATTTCAAAATTTTGAAAGACATTTTTTGAGGTTTAATAATATTCTTCTTGACTTATTCCTCAAATTTTAATAATGTAGTTATATATCGATGATTATCTAAATAATAGTGTAAGGAGAAAATAATGAGTAAAAAAACAATAAAGAATATATCAAAAACTACTGAAACCGGACGGAGTATGGTGGAAATGCTGGGCGTTTTAGCAGTCGTTGGAGTATTATCCGTTAGTGGAATAACAGGATATACTTATGCAATGGATAAACACCATACAAATGAACTATTGGCCGGTGCCTCTGAACGGGCAGTGTTGATACTATCACAACTTGCTTTATCAAGAGAAAATATAACATTACCTGCTTATGCAAATGATAAAACATCTGCCGGAGAATTTTCAAAACTTGATGTCTATGATGATAATAGTTTTGGTATTACAGTGACAGGTGTAAAAGATTCTGTTTGTGAAAATCTGATTAAAGCAACTGCTGGAACAAACATTGTACTGACTAATGAAGCAAGAGAGCGTTTATCGGAAGGCAGTTGTGCTCAAGATACCAATAACCTGATGTTCGTATTTGAATCAAAAATGGTTGGGGATAATGAAAATACATCTTGTAAAATCGGATCCGAAAAATGTCTTAACGGTACTTATTATAGCTGTGATGAAGATGAAAACGGTAATGGTCAATGGTTCCCCTGGGAAACAGGCGATTTCCCAGCCGGCTATGTCTGTAACGGAAATACATTAACCTGCGATCCAGCTTGTGAAGAAGGGAATGAATGTGTTAATGGCTTATGCATTCCGGTTGTTTCTGAATGCGGTGATATTGAAACATTTTGGTATGATGAAAATGGAGAACCACAAATATTTAATCCTGTTTTGAAATGCAATGAGTTTTGTGAAATAGATAGCGTTAATAACGAACGTAATTGTTATCAAACACCTGAAGATATGGTTTCTTGCTCTAACAACAGTGATTGCGATAGTTGGTGTCAGGATAAAGATGAACCATGTTTCTGTAATTACACGAAACTATACGGTGAGAATGCTGATTCCAGTTCCGTCGTTGGGGGATGTGCGGTTGCCTCGGTACGATCAGAAAATCTTTGTATCATGGGGGTGTGCAGTGAAGAGGCTTTAGATAACTGGATTAGTGCAAAAAATTTCTGTCAGGCTCATGGTTTGGGATTATGGACTGTTGAAGCTGGTGTCCGTAATGGTGTATTGCCACAAGGTCAATTAAAAGATCTCGCTAATGAGTATTATGACAGATGGCTTGTCAATAATGATGGCGAGCCCTCCAGAATTGAAGGTCCTTTTATTAAAACCGTCGATGTAATTGGCCAAAATGGGCGTGCTACGTGCGATTAGCAAAACATTAACAATCATCTTTGATAACAACAGCTAAAAAAGGAACCCACCGGCACTACCGGTGGGCTTTCTGCTTATAAACTTTCGAACATTAAAACTTGCTAAAATAACGGTTAGGAATGGGAAAATCTCTCTATAAGACATTTTAAAGGAAAGTCTTTTATACTATAAAAGGACTTAAATAACCCATAAAATTTTAATATTGTCGCATCAAACCGACAAGAACGCCTTGAACCTCTACCCTATCTGCACTAAAAATACGTGTCTGATAGGCTGAATTAGCCGGTTCCAACGCAATAGAATGTCCTTTGGTCCGTATTTTTTTAAGCGTTACTTCATACCCATCAATCAATGCAACAACTATAGCCCCATCATCAGCGCGATTCGTTTTTCGAATAATAACAGTATCACCACTGATAATACCTGCATCTTTCATAGAATCGCCTTCCACCAACAATGCGTAATGCTCGCCTATACCCGTTAATTGTGGCGGGACACAAACCGTTTCAGATGTATTGACAGCCTCAATCGGTAATCCGGCAGCAATTTTACCACATAAAGGTATCAACAAAGCATTATCATTCGATACCCCGCAACAAGACGAAACAGAATCCCTTTGAGGAATAACCTCCAAAGTTCTGGCCTGATTGGGATAACGTTTAATATACCCTTTTGTTTCTAATTCAGCAATCAAACGATGAACACCGGATTTGGATTTTAATCCCATAAAATCTTTCATTTCTTCAAAAGAAGGAGCAACCTCTTGTTCAAAAATTGTTTTTTCTATAAATTTTAATAACTTATACTGTTTTGGAGTCAACATATTTTACCCTTTTATTTTGTTCTTGTTTTGTTCTTATTTTAGCAAGAATAACTCAAATTGTCAATCTCTTTTTTAAATTTTATTATCCTTTATTTTCAATATGTTAAATATATCAGATTGACATTTTACAAAAACTGTGATATAATCAAACTTACATTTAAAGGGGGACGCTGTGTTACAGGGAAAATATTATTTTTATAAAGGCAATAAAGAAAGTCATAATGCTTATCAAGAAATTACTTCTTTCTACTCAAATAAAATAACCCATACGATCACGGATGCAAATTATATCTTTCCGTGTGGTGGGGACGGTAGTATGTTAGGAACACTGAAAACCCTTTTAGAAACGATGCGAAATCAAGCACCAAAAGACAGATGGCCGACTCAAGTATTGGGAATACATTATGGGGGGCAAAACAGTAAAGGATATCTGATGAACCCGCCAATAAATAATACACTAAACTTATCGGCTATGGTACAAGAGGCTCAAACCGTCACTTTTTATCCTCTGGAAGCTGAAATAACAGATGTCGATGGGCAAGTTTATAAACGTTCTGCCTTAAATGATATCGTCCTAGAAAAACACAGTCTGACAAATCAGGCCAGCCTGTTGGATGTCAGTGTATACGATTCGGAAGGAAAAAAGACCATTCAAACACGTACAGCGGGTAATGGCTTGATTGCTTGCACCTGGGCGGGCAGTTATGCCTATAACTTTAAAGCTCACGGAAAAGAAATTCCTTTATCTACACCAAATAAAATAGGTATTCACCCAATTTGTGATATTTTAGCCGAATCGACTATTTCTAAACATTTAGATGATACTTCTGTTGTAGAAGTAGATGTTTTAAATCCGGAAAAAAGACCTGTGGTTGCCTTTGCAGATAACGAAACATGCATTCAAAATGTGTCACATTGTAAAATTTGGATGAACAAAGAAATTGGCTTACTGGGACTATTGGGTAAAAATAACCCGATTATTAAAAGACAAGCCTTATTATCCGCCATGCAAAATTGCAGATAATTCAGCGACGAACACTGCTATCACTGGAACCGGTATTGTACCGACCGAAGTTATTAACCAGTTGTTCAATCAAGGACATCTCTTTACCGCCAACATCAGTCTGTTCCGAATCGTAGAGAATTTCTTTTGCATCAGCCAATGTCAGATGTTGGATTTGTGATAATGTATCCGTTTCATCAAAGTAATAAACATAGACATCACGTTTTGTTTCTTCCGGTTCTAAAAAGGCACAACTAACCTTTAAATTCTGGGCATAAACGAAAAAACTTTTACCATTTTCCATTGGTGGATTTTCGGATGCAGGTGTTCCTAATATCCGAAGAACTTTTTCTTTTGTATCCCCGACCTGTACGGCATTCAGGCGTGTCTGTGTTGGTAAGTCGCCGGAAGGATATTGTTCCAATCCACATCCGACCAAGCATAAAAATAAAGTAGAAATCAAGTATTTTTTCATCATATTTTTACATATAAACAAAAATAAGATAAAGGTCAATAAAAAAATCTCTTGACAATAAAAAAAAATGTGTGTATGATACGAAACTGTCCAAGCGGACACCAATGGAGCATGCGGGTGTAGCTCAATGGTAGAGCTCCAGCCTTCCAAGCTGATCACGTGGGTTCGATTCCCATCACCCGCTCCAAAATTGGAAAGATTCAATTTCCGTTTGAACCTTTCCGGATGAGAAAACATCTTAAAAAAACAAATAACCGAAGTCATTCTGACTTCATTTTACTAACTGATCAGTTAATGAAAGAAGAAAAATGAGTAAAGAAAAATTTGAAAGAAGTAAACCGCACTGCAATATCGGTACTATCGGTCACGTTGACCATGGTAAAACAACATTGACTGCGGCTATTACAAAAGTTTTGGCTGAACAAGGCGGTGCTGCTTTTGTTGATTATGCTAACATCGATAAAGCTCCTGAAGAACGTGCTCGTGGTATTACCATTTCCACATCTCACGTTGAATACGAAACACCGAATCGCCACTATGCACACGTTGACTGTCCGGGCCACGCTGACTATGTTAAAAACATGATCACCGGTGCTGCTCAAATGGACGGTGCTATCTTGGTTGTATCTGCTGCTGACGGTCCGATGCCTCAAACACGTGAACACATTTTGTTGGCTCGTCAGGTCGGCGTTCCGGCTATCGTTGTATTCATGAACAAAATGGATATGGTTGACGATCCGGAATTGTTAGAATTGGTTGAAATGGAAATCCGTGACTTATTGTCTTCCTACCAATTCCCTGGTGATGATATTCCAGTTGTTAAAGGTTCTGCTAAAGTTGCTTTGGACAACGGCGATCCGAAAATCGGTCGTGAAGCCATTTTGGCTTTGATGGAAGCTGTTGACAGCTACATTCCGCAACCGGAACGTCCAAAGGATCAACCGTTCTTGATGCCGATCGAAGACGTATTCTCAATTTCTGGTCGTGGTACAGTTGTTACTGGCCGTGTTGAATGCGGTGTTTTAAAAGTTGGTGACGAAATCGAAATCGTTGGTTTGCGTCCGACTCAAAAAACAGTTTGTACCGGTATTGAAATGTTCCGTAAATTGTTGGATCAAGGTGAAGCCGGCGATAATATCGGTGTCTTGCTCCGCGGTACAAAACGTGAAGAAGTTGAACGTGGTCAAGTTTTGGCTGCCCCGGGTACAATTACTCCGCACACAAAATTTGAATCCGAAGTTTATGTATTAAGCAAAGAAGAAGGTGGACGTCATACTCCGTTCTTTGCCAACTATCGTCCTCAATTCTATTTCCGTACAACAGACGTTACAGGTACAATTGAATTGCCGGCCGGTGTTGAAATGGTTATGCCGGGCGATAACGTGAAACTGACTGTTTCATTGATTGTTCCTGTCGCTATGAGTGAAGGTCTGCGTTTCGCTATCCGCGAAGGTGGTCACACTGTTGGCGCCGGTGTTGTTGCTAAAATCTTTGAATAATAGCACATAAACCGTTTAGAAATCCCCGCTGATTTTCAGTGGGGATTTTTGTTATTTCAACTGTTATCACAGGTGATATATAATACCCAACATAATTTCCTGGAGATTGCCACGCCCTATCGGGCTCGCAATGACGATTAAGGTTAAGAGATTACTTCGTCGTTGCACTCCTCGTAATGACGGTGAACATGTATCGTCATTGCGAACGTAGTGTGGCAATCTCATAAAAGGACACAGTGTTGGCATCAAGAGATTACTTCGTCGTTGTACTCCTCGTAATGACGGTGAACATATATCGTCATTGCGAGGGCGATAGCCCGTGGCAATCTTGTGGAGATATATTATCCCTTCTCTTATAAAAAGAGTGTATCAGTTGATAATTTTTTATACAAAAACCCTGTCCGAAAGGACAGGGAAGGGAAGAAAATAGAAAGGAGGGCCGAAAGAGGGACGCCCCCCTAACAGAATGCTCGATAGAGAAAAGAGGAAGACTAATACACAAACACTCTGATCATCATAGATGACTTTTGAAAAATAACATATTATTTTAGGCTTGTCAATACCTTTTAAAAAAAAGTTATCTGCTTTTCTTAAATAATTGTTTCCAAAAAGATTTATTTACTGATTTTTTAGGTAAAGTTTTCGGTGTTCTACTTAAATCTAATGCTGTTGGTCGATTTCCTGATTTGTGAAAAGCTCTTAGTATTGCTGATACTGCTGTTCTATCGCCTTGTTTTCCAGCTTTTAAAAGTAGTTTAAGTGTTTTTCTTCGTTCCTTTTTATCCTGTTGCTTTATCAGTTTATTATCTGATATTAAATTATCTGCACCGGTTCGCAAAAAATCATATTCTTTCTGATTTTTTTTGAAAATACGACTAATAATGTTCCCTTGGTTATCATATCTGCATATTATTCCGTTGGTTAGGTGTTCCTCTATTAAATTTCCCTGTTCATTGTATTTTTTCAATGAAGAATATCCTTTAGAGGCTTTTTTAAACTCTTCCTTTATTACGCCATTTGGATAATACGAGATACATTCATCTCCTTCTTGACGATATTTCAAATTTCCATTTTCATAGTATGTTTCAGAGGATATCCAAGCATTTTCTTTATATATATGCTTTTCACTTAAATAGACATCTTTAGAATCAAATCGTGGTATTCTAGCGTAAATCTCTAAAATTCCATCAAGTTTTCCGACATTGTAGTGAGATTTAGATTGTAGTATTTTTTCTTCAAAAGGCGGAACGAAAGATAGATCTTTCGCTTCATTTTTTTCTACTTTACCATATTTTACAGCATAAGTAGTACTTTCTCCGTCTAATTTGTTGGCTTTATAGTTTTCTTCCGTATAATATCCGTATGATTTACCGGAAATCCAGCGTCCTTCTTTTTTTCCTTTTACGAAGTTTCCCTCCATTATAACCCGATGATGAAAAACCTCCCGATAAGGTCCATCTAATTCCCCCATTCTATTATAGGTTTTTAATAGATAGCTCTCATTAAATTTATCATAAGTGATGCATTCACCGGCATGGTTGCCGTTTGAATCAACAATTTTATCACAATATAGTACGTTATCTTTATAGATTTTTTCACGAAATAATCCGTTCCCTATATCTTCCCGTTCGATGCGTTTGACAGGCCTTGGAAAAGTATTCTCATTTTTATTATTTTTTTTAACTTCTTTATTTGAATGTCCGTATTTGCCTTTTAACGCATTTGACATCAGCATCATACTAAAAAGTCCCATTTTTATATATCCTTCCTGATAAGGTAAATTAAAAACTTCTCTTTTAAATTATCATTTATTTGTTATTTTGTCAACAATAGTGAATATTTTAAAATATAAAAAAGTAATTTTCTTTATTAAAATAAAGAAACTATCAGATTTACTGATAGTTTCTTGATTGTTGTTATAAATTGATTTTTTTACGAATTAAAACGGAATTTCATCATCAAACCCGCCATTTTCAGCTGGTGCAGAATCCCATCCGTTAGATGCCGTATTATTCATACCGGTATCTGCTGTATAAGTGGCATCACCACCTTGGGTATTTCGGGCATCCAATTGAACCAATTCCCCCCGATAAGCACCCAGAACGATTTCTGTTGTGAATTTTTCCTGACCGGAAGCATCCGTAAATCGACGTGTCTGCAAAGCACCTTCCACATAAACTTTAGAACCTTTTTTTAAAAAACGTTCGGCAAAATCGGCCAAGTTGCTGTTGAAAATAACAACCCGATGCCATTCTGTTTTTTCTTGTCGTTCGCCGTTTTTATCTTTCCAAGTATCAGAGGTAGCCACGGATAAGTGAACAATTTTTTGTCCTGAATTTGTTGTCCGGATTTCCGGATCACGTCCTAAATTACCGACCAAAGTGACTTTATTTATACTGTTTGCCATAATATATTCCTTTCTTAACTGTTATTATCAAACACATCATACACTTTTTTTTGACAAAAAGCAAACTTTTTATTTATCCGCGTAATAAATCACCTGTCAGGCGTAAAACTGTCGGATTACTGATAAATTGATCCCGCCACATTTCAAGACCTTTTTCCCAGACTTCTTTTTCTACTTCCGGATTATTCTTGAATTTCACAAACAGGTCATAAATTTTATTGTGAATATCTGACGGAGCTCCTTGTAATTTGGCAACATCCAAATATGTGGTTAAGGCAACTTCAAAGTCATCTAATTTAGAGGCCATATCTGCAACCGTCAATCCTAGTTCGATATTTTGGGGTTCCAAAGAAAAAGCCTGGCGCAAGGCGTAAACGGCCTCTCCTGTGTGGTTTAAGGCAGCCAGACAATGAGCTGCATTAACATAAGCTGGTGCAAAGTTTTCATCTGTTAAAATAGCAGCATCCGATGCATTTAAGGCATCTACATATCGTCCAAGCGTAAATAAAGTAGAACCGTAATTACACCGAGCATGAACATCAAAAGTATCCAATTCAATAGCCTTGGCATAAGATTCCAAAGCCTCTTGAAAACGTCCAAGACCATAAAGGGCATTTCCCCGTGTGACAAAGATAGATGCTATATCTTCTTCATCATCGTCTTTTGTCCAAAATGACGTATTTGTTTCGGCTACGACCTCGGCAAAACGTCCTTGCTCATTCCATTCGTTGAAGCGTTCAATAATTTCATTTAATTCTTCCATAATTTTTCCTTTCTTATGCTAAAATACGTTCAATTGTTTCACGGGCATTTGTTGATAATTTTTTTACGGATAACAAGTCATTTAATGCTTTCTGTGCATATTCTTGCCGTTTTTTACTGAATTTCTTGATTTTTGAAAAAGCTGTCAGTAATCGTGCCGATAAATGTGGATTTAATTTGTCAATTAAAGCACATTGTTTTGCAAAGAAACGATAACCTTCGCCATCAGCACGGTGAAAAGCCGTTAAATTACCTGAAAAACCACCCAGTAATGCCCTGACCTTATTTGGATTCTTATAATCAAAAACAGGATGTTTTAATAATTTTTTAACAATGGATAAGGCATCGCCTTTTGGATCACGTGCCTGAATCATAAACCACTTATTCAGGACTAAATCATCGCCTTCATACCGTTGATAGAAATCGGCCAAAGCCTCAGCTTTATGTTCTAAATCATTATTGACCAAGATGTTCAAAGCCGTCAATCTATCTGTTAAATTATCAGCTGATTGATATTGTTTCCAGACTAAATCCTGATGTTTTGTCAGGGCTAAATATCCCAAAGCAACATTTTTTAAAGCCCGTTTGGCTGCCGGTTTTGTTTCCGGTGAATAGGCTTCTTTACTTTGATTCCCCTGATACAGTTTTAATAATTCTGCCATATATGTATCGGCAAATGCCTGACGCATAACTTGACGGACGGTGACAACTTTATCTAAATCAACCGATTTTAATTTATCTACCAAATCGGTTTCAGCCGGTAAAACAATGGCACGGGCCAAAAATGCTTTGTCTAAACCCTTTTGCGTCAGGTATGTTCCTAATGCTTTAATAACATCTTTGTCGGCTTTAACCTGTTTGTCCTGGACCATTTTCAGCATACTATCCAAAGCATATTGTTGTCCGACATCATACCGATTGAATAAATCCGAATCGTAAGTCATTAAATGCAACCGTTCCGCTTTGGTGTAAGGAATTTCCAAATCAATTGGTGCCGTAAAGAAACGGTTTAAGGATAATACCGGTTTTTCCTTTAATCCTTCAAAGACAAAGTCTTGTGTTTTTTGATTTAGGATTAAAGTTCCCTTTTTCATGTCTTTACCGTCAGACCCGACTAAACCGTAGTGCAATGGAATGACAAAAGGTTTTTTACACTTTTTATGTGTTTGTGTTAATGAAACAGTAAATTTCCCTTTATTCCATTTTGTTTTAACAACTACTTTCGGACGACCGGCAACAGAATACCATTGTTTGAATTGTGTTAAATCCGTTTTTGAACCGTCTTCAATGGCTTTGACAAATTCATCTATCGTAACGGCTTGTCCATCATGGCGGGTAAAGTAAATATCACATCCTTTACGGAAAGCTTTATCCCCGACCAGAGATTGTTGCATCCGAATAACTTCGGCACCTTTATCATAAATTGTTGTTGTGTAAAAGTTTTCAATTTCCTGATACGAATCGGGACGGACCGGATGAGCCAAAGGACCATCGTCTTCCGGATATTGGAAAGATCGTAAAGTAATGGCATCATCGATTCTGCCGACAGCACGGGAACGGATATCATATCCGAATTCCTGGTCACGGAAGACCGTAAAGCCTTCTTTTAATGATAGGTCAAACCAACTGCGAAGCGTAACGCGATCACCACTGTAATTGTGGAAATATTCATGCCCAACAACGTGTTCAATATATTCGTATGTAGCGTCGGTTGCCGTATCTTTAGAAGCCAACAAAGCCGCATCATTAAAGATATTTAAGGATTTGTTTTCCATTGCACCGGCATTAAAATGTGAAACAGCTACAATGTTGAAGGAATCCAAATCATATTCTAAGCCGAATCGCTTTTCATCCCAAGCCATTGACTTTTTTAAGGCCTCCATAGCCCATAACAGACGGTCTTTTTTACCTGGTTCACAATACAGGCCCAGTTGAACAACTTTACCGGACATTGTTGTAAATGTGTCGTGGATGGAATCAAAATCACCCGCTACCAAAGCAAATAAATAACTGGGCTTATTGAATGGATCTTCAAAGACAACCGTCCGACCGGTATCTTTTATCTTGTTCCCATTAGACAATAAAACCGGATATTTTTTACGATTCGCATGAATGGTAACGGTCCAGCGACTGGGAACATCGGAATGGTCCGGATAATATGTAATACTACGGAAACCTTCCGGTTCACATTGTGTACAAAGCATACCGTCAGAAGCATATAAGCCAGCCAGTCTGGTATTTGCTTCCGGATTGATACGAACGGTTGTGGATAAAACAAACTTTTCTTTTTTCGGGAAAAGAGTTAAGGTTTTATCGGTCAATTTATATTCCGTTGATTTTAATTTTTTGCCATCAATGGCAACGGATTCTAATTTCATATATTGTCCGTCTAAAACCAAAGGTTCGCCAACCTTGTAATCCGCAAAGGATAATTTTGATTTGACGATTGTATCTTTTGGATCCAAAGTGAAATCTAATTCCGTTTTGGGAAGTGTGTAATGTGGTTTTATATAATCTTTTCTGTATTTTAATACCATTTTAGTTTTCCTTTCTGTTTAATTCTAGTTAATAGTACCATTTAATTCTAGATCTATTAAATTTTTCTTTTAGATCCCATAAATCTTCTCCAAGTATATACTTACCATATTTTTCACAATATAGATAAAAAGAAGTGGAACAGTGACTGTCCAAACAATCTATGATGTCGTTTGTGATTTCACAGACCTCCACTGGATTATGCCGATAGTTATATAGATCTCCTATATCTGTCCCAAGTCTATACTCACCGGATTTTTCACATGATAAGTAATAGTAGGGAAAATCGTGCATAATTGTACAAATCTTGCGTGAAGGTGAAAATGGTAAATACGAGGAACCTACATCCCACGCACTTTTCCACGATATACAAATCATACCAAATAAAAATATAATACAGATGCAGATAAGTGTAATGAAAAACTTTAATAAGAAATATATGGATGAAATTATTTTTGTTCTTTCTTTACTATTCTTTTTTATCATTAATTTTTTCTTCCGTTCAGTTTGTTATACCAATATAGTTGTCGTTCAGGGTTATTCCCTTCATATCGAACAATTAAACTTGTCATTGCATTTTTGTTTCCTTGTTGGGCGGCTTTTTCGTATAAATCAATCGGGTCTTGTCCGGTCGGATATCCTCGTTCCTGCCAGACCGCTAAAGCATAACAGGCATCAGCCATCCCTTGTTCCGAAGCCATTTTCATATATTTCAGGGCTTGTTTTCTGTCTTCGGGTATCTTATCGCCGACATCAAACATTAAAGCTAATTTATATTGTGCCATCAAATGTCCCTTATCGGCTGATTTTTTCAAATAGCGATAAGCATTCCGATAATCTTGTTTTTCGGCATAGTCAAATCCTAATGTTGCGTAATCATCAGGGGTGCGGGATACATCACGAACGACAATCCACCCAATTCCAACACAGGACAAAACAAGCAGCCCTAAAATCAAATTGACCGGTTTGGCATATGACAAAATACTTTTCATATATTCCCCTTGCAAAATAACAAAAATGCGTGTAGAATAAGCGCAATCAATTTCATTCTAAAAGGAAAATAAATTTTGTGCAAGTGTTTTTATTATAAAAGTGTAAATTTTTCACCTGATACCGGTATTCTGACGCTAAGTTATGGTGTGGACGATTCATATACTTTTACGGAAACCTTTGAATTTCCGGATTCGCCTTATGTTTTATCTGTTGCTAAAGAGAAGGCATTAAAACAGATATTTAGATTGTTGCATATTGCTGTTGGAATTAGTTATTATAAGGCTTTTTTGCCAGAAAATATTGTGATTGAGGAAAACGGTTTAACACCAGAAGAAGCCCACTTTTTTGATCGTTTTTATTTGAACGGATTAGGGGAGTTTGCCGTTCGTAATCAACTAAATCTGCAAAATAAAATCCGTTTTCCTGTCGATACTCAAACCGAACGAGTGCCGGTATCTATCAATTTGCCTTACAATGCTTTGATACCGGTTGGGGGAGGTAAGGATTCCTGTGTAACGATGGAATTAATTAAACAAACGGATTTACCGGCTATGGCTGTCAGTGTTGGTAATCCACGTCCGATACAGGATTGTGTAGAGGTTAGTCATCTATCTTTTTTAAAGCTGAAGCGGAAAATAGATTCTCAACTGATTGATTTGAATAAAACAGGAAAAGTGTATAACGGACATGTTCCGATTACGGGTATTTTGGCTTTTGTCTTGTGGGCAACGGCAATTCTGTATGATAAAAGGTATGTTATTATGTCCTGTGAGCGGTCAGCCAACAGCGGTAATTTAATGCAGGGGGATTTATCTGTCAATCATCAGTACAGTAAGTCTTTTGAATTTGAAACTGATTTTTACCAGATAACCAGTCAGATTACACCGGAATTTCGGTACTTTTCTTTATTGAGGCCTTTGTCGGAAGCCCATATAGGTAAGTTATTTTCGGAATTATGTTCGGATTATTTTCCCGTTTTCACCAGCTGTAACAAGGCCTTCAAATTGGATAAAGACAAACGTTTAGAACGGTGGTGCGGTTCTTGTGATAAATGTCGTTTTGTATTTTTGATACTAGCTCCATTTATGAAACGGGATGATTTGATTCGTTTTGTCGGACAAAATCCATTGGACGATGAACGGCAAGTGGAAGGGTATCGTGAATTATTGGGACTTTCCGGGCACAAACCGTTTGAATGTGTGGGTGAGGTAGATGAATGTCGCTGGGCATTTAATCATTTATCGACTCATCCTGAATGGCAAAACGATTTTGTGATACGGTCTTTAAAAGGCGAATGTTCCTTTGATAAAACAGACTTGATTTTTACACCGATAAATATCCATTTGATACCAGAGGAGTTGCAAGATGTATTGGACAAATTTAAGTAATCGTGTTATTGGCATTTGGGGTATGGGGCGTGAAGGACAAGCTGTTCGTCAGGCTTTGGAAAATCATTGCTCTAATATTGAAATTTTAGAAATAGGGGAGGATAATACGGATGAAATTTTGAATTGTTCAGTACTAATTAAATCCCCTGGTGTTAGTCTTTACCGTCCTGAAATACAACAGGCTTTACAGCGGGGAATCACGATCACATCTGGTACAAATATTTATTTTTCAAATAAAAAAAGGACAGTTCGGGTTATTGCTGTTACTGGAACAAAGGGAAAAAGTACAACATCTTCTTTGTTAGCTCATACATTGAAGTTCTTTGGAAAACAGGTTCGTTTAGGCGGAAATATTGGTATACCTTTGGTTTCTTTGGTGGATGAAATGGCTGATATTGTGGTGGCTGAATTATCCAGTTATCAATGTGCTGATTTAACAGGGGAACCGGATATTGGTATTTTAACGAATTTGTATCCTGAACATCTACAGTGGCATCAGTCTCATCAAAAATACTATTCGGACAAGGTAAGGCTTGTTTCTTTATCCAAACAGGTTGTCTTAAATGCAAAAGATGAACAGACAAAAGGTTTCTATGTACCGTCGGATGTTCTTTGGTTTAATGGTGAACAAGGTATTCATGTTCGGGATAATTACTTTTTTGATGGTGAAAGGTCTTTGTTTCCTGTCAGTAAATTGAATCTAATGGGGATGCATAATGCGGAAAATGCCTGTGCTGTTCTAACAGTAATTAAAAAGATGGGATTCCCGGTTGATAAATGTGCAGAGCCTTTTTCAACCTTTAAAAGTTTACCGCATCGTTTACAAATTATCGGCGAAAAAGACGGTATAACTTACGTAGATGACAGTATATCCACAACACCGGAAACGGCAGTTGCCGGATTAAAGGCTTTGGATAAAGGGCAGGATATAACCTTAATTGCTGGCGGTCTTGACAGAGGGCAAGATTACACTTGTTTAGTTGACTATTTAACGAAATACAAGGATAGAATGCGTTTGGTTACATTGCCTGATACAGGTGAACGGTTGGCAAGTCAGGCTCAGATGAAGGGGGTTGAAACAAGTCCGACATCAGATATGCCGACTGCTGTCAGTGTTGCACAGCATTTAACGCCGGCAGGTGGAATGATATTGTTATCGCCGGCTGCTCCCAGTTATAATATGTATCATAATTTTGAGGAAAGAGGCCTTGATTTTAAGCATTGGACGGGGCTTAAATAATTTTTTTTAAAAAAAATGAAAAAATATATTGATTTTTTATTTTTCTTCGGTTATAATCCGTTTTGTTGTTCAAGACAAGGCCGATTTAGCTCAGTTGGTAGAGCAGTTGATTTGTAATCATCAGGTCGTCTGTTCGAGTCAGACAATCGGCACCATTAAAAAACCACCCGCCTGGGTGGTTTTTTTGTGGGAGTCGATTGGATGACGAGAAGAGTCAGGCGGTTGCTTAGCAAACGCGACGTCGTAGACGGTCCCGAAGGGATGAACGCAGTTGATATAAAAGGTGCTATATAAATATAAAAAAAGCATAGGAACAACCTATGCTGATATAGAATTTAAAGATTTGTAAAATTTATCCCTTCAATTTTTTTAAAAATGAGGCTAGTTTTTTGTTTTCTTCTATTGCTTGTGTTGGGGATAAAACTTTTTTTCCGTTAGAATCAGTCGTGATAATAGGACTGAAATAAGCTGGATTTGTTATAAGAACCTGCCAAGCCTCATTTGCATCCTTTTTCATCATTTTAAAATAATTATGGATAAGCTCTTTTGCATCTACATGAAATTTTTCAGCAGTAATTTTGGACGCATAAACAGAAACCATTTCATTTTGTTGTTCTTCATGATAGTATATATCGTTCATAACTTCCTGCGCGTTTGTCAGAATATCTATTCCTTTGTCTTTCAGTTTTTCTTCTTCAATATTTAATGTCATATCTAAATAATCAAATAAAAGTTCCCGCCAAAAAGGTTGGTTTTGATAGGCCTGCTTAACTGCTTTAACCCGATTGTCAAAGGATACTTTTGTAATGTCTTGTACGCCGATTAAATAAGAAGCAACCCGATTCATTTCGTTAACAGCCTGTTCAGTCGGAAATTCAGTGATGTCTACTTGATTTAAATTTATTGTCAGAGTATGGGCATCCTTTAATAGTTCTTTTTGAGCATAAAACCGCTGATATAATTTTAAAATAGAGTTAGATAAATCCATTTTTAATCTCCTTTTTCGGTATGTTTTTATCTGATTATAACCATTTTTTCATAAAAATCTACTTTTTTTTATCTTTTTTTAGAAAAAAGTATGGACAATTTGAAAAAATATGATAAACTGAAAGTTAGGAAAAGAAAACCGTATTGTCCCAAGGGGGTATATTATGTTAAAAAAATTGAAATCACTTATTCCTGTTTTTGGAGTTTTAAGTCTTGTTTTATTTGTTTCGAAAAGTGTTTTTGCGGAGACACCTTGTTGGGGAATTGATTATAATTCGACTTTTTTGTTACAAATGAGAGTGTATATGCAAGCTCCTTGTTGGTTCTGTGATATTTTTGGGACAATGTTTGATGCGATTAATGCCCTGGCAACGACATTGTTTGCGGGATTAGGTAGTATGTTCCTTAGTCTACTTGGTGTTGGTATTTTATTTATTATTCTGTTTAAGGTTGGACGGATGCTTGTCCAATTGCAGGAAGTAGATGTAATGCAGTTTTTAAATGACTTATTTAAACCATTGGGGCGTGCGATTATCGCAATGGCGTTTTTGGTGGCTGCCACATTGGGAACAGATAATATTTTTACAACAGTAATTAATCCTTTCTTGGATTTGTCAATGTATATGAGTACTGAAGTCCTGGAAAGTTCGCTAGATAATGTAGAAATGATACGGGTCTATGGTGGAAGAATTGAAAGAGTTGGTGTGAACCTTGAAGCATATAGAGGAGAAGTCAGTAGTACGGATGATACTGATAAAGCTTTGAAAAATGAGACAAAGGCCAATTTATTGTTGTTCCTGAATACAATATCAACTTCTTTTATGGTTGGAATTGCCGGTGGTAGTGCACTGATGAACGAAGGTATTATAGGTATCTTTAGTGGTGGTTTATATGTCTTCTTCGTCGGGATGGCAATGTGGCTGTCGTATTTCATTCTATACCTTTTCTTCCCTTTCAAATTGGTGGATTCCTTTGTTCGTATTGGTTTCGTGTTGGCACTGATGCCATTATGGATAACTCTATGGGCGTTTCCATCAACGGCGGGTTATACTAAGAAAGCGTGGGAAATGTTTTTAAGTTCTTGTTTGTTTTTTATCATCATCAGTGTGATGGTTTCGATGGGATTGATGTTGATGAATGAAGCAATCCCCAATGGGCCAACAAGAATTAGAGAAAACTTTTTTAAATGTTTGATGGCAGATCGGACGAATGCAGCAATGACATGGCTCAATTTTGGATCAGGGGCATTTTTAAACATGCTTTCCTTCGCTATGATGGCTGGTACATTAATGAGCGCTGCGGCTCCGTTAGCTAATACATTTGTATCCGGTGGTGGTGATTTAAATATCGGTAATGGTATGGCTTCCAGTGCTACTCGTGCTTTGTCAGTAACTAAAAACGTTGCAAAGACAACTGTTGGAGCAGCTCGTGCCGGAGCAGGTTGGGCACTGGGTAAAATGGGATCTAATGGTCGTACATTGCCGACAAAATTAAATAAAATTGCAGATGCTTTGAATACGCCATTGAGTGGGAATATGAAGGACGATTATCGGAGAATAAAAGATATATTTTCCAAACCAGATGGTGGTTCAGGTTCCATGGATGACTTTAACCGTTTGACAGATGATGGAAAACGTACGGTTTCCAGTCGTGGTAGTGATATGTTCAGCAAATTGCAAACATTGGCAAATAATAAAGATCGCAAGGGTATGGAAAGTATAATTGAAGCAGCCAAAACCCCAGCCGAAAGACAAGCTTTAATTGCGGCTTCGGAACAGTTGTTGCGTAAGGGTGGTAAAGGGCAGATTGATGAAAAGACAACGCGTGCTTTGATGAACGAATATGCACGTCAGGAAATCGCTAAGAATCCGCGTTTGACCAAAGAAGGTGCCTATGCGGATGAAATGACCAAGCGGAAATTGGCTGATGAAAAACAACATAATAAAGATGCTAAAAAATCATTGGCTGATCGCAAGGCTGCTATCCCAGGACTTGCCAAAAAACAAATTGATGAATTTGGTCGGGCAGATGACAAGAAGCAGGCTGATATGATTAAAAATGCAAAATCGGATCGGGAAGCCGAATTGTTGCAAAAAGCTCGTGCTGAAATTCAGAGTACCGGTTCGATTTCAAGGGATACGACTGAATTGTTGCAACGTGAAAAAGAAAAGAATATGTCTGAAACGTTGGCTAAGTTTGATAGACCTGAACTGCATTCGGACGAAGAAAAAATCTTCAAAGAAAATCTGGCCTATACTCAAGGAAGAAGTAATGTACCAGATGTTAAGTTTGAAGATGAAAAGGTTACTTCTGTTGCCAAAAATGATGCTGCTAAGAACGGTATGGACGGCTTTATTCAAGATGTTTTAAAACTGGAAGAACTGGCCAGCTATAAGAATAAGGATGAAGCTAAAAAATTGGCAAAAGAACATACATGGAGTACAGGTTCTACCGATGAAATGGTCCGGAATTTAGAACGGATGCAGATGACTGCCGGTAAACCGATTAGCTATGGTATGGTTTCTCGTGATCTTGTGAATGATTATCTGTTGAAGAACGGTGTCAGTGGTACAGATGCCCGTAATTTAGGTAAAACAGTTTCTGACACAATTGCTCGAGGTGATATTGATCGGTTGTCGGCAGCTATACAAGACCTGAAAAACAAAATAGACAATAAAGCCTAATTTTTTTGGAGGGGGCAGAGATGTTTAAACGGTTAAAACAACTTTTATCTTCGCCAAAGTTACGACTGTTATTGGTTGTAGCAGTGGTGTTGTTATTGACCGGTTGTGGTGAAAATCCACGTGCCCCCGAAGAAGAATTTGGATACTCAGCTTGTTGGGCATGTGCGGTTTATGAAGCCACATTCAATGCGATAGATGGTTTTATGGAAGCCCTTATGACCTTGACAACTCAATGGAGTAAAGATTTATTGGGTATTGGGTTATTATTCTGGCTATTGTTTTATATCGGTCGTTTCTTAGTAGGTATGCAGGAACCGAATATTCGTAAGTTTATATTTCCGATAACAACGGTTGTGTTTAAGGCTATTGTTGTTTATGCAATGATTAACAAGGCAGATGTGTATATCGCATTTATCGGAGAAAACTTCTTACAGCCGGTTTTGGATTTCTTTGTCCAATTTTCCAAGTTGGTTTTGGATAGTAACCGGATGGTCCAAATGGAAACAGCGGTTCGTTTACCGGCAACAACCGGCTTGAATGTGAATCCGTCTTTATTATTCGGTGATACCCGTGAAGGATTTTTAGAAATTATTTACCGTCTGTTCATGTCTTTAAAAATGGGGATTAGTTTAGGCTTTGTTATTTGGACAAAGATGGGATTTGTCACATTTATTTTTGGATTATTTATTATTTTGATGTTCTGGTGGCTATTATTGATTATGCCCTTATCATTTACGGATGCATTGGTGCGTATTGCTACCGTTGTGATTATTTCCCCGTTTGTTTTAGTTGCTTGGGTCTTTCCGGCTACGAAACAATTAATAGGTAAATTATGGGGTGTTATTTTAGGCTCAGGAATGGTATTATTATTTTCCTGTTTCTATGTCACATTAACGACATATATTATCTTGTTGTTTTCGGAAAGAACATACCCCGGTATTTTAGGTCCCTCCCGTCAAGCAACCGATCCGGCGTTGGTCAATGATGTAACGACTTTATCATCCGGTTCTTTGGCATTTTTTGTGTTAATATTATCATTAAATAAATTATCGAAGTATATTCCAGATTTAGCAAATCAATTTGGTGGAGAAAGTGTTCGTGGAAGCTTCGTTAAGGTTGTAGATGGAATAAAGCAATTGGCTATTGCAACAGCGAAAATTGCAGCTGGTATTGCGATGGGGAATCCTCATCTTGCTATGCAGGGAGCAAAAGAAGTTAAAAATGTTGCCAAAAATGCTGTTCAGGATAATATGAAGTAATTTTAGGATATGAAAGGAAATAAAAATGAAAAAAATAGTTAAACATATCCTTTATACACTTACAATGCTTCTGATGCTTTTGGGTATATCTCAATTTCAGAATACAGGATATGATTCTGTTATTATGCCGATTATCTGGGGATTGATTTTTATCATTTTAATTGCAACAGGTATTTATTTATACCATGGGCATAAAAAAGGCACTTTTACATTTATTTTAATGTTTGTTTTGTCTTTCTCATTAGCAGCAGTGGCTCAGGTCGAAAACAGAACGCCGTCGGGTGCAAACGCTGGTGCAACAAGTCCTCCGAATTCTAATCAGTCCATTATGGAACAATTAAGGAGTATTAAAGATAATTGGGAAGATAAGTTTTGTGAATACGAAGACGATTTTGATCCTGATGACGCTGTTGAAGATCCATCATTATTTACCGAGGATATTCAACAAGCCTGCTTGTATGCCAATCGATATATGGATACTTATCGGAAAGCGTTGGAAAGGGGATTGATTGAGGAAGGTATTGTCTTTGATACCGAATGGGAAGATACAAAAGATTGTGCAGAAGATTTGCTGGAATTGCAAGGGGAATATGAAGTTCTGCGCGCTGAAAAAACAATGGGAACTGTTTTGCAGATTTTAGAGTCTGAAAACAATTCTTGTTGGCCGTGTGGGCTGACAAGCTTGATGTTGATGGCGGTTGAAAATGTTGTTATTGAAATGGAGGATAACTTAAAAGCAGCAGCTTTAGATATGTTAGGTGTTATGTTCCTTTTCTGGATTTTATTTAAAGTTTTAATGTTGATTGGGAAATTTGGAACTTCCAGTAATAGTGAATTTTTTACAGAATTTTTGGTGCGCAGTATTTTTGTTATTATTTGTGCCGCTATTTTAAGTTTACCTCTAGCCCCTCGTTCTGGTAATGATGAAGATAATACTGGATTTTACAGCTATACGTTATCGCCGATGATATCATTTACGGCGGGGTTGTCAAAGGCTTTTGTTACGATAGATACATCGTCTGCTAATCCCCGTTTAGATATGGGGGCGGAATTACCGTCCCAACCTGATGGTGACAGTTTTTCTAATCAATTAATAGGACGGCGGGCAAATGCATTGTTGGCTTGTTCATGCTGTCAAACAGGAAGTCGTTCTGATTGTAATGGTGGTAGCGTTCAAAATGGAGCCATTTTGGATGCTGAATCCAAACGAGAATTGCTGTGTATGACTTGTTCTGTTTATAAACAAACGGCTCCGTTAATTGCCGTTGGTCGAATTATGATGTATCGATCTGTTGTTGCATCCAGTACCTTGGGTAAATTGGCCCGTTGGGCGGCCGGTGTTGTCGGTTCTGTCATTGGTGGTGGTGCAGGGGCATTATTATCAGTTGTTCCTTTTCCCTTTGGTATGTGGGTTATCGGTTTGGTTCTAATTGTTGCCTTTTCTTGGCTATCTTTTACAGTTGCAACTAAGATATTTGACATTTTTATCAGAATAGGTTTTGTGTTTTTGTTGGCTCCGTTTTTAATTGCAACATGTGCTTTCCCATTGACACGACAATATACAAAACGGGGATGGGATTTCTTGATGCATTCATTGTTGTGCTTGGTGGGATTATCCATAGGTATGGCCTTAACTTTGGCTATTTTTAGATCATCTTTCCCAGACGTTGTGATGCGTCGGTTGTCAGAGTTAATGCAGGTTACCGAAGTGTACAACAATTATGCCAGTGATCTATATGAAGCTTTTTCTGAAGGTGGCGGTGCATTCTATACGGTTTTCATTATGTTGATTATTTGTTTATTCGGTGTCAAGATAATCAATTCATCTCAAAAAGTTGTGGAGGCTTTGTCTGGTTTAACAGCAGGTATCCCATCTATATGTGGTGCGGCTATTATGGGAATAATTAAGGGGGCGCTTGCAGTACTTAAATTAGCTAAGGCCTTCGGTACGAGCGCCACAGAAGATATACAAGACAAAATAAAAAATAAAGACGGTGAAAGCGATAAAAGTAAGGATAGTGCCAAAAGCAACAGTCGTTTAAAACGTTTTTTGAATGGTGAATCTGGTGACGGAAAATCAAGTGGCGCTGGTGGCGGTGGCTCTGGTGGGGGTGGCTCCGGTGGGGGTGGCTCCGGAGGCGGTAGTTCCGGTGGCGCTAGTGCTGCAACTAATGCTGCGGGTGATGCTGTCGAAAAAAGTGCAAATACTGCAGCAAAAGCTGTAGAACAAGGTACTGAAGCAACCGGTAATGCTATTGATAAAGCCGGTAGTTCCTTAGGGAATAGTATATCAAACTCAGGAAGAGGTTTGTGCGCAACTGGTTATGGGGCAATTGCTGGTGTTCCCTTGATAATTCTAGGGGGAACAATAACGGCATCTTCCAAAATAGCTGCGGCATCTGTTAAGGCTACCGGTAAAGCAGCCGCTGCAGCACTCAGAGCCTCTGGTAAGGCAGCAAGCAAGGCTATTAAAGCCAGCGGGAAAGCGGCTGATAAAGCCGTTAAAACCGGTGGAAGATCTGCTGCTAAGGGGATTGATAAAGGGCGTAAAGGCTTAGAAAATGGTAAAACAAATATGCCGAATACGGAAAATGCTAACCCTAATTCAGACGAAAATATGAATAAGTTAGGGGATAAACTGAAACAACAACCAGGGAAAAGTAAAAAATCTGGTAGTAATAACAATGCGGATAATAAGCATGAACAACCGCCACAATCAGATGATGAACAGAGACCTCTGAATAAAAAGAGAAGGGAACAGGCGGGTGATAAGTACTCCTCAAAACGAAAATCATTAGATAAATTGGAAGGAGTGTTAGATGCCGCAGTTGAAGCAGGTGATTCATCTGTTGGTGAAAATCGGTAAGTTTTGTCTTTAATTGATTATGGATATCAAAAAACTGACCTTGAAAAAGGTCAGTTTTAAAATTAAAAAAAGAATGTATTTTTATTTTAATTTTAAATTTGTTGCGCACGTTTTACCGTTTTCTTCTTTCAAGTCAAATTCAACGGTTTGATTTTCTTCCAATCTTCTCAGGTTTGATTCATGGACGGCTGTTACGTGAACAAATACATCTTTACCGCCGTTTTCCGGCACAATAAAGCCATAACCGTTTTTATAGTTGAACCATTTAACTGTTCCAGTTTGCATTTTTCTGACTCCTTTCTATAAACCGCCTTATCATCGGCAAAAATTCGATATGTACCCGACGGGAAAACGCAGAAGTCGCAGATAAAATCCAAAACCTGATGTCTTCTCCGAGCAAGAAAACCGAAGACAATATTCAGTATAGAAACCTTTTTTTAAAAAATCAAGATTTTTTTTATAAAATCCATAAAATAGGCAGTGTAAAAGTATAGTTACTATGTAGATTTGTATGACGTAAAAGATAGTATATTTTAAAATGGTTATATTGAATGAAATGTGTATCATTTTAACCCCATCCTTGACGAGAGATAAAACGCCTGAGTGTTGTCCGTTCAACAGCCATAATTCTGGCTATTTCTGATTTTGAAATACCATTGCTTAATAAAATTCTAATGCGTTTTGAGTTTTTTGACAACTTCAATTTCTTACTTGTTGCGGAAAACGGACGACCCAGTTTTTTACCACTTGCTTTTATGTTTGCCAAAGATGATTTTGTGCGTTGTGATATTAAACTACGTTCAATTTCGGCGGATATACCAAAAGCAAAAGCCATTACTTTTGATTGAATATCTGAACCCAATCTGAAATTTTCTTTTATCGTCCAAACCTGACATTCTTTGTTTAAACAAATCTCCAATATACGCATAACTTCTAACATTGAACGCCCCAAACGAGATATTTCACAAGAAATCAGGACATCTCCGGCTTTCATACTTTGAAGTAATTTTCCTAATTGTCTTTTATCTAAAGATTTTCTGGATGAAATAGTTTCTTCTACCCAATGCGTGATTTTGATTTTTTGAGCTTTTGTAAATTGTTTAATTTCATATTTTTGATGTTCACAGGTTTGTTTGTCTGTTGAAACTCTGATGTAGCCTATAATTGCCATGTTGTACCTCCTGATAAAAAGTTAAAAAAGTGGATCATTTAAAGGAACGTTAAAGTCAACCAGTTTTTTTATATTTTGGACTTTTTCTTTAAAAAGGTCTAAACATTAATAACAACAAAGAAAAAGTAATCTTTTTAAGGCTTCTGAAACCAATCCAAAAATTTACATTTTATAAGCCGGGCATAAACGTTGGTTTATG
>JAZLAQ010000027.1:0-21533 GCA_045613285.1 Alphaproteobacteria bacterium | reverse complement strand
GATTTTCTGACCTGCATATTCTACCAATGAGGTCGTACCTCTCGATATCATTTGTTGGGAGGCAACAACAGCCCGTTGGGATATACCACTGAGGATTTCATTGGCATGATATTTGTTCATTGCATAAGTATAACCGGCAATCCCACCGACAGACAATACCCCGATAATAGCCAATACACCCAGCATTTCCACCATACTCCGGCCAGATTCGGTTGTTGTTTGTTTATTTTGTATTGTATTTTTTATATTTTTATCCATTGTTTACTCCTTTATTCTATGCGTTTTGCGGTACACTATATTAAATCTAGACGGTCGTCTAGATTTAATATAATGTGCCTATTTTTTACAAAAGAAACATACGTTTTAAAAATTGATAGAAATACAGTGTATTCTTTATTTTTTTTCTTGACTTATTTTTCAAAATTAAATAAGTTGGTAATATATTAAATCTAGACGACCGTCTAGATTTAATATAGTCATTTCATATATATCACACTGAAAATAAACAGCATTTTAATGTTTTAAAAAATCATTTTTATATAAAAACGACTATTATTGTATATCTATCCAAACAAAGTTTTTTACAGAAATTAATTTGTTATTTATTCTGAATAAATAACAAAAAAAGCCGTCAAAAAGACGACTTTTAAAATGGTGGAAGGGGAAAGATTCGAACTTTCGTAGACATAAGTCGGCAGATTTACAGTCTGCTGCCATTAACCACTCGGCCACCCTTCCAACAAGAAGTGTACGTATTATGACCTTTTTTTACGACATTGTCAAGAACTTTTTTTAAAAAAAGTATATTTTTTGACTATTCCCGAATAATCTTGGCAAAACGGTCCAATATACCATTGGCAATTTTAATTTCCGGACCACTGTAGAAAGACTGCGTAATATCCACATATTCATTGATAATAATCGGGGAATCCGTATTCCAATCAGACAAGAATTCGGCCATACCAGCGCGCAAAATACACAAGAAGGTCAATTCCAAACGATCATATACTATCTTTTCAGACAAGCCCTCTTTAATTGTCCGTTCAATATCTTCACGTTGTTCCTGATAGGATTTGATGATTCGTGTATAAAGCCCCGAATCAGCACCTTCCAAAGTAACATAATTATCACTTTGTTCTTCCAGAACCTGTCCGCCAAGTTCCCCCAACAAAGCTCGACTGACGATTTTATCCCAGTCTTCACCCGTTAAAGATTGCGCATAAATTGTTTGAATTGCCAATAATCTGGCGTTTGTATAAGGTAATTTTTCTATATTTTCTGTCATTTTTTTGTTAGTTTCGCTGCGAATTCTTCAAAATCCTGTGTTTTTGTGAAATTTTTGTAAACGGAAGCATAACGTACATAAGCCACTTTGTCAAGTCCTAATAACTCATCCATCACCATTTCACCAATAAAAGATGATTTTATTTCCGAATGACCGGAACTTTCCAGTTGTCGAACGATTTTATTGACCAATAAATCTATCTTATCAGAACTTATTTCTCGCTTACTCAGGGCAAGTAATACAGACTTGTACAATTTTTCCCGTTCAAATGGCACCCGTACATCATTTTTCTTAATCACTATCAGATCACGCATTTGGATGTGTTCCATCGTTGTAAAACGTGAGCCACACTTGGGACAACTCCGTCGACGACGAATGGAATACCCATCTTCACTGACTCGTGAATCTTTAACCTGCGTATCATCAAATCGACAAAAAGGGCACTTCATTTAAATCCCCTTATCGTAAATAGGGAAAGTCCGACATAAATCAGCAACTTGTTCCTGAACGGATAAAATAACCTGTTCTTTTTCAGGTTTATTCATACTGTCAATAACGTCTGCTATTAAATGACCGATTTTCCGAAATTCATCCACTCCAAAACCACGGGTTGTACCGGCAGGTGTTCCTATACGTAATCCAGAAGTAATGGATGGTTTTTGTGTATCATTGGGCACTGAATTTTTATTACAGATAATATGGGCTGCAGCCAAAGCATCACATACATCCACACCAGTTAGTCCTTTTTCCCGCAAATCAATTAAAATCAGATGACTGGCAGTACCGCCGGAAACCAAATCAACATGACGTTCTTTTAAAACATCCGCCAACGCCTGTGCATTTGCTACAATCTGTTCGGCATAGACTTTAAAATCATCCTTTAACGCTTCCCCAAAAGCTACCGCCTTACCAGCGATTACATGCATTAAAGGGCCACCCTGTAAGCCAGGGAAAACAGCCGAGTTTATCTTTTTGGCAATTTCTGCATTATTGGTTAAAATCATTCCCCCTCGCGGTCCCCGTAAAGTTTTGTGTGTCGTAGTCGTCACAATATCAGCATACGGTATTGGATTCGGATAAACACCACCCGCAACAAGACCTGCAAAGTGAGCCATATCCACCATCAGATAAGCTCCGACACTGTCAGCTATCTCTCTAAACTTTTTAAAATCTACTATCTGTGGATAGGCAGACCCACCGGCAATAATCAAACGCGGTTTATGTTCCCCTGCCAATCGGGCAACTTCTTCATAATCTATCCAACCGTTTGCATCTATACCATAGGATATACTGTGATAATACTTACCTGAAGACGATACACGTGAACCATGTGTCAAATGCCCGCCAGCATCCAAACTCATCCCCATAATTGTGTCCCCCGGATGCAATAGAGCCAGATAAACAGCCCCATTTGCCTGTGAACCGGAATGTGGTTGAACATTGACAAATTCGGCACCAAATAATTTTTTAGCCCGTTCAATAGCCAATAACTCAGCCTGATCCACACATTCACACCCATGATAATAACGATGCGTCGGATACCCTTCCGCATATTTATTTGTCAAAACAGATCCCATAGCCTGTACAACTGCTTTAGATACAATATTTTCCGAAGCGATCAGTTCTATATGATCCTGTTGTCTTTTTAATTCGCAATCTAAAACCTCGGCAATTTCAGAATCTGTTTCCCTCAAAGAGGATGTAAAAAAAGTATTATTTAGCATGATAAACCTCCTAATTTAGCGACTCTTTTTTCATGTCGTCCACCTTCAAAATTTGCTTTTAAAAAAGCCTGCATACAGGCCACAGCCATTTCTGTTGTCGTTGTTCTTGCCCCCAAAATCAAAACATTAGAATCATTATGTTGCCTTGATAAGGTCGCCATTTCCGGCGTAAAAACCAACGCCCCACGAATATAAGGAAACCGATTAACGGCTATACTCATCCCGATACCGGTTCCACAAATCAGGATTCCTTTATCGGTCGGATTCTGTTTTAACGTTTCAGCCAGTACTTTTGCTTTGTCCGGATAATCTGTCGGCGTTGTATCCGATGGTCCTAAATCCAGGATATCATATCCCGTTTCTTTTAAAACCGTTATCAAATAAGATTTCAACTCAAATCCGGCATGATCGGAAGCAATAACGATTCTTTTTTCTTGCACTAAACGATCCTTTCCTGTATACTGTTTTTATGTTCAGTGATGATAATATGCGATTTATAAAAAAAAGACAAGACCTTTCTGTTGAAAATTTCAAAAAAGAAATCGGATCAACAGGTGTCCTGATGGGAGTAGACTATGGTTCTGTTCGCATTGGTATCGCTTTGTCTGATATCAAAAGGGAATTGGCGACTCCTTTTAAAATAATATCAAAAATCAAAGAATTAGATGATATAATTCCTGCAAAAAAAGTTGTTGGATTTGTTATTGGTCTTCCCTTACAAACAGATGGTGAAGAAGGGAAAACAGCCATCCAAGCTCGCCTGTTTGCAGACCGTCTGTCAGAAAAATTCAACCTGCCGATTTTATGGATAGATGAACGCTATTCTTCGACACAAACCGAATCCTATTTACAAAATACCTGCTTTATGCGGTCCGAAAACCGAAAAAAAGTATTGGATGCTCACGTAGCATCTCGTTTATTGGAAAAAGCATTTTTGCTGTTAAATAAAAACTAAAAAAAACTGTACGGATCAATATCTAACCGAACATCTACGGATGACGGTATTTTTATTTTAGATAACCACATCAACAGCATTTTTTGTATTTTAAAATCACGACCAGACTTAACCAATAACCGATACCGATATTTTCCCCGCAAAACAGCAATCGGTGCCTGTACCGGACCAAAAATAATTACATCATCATGTACCGGTGCCAACTTAACTAATTGGGAAGCTACCTGATATGTTTTCTGCATATCACGACCACTGATAATTAACGATGCTAACCTACCGAACGGGGGCATTTTTAATGCTTCACGCGCCATCATTTCTTCCGACAAGAATTGTTCACGATTATTTTGGGATAATGCCTGAATAATCAAATTATCCGGACTGTAAGACTGTAAAACAGCGATTCCTTTTTTTTGATGTCTTCCAGCACGTCCCATAACCTGATGAAGTAATTGGAAAGTTCTTTCCCCTGCCCGTAAATCACCACCGGCCAATCCCATATCTGCATCAATCACACCTACCAACGTCAAATTCGGAAAATTATGTCCTTTTGCTAAAATCTGCGTTCCGATTAGAATATCAATCTCACCTGACAATATTTTTTCCGTCAAAGCCGAAAACTCTTTTGGATTGGCTAATGTATCGGAGGTTACCATTTCACAGCGAGCAGTCGGAAAAGCCTGAACAACTTCTTCATAAATCCGTTCGACCCCAGGTCCACAAGAAACTAAAGTATCCTTTTCCTGACAGATCGGACAAGCCAACGGTTTTCTGCGTGTATATCCACAATGATGACACTGTAAATAACCTTGTTTTCTATGCTCAACCAACCATACCGAACAATGAGGACACTTAATTCTTTCACCACAAGACCGACACAAAACCAAAGGAGCATATCCCCGCCGATTGATAAACATCAAACTTTGTTCTTTTAATTCCAATTTTTCGGTTATCAATTGCTTTAATGTCGGCGATAAAAAAGAAACATTTTTCTTTTCTTTCTGACGCATATCCACAATCCGAATATCCGGAAAAACAGCACCTGAGTACCGTTCAGGCAACACAACATGTTGGTACCGTCCGTTTTGAACATTGCAATAAGTCTCAACAGAAGGTGTTGCAGAAGCTAATACAATCGGACAATTCGCTAATTTTGCCCTGACAACTGCCATATCCCGCGCCTGATACAAAATACCTTCTTCTTGTTTATAAGAAGCATCATGTTCTTCATCTACAATAATGGCATTTAATTTTTGAAACGGTAAAAACAAAGCCGACCTTGCCCCAACGATAACCCGAATTTCACCAGATAAAACAGCTTTCCAGGTATCTCGTCGCTGTTTAGGCGTCAAAGCCGAATGCCAAACTGCTGGCAAAACGCCAAAACGATTTTTAAATCGATTGAGCCATGCTCCTGTCAAAGTAATTTCAGGTAATAAAACAAGAATCTGTCCCTCTTGTTTTAAAGCCTCTGCCATCATTTCAAAGTAAACTTCCGTTTTACCGGATCCCGTAACTCCATCTAATAAAGATACCTGAAATCCCTGACCGACCTGAGATTTTAAATAATCAACGGCTTTTTGTTGAATATCTGAAAAGATGACGCTTGTTTCCAACTGTTTTGGTTCTTCAAATTCTGTCTTTTTTCGACTTTCTTTTTCAAAATCTGCCGCCATAACCGTTTTCAAAACCATACCAGTTGGAGACAAAGTATATCCGGCAACCCAATTGACAAATTGAATCGTTTCCAGAGGCAAAACAGGTAAAGGCAAAACTTCTGAAATATATTTGACTTTTTCATCAGGTATAATTAAATCTGCTTTTTTATCCCAAACAACACCAATCTGTTCTTTTCGTCCGAAAGATGCGCGTACAATCTGACCAACAGACAGTTTTGTTTCAGACAAATAATCATAGCACTCAACAGGAGCCGGAAATAAAACAGTTATTCGTTGCATTTTTCAAAAAAATCCTTTATCTTTGTTTTAAGGATACACAAAATTATGACAGAATACAAGCCCATAACCGAAACTTGTGATAAAAAATTACAATTCACTCTTGCTGAGTGGAATAATAATCTACTGTATGAACGCCGTTTATCCAACAAAACAAATGAAGCCTATCAAATGGATATAAAAGAATTTATGTCTTTTTTATTTGAGTATAAGGAAGAAACTATTTCTTTTAAAATATTAAAAAAATTATCTGTATCCGATTTTCGTGCTTTTTTAGTTTGGCGTTCGGAAAATCATATTGCTCGTACCAGCATGGCTCGTGAATTTTCAGCTGTCCGTCATTTTTTTAAATACTTGGCTCGCTGTGATATTTTGGAAAATACCTCTGTTTTAGCCATTCGTTCCGCCCGAAAACCGAAAACCTTACCCAAACCACTATCTGTAACAGATGCTTACCGTTTTTTGGAAGCCGCAAAAAAGATGAATCGCGTTTCATGGGAAGCAAAAAGAGACGTTGCCCTTTATACATTGATGTATGGTTCAGGTTTACGAATTGCCGAAGCCCTCAGTTTAAATATTAAAGATTTTCCACTAAATACCGATACAATAACCATCACTGGAAAAGGTAATAAACAACGATTGGTTCCTTTATTACCAGTGGTCAGAAAGGCGGTTCAGAATTATCTTAAAAGTAATCCCTATTACAAACCTGATGCACCTTTGTTTGTCGGAGCCCGTGGTGATCGTATCAATCCGGCTGTTGTCCAAAGAAATGTCCGTCAAATTCGCAAGTTTTTAAATCTGCCGGATACCGTTACCCCCCACGCATTACGACACAGTTTTGCAACACATTTACTGCAAAATGGAGGCGATCTAAGGACTGTTCAGGAACTATTGGGACATGCTTCTCTGTCCGCCACACAACGATATACTGAAATTACAACTCAACATTTACAAAATGTTTACAATAAATCTCATCCAAGGGCTAAACTGAAAAAATAATCCTTTTCCATAAAAAACGCTTGACGAATTCCCTTTTTTTATTTAGAATAAAAACAACATTTAAAGGGGTAAAAATGGTTCAAAATTCTTTTCAAAGAACGGTATCTGTTCGCAAAATTATGAAAGATCTGCGTGAAGTAACCGTACGGGATATTTCTCCGGAAGAACGATTGAATAAAATCATTATGCTGGTAGCAAATCACCTATCTGTGGATGTTTGCTCTTTTTATTTAGCACGCCCCGGTGACATATTGGAATTATTTGCAACTTATGGATTAGATACCAATGCCGTTCATGAAACATTTTTACGCATTGGGGAAGGACTAATCGGTGAAATAGCCCTACAACAAAAACCTTTAATGTTTAAAGATGCTTGGTCGCATCCCAGCTTTGTACATAAACCGGAAACCCATGAAAAAAGTTTTAAATCATTAGCCGGCGTTCCTGTCATTCGTTCCAATCGAATACTAGGGGTACTGGCAGTTCAAACAAAAAAGAAGCAGGAATTTTCATCAGACTTAATAGAAGTTCTGGAAACTATCGGTATGGTTTTGGCAGAAATGATATCCGATAATCAATTCCATGCCACCAAGGCAGAAGTCATCCCTGAAGGCGGTCGCCAAAAATTGGAAGGAACCGGTTTAATCGGTGGATTTGCTGTTGGCAGAAGTATCGTTCATAAACAGATGGAACAGGCTGTACGACTACTAGCAACCGATACACAAAAAGAAACAAAACGACTTTATCAGGCACTTGAACGGGTTGAACAGGAAGTCAATAAAATATTACGTTCCTCGCATATGAGTGGTGATCAATCGGATATTTTCGAAACCTACCTGATGTTTATCAAGGATAAAGGTTGGATTTTACGTATGGTTAAAGCCATTGAGACAGGCTTAACTGCCGAAGCAGCCGTGCAAAAAATCGGTGAAGAAATAACCGACCGCATGGAATTGATGACTGATCCCTACATTAAAGAACGGATACATGATGTTAATGATTTAATCAACCGTTTAATCAAACACCTAAACCGTTCTGTCAAAAAAACAAATAAAAAACTACCCCGTAATACGATTTTGGTGGCAAAAAGCTTAGGACCAGCTGAATTATTAGATTATGATCTAAAAAAAATAAAAGGCATTATTTTAGAAGAAGGGTCTCAGACAATGCACATGGTTATTGTTACCCGTTCATTAAATATCCCTTTAATTTGTGGAATAAAAAATGTAACAGACTTAATTTCTGACGGTGTTTCCATCGCTCTGGATGCAACGGGCGGATACGTCTACTTGAACCCGACAGATGATACACTGGAAGAACTTGGTTCCCAATTTAATAAACAAAAAAGATTACATGCTCGCTATACGCAAATGAAAGAGCTGCCGGCAATTACACAAGATAATATATTAGTTTCCTTAAATATCAATGCCAGTTTATCTTCAGATTCAAATTGGGATAATGAAACTTTTTTTGACGGTATCGGTCTGTATCGGACAGAATTACCATTTATGTTGACAGATACACTGCCGGACTTAAAAACACAAATAGACATCTATCGCCGTGCATTAATACAGGCTAAAGGAAAACCGATTATATTCAGGACATTGGATATCGGATCAGATAAAGTTTTGCCTTATTTTCAAAGACAGGCAGAAGAAAATCCGGCAATGGGCTGGCGTTCTATCCGAATGACGTTAGATAGACGGGCTTTGCTAAGATGCCAATTGCAGGCTCTTATCCGGGCAGCTGTCGGACGGGATTTATACATCATGTTCCCGATGATAACAACTATACATGAATTACAAGAAGCCAGAAAAACGCTTAACATGGAGATTCAAAGGGAAAAAGAACGAACCGGAAAATTACCAAAATCTATCAAGGTCGGCAGTATGATAGAAGTTCCGGCTTTGATTTTCCAAATGGAACAACTGATGTGTGAAGTAGACTTTGTTTCCATTGGAACAAATGACTTATCCCAATTCTTATATGCAACTGATCGAGGACATCCGACGATCTGGAATCGGTATGACTCTTTGTCACCAGCTTTATTACGTGTTTTAAAATACATCAATGATACTTGTAAACAGGCGGGTATTCCCTGTTCCGTCTGTGGTGAAATGGCCGGACGCCCATTGGAAGCCATCACATTGGTAGGATTAGGCTTTACATCTTTATCTATGAACCCATCTTCATTGGGGGCAGTCAAAGCCGCTATTCGTTCTTTGGATAAAGAAAGTTTAACAGCTTATCTTGAAAAACAACTTTTTTCAACTTCGGACAGCTTACGTGAAAAGATAAAACGCTATGCATCCGATCATGACATTTTTATTGAATAAAGGATACCCATGAAAATAAAAACGATTATACTTGCTGCTGGTCAAGGGACACGTATGAAATCATCTTTACCAAAGGTCCTACACCAAATCTGTGGAAAACCGATGATAAATATTCTATTGGATAGCGTTAAACAAACAAACATCCAAGATATTACTGTCGTAATCGGACCGGACATGGAAAAAATTTCTTATGCCGTTGCTCCTGAAAAAACCGTTATTCAAGAACGCCGGCTGGGGACAGCACATGCCGTTCTATCAGCAAGAAATGAATTATTACCCTTTAACGGTTGTGTTTTAGTCATGTTTGGTGATACCCCTTTAATTTCTCCAGAAACCCTCAACAGGATGATAACGGAATATAAAAATGGAGCAGATATAGTCGTTCTTGGCTTTATTCCACCGGATGCCCGTCGTTACGGTCGTTTAGTTATGGGAAAAAACGGATTGGAAAAAATTGTAGAATATAAGGATGCCGATGATACACAAAGGGCTATTCGCCTCTGTAATTCAGGGGTTATGTGTATTAACGGGGAACATATTTTATCTTTACTGGAAAAAGTAAAAAATGATAATGTATCCGGTGAATACTACCTAACGGATATTGTTGCCTTGGCAAATGAACAGGGGTTGAAATGTGATATAGTTATAGGAGATGTTGATGAACTTCATGGTATCAATACACCAGAAGAGTTGGAAACGGCTGAAGAGATTTTTCTCCGCCGGCAAGAAAACCACTGATTCACCGTATCCATCCCTTATTTCAAAAATGACATCTCCGAATGACACAGTACAAACGGAGCAAGTTAAAAAAATAAGTATCCCACTTCGAATGGTACATGCCCATACCACACGCAGTCAGATAAAGCAAGAGCCTAAAGAAGGCATCAAGTCTAAATTTAAAAATCATATCGATACATTTTTGCATTCTTTTTCTTTTTTTTGCATAAAATGGTATTTAAAAAAATTTTTAAAACTCTTATTCATTCTTGTATTGATTATTTTGATAATAGAATGTATAATAGGGATATGGCTGTGGCGAATGCCGACTTCTGATTTTGACACGCTGACATCCTGTTTGGATATGGGAAATGTGTCATCTTTAAAAGAACGGTTGGTCTACTATTTGGCTTGTATATGGGGCAGTTTAATTTAAAGGAGTGTAAATGACACAAACATTATTGGCGGATATTGGCGGTACATATACACGATTTTGGTTATTAAAAAAAGATGATATTGTCCAAGCAAAAGTTTATTTTCACAAACCGTTTATGTCAATGAAAAAGTTGGTTGAAACTTTTTTAACAGAAACAAACTCTCATCCACAACAATTCATAGCCGGGGCAGCCGGAAAATTGATAAAAACCGGTAGAATAAAACTGACTAACAGGCGTCTGGTTATAAATATGCCTGATTTATGTAAACTTTTCGGATTTCAAACTGGCCTTTTGGTCAACGATATGATTCCCCACACAGTCAGTGTATTGGATAAGCCTGATACAAAAAACGCTTGCGTTATTGTTATCGGAACGGGTTTAGGATGTGGTTATATTAAAAATCATACTGTTATCGCCAGCGAAGCCGGACATTTACCAATTACAAAACCAACGGCTGAACAAAAACGGTTATCTGCCATTGAATGGGAAGATATCATCAGTGGTCCTGCTTTTTTACGCATTTATCAATACCTGTCCGATAAACCAGTAACAAGATCTCGTGAAGTTTCTTTTTTGGCGCATAATTACAAAGATAAAAATGCCCTTATGACATATCGGATTATGGCACAAAGTCTGGCACAATTCTGCCTAACCATACATAAAACGGAAAACATACCGGTTTTTTATCTGGGGGGATTAGCCGTCGAACTTATCCGCTCGGAAAAAACAAGGAATATTTTCTTTGATACTTTGGGAAAAACAGCTGATATTTTGTCCATTCGCATCATTAAACAAGCAGATGAATCAGCTCTAACAGGTTTGAAAATGCTGGCAACTGAATTAAATAAAAACGGCCAGATAACTTGCATACACCCGACCGATTTTTATTTATACAAAAATAAATAATGTTATCCTAGCATAAAGCCAATAAAATACCGGCGGCAACTGCCGAACCGATAGCTCCCGAAACATTAGCCCCCATAGCATGCATCAACAAATGGTTATCCGGATTTTCTTCCTGACCTAATTTTTCACTGACACGGGCTGCCATCGGAATAGCAGACACACCGGCTGATCCGATAAGAGGATTTAATTTATTGACACTAAATAGATTCAGGAAACGAGCCATCAAAACACCACTTCCCGTTCCGATACAGAAAGCTATTACCCCCAAAACCAATATCACCAGTGTTTGTGGAACCAGAAATAAATCTGAAGATAATTTTGATCCGACAGAAATCCCCAACAGGATTGTTACAATATTCATCAATTCATTGGATGCCCCTTTAGCCAACCGTTCCGTCACACCACTTTCTTTCAGCAGATTACCAAACATCAGCATTCCAATTAAAGGAACAGCCAATGGAATAAACAAAGCAGTCAAAATAATCACAACAATCGGAAACAATATTTTTTCCCGTTGAGACACTTCTCTCAATTGAACCATTTTGATTTGTCTTTGCTTTTTAGGCGCACATAACCGCATAATAGGTGGTTGAATAACAGGAACCAAAGCCATATAAGAATATGCTGCAACAGCAATAGCTCCCAACAATTCTGGGGCTAACTTACCCGCCAAAAATATAGAGGTCGGACCATCCGCCCCACCGATAATAGCAATAGAGGCAGCCTGTTGTATTGTCAAATCGATGCCTGGGATATATTGACTTAACGCTAATCCCCCTAAAAATGTACCAAATATAGCAAATTGAGCTGCCCCACCTAACAAGGCAGTCTTTGGATTTGCTAGCATCGGCCCAAAATCAGTCATAGCACCAACGCCCAAGAAAATCAATAGAGGGAAAACACCTGAACTGATACCAATATCAAACAGGAATTTCAATAAACCTCCGTCATCTGTCATACCTGCACCCGGACAATTTGATAGCAATCCACCAATTGCAATCGGGACTAATAATAAAGGTTCAAATTTCTTTTTTATCCCCAAATATAACAAAATTAAACAAATGCCTATCATAATAACCTGTCCCCAAGTCATTTGAGCAAATCCCAAACTGTCAATAATAGCTTGCATAAATCCTCCTTAGCCTAACTCAAACAAAGACATACCTGTTTTAATGGCATCTCCTTTTTTAACAAACACTTTCTTTATCTGTCCATTTTTAGAGGCTTTTGCAAATGTTTCCATTTTCATGACTTCCAAAATACAAAGATTTTGTCCGACCTGAACAATATCGCCCTCTGAAACCAAAACCTGCGTTACAACCCCAGGTGTACCGGCTGTAATAACTTCTGTTTTCCCATCGATATTTTGATTTAACGATTGTGCTTTTTGAGTTTCAGAACCAATTTGAAAATCATATTCCTGTCCATTAACAATCACTTTATTTTCGCGAACGGAAACATCAAATTTTTCACCGGCAACCGTAATCTGATAAGAATTCGATTTTACCTTTTCTTTTTCCTTATAACGAACACCGATTTTACCTTTACCTAATAGGAAATCTATCCCTTTATTGCCACAACTGGCTGCGATAAAAACATTTTCATCCGTTATCGGTAACCCAGCCGTTTTAAGTTCGTTTTCATAATGTTTGCGGGACTTTTCCGGATTTTTATCATTGATGGATAAAACCGTCTCTTTCGTCGGTTTTAACCCCAACTGTTCGGAAGCAATCTGAATAACTTTTTTATCTGGCGGAACAGGAGTCTTGCCAAAGTAACCTAAAACCATTTTACCATATCCTTCTGCTATTTTCTTCCAAGGACCCTGTATAACATTATTAAAGGCCTGTTGAAAATAAAATTGAGATACCGGCGTTACCGAAGTTCCAAAACCACCTTTACGAACGACTTCTTCCATCGCAACGATTATTTCTCCATATTTATCCATCAAACCATTATCACGCAACATTTGTGTATTGGCCGTCAAAGCCCCTCCAGGCATCGGAGACCAAGGGATACGCGGATCAGCATGCAAAGCTTCCGGTGGCATAAAATAAGGGGATAAAGCATCTTTCAGTGCTTCTTCAACCCGCATAACTCCATCAATATCACAATCTAATTCAAAAGAAGAACCTCGCAAAGCATGCCACATTGTCGCCACATCCGGCTGACATGTTCCTCCTGACACGGGTGCCAATGATAAATCCACAATGTCAGCTCCCGCCTCTACGGCAGCCAAATAACAAGCCAATCCAACACCAGCCGTTTCATGAGAGTGATACTCAATCGGACACTTACTACCGACTAATTTTCGAACACGTTGGACTGTTTCGTAAACAACAGCAGGCACAGATGTTCCCGAAGCATCTTTTAAACAAATTGAATCAAAAGGTATCTTAGCCTTAATAAATTTTTTCAACCTGTCCTCATAAAAATCCGGTGTATGAGCCCCTTCTGCCCCCGGTGGTAAAGACATTGTTGCAATACATAACTGATGCTTTAAACCGGCTTTTTTTATACATTCGGCACTGTATTTTAAATTTTCAGGATCATTTAAAGCATCAAAATTACGAATAGTGGTCATACCGTGTTTTTTAAATAAATCCGCATGCAGTTTTATCATTGCTGAACTTTGTGAATCCAACGCGACAACATTAACACCACGTGCCAACGTTTGCAGATTGACTTTCGGACCACAGATTTCCCGAAACTTATCCATCACATCAAAGGCATTTTCATTATTATAGAAAAAGGCTGACTGAAAAGCAGCTCCACCACCGGCTTCAATATTTCTAAAACCGACTTTAACAGCTTCCGCTACAACAGGTAAATAATCTTTACTTAGAACACGGGCCCCGAAACAAGATTGAAATCCATCACGAAAAGCCGTACACAAAAACGATATTTTCTTTTTTCTCTTCATATTTAAGACTCCTGACTTTGAACTATTGCGATAACGGCAGCTATCTTATCCGATACCTTCTTTTTTTCCGTTCGGACAATAATTACCCGCATCAACTCCATAACAAAAATCATCAGGGACAAGAATAAAAAAACTCCGCCCATTCCGATACAAGTGATAAATAAACTTTCTGAAATCATTTACTTCTCCCCACACATAATTCTCAGAAAAGATTTTAAAAACTTTTTTAAAAATTTGCAAGTTTTTTTATTATTTTTTTTGAAATTTGACATATTTACTAAACTATGATATAATGAATTAATATGGAGGGATAAAAAAATGACTTTTTCAAGACGACGTTTTATTTCAGGCCTTGCTGGTTTTATTGCTGGTGTTACTTTAACCCAAAATGCTATAGGTAATACCGAAAAGTTAGATGAACCGATAATGGTTCCTAAATCAGATATACCAAAGTCAAACAAGGCGACAACGCCTTTTTCATCTCCCCAAAAACCATCTTTAACTGATGATTTTTATAAAACCTGTCTTGAAACCGAAGAAAATACACCTTTTTTATATGATGATAAAGGCTTTATTACTGTAGGACAAGGTGTTCATATACAGGAACACACCTCATCTCAGGGGATGATGAAATATAAACTATCCCGTTTAGATGGAAAATCATTTCTAATAAAAGATAAAAAATTAAGAAGAATGTACCAAATTCTTTCTGAAAACATTGAACAAATAAAAAACTTCCCTGCTTTCAAACTGATCGAAGACGCTCCTTGTAAATCAACAGACACATCAAAAAGATTACCAAATTTATTTAATTGGAAAGATAAAAACGGGATAAAACATTCAGAAACAAAATATGCCCGTCAGCTTTTTATATTAAATGCATCAGATATCAAGACTCTGAATACGATGGCTTGTCAAAAAGTGATTGACTCTGCCCGTCAATACCATCGATTTTTGGATGCACTACCTCGTGGTATTCAATTAACGGTTTGTGACTTAATTTATAACTGTGGTTTCGAAGGATATAAAAGCGGTTTTCCAAAATTTCAAACTGCATTAAAAAATTACTATAAAACCAAAGAAACAAAATACATTGATGATTTAATCAAAGAAAGTTATTCAGGCAGTACACGTCGTCATAATTTAAGAAAAGAATGGCTATCCCAAACGAAGACTGAACTGTATCGAACTGCTTTACTGAGAAGAATGCGTTTTGTTACAACAGCACGCGGATAGTTTTTTATTTCAATATTTCTTGATACAACTTGATTGTCTGTTCACACATACTTTTAATTGAATAGTGTGTCCGAACGGAATAACAGGCATCTTCTCCTATTTTCTTTTGTTCTTTTAAAGGCATATCTAAAACGCTATCTAATACATCTGCTAACGTTTTAGCATCACCGACCGGTGTTAAAAATCCTGTCTTGCCATTTTCAATCAATTCACAAGCACCACCATGATTGGCTGCTACTACAATTCGCTTCATTGCTTGAGCTTCAGCAATACTACGACCAAATGTTTCAGGAACCAGAGACGGCTGGACACAGACTGTTGACAATGCATAAACCATAGGGATTTCGCTTCCCGAAACAGAGAATATCCGAACGGTTATCGTTTCAGGTAATTCTTTTAATTTTTCTTTTAACTCAATTTCATAGTCTCCTTTTGGATTACCACCGACAAACAACAGAGTTAAATTCTTATTTCTCATTTGTTTTAGAGCATCCAAAACAACCATATGTCCTTTAATTCTAGATAATCGCCCCACCAAAGAAATAATCGGTTTATCCTGTGGAATATCATGTTGACTGATAAAATCATTAAAACTACCCAATCTGATAGCTTGTTGATCAAATTTATCTGTATCGGCTCCACGCGGTATTAGGCAAATATGTTCAGGTGGAACTTGATATTCTTCCTGTAAGTGTTGTCGGACAAAATCTGAAACCGCAATAACTTTTTTCCCTGACAACATGACTTGATTATAGGGCTTTTTCAACCATCTTGGCTTTAATCCATATCGACCGTGATAAGTAGTAATAAACGGTATTTTTACTTTCTGACAGGCCCATTTAACAGACCAAGCCGGTGCTCGGGATCGTACATGTATCAAAGTCGCTTTCTTTTCCCGAAAAATACGGGCCAATCGAATACTATTTAACCATATCTTAAAAGGATTTTTTGTTTGAACAGGTAAAGTAATATGCTCTATCCCCAAGTATTCCAACTCGGAAACCATAGGACCACCGGACGAAATAACAATATTTCGGATACCTTGATTTTTAAGAGCTGTTGCAATTTCTATTGTTCCCCGTTCCACACCACCTTGTTTTAAAGCCGGTAAAATCTGAATAATACAATCTGTGTCTTTTATCATTTACTTTCTCCATTTATGAATGTTTTGCCAACGGAACAAGAATAGTTATTCGAAGCCCACCCATAGGACTATCCGACAACTCTATTTCACCACCATGGGACAAGATAATATCTTTTGCAATAGTCATGCCCAGACCGACACCACCGGTATGCGTATTTCTGGACTTTTCCAACCGATAAAAAGCCCGAAATACTTCTTCACGTTTATTCACCGGTATTCCCGGTCCGTCATCATCAATAATCAGACGTGCCATTTGCCTATAAGTTCCCAGCTGAACCCGTGCATTTTTGGCATATCGCCCTGCATTGGTCAATAGATTTGTTATTGCCCGTATCAATTCATTCGGACGTCCGATACACAAAATATTTGTTTCTTGGTGCCAATCTATTTTTTGACCTGTTTTGGTCAATTTTGATACAATATCATCAACTAATTCATTTAAAGATACTTCTTCTGGTTGTTCTTTTCCTTCACCACGGGCAAAAGACAGATAGGCTTCCAACATATGCTCCATTTCTGTGATATCTTCCTGCAAGTCCTGAACAACCTCGTTTTGCGGGGCCATTGATAACTGTAATTTCATTCGTGTCAAAGGTGTTTTTAAATCGTGAGAAACCCCTGACAACATTCCTGTACGTTCACTTAAATACCGTTGAATGCGATTTTGCATTTGAATAAAGGACAAACCAGCTTGCCGTACTTCCGTTGCTCCTTCCGGTTTAAAGGTTTTCATTGTTTTTCCACGTCCGAATAACTCAGCAGCCCGTGATAACCGTTCGATAGAACGCACCTGATTTTTCATAAAGATAAAAGCAATAATAAACAACAAAAGAGAAAAACCAATCATCCACCCCAAGACAACATAAATTGTAGAACTGAAAAAACGTTTTTTAGGAACAAATGCATGCAGAACCCCTGATGATAACTGTAACATGATTTCCGTCTTTTGATTTTCTGTTTCTTGTATTAAAAAAGGATAAGGTTGTTGACTTAACTCGGATATCAATGCTTTAACCGACAATCCACCTTGTTGCGGTTTAGTTTTATTTAAATTAGCACGGGATTCAAAATACAGACTAAACCCCAAGTTTTCCCCCAAAGAGCGTATCAACAATCCGATATTTTCATCAGACAAATCCGTTTTTTCAATCATATCGGCAACGGTTACAATTTCCCCAGAGACATCCTTAGCCAAACGTCTGCCGACCGTATCCCAGTGCCTTTCAAAGAAAGCCACAAAAAAAACCGCTTGTAAAAACAACATTGGAACCAAAATTATCAGAACAAAGCGTTGTTGAAGACTTTTGGGCATAATCATTTTTTTAACGCCATCCCATCCAAAAGACAACCACTTTAACATGAAAAACGAACGATTATTTTTTTGTTTCATTGTGCTACCAAAGTATACCCCTGTCCTCGAACAGTTTGAATGCAAATCGGATGTCCGATATCATCTTCTATTTTTTTTCTCAATCGATTAATAAGAACATCAACCGTTCTTTCACTGTCCATTTTCATCAGTTCTGTCAAATCTGAACGGGACATAATCTCATTTTTTCTTTCTGCCAACAGACGCAATAATTCCGTTTCCGTTCCGGTTAAAGCAACTGGTATATTATCTTTAATCAGAATGCCTGTTTTGACTTCAAAGACACAATTTCCAAAAACCACATTAGTCGGTATTCTAATTTCATTCATACGTCGCAGAATATTATTGATTCTTAAAATCAGTTCTCGTGGTTCAAAGGGTTTTCCCAAATAATCATCGGCACCGGATTCCAATCCCATAATACGGTTTTCTATTTCCCCCATAGCCGTTAACATCAGGACAGGCGTTTTATTTCCCATTGCCCGTATTTTTTTAACCATTTCATAACCATTAGTCCCCGGCATCATGACATCCATAATAATAATGTCAAAGTTGATAACCTGCATCAAAGGAAAAGCCTCATCCGCACTGGGGGCTTCTGATACTTGAAATCCGTTCTCGGACAGATACCGTCGCAGTAATCGACGAAGTCGCGTATCATCATCAACAACCAGAATAAAGGGACCCGTCATTGATTATCCTTTATCCAACGTTTTTTAATTTCAGTTCCCAAACAACCGCCTTTTCCGGACAGTTTTTTATCCAGTATTGTTTGTATATCTACAACCAACAAAGATAAATAGTCCAAATCTGTCACACTGACTTCGGTTTTATGACGCAAGTAATCACAGGCAACTTTTCCCAAATCCGACAACAAGGGATACCCAAAAGTTGTTCCTTGTCCTTTCATATCATGCGCATGTAGAAAAAAATCTTCCCGAACCAGCTGAAACCGTTTTTTCTGTTTCGCCCGACGTGCTTTTTTCAGGATATCTGCCATATCCGTTATATCTTTTTGGACTTGTATAAAGTAATCTTTAGACAATTCCGAAATAACTTTGCCAGCCTCCACCGATAAGATTTCCGTACCGGTTTCAGGTTTACCACCGATATACTTTCTGAAAAAATCAGGGATAGATGTATATTTTTTCATAACGTTTCCTTTCCTGTTTAAATTCAGTATAATTCAAAAAATATCAGAAAACAACTGATTTTTTATTTTTACATATTTTATCGGACAAGCTAACGTATATAACAACAACCTACTGGCATAAAAAAATGGTGTCAAGGTTAAACTTGACACCATTTATTTTACTTACAATCACTGGCTGCATTATGACTTGAAGCATCTGTTCCTGTTGCCGTTGTTCCGGTTGGACAGGCTTTACAGGATGTCTGACCAGTTGCATCCTGATACGTCCCGTTTGGACAAACTTCGCATTTCATTGTACTGGTATCCAAGAATTTCCCCTTGGCACACGCATCACAATCATCAACTGAATCATGGGCAGTTTTTCCCCCAGAAGTTGTTGACCCGGTTGGACAGACATTACAGGATGCTTGACCGGTTGCATTCTGATACTGACCAGTCGGACAGGTTTGACAGGATGTCTGACCTGTTTTATTATTATAGGTTCCGGCACTACACGGTGTACAACTTGTCGCACCACTACTTTCTGAATACGTTCCCGCCGGACATGTTTTACAGGTTTTTCCATCTGGTGTATATTGACCTGCAGGACATGACATAATAACACTACCATCCGATGCCCAAGCCCGATCTGTTCGCAACAGCGTCGCTTCAATAGAACTACTTACAGAACCTTCATTATGATACACTTCTATTCTTAAATATTTACGTGTAGGGGTTAATGTACATTTCTTTCTGTTAACATAGCGAGCACTTGATATATTCTGTCCTACCCTTTCTGAACTACCGCACGCTATAAAAATATCTTGTCCACTAAAACTTCCATTTAAATAAACATTGTAATCGCATTGATAAGGATTTTTATAATAGTCTCCATCATTGTATTTAGCTCCCTTTGGTAGTGCGACACAAGTACTGTCCTTTGTACCGCACGCTGAAAATTTACTTGTTGGAACATCGATTCTTTCTGGACAATCAGTGCATTGATAACATAATGCCCCGTCCGCCAATACTTGCGGTGCACCAAGCGGATATCCACCCGCAGGACATGTTTTGTAATAATTAGTCGGACATTCACAAGCTTTTGACGTATATGTTGTATAGGCCGGACATCCTGTTGTTGGATTAGCAGGCGTTGTTACTTCCGTATAACAACCACTTGTCGGCTTACTATTCCCCGTTGGACAATTTGTGCACTTATAACACATCTTCCCATCGGCCAATTTTTTTGTTTCCGTTGCGTACTGGCTCCCACTGGCACAAACGGTTGCACTAAATCCACTTGGGCAATCACAGGCTTTTGAGGTATAGGTTGTATAGGCCGGACATCCCGTTGTCGCATTGGCTGGTGTTGTTACTTCTGTATAACAACCACTTGTCGGCTTACTGTTTCCAGTCGGACAATTTGTGCACTTGTAACACATCGTCCCATCGTCCAATTTTTTTGTTTCCGTTGCATACTGGCTCCCACTGGCACACGCTGTCTTGCTAAATCCACTTGGGCAATCACAGGCTTTTGACGTATACGTTGTATAGGCCGGACATCCCGTTGTCGTATTGGCTGGCGTTGTTACTTCCGTATAACAACCACTTGTCGGCTTACTGTTCCCCGTTGGACAATTTGTGCACTTATAACACATCTTCCCATCGGCCAATTTCTTTGTTTCCGTTGCGTACTGGCTTCCTCTAGCACAAACGGTTGCACTAAATCCACTTGGACAAGTACAGGCTTTTGAGGTATAGGTTGTATAGGCCGGACATCCTGTTGTCGCATTGGCTGGTGTTGTTACTTCCGTATAACAACCACTTGTTGGCTTACTGTTTCCAGTCGGACAATTTGTGCACTTATAACACATCGTCCCATCGTCCAATGTTTTTGTTTCCGTTGCGTACTGGCTCCCACTGGCACACGCTGTCTTGCTAAATCCACTCGGACAATCACAGGCTTTTGACGTATACGTTGTATAGGCCGGACATCCTGTTGTTGGATTGGCTGGCGTTGTTACTTCCGTATAACAACCACTTGTCGGCTTACTGTTTCCAGTCGGACAATTTGCGCACTTGTAACACATCTTCCCATCGGCCAATTTTTTTGTTTCCGTTGCATACTGGCTCCCTCCGGCACAAACGGTTGCACTAAATCCACTTGGACATTCACAAGCCTTTGATGTATATGTCGTATAGGCCGGACATCCTGTTGTCGTATTGGCTGGTGTTGTTACTTCCGTATAACAACCACTTGTCGGCTTACTATTCCCCGTTGGACAATTTTCACATCTGTAACATTTTACACCGTCTTTTAATACATCGGTTTCAGTTACATACTGCCCACTGGCACAACTTTCCCGATACCCACTTGGACAAGTACAAGGTTGTGGTGTATAAATTGTATAGATT
>JAZLAQ010000026.1:0-96244 GCA_045613285.1 Alphaproteobacteria bacterium | reverse complement strand
ACCAGTTTTTTTATATTTTGGACTTTTTCTTTAAAAAGGTCTAAACATTAATAACAACAAAGAAAAAGTAATCTTTTTAAGGCTTCTGAAACCAATCCAAAAATTTACATTTTATAAGCCGGGCATAAACGTTGGTTTATGGTATAATGGAATTATGGATAACTTTAACCTCAAGGAGGTTTATTATGAACAATGATTTATGGAATAAGACGAACAATGATTTATGGAATAAGACATGGGGTGTGTTTTGTTTCGATTTTACTATAAAGGAAGAATATCGCCGTGATATTCAGATGGGCATGGCTAACGACAAATTTGTCAGCTGTCATCTAAGTGGGCCTATGTTTAAAGAAATGGGATGGGCAAAGGCTTTTCATAATAAATTGCTAAAAAGACTTGATGTCAATTGTTCTACTAATTGGATTTCTAGTCGTGTATGCCTCGGAGATGAAAACTGGAGAAATGTTTTTGCCGGAACATTTCCTTTATATACAGCAGCGTTTGCTGGTGGAAAAGGGGGATATGAATGGCTTAAATTTTTACTTGAAAATGGTGCAGATGTAAATCAACAAGTTGATGAATGTAATAAAGTTATGATCAATGCAGGTGAAAGTGCTCTTCATATTGCTAATGACAAAGAAATAGTGAACTTGTTAATAGATTTGGGTGCAGATGTCAATCTTAAAGATAAAAAAGGTTTCACTCCTTTATACTATGCCTGTATGAAACGGAATCCTGGAAAAGTCAAAATATTGTTAGAAAATGGTGCAGATTTAGGTATAAAATATAATATAAAAGGTACTGAATATTCACTACAAGAATTAATGGAAAAAGAACTTCTTGGTAATCCTGATGATCATGAAGAGATAGAAGAATGCCTTAGTGCAATTGCGCCAAACAAAGAAACGGAAAAAGAAAACGCAGAGATACTAAGAAGTTATGAGGAAGATTGGTCAGAATTGGAAGAAATATATGACATAGGTCTTCATGCCCATCTCAAAGAAACAAGAGCTCAATTACCCAAAAAAGGAACTTATGTTGAAAAGGATGAGTGTGGCATTATAACATTAATGGCAACAGTTCGTGACCACAAATTAGTTGGGCCCTATGAACGCTATGATATTGATGGTGAATTAATTGAAAAAGGTAATTATGACGAGAATGAAGTATTAGATGGAAAAGTCGTTCAATATAGTTTTGCTAAGCTTGGTGCGACTGGGAGCTCATGGACAGGACCTTATGAAACAACAAAATGGGATGATAGAAAACGTACAAAGTATGAATCTTTTCGTATTTCTCTAAAACATGGATTGCCGGATGGAGAATGTATATGGAGAGACGCTGAAATTACCGGAAGTTACGAACGTGTTTGGGCAGGATCAGATAGCATTGGTAGTAGTGTGACTGAAATCGAAGTAAAAGAACACTGTATTTATCGAAAAGGAAAAATATATACAGACTTCCTCCCTCTTCGCGATGGTAGACATGTTGTTAATGGAAAAATAGTGTCAGAATGGGATCAAACAACAGATAAACAATATCAGGCTGATCTTAAAAGAATTAAAAAGAGACGAGTCGAAATACCCAAAGATAAAAAACGACAAGGATTAGTTGCTTTGTTGGATTCATTAAATAAACAACCGCCAACTGCTATCAGAAAAGCAGCCAAAGTTGCGACTGTTAAAGAGTGTAGAAAACAGAATCCCAAATTACCTACTAGATAGATTCTTTCGAAATACAATTAACCTCAGTTTCGGCTGGGGTTATTTTTTTCACTTGCACTCAAAAAATTCGAATGTCGCAGAGCATTCCAAAAGCATCAAAAATCTGAAACATAATAAAATCAGCTACTTTTGTAATGATGAGTTCGATTGTTTATGAAAATAGCTGCTTTTTGTATTGAGTCCAATTGAATTGGAAAAAGGCATTGTAAATAAAAGAAAAAGTCGCTATTTCTAGCGACTTGTCTGTTTTGGCTGGGGTCATCTTGCATAGCACGGACTAAAAATTCTCACTCTTTTAAAGTGTTTAGCCATTCTGAAACAATCCTATTTTTTGTGTTTGCTATTTTGTTTTCATTATACATCTTGGAAACATTACTATGAACAGATATAATTTGAATCCACCAGTAAATACTAAAAATTAACATAGGAACTACTGTTGATGAATTAAATATCCAAAAAGATAAACCGATATCTATCAATATAGAAATGATACCAAATGATAAAAATTCTATGTATAACCAACCTAATCCAGGCAAGACCGCGTTTAAAACTGAGGCAATTCCAGCATCTTTCTTCATAATTATATAATTCCTTTCTTTTTCAAAAACATGCAGCTATGTTATAAAAACAATTTCTTTTGATCTAGGCTTACATTAAATCATAGTATTATATTAATGTCAATATTTTATATATTCTAAAATTGCATTATTGGAAACAAAGGATAATTTTAAAAAAGAGTCCCTGTAAGGCTGAAAAATAGGCTTTTTGAAAAACTCTGTACACGGACTTTTGTAAGCGTATGTAATTAAAAGAAAAAGTCGCCACAAATAGCGACTTATCTCAATTCCGATATCAATTCATTCAGCACTGCCGTTTGAATTCATTGTATCTCATTGCTTTGCGCATAAAAATAATTCACAGAATTATTTTTATTTGCGCAGTAGCTGGGATGGCAGGATTGTAAATCGGCTAACGCACGATTTATCCTGCGCTATCGCTTGGACTGTCGCAAAAGCGACATCATGTCTGCGGGATATGGAATATCCCTTGACACCAAACCAACTCATTCGTTGACCGACTCCTACTTACCCAAAAACCAATAAAAAAACCGCCCAAACGGACGGCTTTTTTATTGGTTGGAGAAGTCTGGTAATACACGGACTAAAAATGCGTTGCATTTTTCTTTTTTATAAAGTAGAGTGAAAAGAAAAAGGAGTTTTAAATGAAAAACGTTATCAAAGGTTTCTTATATAAAATTTTACCTATTTTGTTTATTGGCCTGATTTTTATCCTCGGTAATTTAACATATACTTATTTTTTCTCACATACAAAACCTGTTGAATTCTTATGTAATGGTGGGGACCTCTGCTATTCGGTTCTGCCCAGAATGCAGTCTTCTTTATATAATACATTTTTGGTTATGGCCCTTTTTCTAATTATCACAATTTTCGTTCTATTTCCATTTGTATACCACAAAAAGATTTCAAAATCTTGGATTATTTGTTGCATTTTTATTTTAGCACTTATTGGCGCAGCATCATGGATAATCCATTATATTTCCAGATAATAGGTATCCCGGAAGCTGGATATTGATAAGTAAGGATATTTTTACATTACTGGTCCGTGTAGGTGGAAAATTTAGCGATTTTTACACCCTCGCATACGGACTTTTATAAATGCATATAAACAAAAGAAAAAGTCGCTATTTCTAGCGACTTATCTGACTTGGTTGGGGTAGCTGGATTCGAACCAACGAATGACGGTATCAAAAACCGTTGCCTTACCACTTGGCGATACCCCAATAAACTGGATTGCTTGCAACTATAACAAACTTTTTTTAAAAAAGCAAGTCTTTTTTATTCTTTTTATTTATTTTTATTCATATTTCCTTATTTTGAGATTTAATTTCAGGAATATATTAAATAATTTTCACAAAAAGATATCAAGCTACCAATTTCTTTTCCTGCTCAATCAAAGTCTGCATAATCTGCATTGTTTCCGCAGGACCACTGACCGAGTATATTGTTCCACCGACATCCACCACTTCATGGGCAATAGAGTTATCATTTCCCCTTTTATAAATACGGTCGCCAAAGTAGGAAATTTTATAATCATCTTTATAATAATCAACAACCTGAGCTTTATCGCAACCTTTTTTAACAATATCGACAGAAATCTGACCGCCAAAAGTAAAATTATATTCCGGATGTTTATCCATTAAATAATCAATAATCCAGCGTCTTTGACCATTTAAATTATCCCAATCCACATAATCACAACGGTCCTCTAAAGAAGGCTCCCCTACTTCCGGTCGACCAAGCATCGTAAAGTTGATGGCACAATTTGCATTAATTTCGTGATGTCTCGGGAATGATTTTTTGTATTGCAACGGACAATTTTTTAAAATCTCTTGTAAAATCGGATTAAAATAGTCAAAATCAATGGTGTTATGAGAGTTCCGAATTTCTTTACCTTCCCGATACAGGATATTCCCCATACAACACCAGTAATCAATATTCGGATTTTCCAAAATTTCAAGCGGCATTTGCTCCACCATATCTTTAAAGGGAGAACCTGTCACAACGGCAAACTTAAAATATTTAGCAAATTCCAATAACGTTTCTGCCATTTCACCACGGATAGGCTTACGGGCGACGGTCAACGTTCCGTCATTATCTGATAAAAATACTTTCTTTTTCATGGATAATCCTTTTTAAAAACAAACGAAGGCATTATATCGTATTTCGGATAAAAATTCAAGAAAAAAGTACAAGAATTCAAATCAAAACATCTATTTTAATTGAGTTTTATACAACGATGCATAGACTGAATTCGGTTTATCCAACAACTCCTGATGAGTGCCTGTTTCTTTTATTTCACCATGATCTATAACGACTATTTTATCCGCATTTTTCACAGTTGACAAACGGTGGGCAATAATGAAGACCGTTCTGTCTTTCATCAGGTTATAAATAGCCTGTTGTACGATGGCTTCCGATTTGTTATCCAACGCAGAGGTAGCTTCATCCAAAACAACAATCGGGGCATCTTTTATAAAAGCCCGTGCGATAGCGACCCGTTGTTTTTGTCCACCGGACAACTTGGTTCCACGCTCTCCGATTTCTGTGTCTAGACCTTTGGGAAGCGTTTGAATAAATTCATCTAAACAAGCATTCCGAACGGCTGCTTCAACTTGTTCTTGTGTTGCATTGTTACATCCAAGTAAAATATTTTCACGAATAGTTCCTTCAAATAAAATATTATCTTGAAAAACCATAGCAATATTGTCCCGTAGACTATTTAATTCCATATCTTTGATATTAATACCATCGATTTGGATAGAACCACTTTTCACATCATAAAAACGGGGCAATAAGGTAACCAATGTAGACTTTCCACCACCGGAATTACCAACAAAAGCAATTGTTTTCCCTTTTTCAACAGTCAAGCTTATATCTTTTAAAACCGGACGATTATTTTCATATTCAAATGAAACATGATCAAAAGTTATATTTTTTTTAATACCTTTCATATTTTTGGGATTTGGATTATTGCGAACTTCTGGAATGCATTCCAACTTAGAAAAAACCCGTTCCATTGCCAATAAAGACATTTGAACACTGGTAAAATTATTACCGATAGCTTTTATTGGATGATATAACATCAACAAAGCCGTAATAAAGGATACGAATCCTCCGGGTGTCAACTGACCGGAAGTAATCAGATAACTGCCCAACCAAATCACACCGGCTATCCCGATAGAAATAATAAAATGCATCATCGGTGTTAATATCCCTGTCCGCTTTGTCATTTTCATACCTAATTTAAAGACAGAACGTAACGTTTCATTGAACTTAGAACAAGTATACTCGTATAGATTAAACGAAGAAATAACCCGATTACCTGAAAAAGCTTCATTATAATGGGTCATTACTTTAGCACCGGAAAAAACCGTTTGATCCATTACATTTTTTATCCGTTTACGCACTTTTGTTAGTGGCAGTAATGCACCAAACAAAACAAATATTGCAATAATCGACAACTGCCAAGAATTCCAAATCAAAACAAAAATCAATGAAATAGAAGAAAACAAACGTGTCGTAAATAATTTTAAATTTGACAATAAACCACTACAGGCCATTTCAGCATCCTGATTAAAACCAAACATAACATTACCGGATGTATTCCGATCAAAAAACTTGGCATCTAAATGCAATAGCTTTCGAAACAAGTCTTTCTTTAAATCCATTGTAATTCTTTGCCCAACCCAAGTATTCAGATATGTTGCCGCATAATTCAATAAGCTTTGTAACAAACTGAATAAAATAATCAACAGAGGCAATAAAGAGGTAACTTTGGCACTTTTTTCAATCATAACAACGTCCATATAGGGCTTTAGCACCCAAGCGATCACCGCATCCATCGCCCCCAAGGGTATAGTGACCAAAATTGCCAATATCGCACGAAACAAGTACGGTTTCACATAGGGATAGATTTTTCGGTAATTGACCACAATATTCATTTGTTTCAATTTATCCGACACTTTTAATTTAGACATATCATACTCCTGTTGTACTCAAATTTTGATGCTATATTTTACTTTATTTAAAAAATATTATCAAGTGTAAAATAACCGATATATTAGCAGATAATGAAACGAACTATTTTTTTGTCGAAAAAAAATCATCTCAAGACCTATATTTTATAATCATATGTGATTTTTATTGACCAATAAATATAAAAAAAACGCCTTTGAAAAGGCGTTTTTATTTTGGCGACCCTAGGGGGATTCGAACCCCCGTTACCGCCGTGAAAGGGCGATGTCCTAGGCCTCTAGACGATAGGGTCTTCTAAAAGACGAGTATTCTTATACACTATTTTTTTTAATATTGCAAGTCTTTTTTTGATTTTTTTTAATTTTTTTTCTAAATCCTTCTATTTTAGCTCTTTCAGAAAGAAAAAAACTTTTTTATAAGGACTTTTTTATCTTAAAAGGAAAAGAATTTCATTCCCTTATTCATGTTGTTGTGTTTTTAATCGTTTTGTCAAAACAGTTGATTTTAATTGTTCTTCAGCCCGTATCTTGTCAGCTACTTTAAGTGTTATCTCATCCAAAATACTATAAGAAAGAATATCGGGATTTTGTTTATCATCTTTTGAATGATAAACACTTTTTCCATTCACAATCTCAGGTGTTTCAATAACAGATTTATCCTTTTTAGAAATTGTTGGGGTTATTTTTGAAAAAAAACGTTTTATTGAAGAATTGTTTGCCTCATAAAAAGCATTGTTTTCTTTTTCTAAACGATTTTTTAGATCACGTCGTGCTTCAAAATTTTTATCGGATTCATGCATCATTTCAGATTCTTGAATTTGAGCCACAAAAATAGCATGATCCCGTTTTGATAAATCGTGTTCTTTTTTCCCGTTAACCAAATCTGCCATGACATCAAAACCACATTGTTTTAATTGTTCGGCGTAGGGTGTTTTAGAATCTAAAGTACTTAATGGTCGACCGAGAGTTGCAACTTCCTTTGCCATTTTTGCCTGAATTGGCGTTAGGTTCCCCTTGATTTGTTCTTGTAAAATATGCGTGTCAAAAGAAATATGTCCGGTCGGATAAGCAGATAAGGGATCGTCGGGAAGAACAGAATTAGGACTAATATCACGGAGTTTCGCCATCGGATCTTTTTCTAAAATTTTTGTTCGTTCTTTATCCCGCTTAATATAGTCTTTTTGTTCCCATTCCTCTTTCATTTCAAGACGGTCTAAAAAACTTTTATTGGCAAATTTTTTATATTGAGCCGGTAGAGAATCATAAACGGCTTTGTCTGTCATATTATTCCATTGCCATCCGGATTCTACTGTCTGAACAATACCGACAGAAGATTTTTCTTGAGTATTATCGGATGTTTGCGCTTTTAAAGTGGGGGCAAATGCAGCCATACCTAAAGCGACAACCGGAACAGCTTGTCTCAATCTATCTTTCAACGACATATACAATACCCTCCTTTATATTATTGTATATCAAATTTGAAATTTGTCAAGGAAGGTTAAATCATATTATTCAGATATTTCTTTCCATATTTTTTTAATTTTAGAGAGAAAATCATCACAAGCCGATTGCTTATGACCACCGACCCGTTCAAACTCACGCAATAATTCTTTTTGTTTGGATGTCAAATCTGTTGGAATCTCTACTCGGAATATAATATATAGATCACCAAAAGTACCTGCCCGTAAAATAGGCATTCCTTTTCCTTTGATTTTCATCTCTGACCCATTTTGCAAACCGGCCTTGATTTTGACTGTTTCACCACGCCCATCCATAGTCGGGACAACAACCTCCCCACCTAAAACAGCCGTTGTCATTGGAATTGGTACTTCACAGTATAAATCAGCCCCATCCCGCTTAAAAATAGGATGTTCCCGAACAGAAACAAAAACATACATATCACCGGATATCCCCCCATTTAAAGGAGCATTCCCCTCACCAGCCAATCGCATACGAACACCCGTATCCACACCAGCTGGAATATCTACTTCCAACGTCCTTTTCTTGCGAATGCGCCCAGTGCCACGACAATCCGAACAGGCATTTTTGACTGTCTTACCACGTCCATGGCAAACTGGACATTCTGTTTCCATTACGAAAAACCCCTGTCTTTGACGAATCCGTCCTTGCCCATTACAAGTCGGACACGTTTCCAGATTTTTACCACCGTGCCCATCACACTTTTCACATTTGATATAATTGTCAACCGTAACACTTTTCTTGATACCGGTATAAGCTTCCGATAAATCAATTTCAAGGTTATAACGTAAATCATCCCCCCGATTAACGTTTGGACGGGAAGAACGACGGCCACCTCCAAAAGCATTAAAGACTTCATCAAATATATTTTCAAAACCGCCGGCAGAAAAATCAAACCCACCAAAGCCTTGCCCAAAACCACCGGCACCATTCATACCGGATGAATAAGCTTCATGACCATATCTGTCATACGCTGCCCGTTTTTGTTCATCCTTTAGGACTTCATAGGCTTCATTTATCTCTTTGAATTTTTTTTCTGCATCTTTGTCATTCGGATGGTAATCCGGATGACATTCTTTTGCTTTAACACGAAAAGCCCGTTTGATTTCATCAAACGATGCTGTTTTTGATACCCCTAATAAATCATAATATGACTGACTCAACTTTTTCCGCCGATTTCATCCTCCAATTCTCACGAAAGTCCCTCAACTTCCAAATTTAGGAAGTATGGCGTACTTCTTCCCAAAAGTACACCATACATTATCCTGTTTTTATTTTTTCACTTCTTCGAAGTCTGCATCAACAACGGTTTCATCTTTCGGTTGTTCAGCCTGTTGTTGTTCTGCACCGGCAGTAGCTTCTTGCTGTTGTTTATACATAGCTTCGCCCATTTTCATGGAAATCTGCATCAAAGCATCTGTTTTTTCTTTGATTTTGTCGGCATCACTGCTGTCCAAGACATCTTTTAATTCTTGAATGGCTTTTTCAATAGCTTCTTTATCCGATGTCGGAACTTTACCTTCGTTTTCTTTTAAAGTCTTTTCCGTTGTATGGATAAGAGCATCGGCATGATTGCGCGCTTCAATCGTTTCTTTCATTTTTTTGTCTTCGGCAGCGTGTGCTTCTGCATCCTTAACCATTTGTTCAATGTCGGAATCTTTTAATCCGCCGGATGCCTGAATACGGATGTTTTGTTCTTTGCCAGTTGCTTTATCTTTGGCAGAAACATTCACGATACCGTTAGCATCAATGTCAAAGCTGACTTCAATCTGAGGCATACCACGCGGAGCCGGTGGAATACCGACCAAGTCAAATTGACCGAGTAGTTTATTGTCCCGAGCCATTTCGCGTTCCCCTTGGAAAACGCGAATAGTTACGGCTGTTTGCCCGTCTTCGGCGGTAGAGAAGACCTGAGATTTCTTTGTCGGAATGGTTGTGTTGCGGTCAATTAAGCGTGTGAAAACACCGCCCAATGTTTCAATACCCAGTGATAACGGCGTTACGTCTAACAACAGAACGTCTTTGACATCACCTTTCAAAACACCGCCTTGAATAGCAGCACCGGTCGCAACAACTTCATCCGGATTCACACCTTTATGTGGTTCTTTACCAAAGAAGTCTTTGACGATTTCCTGAACTTTGGGCATACGGGTCATACCGCCGACCAAAATAACTTCATCAATTTGATTTTTGGATAGTCCTGCATCTTTTAATGCTTTTTCCATCGGACCTTTTGTGCGTTCCAATAAATCTTCACACAAAGATTCTAATTTTGCACGTGTCAATGAAACATTTAAGTGTTTCGGACCCGTTGCATCAGCCGTAATAAACGGCAAGTTAATGTCTGTTTGTGAAGCACTTGATAATTCAATTTTTGCTTTTTCGGCGGCTTCTTTTAAACGTTGCAGGGCCATTCTATCCTGACGCAGGTCAATGCCGTTTTCTTTTTTAAATTCGTCAGCCAAAAAGTCCATAACGCGGGCATCAAAGTCTTCACCGCCCAAGAACGTATCGCCGTTTGTGGATTTAACTTCAAAAACACCATCGCCGATTTCCAAAATAGATACGTCAAATGTACCACCGCCTAAGTCATAAACGGCGATTGTACCCGACTTTTTCGCATCCAAGCCATAAGCAAGAGCAGCTGCTGTCGGTTCGTTAATGATGCGCAGAACATTTAAGCCAGCAATTTTACCGGCGTCTTTTGTGGCCTGACGTTGTGAGTCATCAAAATAGGCAGGAACCGTAATGATGGCTTCCGTAATTTTTTCACCCAAATAACTTTCGGCATCTTCTTTCATTTTTTGCAAAACGAATGCGGAAATCTGGCTGGGGGCATATTTTTTGCCTTGAACTTCTACCCAAGCATCCCCGTTGTCACCGCTGACGATATGATAAGGAACCATACCCTTATCTTTTTCAACCATTTTATCATCAAAGCGACGACCGATTAAACGTTTAATGGAAAAGAGTGTTCCTTCCGGATTCGTAACAGCTTGCCGTTTTGCCGGCTGACCAACCAAACGTTCTCCTTTATTTGTAAAAGCAATCATAGAGGGAGTCGTTCTTGCCCCTTCACGGTTTTCCAAAACCTTCGGGTCTTTCCCATCCATAATACACATACATGAGTTTGTTGTACCAAGGTCAATTCCTAAAATTTTTGACATATTTTTCTCCTTTTTTGGTTAAATTTTGAACTGATGAACTGTATATAGGTCATAACATTGTATTTTGCAACACCCAAAAGATATTTTTTCTTTACTTTTACATTTTTTTTTATTAAACTATGTCAAAACAGACTTTATTTAAGGAACAAAAATGATATTTTTTGAATTTTGGGATTTATTCTTAACTCACGTACAAACTTATTGGGCCGAATTATTAGGAGCTTTTTTTATGGCTGTTATGATACGGCAAATGCGGACTACCGGCTCACAAAATGAAAGTTTAAGATTATTTGGTTTGGCATTTTTAATTTTAATCATACGAGATCTGTTTTTTATTGGAATCCCTATTTTATCAACCATTAGACCAGATTTTTACTTTTCTCAAAAAAATATTTTGCTAACGGATATTATTTTTTCTTCTTTAATTCTATCTGTTTTTATCAGTGCCGGATTTAAAAATATGCGTTTTTATTTTTCACCCTTACTGATGTCTGTTATGATGACAGTCTTTTTCTCAATCATAGCATTATCATTTTCGGTCTATAATCCAACACGAACAATAGAAATTTACTTTTCTCCCATTTATATTACGTGTGGTTTTTTCTGTTCTGCATTATCTTTTTACCTCAATAAATCTTCCAGACAGAATATAGCTTTGCGCTCCATTGGAAACGGTTTTATTATTTTAACAATATGCTATGGCTATTCTTTGTTTAATTTAATTGAAAATATGCAACAGATTACTCTTTTATCTTACACGTTAGCTGTTGTATTAACATTGGCTTCTCAAATTCAGTTTTTGAATGTTCGTACATCCACATTGGAGGAAAAATTGGAAAACGAAAAGAAGATCAAGTATGATATGTTCAACATATCCCCTTTTCCGATCGTTATTTCCAGATTAAGGGATGATACAATTCTATACATCAATCAGACTGCACAAAAGGTTTTAGACATTGAAAAAAAAGAAGCTTCTTTTTATACTTTTTTGGATTACTTTAAAAATCCAACAGACAAAAACACCTTATTAGAAACTATTATGAGACAAAAAGAACAATCTCATACATTTGAAATTGAGGCAAAAAATCCCAAAACAGATAACGCTTTCTGGATTAGCCTGACATCTAAAATAACAGATTGGGATGAAGAAATTGTGTTATTTTCAACCTTTAAAGATATTACGTTACAAAAAAGTTTAGAGACGACATTAAAAGAACAAGCGTCAACAGACCCATTAACCGGTTTGTATAACCGCCGACAGTTTGAAACATTAGCTGAAAGAGGTATCCGCCAGGCCATAGAAGATAATGCATCCTATACATTATTAATGATAGATATCGATAAATTTAAAAATGTTAACGACACATACGGACATGATGTTGGAGATATTGTCTTAAAAAAATTAGCCCAAACGATGAAAGATACTTTCCGAAAAACGGATATTCTAGCTCGATACGGTGGCGAAGAATTTATTGTCTTTTTATCTATGACATCCCCCCAAAAGGCTTTTATTGCCGCTGAACACATTCGGAAGGCAGTTGAAAAATTAAAAATCAAAAACGAAGAAAGCTTAATACCTATCACAGTCAGCATCGGCGTATCTGATTGTCAATCAACCAACTTGGAATTTTTGATTAAACAAGCAGATGAAGCTTTGTACCATTCAAAAGAAAATGGTCGAAATCAAACAACGCTATATGCAGAAATGGTAAAGAAATCTTACAACAGTAATAGTCAACAATGAAAACAGAAATTTCCCGCTATTGGTTGTCCTTGTTTATTTGCCTGATTATTACCGGGTACTTTATGTTCCATAGTATTCAAGGCGCACATGGTTACAGACGTATGAAACAGGTGCAGGAAGAACTGGTTTTGGCAAAAGAAGTGGCAAAAGAAAAAAAACAAGAAAAAGAAATTTTAAAAGCAAAAGTAAAAGCTTTATCCCCAAATTCATTGGATTTGGATCAATTGGAAGAATCTTCTTTCCGTGTTCTTAATATTGTCAAACCTGACAATAAAGTTATTTTTTTTCAGACTGAAAATTCAAACTAGATCTTTTAGATGACAACATAAACAATGCTGGCACCATTAAAAAACCGGTAAAAATGAAAAATAATCCCCACCCCATTTGTTCAACCAAATAACCACTGCCACTGGCTATTACAGATAGAGGCACCATCGTCAATGCTATTAAAAAGGAGTACTGTGTTGCAGAATAGGTCCGCGAACAAATCCCCGATAAATAAGCAACCCAAACCGCTCCTCCAATACCGCCGACAATATTATCAAACAGAATAACCAAAAAAAATAATCGGATATCCGGTCCCATTTGGGATAACCATGCGAAAGAAAAAGAAGTTAAAATTTCAAGTAACCCCAAACAAATCAGCATCGGTCGATAAGGGTACTTTAACATCAATAAACCACCTAAAAATATGCCTACCATTGTAATAAAAACACCAAATGTTCCCGAAACGACAGACACCTGTTCAGCAGTAAAACCATTTGCATGATAAAAAGGATAAGCCATCGGGCCCAAAACACCGTTACATAATTTATACAACACAATAAACAGACACAGGTTTAAAAAGTTTTCCCGTTTAATTAAATCACGAAACGGTTCTACAGCAAACTCCCGAAAAGAGAAATCAGATTGTTCTTTCTTTTTTTCCTTTAAAAAGCATAAAGAAACAAAACCGATACAAACAATACCGATAGACAGCTGATAGGCTGTCCGCCATGATACATATGATGATATAAAAATCATTCCTGCAACAGCCATCAGAAAACCGATACGAGCCCCCAGTTGATAAACAGCCGAACCTTGTTTTAAGTCATCACCTGATAATAAATCAATTCTCAATCCGTCAACAGCAATATCATAAGTACTGGAACAAAAAGCTATCAAGAAACACACAACAAAAACATGAATCAAATTACCCGTCGGATTTAAAAAAGACAAATCACACAACAAAAACATAGTCATTATCAACATGACAAAGCCCCATGTCCTTTTACGACCGATTTTACCTGCCAGCGGTAAATTGATTCTGTCTATGAAAGGAGCCCACAAAAATTTGAACGCATATGGCATTAAAACCAACCCGAACAAACCTATCTTTTTCAAATCGACACCTTCGGTTGAAAACCAGTATTTCAAAGTTCCACCGATTAAATTAACAGGAGCCTGACTGGCTAATCCCAAACCGAAGAAAACTAAAACTTTCGGATTTAAATAGCCTTTCATCATTGTCAGGACATGTTTCATGAATTAAGCCTCCGGCAAACGCCCCCGTTCAAATTTACGCCGATCATTACTATCCAATAATTTTTTACGCAACCGAATTGTTCTTGGCGTGACTTCAACCAATTCATCTTCTTCAATATAAGCCAAAGCAGCTTCCAAAGACATTTGAATAGGAGGTATCAATGCGACAGCTTCATCTTTACCGGCAGCACGCATATTCGTCAATTTTTTTCCTTTTATCGGATTAACTTCAATATCCCCCGGTTTAGCATTCGCCCCAATAATCATACCCGGATAAACAGCAACACCTGACGGGATGAAAAGAGGCCCCCGTTCCTGAATATTCCACAAGGCATACGCCACTGATTTACCAGATTCCGTAGAAATCAAAACACCGTTTCGGCGACCTGTAATTTGTCCCTTGTACGGAGCATAACTGTGGAAGAGTCTGTTCATTACACCCGTTCCACAGGTATCTGTCAAAAATTCACTGTGATAACCGATTAAGCCGCGGGATGGTGCCAAGAAAGTCAAACGTGTTTTTCCACCACCACTGGGTACCATTTCCGTCATTTCAGCTTTACGCATACTCATTTTTTCAACAACAACACCGGTATAAGCATCATCCACGTCAATGACAACCTCTTCCAAAGGTTCAAATTTATGCCCTTGTTCATCCGTATGGAAAACCACACGAGGACGGGATACAGATAATTCATATCCTTCACGACGCATTGTTTCAATTAAAATTCCCAATTGTAATTCACCCCGACCGGCGACTTCAAACGAATCCGTTGTTTCTGTCCGTGAAATCTTCAAGGCAATGTTGCCTTCGGCTTCTTTTTCCAATCTATCCCATATCATACGAGAAGTTACTTTGTCCCCTTCAGTACCAGCCAACGGAGATGTATTAATTGAAAATGTCATAGCCAACGTTGGTGGGTCTATAGGTAACGCATGTAATGGTTCCGTCACCGTCTGTTCACATAAAGTATCGGCAACAGTGGCTTCAGAAAACCCTGCGATACTGACAATATCACCGGCGACACCTTCTTCAATCGGTTGCCGTTTCAATCCACGGAAAGCCAAAATTTTAGAAGCCCGCGCTGTTTCTATTGCTTTTCCTTCACGGGATAATGCTTTTATAGACTGATTTGTTTTAATCCGGCCGGACGTAATTCGACCTGTTAAAATACGACCGACAAAAGGATCAGCCTCCAATGTCGTTACCAACATTTTAAACGGACCATTTTCATCACAAACAGGAGCCGGTACATGTTCCAAAATTTTTGTAAACAAGGGCTTAATATCCGTTCTGGGATCATCCAAATTATTGACTGCCCAACCATCACGCCCCGAAGCAAACAAAGTCGGAAAATCCAACTGTTCATCCGTAGCCCCCAGATTTGCAAATAAATCAAAGACTTCATTTTGAACTTCTATCGGACGTGCATCGGCACGGTCAACTTTGTTAATAACAACAATCGGACGTAAACCTAATTTCAAAGCCTTACTGACAACAAACTTTGTTTGTGGCAAAGGACCTTCTGCCGAATCAACCAAGACAATAACACCATCAACCATGGATAAAATGCGTTCTACTTCTCCACCAAAATCGGCGTGCCCCGGTGTGTCTACGATATTGATACGAATGCCATCCCATTCAACGGAAGTGCATTTGGCAAAAATCGTGATACCGCGTTCCCGTTCAATATCACCCGAGTCCATAGCACAAGTTGCAACCTGTTGATTTTCACGAAAGGCACCACTCTGTTTTAAAAAAGCATCTACAAAAGTTGTTTTACCATGGTCAACATGGGCAATAATAGCAATATTTCTGATATTTTGTGTCATTTTTCATCCTATTTCAATATTAAAGAATTTGGCGAATTATAACCGATTTCAGACAAAAAGTCCAGAAAAAACTAACTCTTAACCGTTTTTTTCTTTAATTTTTCAATACAAGTATCTGCCGAAATTTTATCAATTAAAACACGAACATATTTTTCTACTTGTTTATCCTTACGATAATCGGCAACAGCAGCAAAATCAACCCGTCTGTCGTCCAGCAGTGTTTGCGCACTTTGACACGATTGTTTTACCTTATCCTGATAGATGGCTATTGTATGACCACCGTCACTTTTTAAGGTAGACATACATGGTACATCCGTTTCCCCATCACCAATATAGATAATCCGAGAAAAAGGCATATGCTTTTCATCTTCACGCATACGCCGATTAACCCCTTTATCATCGGAAATATCCAGACACCCTTTCATAATTCGGAACAAAAATTGTGTCTTATTTGTATAATTAACAGCCTGTGCCGGCCAAATAGCATTTCCCTTACTATCCAACACGAAAGAAGAAGCAAAAATTTCTTTAAAATAACGACTAATATGAACACCTTCTAAAATTTCTTTCAATCCGGAAGATATAATATAATGTTCCACAGACAATCCTTTTTCCCGCCCATAAGCATTGATACGATCAAACCAAGTATCTACCCCCGGGAAAAGTTCCACGTTTTTACCATATTCTTTTAATTTTTTTTTGGAAAAAGGATATCCTTTTTTTTCGGATTCCAACTTCATTTGCAACATATAGGACAATATCTGGTCTATCTTATGCTTTTTGGCATAGGCATTTGTCTTCTTCCAAAAGGACTTCGAATCCAGCCCTAATTCACGTATAAAGCCGTATTCCTGCATACATCCGGTGGATAAAGTACCGTCAAAATCATAACAAATAGCCATTGGTATCAGTTTTTTTGCCATTTTTATCTCCTTAAAACAACTTGATCAACAAGAAACTACCCACCAACAAGATAAAGAACAAGATAGATAACCACCCCAGATTTTTTTCAATCCAGACCTTCATCGGTGCCCCCCACTTCCAAAGCAACCAAGCAATCAGATAAAACCGCAATCCCCTTGCAATCAAGGAAGCGATAGTAAAGACCACTAAATCCAAATGCGTAACACCGCTGGCAATTGTAATAATCTTGTACGGGAAAGGTGTTACACCGGCAAAGAAAACAATCCACGCCCCGTATTCATTATATTTTCCGGAAAACCAATCTATTTTATCAATAAATCCCTCGGATAAATGTGGAGCTATTACATCATAAGCAAAATATCCGATACCATAACCGAAAAAGCCCCCCAACACACTAGAAACGGTTGCAAAAAGAGCCAAACGGAAAGCTTGCGTTCGACGCGCTAAAATCAACGGAATCAGCAATAAATCCGGCGGAATGGGAAAAAAGGAACTTTCTATAAAAGCCACCGCACACAGGGCCCAAACAGCTTTATCCCCACCGGCCAGTTTCATTGTCCAATCATACATAGACCGCATGATTTTATTCCATATTTTTTTCATATCCATACTCCTTTATTGTTTTTCAGTTTAACAAATAACACAAAAAAAGCAAGTTTTATTTTCATCTGTTTCTTGACGAAATAGCATTCCGTAGTATAATAGAAGTATGGAGGTATAAAAATGTCTTTTTTTGACGGGATAAAACACAAACTGAAAAAAGCATTTATCATGGGTAGCGTTGCAACAACTACCCTAACTGGTTCTGCCGAAGCAAAAGAATCTCAAGTGGAAGAAACACCGCCAACTCCAATCACACAAACACAAGAAGTACAAGATACAACCCGCGTTATAAAACCGGCTACAGGTGAACATAAAATTTTACTGGATGCCGATAACCAAGCAGAATGGGATACTATGAACACCATGTTAAAGGATTTTAGTAAAACTGAACGTGGTAAAGATTTACTGAGTAATATTTCACCGGATTTAAAAATCACTTCTAATGAAAAACATATTCCGCCTGGTGCATTAGCCTCATACTCTTATGGACAAAACGAAATCAATATCCCATCGGATGCTTTAAAAAATTATAGTAAAAATAAAAATAATATTTTAACGTCTTTGGCACACGAATCCCTACACAATATTCAGGATATATCCAAAAGGAGTAATTCCCATAAGGGAACAGATGGTATCAGTGGCTATGGCGATTTTAACATTTCAAAATTAGAAGAAGTGGAAACAAATCTGGCTGATGCGATGCATTACAAACAATTCGGAGCAAACGATTCTAAACCATTTGCTGACTTTTATGATTCTTTAAAAGAAAAAGCACGACAAGACCCTAATTTAAAAGGAAACGAACAGGCTATAGAACGGGCCGCAAAAACTGCGTACGTTAAAGCATTATGGGAAAGTACCCAATCTGAAACAAAAGGGCCTAAAGAATTTAAAGACTGGGCAATTGGATATAATGCTCAAGCGACGGCCCATACATTGTTATCTCCTAGTGCACAAAATGACCCTCAAAAAACAAGGGCAAAAATTCAAAAATCCATCGATGCCATGGGGGTTGATTTAACACCTGATTATTTTATGGATAATCATCATACACAAAAACTTGAACCTCAACTGAAACAATTATTAAATGCCAAAGCCGGATTAGATAATAAAGAATATAATCAGTTAAAAACAAGTGCCGGCCGATTGGCTTATAGGCACTGGTTAAAACAGGCTTCTGATCCAAGTATCTATTCAGGTATTACCGTCAATAATGAAACAGAAAACCCCCAAAAAAACCTGACAAAATTATTAGATGAAACAAAAGCCATAGAAGAAGTAACTTTATCAGACAATCCCAGCTTAGCATCCCCTTTAACGCCAGAATTAGAAAAAAAAGAAGATGCTTTCTTTAAAAAAGGAATTTCATATACTTATTCCTCAAGTGATACCGAAACACTGTTAGCCGATAAAATTTATGGTACTATGGATAGTTCTTTTTCAAAATTCCAAGGAAGCGAAAGCAATAAATCTCTGGCAAAATCAAACGAAGGGCTAAAAGGCATACTGACTTCTGCCTCACACCCGACATCTACACCGCAAAACACAAGTTTTCAGAAAACGGGAATTATACCCCATGGCATCAATAATTCATCAACACCGTCTGTCAAGCCAACATCCACCACCAATATACCACCAGCTATACTGCAAAAGTCCGGTGGCAGATAAATTTTTTTACTTGACACCTTTTTAAAAATGGTATCTAATACTTGTGTACAATATAAAATGAAAGGAAAAGTAATGAAGAAAATTTTGGCAATTTGTTTTATGTGCTTGTTTTTGGTTGCCTGTGGTGCCGGAAACACAAACACAACATACTCACGGGCTCAAATTGGTAAGCGTGGTTCAACCAGTACCGGTGTTATCGTTGCTATGGAAGTCGTAACAACAAAAGGTGAACAAACAGGACTTGGAACACTGGGCGGTGGCGCTGTCGGTGCGGTTGCCGGTTCAGCCATCGGTGGCGGACGTGGTAGCGTTATCGCAGCTATCGGGGCTGGTATTGCCGGTGCCGTTGTTGGAAATATTGTTGAAGAAAAAGTTTTAACTGATACTGCTTTTGAATTCCTGGTTCAGGAAGACAAAACCGGCGATATTATCTCGGTCGTTCAATCCAACGAATTGGAATTACAACCTGGCGATCATGTTATTTTGGTTGAACTGGACGGTGTGACACGTATTCGTCAAAAAATGGTCGGCTATCGTGCTCCGTAAGGGTTGATTATTGGATACAAAATCCCTGTCAAAACGACAGGGATTTTTTTATTTTTCCATTACTTTCGGTCTTTTTTCTTTTTTATCATATTTGACCACTTTCATACTGTCATCCCCGACTTAATCGGGCATCCAGTAAAAAAAGAAGTCATCATTTATGAATCTTCGTGTCAAACACGAAGATGACTGTTTTAAAACAACTGTCATTACGAGGAGTGCAACGACGAAGTAATCTCTTGACGCCGACACTATATTTCTAAAAGATTGCCACGGGCTAATGCCCTCGCAATGACGATGTATATTTACTGTCATTACGAGGAGTGCAACAACGAAGTAATCTCTTGACGCCGACACCGCATTTCCAAAAGATTGCCACGGGCTAATGCCCTCGCAATAACAAGAAGGGGAATTGTTTCACTACGTTCGCAATGGCGAAATATTATTTTAGAAGGGCAAAAAACTATGGTTGACAGGTACCGCTATCCCAACTGTCGCCAACCCAAGTTCCACCACAGGATTCACAGGACGCCTGATATTCCAACGCCGAGACATCCACTTCACTGCACGGTTTACAACTACCGTAATTACCTGTTTCTTTGTATGCTGTCCCGTCCACCAAGGTAATGGTTTGTCCGCTTGACACACCAACTGTCCCTGGGGCACAATAATAGGAATAGCCACCACCATTATGGCGATTACAATAATAACCGGTAAAATGCCAATCAGTTGTACCATAGGGGGCTTCATAACCTGTTATTCCATCATAATCACAGGGTAAACATTGGGGATTAGCAGGACTATTTGAAGGTAATAACGGTCTATCCAACGGGCATTTACAAACACCAGCAACCAATATCGTTTCCGGATCGGTACAGGCGGGTGCACATTGCCACTTAGATACCTTAACCAAGTTCGGACACATAGCACAATAGTAAAAAGTATTATTATTAATAACATCTGTTACATTTTCACACCAGTTGCATTTTTTGGTTTTACTGTCATAAATCTGACCTTCGGGACAACAGCCACTGTCCTTACAACACATTCTAACCCCATCTACTTCCTGCATTTTAACTCCATAATCCGCACTACAACATCCCCCGTTCCATAATCTGTCATTCGGGCAACACCCATATCCGTTTACATAGGTTTTGTTACTGGCGCATTGAATCTCACAAATGCCTTTTGTCTTATTACATTTATAACCTGCCCCCAAAAACGGTGCGCAATCGTTATCGGTTGTGCAAGATGTCCGCTCTTTTTCTTCCCCTCTATCCAGACTATCCTTAAACACAAACTCCACCGTATTTAAACCCGATTGACAATCACCTGACTGTTTTCCATTAATCAGGGTTAAAAATGATGTCGCATATTCTGATTTTTTGATATGTTCACAAACACCGGTTGGGATTTCCTCAACACCGATGGAAAAATCCGTTTCCGTTTCACTGTAATTACCATTGTAATAAAACGGATAAAGCCCATCTATATCATCCCCATAGGTGTCTAAGTCCATATCATTTCCGGATAATAATTGCGACGATGCCACAACTGCCATTTCACTGACGGTATACAATACTGTATTAGCATGATGCTTGTTCATTGCATATTGATAACCGGCTATTCCACCGACAGATAAAACCCCAATAACAGCCAAAACACCCAGCATTTCCACCATGCTCCGTCCGTTTTCGGACGAATTCTGCTTTTCAAAGCTTACATGTGTGTGTGTGTGTGTACAAAGTACACTTATTTGTACCGTTAAAGTTGTTTTTAAAGCATTTCATTATCATTTTCCCTTTCGATATATCCCCACTCTACACATTTTTCAAATCCCTGTCAAGTGTTTTATTAATAATAGATTTTGCAATAAAAAAATATGCACCATTCAGATGAACAGTGCATATATTCCCAATAAATTCGAACGATTTATTCACACTTGAAAGTTGCCAATAATTCAGCAGATTTCAAAGCATTCTTCGGATTTATCATACCGTTCATATTATATCCGGCATCTACGTGGATAACTTCACCCGTTACACCCGAAGCTAAATCACTGCACAAGAACATACCGGTTTTACCAACATCCTCAATCGTAATATTCCGACACAGAGCCGAGTTATTTTCAACCCATCCGAATATCTGTCTGAAATCACCGATACCGGCAGCAGCCAAAGTCCGAACAGGACCAGCCGAAATAGCATTGACACGAATGTTTTTATCCCCTAAATCAAAAGCAATATAATGAATGGATGCTTCTAAAGCCGCTTTAGCAACCCCCATGACATTATAATTCGGCACATATTTTTCTGCCCCCAGATAAGACAATGTCAAACAAGCCCCACCGTCCGTCATCAATTCAGATGCCCGACGACAAACTTCCGTAAATGAATAACAGGATATCAACATGGAATTAGAAAAATTTTCCGGTGTCGTATCTACATACCGCCCTTTCAGCTCATTCTTATCCGAAAAAGCAATCGCATGAACAACAAAATCCAACTTGCCCCATTTATCTTTCAGTGTTTGAAATGCACTATCCATAGATTCCTTATTTGTTACATCACACGGAATAACAATATCTGATCCCACCGATTCGGCTAAAGGTTGAACCCGTTTTAACAAAGATTCTCCCTGATATGTGAAGGCAATCTCTGCCCCCTGATCAGCCAATGCCTTAGCAATCCCCCAAGCAATTGAGTGATCATTGGCGACCCCCATAATTAAACCTTTTTTACCTTCCATAATTTTAGACATTCTTCTTCTCCTTGTGTTAAAAATGTACATTATTCCTATCATTTTTTTTAATAAAAGTCAATAGATAAAAAAAATGCTTGACTTTTTTTTCGATTTCGGATATAAAGTATACGCAAAGCTTTTTATAATTACATTTTGAGGAATAAAATGGCAAACATTAAATCAGCAAAAACACGTGTTAAGCGCAATGCTAAACGTGAAAAAATCAATTTAGACCGCTTGAATTCGGTTCGTACAGCTGAAAAGAAAACCCGTAAAGCAGTTGCCGCTGGCGATAAAGAAGCCGCTAAAGTTGCTTTCAAAGGGGCTGAATCTGCTTTGGCTCGTGCTGCCGGCAAAGGAACAATGCACAAGAAAACTGCTTCTCGTCATATTTCCCGCTTGGCAAAAGCCGTTAAAAGCTTATTTACTAAATAAGTTTGGTGGTTATACAAAATACCCCTGTCCAATGACAGGGTTTTTTGTTATCTGAATAATAAATATAACTTTACATAAAGATACCACCGACCAAGTCAGTGGTATCTAAAAAACTTTCTTTATTAAAATGAAAAACGCATCCGATTACATAAAGAAACCTAAAAATTCTTTAAAATTATCTAAATCAGAACCTTCATCGTAATCTTCATAATTTTCATCTTCTTCATCTTCTTCAAAAACAGCTAAAGCCTTTTCACAGGCAGCAACAGCCTGTTTATTATAAACAGTATAATCTTCCGGATCATCATTAACTAGACCTTTGGCAATTACTTTACCCTGTGCATCATAAAGATATGAATTATTTCCTTTTTCATCAGCATAACAGATTACCTGTTTTGTCCGTATATCCGTAACCTTTACCGTCATTGCCCCATTTGCCCGAACACTGATATCCATTTTATATCCACCTTTTGTCTGAGCAAGTGTCCGATTATTTTCATCAAAAGTTTTTAAATCAAAATGTTCCCCTGTAACTTTATTTGAAAACTGTATATTACCAACAACATCCCCATTTTTTTCCTTCAAATCAATTTTCTGATAAAAAGCCTCGGTATCAGCATAACCTTTTGCATACTGTCCTTCACGACCTTCCATTTTACTGATAACTTTACCGGTCCTTTTATCACGGGCAATCATATTCATATCGCCATTTCCAGAACTACGAACATTAGCTTTAAATCCTTTACCGGTTCCGACTTTTTCTGTATCAATATTCAGTCCTTGTCTATCGGCAGAAACGATTACATCAGCAGACGGTTTTTCAACAAAATCAACCCTTTTGTCAATAATAACCTGTGCCATGACGCTGGTTGACAATAACATTAAACCCATCATAATACTTTTTTTCATTGTTCTCTCCTTAAAAAAATGATACATAAAAAAGTATAACTTCCTTTTTACAAGAGTTCAAGAAAAAATAATATGACACTATTTCTTTTTTAAGATTCTCTCCGAAACAGTCTGAACCAAAATATACAACAAAGGTATCATCAATAATCCCAAAAAAGTACCCAACAACATACCATAAAAGACTGGAACCCCCAGAGAAATTCTGGAATTACAGGCGGCCCCTGTTGCTACAATCATCGGGAAAACACCCAAAATAAAGGTAAATGCCGTCATCAAAACCGCCCTAAACCTTTCCCGAAGCCCTGTCAAACCAGCGGTAATGATTGACCGCCCTTTTGCCCGTTCTTCTTTGGCAAATTCCACAATTAAAATGGCGTTTTTACTGGCCAACCCAATCAATAAAATCAACCCTAACTGAGCATAAATACTTAAAGGAAGTCCTTTTATCAACAGACCTAACATTGCCCCAACCATCACGACAACCAACGACATCAATACCGAAACAGGCATAATGAAACTTTCGTACTGAGCCACCAAAAACAAATAGGCAAAAACAATTGCCAACGCAATCAAATAACCGATTTGTCCTTGTGTTGTGTCTTCCTGATAACTCATTGTCGACCATTCAAATGTATACCCTTTCGGTAATGTTTTTGAAAGTTCTTTCACCGTTTCCATAGCATCTCCGGTACTGACATTTTCACGGGCAAAAGCCGAAATACCGGCACTGGGATATTGATTATATCGGCTGATAATCCGAGGGGTCAAAATATCCTTTAAAGTTACCAAACCGCGCAACGGTATCATCTTGCCCTGTGTATTAGGAACATAAAGTTCATTGATACTTTCCCTGTCCGAACGATATTGCCAATCAGACTGTATCATGACCTTGTTAACCTGTGTACCAAAATTGACATCATTGACATAGCCTGAACCCAAATAATTTTCCATCGTTGAAAAAATATTAGATACCGGTACATGCATTTGTTCTGCCTTACTTCTATCGACATCAACATAGATATTGGGGGTCTTGGATGTGTATGATGTAAAAGCATACTTAAATGATGGATTTTGATTCAGCTTACTTAAAAAAGACTGAGTCACTGCATCTAATTTAGAAGAATCCATATCATTCAATGCCTGCAATCGGATATCCAATCCTCCAACCATCCCTAAACCGGGAATAGCAGGCATTTCAAACAATTGAAACTCTGCTTCATTGATGACGGACAACTTTGCCCGAAGTCTGTTTAAAACAAGAGTGGAGTAATCCTCCGGACCACGTTCATTCCACGGCTTCAACACAATAAAAGTCATAACAATATTTTCTCCACGTCCGCCGACAAAACTGAAACCACTAATAATCTGTGTACTTTTAACCGCCGTTTCAGAACGGATAATTTCCTCAACGCGATTTAACAACGCTGATGTTCTTATCATAGAAGCCCCTTCCGGTAATTGCATATTCATCACAATAACCCCTTGGTCTTCTTCAGGAATAAAGGAGGTCGGTGTTATTTTAAATAAACCGATTAAAATTCCCGTAAAAACAACAAAAATAACCGTAACCATTCCCAAGTGGCGAGCCAATAATCCGGCAACCCCCATATATCCACGTGTTGATTTTTGAATAACTTTATTGAACAAACCCAAGCACCCCTTTGTCTTGGGTTTAGTATTTTTCAAAATAATCGATGTCAATGCCGGAGATAATGTTAAAGCATTCAATGCCGAAAATAATACAGCCGTTGAAATCGTGACGGAAAATTGCTTATAAATTTCACCGACAATACCATCCATAAAACCAATCGGAACAAACACAGCCAGCAAAACCAAAGCCGTCGCAACCAAAGCACCACTAACTTCTTTCATTGTCTGGTATGTTGCATCTTTAGCATTCATTTTTTCTGTCTGCATCAGGTAAATAACCCGTTCAATCACAACAATTGCATCATCAACTACCACACCTATAGCCAACAACAATCCAAACAGTGTAAACATATTCAAACTGTATCCCAAAGCCAAAATAACGGCAAAAGTTCCTGCTAAAGAAACGGGAATAGTAGCCGATGGGACCAATGTAGAACGCCAATCTTGCAAGAAAATATAACAAACAAAAATAACTAAAGCAAAAGTTAAAAGAAGTGTTAGAACCACTTCTTCAACAGATGCATCAATATATTCTGTTGCATCATACCCAATAACATAGTCCAAACCGGCAGGGAAAAACTGTTTTAAATTTTCCAATTCCGCTTTTAATTTTTTAATGGTATCCAATGCATTTGCTCCTGTTGTCAAAGAAATTGACATAGCAATCGTATTTTTACCGTTAAACAGACTGGACACACTATAATTTTCCTGACCAACCTCTACACGGGCAATATCTTTTAAACGGAGTAATCCTCCTTGTTCAGCCGTCCGGATAATAATATTTTCAAAGGAGTCAACATCATTGATACGACCTTGTGTTTGTAAAGAATAAACCATCGGCACACTTGTTCCAATCGGCATAGCACCAATTTTTCCCAAAGAAGGCTGATAATTTTGACTTTCTATAGCAGAACGTACTACTTTGACAGGAATTTTTAAGGCAGCCATTTTATCAGTATCTAACCAAACACGCATACTTAAACGTGAGCCGTGAACATCAGCAGATCCAACCCCTTCAACCTTACCCAACTTCCGAGATACATTATTAAAAACATAATCACTGATTTGCATACTGTTCAAAGAGTTATCCGGCGACATAAACGCAATAAATGCCAAATTATTGGAAGATTTACGTCGAACCGTCAAACCTTGACGACTAACTTCTACCGGTAATTTTGAAGTAGCCTGTTGTACACGACTTTGTACTTTGACCAAAGCAATATCCGGATTAGTTCCTGTTTTAAAAGTAATTGTCAAGGAATAAGAACCGTCATTAGATGAAGACGCCATATAAAGCATATCTTCAACCCCATTGATTTCATCTTCCAAAGGAATACCGACTGTTTGAGATATAACTTCGGCACTTGCCCCCGGATAATTAGCAGAAACCGAAATTTCCGGCGGAGTTACCTCCGGATATAAAGCTATCGGTAATTTAAACAACGAAATCACACCTGCCAATGTAATAACAATAGACAGCACAATAGCAAACCGCGGACGGCGGATAAAAAAGTTTGAAAACATCAGAAAAACTCCCTACTTCACTAAAATCGGTTTTACAGTCATACCGTCTTGCACTTTTTGAAGACCTTGAACAATGACCTTATCCTCATCGGTTAAACCACTTAAAACTTCCTGAACGTTTCCAGATATACGTCCCAGTTCCAAATAGGCCTGACGAACGGTGTTATCAGGTTCAACTACCATGGCATAAGTCCCGTTGATATCTTTACCCAAAGCAACAATCGGTACAACCAATGATTTTTCCTGACCTTTCGTCCCAACTAGAATATCTACATAGTTCCCTGGTATCAAGAGATTATCTGCATTTTTATAATCCAGATAAATAGCCAACGTAGCTGTTTCCGGATTTATTTCATTATCCGAAAAGAACTGTTCGGCCTGTATCTCTTCCGTTTTACCATCAGGATAAACAATTTCAAATTTAACATTTGTCTGTTCGGTATGGATATCCTTTAAAAAAGTAATGCGTTCTTTATCAGAAACGGAAAAAACAACCCGTATCGGATCCATTTGGACAATCTTGGCCAAACTTTTAATTGAAGGACTGACATAGTTTCCTTTTGTAATCAATGCCTTCCCGATATAACCGCTAATTGGTGCTTTAATTTCAGAATATCCCAGATTGATTTGAGCTAAATTTAAATTAGCCTCGGCTTGTTTAATATTTGCTTTTGCCTGATTAAGTTTATTTTCGGCAATTTCCAAATCTGCTTTAGGAATAATGCGTTCTTTATACAATTTTTCTTGTCGTTTAAAATCACTTGAAATCTGTTCTAAATCCGACTTAGCTTTTTCCAAATTAGCTTCAGCAACATTGACATTTGCTTGGAATTTATTTTGTTCAATAACAAACAGGACATCACCTTCGTTTACATAAGAACCGTCTTTAAAACGAACTTCTTCAATATATCCTGAAACCTGCGGAACTATATCAACACTATTAATAGCCTCAACCACTGCAATAAATTTCTTTTTATCCGTCAAATCTTCTCTTTCAAGTGATTGTACGGAAACAGAAATATCTTTAAACATAGGCATACTACCTGATGTTTTAGGAGACAACCAACCGTTCAGAAAAAAACCGACGGCAATCAAACTGACCCCAATAACAGTATTTACCAATATTTTCTTTTGTTTTAACTTCATTGACTTCATCGTATTACCTTTCAAAAATTTTCGGTATTTTACATAAAAACAAGAAAAAAGTCAAGTTAAAAATACGATAAATATTGCATATAAACAGATTTTTATGCAAATAAATATTATTTAAAATCAATATGATATACGATTTAAAATAATTATGTCAATTTTTTGTATTTCCACTTTTTATTTGACATTTTTGAACCTATTTTTTTGACTTTTTTAAAATGATTTAAAATATTTCAAAGATCCCTTTCGTATATTTTTTTAATAATCTCTTGAAAATTTCAGAATAAATAATTATGTCTTTACCAGCGAGGTAAAAATATGGACTTAGAAAAATTAACAGACAGAGCAAAAGGCTTTTTACAATCAGCACAGAACTTAGCCGTTCGGGAAAGTAATCCCTACCTAACACCAACACACCTATTACGTGTTCTGTTGGATGACCGACAAGGATTAGCCACACAATTACTGACACAAACTGGAATTGATGTTGAAAAAATTTCAACTCAAGTCAATGAGGATTTAGGAAAACTACCAAAAGTTTCAGGTTCTTCCGTTCAGGTTTCTGCTTCACAAGACTTTCTAAAAGTCATTGATTTAGCAGAACAAATTGCAAAAAAATCTAAAGATTCCTATGTAACGGTAGAACGTATTTTACAAGCTTTATTGACCGAAAAAAACTATGATGTTGATTTAAAAAAATTAAATGAAGTCATCAATAAAATGCGTCAAGGTAGAACAGCCGAATCACCATCAGCCGAAGATAACTTTGAAGCATTAAAACGTTTCGCCGTTGATTTTACCGAACGGGCCCGTCAGGGAAAATTAGATCCCGTTATCGGTCGTGATGAAGAAATCCGCCACACAATTCAGGTCCTTTCCCGTCGAACAAAAAACAATCCTATCTTAATCGGAGAACCTGGCGTTGGTAAAACAGCCATTGTAGAAGGATTGGCTCTGCGTATTATTCACGGCGATGTACCGGAAAGTTTATCCCATAAACGCCTGATGAGTCTGGATATGGGAGCTTTGATTGCCGGTGCAAAATATCGAGGCGAATTTGAAGAACGATTTAAGGCTGTTTTACAGGAAGTGTCTTCTTCAAATGGTGAAGTCATCCTGTTTATTGATGAAATGCACACCGTTATCGGGGCTGGTGCCAATGAAGGGTCTATGGATGCATCTAATTTGTTAAAGCCGGCTTTAGCACGAGGAGAACTGCATTGCATCGGAGCGACAACATTAAAGGAATATCAAAAATATATTGAAAAAGACACTGCCTTTGCCCGTCGATTTCAACCGGTTTATATTAATGAACCAAATGTAGAAGATACTATATCTATCCTGCGTGGTATCAAAGAAAAATATGAAATTCATCATGGTGTTCGTATATCAGATGCGGCTTTGGTATCGGCTGCTGTTATGTCAAATCGGTATATTGCCGACCGCTTTTTACCAGACAAAGCAATTGATTTAATTGATGAAGCCGCCAGTAAACTAAAAATGGCTTTGGACTCAAAACCTGAAGCATTGGATGAATTAGATAGAAAATTATTACAGTTAAAAATAGAACGTGAAGCTCTGAAAAAAGAAAAAGATAAAGCATCACAGGAACGTCTGAAACAAATTGAGGATAAAATACCTGTTATGGAAAAAGAATCTGCCGACATGTCTGCCAAGTGGATGACTGCTAAAAACTCCGTAAAAGAGGCCAATACGATACGGGAAAAAATTGATAATGCCAAAATTGAAATTGACAAAGCTTTCCGTGAAGGCAATTATGATTTAGCCGGTCGTCTACAATATAAAGACATTCCTGACATGCAAAACAGATTGTCTGAATTAGATAAAATCAATCAACAACATTCTGCACATGAAATCGTAACACCGGATTTGATTGCTGGTGTCGTATCAAAATGGACCGGAATCCCGGTAGATAAACTGATGAGTTCAGAACGGGAAAAATTACTTCAAATTGAAACAAAAATTGCCGAACGCGTTGTTGGCCAAAACCAAGCTATTACCGCTGTTGCAAATGCCGTCCGCCGATCACGTGCCGGATTAAAAGACCCTAATCGTCCGATTGGTTCTTTTTTGTTTTTAGGTCCAACCGGTGTTGGTAAAACAGAATTAGCAAAAGCATTAGCAAACTTCCTGTTTGATGAAGAAAGTGCCTATATTCGTATAGATATGTCAGAATATATGGAAAAACATGCTGTTGCCCGTTTAATTGGGGCGCCTCCGGGATATGTCGGTTATGACGAAGGTGGTGTTTTAACAGAGGCTGTCCGTCGTCGCCCTTATCAGGTCATCCTGTTTGACGAAGTGGAAAAAGCTCATCCGGATATTTTTAATGTCTTACTACAAATTTTGGACGATGGCCGTTTAACAGATAGTAAAGGTCGGATTGTAGATTTTAAAAATACCTTTATTATTTTAACATCCAATTTAATTGTGGATGAAAAAGAAAAAGATATTATAACAAAACTGAAAACCTTTTTTAAACCGGAATTTTTAAATCGGTTGGATGAAATTATCAAGTTTCATCCGTTAAAGAAAGAAGATATTCGTCAAATAACGGATATCCAACTGTCTCGTCTTCAAAAAAGACTGGACGAACATCACATTAGCCTGAACTTAACAGATAAAGCAAAAGACTGGCTTGTCGAAAACGGTTATGATTCAGAATTCGGAGCCAGACCGCTCAAACGCCTTATCCAACAAGAACTAGAAAATAAATTAGCTGTTTTACTGTTATCCGGACAAATACAAGAAGGTTCAACCATTACAATATCTGCTGATAAAACAGGGCTTAAATTAGACTAATGTTCGAATAATATTCTGAAACAATTAAAGAAATGAAATAAAACTTGACAAAATTTCATTTTTACGATATACTCTAGCCTATCGGGAAAGATAGAAAGGAATATTGTATATGTTTAATTCATGGTTTAGTTTAACACCTAAACAGAATAATTTATTTAAGAAAAATGATTTAAGTTCAACCATTCAATTTGAAATAAATTGGCAAAGAGAATGGAATAAATTTATGAATGAAATGGATGATTCAGTCATTGATATGATTGAACATATTGATTCTAAAACCCAGAAATTGTTTTTTGATTTATTAAAAATTATTCTAGATAAAAAACATCCTCCTAAAAAAACAAATACTGAACAAGATATTATCAAGTTTTTTAAGACTCTTCGGCAATACAGACAACAATTATTCCCAGCTGTTAACCGTGTTTGTAATCCACAACTTCAACAAATTGACAATAAGGATGAAAAAACTCTATTATCCTTTTTACAAGGCTATGGTAATGATACGTTAGCCAAAAAGATGTTATTTAACACCCCTTTTTTCGATAACTGTTTTGCTAAAGGAAGTCCATTATTAACGCAATATGCAATGGATGTTTTTAAGCGTGACATTTCCATATTTAACTGTTGGTTAGAAAAAAGAAATGATTTTTTAATACAGACTTCTATTTTATCCGAGCAGGATAAATCCATAAAAACACCCATAGGCTATGACTTTATTTTACACAACAATTTATTTGCTTCTACCTTACGTTCAACAATTCCTGTTAATGATCTAAACCATAATATGCTTTTAGCAATGGGGTCCAATGCCATGCATAAAAATAATTCAGAGCAAAATCTGATTGCTTTTATTCGTGTTATTGAAAAATTACCTGCTAAAAAACAAGCTGATATATCTAATGTCCTGGTACTATTTATCAATAGTGTTCTGAATGAAGGACTTAAAAACAACGAAGAAATATACGATATGCAAAAGATCAAAGCTTTACTGACACAAGCGAGATCTCCTATTTTAAAAAAAGAACTGGCATCCTTTTTAAAGCACATATATCCTCTTTTCTGGGGTAGGCTGAAGGCTTTAAAATTTTCCGATGAAGAATATAAATCTATCATTCAACTAACTTTATTATCGCATGATTGGAATAAACTCTTTGATTTAAAAGACAGTAATCAAAATAGTGTTGTTTGGGGATTATACCGCAAAGGATTATTAAACAATGATGATTTATCTCAAATTATTAAACAGGCTATTTTGCAGAAAAAAAATAATTTCCTGTTTGCAAAAAAAGATATGCTTTTTTCATCAGAAATCCCTTGCTTTTCAGATTTAAAAGGATATTTTTCCGATCAACCACAACAAGCGTATGCTTTTATCAATTCATTCCAAAGAAAAGGAAATGATGACACATTATATCATTCTGTCAAATCTTTTATTGAATCACCTTCTTTTAGATCATACTTTATCCGAAAAAATAAAGTATTAAATCAATTTGCCCAGAATAATGATTTTATTTCAATTTTATCTTTCTTTTACGGAAAAGATGTTCTTAATACACAAAATCCCCCTTGTTTAATAAATAAAAAAACAGGTCTTTTACTATCAAATCAACAAGATGACTGTGGTAAAACATTATGGCATTATGTTTGTAAAAATAAAGAAAAATCCTTATTTCGTAAAGATTTAAAATTTCTGACAGAAGCGTTTTTAAGCTGCTGTCAAATAAAAGATAATGACGGGAAAACCCCCTTGGAGTATGTCAACGGTGATTTAAAATTTTTAAAATACCTAACAGCTAAAATACCACAGATTGAACAAATCTTAAAAAAACAGGGAATTTTTGCCGAATACGTTAAACAATCTTCTGAGGAAAAGAAAACACCTGTTACACCACAAGAAAAAACAGAAATTAAAAAAGAAACTGCCACTGTTGTTGCTAAAAAAGAATGGACTGTAAAATATCGTGGTCATGATCCTTACTGGAAAGATGAAAATTATTTATCCGTATTAAAACAAGAAATTCAAACTTTCCCTGATCCATACTCACCTGAAATACAAGAAAAACAACATCGGGAAATGAAAGAACACCATTATTCTGCACCAGCATTCAAAACAACCTTCCACCAAAAAGCATGGCGTGTCCCTTATATTACGCATGGAGAAACTCTTTATATTTTCCCTGGTTGTGAACGTGATTCTGCTTATCGGATGGAACATGCCAGCTATATTAAAAAGCTGACAAAACAATTGAAGCAAGAATTAACTGAACATAAACGCAGTTAAACTTCAATAATCTGACTTGTCAAATCGACGATGTATCCACAACCACTGTTCAGGATTTTCTCGTATCCATTTTTCATAAATTTGATTGATTGTCAGCATTATCTGGTAAACTGCTACTTCATTATCTTTTTCTGTCGGTAATGACAATGGTTTAGATACTTCCACTAAAAAATGTCCATCTGGTTGTCGAACGGAACGTGCCATAATAATAGGCACTTTAAATTTAAGAGCTAAATTTGCAATAGCCGATGGCGTCATTGCAGGCTTCCCAAAAAACGGAACAGATAAACCTTCCCGTAATTTTTGGTCACATAACATAACAATAAATCCCTTATTTCGCAAAACTTCCAATATTTTTCTGGCACCTGCTTGTCCTTTAGGAATAAGGACTCCCTTTCGCCTTTGGAACATCAACTTATCCAGCCAAGGATTATTTGCGCGCCGATATACCGGATTGAGGTAAAAATCATCAAATAAAGGTTGTGATACGGCTAACTCCCAATTGCCCAAATGAGCAGAACACACAAAGCCACCTTTACCAGTAGCAGATGCCTTTTTTAGGTTATCTAAACCGACTACAGTTGCCTGTTTATATAATTGTTTAGAATGAGGCATTTCCGCATAAAATCGTCCCCAATGTTTCCACATCTTTTTTAAAATTTCAGTACGCTCTGCATCTGTTTTATCCGGAAAAGCCACCTTTAAATTGATTAACGCGATATGATTCCGACGAACAGCCAAAAAACCGACAAAACGCCCTAAACAGGCACCAATCAATGAAGCAACCCTAACCGGTAATATTTTAAAAATAAGCCAAAAAAGATAAGCAAAAAAAGCCGTCAAAGGATCTGTAAAAAAACGTTGAAAAAAAGTTCTTTCAGACTGGCGAATTGTATCATCATGGTGTACCATATTTATAAAATCCCCTGTATTAAATTTTCAATTTCTTCCGGTTTATCAAAGATAAATTCACCAGATATAACTCGAACCCCCGAACGCATATCCACCGGAACTTTAACAAAATCTTTTGTTGTCGTAACAAGAGGTAATCCCCCTGCATCATTCATCAACTGTTCAATATCAAAACGAGTGTATGAATAATGATCCGGGAAAGAAACTTTCTTAACAATATTTATCCCTTTTTCGGTCAGCATATCAAAAAACTTATTCGGTTGCCCGATACCGGCAAAGGCAATAATATTTTTTCCAACCAAAGATGATATTGTTCGCTTATCCGGTTCAAAATGTCCCATAAAGATAGGTAATTCATTATCTATTTTTTGAATATCCTGATAAATATTCGTTTTATCTTCCCCGACAATAATAACAGCATCTGCCCGCAACAACCCTTTTTCTACAGGCTCCCGTAATGGTCCGGCCGGTATCATTTCACCATTACCAAAACCTGTTTTACCATCCACAACAACAAAAGAAAGTGTTTTAATTAAACTGGGATTTTGGAAACCATCATCCATAATAATGGCTTCAGCCTTGTGTCGTAAGGCAATCTGTGCCCCCCTTGCCCGATGATTATCCACAACCGTCGGTGCATTTTCTGCCATCAATAATGCTTCATCGCCAACATCCACAGATGTCATTTGATGCGTATCGACAATAACTCCTTTTTTTTGAGCCTTATATCCATGATTTAGAAAAAAGAAACGGATTCCTTTTTCCTGTAAAATCTTACCTAACGCTAGACAAACAGGTGTTTTCCCTGTACCACCAACAGATAAATTTCCAACACAGATAACAGGAATGTCTGTTTGATATGGCTTTGTTTTTTTAAATCTGCGGGCTACTGTCCAACCATAAATTTTACCAATTGGTTTTAACAGGCGACTTAAAAAAGACTTTTTCTTATACCAAAAATCAGGTGTTTTCATACAAAACTCCTTTCTGACAAGGCATCATAGACTCGCTCTAAAACCGCCATTTCAGAGCAAGCCAATTCCTCTGCTCGAGCTCCTAAAACGACCATTTCTTCGGGATGAGAAAGATAAAACAGTATTTTTTCTGCCATTTCATTTTTGTCTACCACTTCAATCAGAGCCTGTTTTTCTTTTCCTGTTGCTACAATTTCCCGAAAATTAAAGGCATGCGGACCAATCAAAACACTTCGTCCCAATCGCATAGGCTCTAACATATTTTGGCCGCCAAACTTAATTAAAGAACCGCCCACAAAAACAATTGGTGCCAACCGATAAATTAATCCCATCTCCCCTAACGTATCAGCCAGATATACCTGTGTTTCTGGTGTTATCTTTTCATTTTGCGTCCGAACGGCAACAGACAATCCCCGTTTTTGGAATGCCTGACAGATTTCCGTCCGCCGATTCGGATGGCGGGGGGCAGATATCGTCAATAAATCAGGGAATTTTTCCATTACTTTTAAATGAATATCTGCCATTTGAGATTCTTCATCCGGATGTGTACTACCCCCTATCCAACAAGGACGTTTTCCTATTTGGCGCAGTAAATCCTTTAAATCATCATCATCAAACGGTGCTGGTGGAGCCGCACATTTTAAATTACCGACACAGACAGCTTCTTTTGCCCCTAATATCTGTAATCTTCTGGCATCTTCCTTTGTCTGCCCGAAAACCAGTGTAAATTGCCCCAGAATAAAACGAATAACCCATGTAAATTTTTTCCACCTTCTGAATGAGTTATCCGAAATACGACCATTCAACAGAACCAAAGGATGACCGGCCTGATTAATTTCAAACAAAATATTTGGCCAAAATTCTGATTCAAACCATAAAACGGCATCAGGCTTAAAATGAGAAACAAAACGCTTGGCAAAACGTGAAAAATCAACCGGTATATAAACATGAAAAGCTCTTTCAGGTAAACGCTTAGCCATCAATTCGGCAGAAGTTACCGTTCCGGATGTAACCATAATATGAACATCTTTATTTTTTGATAATATCTGCTTAATCAGCGGTTGCATAGACAAGCATTCCCCAACACTAGCCCCATGCATCCAAATCAATTTTCCCGATGGGCGAGGAGGCAAATTTTTTCCCAGCCGCTCATTAAACCTTTTTTTATCTTCTTTTCCTTTTTTCTTCCGAATAAATAACCAAATATAAATAAAAGGCATTGCCAAAAGCATTAAAATGCGGTATAAGATAATAAATAACTTCATAAAATATCCTTTATAATTTTTTAACTAACAGATATTGTAAAACAACTTTTAAAAAAAGGCAACAAATGATTGGCATAATCACACAAAATAATATTTTAAAAAACACTCTTATTGGCATTTTATCCGAATTTAAGGCAGAAGATTTTTCCGAAAAACAAAATTATCGGCTCATTCTAACAACAGAACCCTTACCAGATTCATGGAAAGACGTAAAAATTCCAGTTATATCATTAGGCATTAAATTTCCATTATCTTGCAAAGTTATTCAAATTCCCGTTCATCCGCAAAAACTGATACAAGAAATACGACCATTTTTAATAACGGCAGAAAAAACAATTACCTTTGAAAACACTTATTTTATTTTTCAGGAAAACAAAAGACTTTTAACCGTAAAAAAAAACCAGAATAATATTGCACTAACTGAAAAAGAAAATCAATTACTAAAAACGTTGGCTGATTCTTTTCCCAACGCCGTATCCAAGGAAGATTTACTAACCATTGTTTGGAATTATAAACCGGATTTAGAAACACATACAGTAGAAAGCCACATATACACACTACGACAAAAGGTCGGAGACCATTCAAATTTTCTGATTGAAAGTACACCAACCGGTTACCGTCTAATTAAAGACTAAGGGTACTATCCTGTATCTGCTGTTCAAAATCGACACCTGTTTCCGTATCAGCCCCCAATTTATCATCCAACTTCTGTACTGGAACAGGTTTAGCCACTTGTATTCTTTCTTGCAGTTTTTCGAAAGATAAAGTCGGCAACATGAAACGGATTTTATCTTCCAATTCCGTCTGCCGTAAAACCGGGTTTTTATCCAGATACCACAAAATATCATGCCCCAAAGAATCCCGTTTTGTCATATCGGCCTTTAAATCCATAAATACTTTAAAAATTTCTGCGGATGGGGCATAATAAGCGGCAAATAAAATAGCCGGAATTTCATCCGGAGCCCCAGGAATAGAAAAACCTTTCAAAGAAACATCCTGATTCAAACGTTCATTATCCTGAACACCGATTGCATATAAAATTTGAGGGATCCCCCGTCGAACAGCCAATTGTACTAGAGAACCACCACATGTGATTGTATCATCTTGAAGTTGATATTCACCTTTTATCAATTCAAAAATCTGATCAGCATTTCTGGCATCACGGATCAATTTTTGCATAGGTGTATAGATACAAACACTTGGGGTATTGGCCACTGCTTTTTTAGCCGTTTTCTGTGCATAAGCACTTGATTGTAATAACAACATAGCCAAAATCAAAAAAACTGTTTTTTTCATCATAAACCTCCTATTCCTGATAAGGATTGTAAAAAATAAAAAGCGAATTGTCAACAGGTTTATTGATTTCAATATCAAATAATGAAACTGTTGATTTTATTCCTTGCATATCTAATATTTCCCATTGTTTTAATTGTAATGTTTCTTTATCAATAACCAAAGTCAGACTCCCCAATTCTTTAGCATCTTTTTTATGGGCGGTTACATAGTATTCATCCAAAACATCTTGAACATCAGTTACAACAAAAGCCGGATCATCAAATTTTAATTCTTTTTTTAAGATAAGTTCAACAGGGGTCTGCGATAATTCAAAATAGCTGACTTCTTTGGATTCTTTGTCATGATAAATTAAAAATCCATCCGTTGCATAAAACTCTAAAGGGGATCCCTTTTCATAGACCAATCGCAACTGACCTGGGCGTTTTAAATATAAAACACCTGTTTGTAAATCATCTTCCGTCTTCGAATTAAATTGTGCAAATTGTGCCGTTATTGTTTTCATTTGGTTATACGACTTTTCAACTTTTTCCAAAATATTTCTGTTATATGGCGTATCCACAGATGTTTCTAAAACAGCTTCAGCTGAAAAAGATAAAATCAACCCAATAAATAAAATAATTTTTTTCATTTCAATTCCTCTTCTGTATAAAAGTATTTTCCTGTTTAGCTAAGCATTATCAGTCGGGACTAAAATTTCACGCTTACCGGCAATATTAGGTTTAGAAATAATCCCTTCGCTTTCCATTCTATCAATCAGATCGGCCGCCCTATTATATCCGATACGTAACTGACGTTGAACATAACTGGTGGACACTTTTTTATCCCTCAAAATTATGGCCACGGCTTTATCGTATAAATCACCACTTTCACCACCGACATCACCTTGACCGGATGGAGCAGACAAACCACCACCAGAATCGATGTCGGTAATAACGGCATCCACATATTCGGGTTCCCCTTGATTACGCCAGAAATTAACCACTTTTTCCACTTCCTCATCACTGACAAAAGGCCCATGCAATCGTATCGGATTTGAACCTGCGGGACGATAAAGCATATCCCCCCGTCCTAATAAACGTTCAGCTCCTTGTTCATCTAAAATTGTCCGACTGTCTATCTTATTAGTTACTTGGAAGGATATTCTTGTCGGGAAGTTTGCTTTAATCAAACCTGTAATAACATCAACACTGGGTCGTTGCGTTGCCAATATCAAGTGAATACCAACAGCACGTGCCATTTGTGCCAATCGCAAAATCGGAGGTTCAGCTTCTTTACCACATTGCCCCATTAAATCCGACATTTCATCCACAATCATAACAATATAAGGAATAGGAGTTAAATCAAGAACCTGTTCTTCAATAATCGGTTTTCCCGTTTGCGGATCAAAACCGGTTTGAACACGTCGTTTCAAAACCTGCCCGCTACGAGCAGCCTGCAATAACTTTTGATTATAGCCATCAATATTTCGAACACCTAATTGACTCATAGATCGATAACGATCTTCCATTTCCCGAACAGCCCATTTCAAAGCCACAACGGCTTTTGGAGCTTCTGTTACGACCGGTGTCAATAAGTGTGGAATATTATTGTAAACAGATAATTCAACCATTTTCGGATCAACCAAAATCAACCGACATTCTGCCGGTGTAAACCGATAAAGTAATGATAAAATCATCGTATTGATAGCTACAGATTTACCGGAACCTGTTGTCCCAGCTACTAACAAGTGTGGCATCTTGGACAAATCAGCATATGTAACCCCACCACCGATATCTTTACCCAATATCAAAGGCAAAGCACCGGTATGGGCTTTAAACTTATCCGATTCGACTAACTCACGAATATAAACCGTATCCCGCTTTGAATTTGGCATTTCAATCCCTATAACATTAGAGCCTGGAATAACAGAAATACGAACTGACAAAGCCTTCATTTCACGGGCAATATCATCAGATAAAGCAATAACACGGGCCGTTTTGATACCTGATGCCGGTTCAAATTCATATAAGGTTACAACCGGACCGGGTTGAGCCCCGACAATCTTACCGCTAATACCAAATTGTGACAAAACAACTTCCAATGCCCGAGAATTTGTTGCGATTGCCTCTCGAGATATCGTAGCCCCCATTGTTTTTGCTGGTGCCAATAAATCTTCACTAGGTAATTGGAATCGATTAACTTGCGTCGGTTCAGGGACTTTTTTAACCGAAGTTTTGACCTCTTTTTTTTCTTTTTTAATTCTTATTTTTTTCAGTGGTTCAACAACTTGCTCAGCCTTTTGAATAACGGGTTTCATCCGTCGCATAAAGGGGAATACTTTCAACATTTCCGACAATAAAAATTTCATTCCTTTAAACGACAAACGAATCATTTTAAAGGCAACCCTACCACTCCACCGAACGGGTAAAGCCAACACATAAATAATCAATACACACCAAATTAACCACAATATAAATCGTATCCAACCTTGAGAAAAAACACCCCAACTACCCAAGAACAAACCGATATAACCACCTTTTCCGACAGGAAAGTAACGCGTACCGTCAACAGGGAACGAAACTGACAGCCAACTTCCCAATAAAATCGCTAAAACCAAAACCGTTTTTTTATATCGAATAACTTTGTTTTTAATACTGTGAAAAGACCATAAGAAGCAAGAAAAAATAACCAAGACTGTCATCCAGCCTAAAAACTGCCACATCAAATCAGCTGTTATAGAACCAACGCTCCCAAAAATATTTTTGTTCTGAATACCTGCCGTATTCCAAGAAGAATCAGAAATATTATAAGACCAACAGGAAACAGCTAAAAACACACCTAACCCCAACCAAAAAAATGATTTGAGCACAACCATAAATTTCATTTAATATCCCCCTATCCTTTTTAATGTTTCCTTAATAACCGGTATAGTTATTTTTCGCCCTTCCGACAAAGAAAGTTCATCTGCTGTTTGAATAACGTCCTGTATCATTTTAAAAGAACGTGCCATATGCGTAACAGCATAAGATAAGACAGATTCGTCTACCAATATATGTCTTTCTTGAAAAGCACGCTTTAAAACTTCTGCCACAAATTTTTCATCCGGCAAAACAATAGCAGCCTTTGGCACTGCCATCATTCGCGAACGTAAATCAGGCAAACGAAAATCTGGAACCTGATTAGCCGTCATCAGCAACGAACCACCCAAATCCCGAACAAAATTAAACAAATGAAATAAAGCTATTTCACTGTTCAGATTTTCCAAATTTTCCACAACGATTTTTTTTTGAAAATAAGGAAAAAAATCATCCGTCAATTCCGAAGCTTCTATCCGATATTCCGAAAAAATACCAGCTAGATGAGATTTTCCAGAACCTTTTTCTCCATAAATTAATACAGCAGGAAACGGCCAAGAGGGCCATCTATCTATCCAAGAAACAGCCTCCCGATTACAAGGAGCAACGATAAAGTCCGAACGACCAAAGGCTTTTCGGTAAGAAAGTGCCAAAGGCAGTTGAACAAAATCCATCATTTTTTTACCTTTCCTGTCCCCAGATAAAAATCAGTTGTCCGGTACCATTTTAAGAAACGACGCAACAAAACACCAATCACACCGGCAGTCGGAACGGCAATCAAAATACCGATAAACCCTGCTAATACACCACCAGCCAACAAAGCAAAAATAACCCAAACAGGATGTAAACCGACTTTATCTCCAACCAGATAAGGCGTTAGAATATAACTTTCCAAAACCTGACCAACAATAAATATAGCAGCCAATCCCCCCCATTGTCCCATGGTAAAGTTTTGCATTAAAGCCAAAAACACACTTAAAACCAATCCGGTTCCAAAACCAAAATATGGCACAAAAGACAAAACACCGGCCAATAAACCAACCAACATACCAAAATCTAAACCAACTGCCGACAAGCCAATACCGTAAAAAATACCTAAAAGCAGACAAACCATAGCCTGCCCTCGAATAAATCCAGATAATGTGTTATTAATTTCTTTCCAGACGGATTGTACTAGGTCCTCTTTATCTTTTGGAATAACGCTCTTAACCTGTCGTTGTATTTTTCCCCAATCCCGAAGGATGTAAAACAATACCACCGGCGTAATCACAATCAAAGCCAATACATTAAAGATAGCAATACCGCTGGATAAAATCTGACTGAGCCCGGCCCCAATCGCCATTAAAACATTAACGACGGAATCCCGAACAGCAACAGATAATTCAGACATTTGTTCCGATGTAATATTTTCTTTTGTATAGGAAATAACCCCCTTTAAATAATCCCAGACAGAAGATGAAAACTGCGGAATACGACGCATAAAATCAACAACTTGAGCCTGTAAAATCGGCACAACGATTAAGAAAACCATTACAACCAAGCAGCAAAAACCAAAAGTCACCAACAGGCTGGAAAATCCTTGACTAATACGACATTTTTCCAATTTTGCCGACAAAGGATGTAAAATATATGCCAATATAAAAGATAACACAAACGGTAGTAAAATCGCCTGAACAGCACCGATAAAACAAATAACACATAAACAAACAAACAATAAAAAGATATTTGTTCTTGTTAAATAAGACTTCATCCTTAGACTCCTTCCTCTTCAGCAACATACACTGACAATTCCCACAAATTACCATTTTTTGGTTCTGTCAAAGTCAATCCGATCGTTTTTAATTTTTCATTTAACTGTTCCCCACCACCCTTGTACTGCAAGACTATCAGGACATCGTTAGGCTGAAAACCACGAACATCAAAGCCGGACAAGAAATCTGCTTGTTTTATTTTTTCCTGTAATAAAACCCATTCGGATAAATCAGAAATGGGAACACTAACCCAAAAAGTTTGAGGTGTACTAAAATCATTTGTCTGAACCATTCGCCAAGCATTTTCCTGTAATGAAACAACCTGTTTCCAAATATTGTCCATTTCCGCCGTAATATCACCAAAAGGAAGCATTATATCAAATGTCTGTTCAGCCGGCATATCCTGAACGGCGGGACCTAAAACCTTAACTGTCACATAAGGGCCACGCTGAACAACCGTCATCAAAACGACCCGTTTACGATTATACCTGCGGGCAAATACATCCCAAGCCGACATATCGCCACCCGTCCAAATTTGACGTGCAAGCATCATTTCTTCCAAATCACCGGTCGGCACAATAACATCCCAAACAGCACCAGACAATTCCCTTTCTTTCAAGAATTGATAGACCGGATTATTATCATCCAAAAGGAATATTTCTCCATCCTTTTGAAAAATAGGTATTAGAACCGTCGGTGTTAAATCCTGTATTAAAAAAGGAATCCTGTTTTGTGATAAAAAATCCTGAACGGCAGTCGGCTTAAACCGTACATCTAAAGTTGCCATATATTTAGTTGCTGTTGCTTTTTCATCGGACAAAGACACATTTTGAACCAAGTTCAATACTTTTTCCGAATCCATCATTGGGACGTACTGTAAATCAGATTCAGAAATCATTTTTTGCATCAGTTTCCAGAAAGCATCAACCTGCCCGTTAGCAATTGCCATTTCTCGTGCTTCATTGGGCGAATCAAGCTCGGCCGATACAGGAACCCCCTGCACGTCATACAAGTCAGCTTTGACCATACCGACAAACCCAAAAAACGCACCGATAAAACATAAAATTTTAATTTTCATTTTATTTTTTTATTGCACTCCTTATTTTTTCCTGATATTCTAGCAAAAGAATTTAAAAAGAGCAACATTTTTTTATGGAGAAAATTTATGGAATATAATGCGGACAATATTTTTGCGCGAATCTTACGTGGAGAAATTCCTTGCAATAAGATTTATGAAGATGATTATGCACTGGCTTTTTATGACATCAAACCCAAAGCCAAAATTCATGCTTTGGTCATTTGCAAGGGAATGTTTGTTGATTACAATGATTTTGTCAATCATTCAACAGACGACGAAATTGCCGGTTATTCCCGTGCTGTATTAAAGACTGCTGAAATTTTGGGTGTTGCCGAAACCGGATACCGTATTGTGTTCAATACAGGTAAAGATTCCGGTCAGGAAGTCCCGCACCTACATGCTCATATTTTGGGCGGGGAACAACTGGGAACAGACCTTTAGACCTATCAATAAAATAAATAAAATACAATAAATTATTTAAACCGGTACCCAAGAAATCTTAGCTACCGGTAATTTATATCTGCTCACTAACAATTTAAAAAGGAAAAATATCGTTTAAGATAGTATAAATGTAAGGTATGGAAGATGATATCCAAGTTGAAATATCATCTACCCCCGTCTGCTATTTTCGATCTATCTCTTCTTTTGTCCCTTCCTTTTTTTCTCTGTCATCCCGCCCCTCTCCTGTCATTACGAGGAGCAAAGCGACGAAGTAATCTCTTGATATTTCCCGTCATTGCAAGGGCATCAGCCCGTGGCAATCTCTCAACAGATTGCTTCACTGCGTTCGCAATGACGATGATTCAACCGTCATTACGAGGAACAGAGCGACAAAGTAATCTCTTGATATTTTCTGTCATTGCGAGGACATCAGCCCGTGGCAATCTCTCAACAGATTGCTTCACTGCGTTCGCAATGACGATGATTCAACCGTCATTACGAGGAGCAAAGCGACGAAGTAATCTCTTGACATTTCCCGTCATTGCAAGGGAATCAGCCCGTGGCAATCTCTCAACAGATTGCTTCACTACGTTCGCAATGACGATGATTCAACCGTCATTACGAGGAGCAAAGCGACGAAGTAATCTATTAACACCTGTGCGGGAATATCACTTAATCAAAGTAAGGGGCATCCAACTGATTTCAAGGCTACAGAGCCATTTTCGCAACACACATGATCTTTTAATAGACATATACCAGCCGGCTCACAGAATTCTCCTCCAACTACAGCACAACACTCTCTTACAAGTCCAATTTTATCTTCAGCTATGCATTCATCGTAATCTATCATGTACTTTCCTACAGGACAGGTGCCTGCACCCGAATACTCTGTTGAAAAACATTTAAAGCAGAATTCTGCCTCCCTATCATAAATAACATTTCCTACTTCTCCTACACAACGGCAAACCGCATCAACGCCACTAGATTCTATCCATTTATCATAAGTATCAGACCAATAGCGATGTCCCACACAACAGGTACCACCAACAAATGTTGCACTTTCTGGACACTTATCTTCTTCACCATCCCCACCAACAGGAGGGCATGCTTCATCATACTTTAACTCTCCATCAACACAACATCTGCCATCGCTCTGTGGTTTTGAGCCATTCGCTACATTTGTCAACGTCCAAGTACTTGTATCACATGTTTGACACATCGATACCTTGGATGTATCTTCCTGAATTTCACCATCAACACATTTTCCGCAAGTACCAATACTGGCACCGTTTTCATAGCCATACCCGTTGAACGTACATGCCATACACTGTGGCCAATACGTCATTTCAACCGGATCAAGCACTACCTCACCATCAACACAACATGTTCCGTCGGGCCTTCTAGAATCATACTTATAAACTCGGCCTCCGAAACAATATTTGCAGGGGGGAATATCTTCATTATGTAAATAAGTTTTTCCATCTACGGTACATGTTTTACATATGACATAGTGTTGTTGAAAATATCCAGCAACACAACATGATCCGTCTTCTCGTCTGATGGCAGGATCTGTCATGCTATGGTCTGCCCTCCAAGTCGTTTTATCACATTTACACACCGATGTTTTGGATGTGTCTTCCTGAATTTCACCATCAACACATATACCACAAGCACGAATACTCTCTCCATGGTAATAGGTTATTCCGTCAAAAATACAGTCCTTTGCCGGACACAATTCTGCATCATACGCAAGCGCACCATCAATACAACATCTGCCGTCATCTTGTTTATTAGAACCGTCCTCAACAGTTTTCCATTCACCCGTTGTATCATCACATACCTGACAGATATTACCTGTCCCTGTACAAGCCTTTTTACATCCTGTTCCAAGGCTATTACACCCCTCACTACCGCAACATTCTGTTCCACAGACTTTTGTTTTTGTATTGTCTTTTAAAACCCAATTTCCGGTATTGCCGTCACATACCTGACAGGCGTTTCCTGTTCCTTCACATGACTTTTTACATCCTGTTCCAAGACTGTTACATCCCTCACTACCGCAACATTCTGTTCCACAGACATTGGTCTTACCACTATCATTTAAGACCCATTCACCCGTTGTATCATCGCATGTTTGACAGGCATTCCCTGTTCCTTCACATGACTTTTTACATCCTGTTCCAAGACTGTTACATCCCTCACTACCGCAACATTCTGTTCCGCATACTTTTGTTTTTGTGTTGTCTTTAAAAATCCAATTTCCGGTATTGCCGTCACATACTTGACAGGCTGTTCCCATCCCCTCACATGTCGCCGGACAGTGTGTTGCATCATACTTCAACTCTCCGCCAACACAACATTTTCCGTCAGACTGTCCTGTTCCATCTGCACGAGGCGTCTTTTTATAATCTGTATGCAAATCACATTGAACACACGGATCCGTTATTTCTTCACCCATGATAACCGTTCCGTTGTCACATAATCCGCAATCATTGTATTGTTCGCCATGCTTGACCTCTCCACAAGATTCTTCGCCGTCCGATGGTTCATAGCCACAGCTTTCATCCGATATACATACACCATCCATACAGCAAAGTCCAGCTGCCGTTGAACAAGGCTCTCCGTCCTGGTCGGTATTGGCTACACAAACACCCTCCTGACATTTTTGACATATCGGGTACGGACAATCCGTCCGTTTCTCACAAAACCCTGTGTATCCACCTTCACCAAAAATAAACGCGACCGTATTATGATATTCCCGGGACAAAAACTCTTCACTACACGTAAAACTACTACATATCTTATCTCCGTCCGGTATATCACACTCTCCGTCCACAACATCATTAACTGCCACCGTCGCCATATCCGGAAACTCTGTCTTTACAACCCGCTTACAAACATTCTGCGGTATATCCCTTACCTCCAAGGCCTGTATGTTCGTCCCGTCTTCATAATAATCTTCATATACCTCCACCTCGAAACGGTCGTATATTAAGTCCTTACTGCTATTCGGATGAAATTCCTTCAAATTTAACGGCCGTCCCAACACGCGTTGTTGACCGATTATAACAGACCGTGCCGTCACACCATTCACAATATTGTTCGCCATAATCACTTCAAGCGAATACCGATAACCAGCCATCGCACCTATCGTCAATACACCTATTATCGCCAAAACTGCCAGCATCTCTACCATACTCCGCCCGGCTTCACCTGATTTGAATTTGTGAATGATTCTTTTAATCATAAATCCCCCTTATGTCTCATATCTTCTCACTATTCTTTTATTTTACCATATTTTGTCATTTTGTGCAACTTTTTTTTCTTTAAAAAATAATAACAAAAATCCCCGTAAAAAATACAGGGATTTTTATTTTTATCCGTTGACTTCCTTCAATGCCATTTCTTTGGCCGAGACATAGTCAAACTTACCTGTACCCAAAATCGGTGGTGTATCGGTTACGATAACACGACTTGGTATACCCAATTCGGTAATACCGGCTGCTTTAAAGGCGGCAATCATTTCATCCCTTGTAATATCCTTACAGGTTGTAATCAGAACAATTTGTTCCCCCTTTTTAGCATCCGGAATATTGACGGCACCGGAAATATAGTCAGGCCATTTTTTAGTAATTACACCTTCCACAGCCAATAAAGAAACCATTTCTCCACCAATTTTAGCAAAACGCTTACATCGTCCTTTAATAAAGATATATCCGTCTTCGTCCACATGAACGATATCCCCTGTATCATACCAGTTATCTTTAGGTGGATCCAATTCCATAGGCTTATCATATCGCATATAGCCTTTCATCACATTTGGACCGGTTACCCATAACTCACGCCCTTCCGTAATACCTTCAACTGGTTTCAATTCGCAAGTAATTTGCGGTAAAGCACGACCAACAGAACCTTTTTTCTGATGCAGGAACGTATTGACCGAAATAAACGGAGAACATTCAGTTGCCCCATATCCTTCCAGAACACGGACACCAAATTTTTCAGACCAGACTCTGCGGGTTTCTTCTTTTAATTTTTCAGCCCCGACAACGACCAAACGCAAACTGTTAAAGTCATATGGATTGGCACATTTTGCATAACCGGACAAGAATGTATCCGTTCCAAAGAAAATGGTTGCTTTTGTCGATGCACACAATTGCGGAATAACCCGATAATGAAGTGGCGTCGGATATAAAACGGTTTTAACACCTGTCAATATCGGCAAAATAAAGCCACCAACCAAACCAAAAGAATGGAACATCGGCAACACGTTCAGGAAAATATCCGACGGCAGGATATCAATACGGGCCGGCACCTGATAGGCATTCGAAATCAAATTATTGTGCGACAGGAAAACCGCCTTTGGGAAACCTTCCGAACCGGATGTGAACAAAATAACAGCCGGATCATCGGATTTAACCTGTCCACCACTATTCTTTTTGTAAGCCCGCAATGGGAATAAAGCTTCCCAGATACCTATCAACTTATCTTTCAGGGTCAACGTTGTTGCCATATCTTCCAAATAAGCAATTCGTATACCGGCATCTTCCAAAGCAGCAACCAAATTTTCTAACTTAGCCAAAGCCACAACTTTTTTAGCCGTTACAACTGTCTTTAACCCAATAGTCTGACAGGTTGCGATAACCTGTTTCGGACCGGAAGTAAAGTTGAGCATTGCCGGTACTTTCCCATAAGCATGCAATCCTAAAAAGACCATTGCACAGGCATTGGATGTCGGTATCATAACTCCAACCCGTTTTTCATCCGGAATAGTACGATTTATCAGTTTTCCTAAAATAAAGGACTTTAAAAACACCATCATAAACTTGACCGGTTTACGGGCAGTATCTTCCAATATCGGTTTAAACCGACCAACCATACGCATACTATGAATAAAAGTTTCAAATACCGGTTTATGTTTTTCACTGGCATCAAAAACCATGTCGGACATAATATCATACAGTTTAGAGCTGGACCGCTCACGAATTTCACGCGTCGGCATATCTTCTGGATAATTATCAAATTGTACCGGCGGTAAAACTTTCAATGAAATTTCAGGAAGCCAACGGAAATCCGCTTTTTTACCCAAAATACGGGAAAAGATTGCATAACCGGCACCGGTAATCTGTATCGGCACAATCGGTGCATTACTTTTTACTGCCATCATTGCCGGTCCTTCATAGATTTTCATATTGGTATTACCACCTTCAATGACACCTTCTGTAAAAATCATACACAATTGATCTTTATTCAGTTCTTCCACCATATCTTTCACAGCAAAAGGACTGACCGGATCCATCGGACGGACATCAACCAAATTTGTCATAAATTTAACAAAACTTTTATCAATCAGCCTGTTGTTAATGGCAAAAACAATTTTACGGTCAATGAAAGCTGAAATCAAAAGTACATCCAAATAAGAAGTATGATTTGTGACAATCAATGCTTTCTTACCGACTTTTTTCAGATTTTCCAACCCTTCAATACGAACCTTAAACAGTTTTTTTAAAACAACCCGAAAAACATGTCTTCTGGTTTCAATCGGTAGCAATCGAACCATATAAATTGCTACAAAAATATTGGCAACAGCAAACAGTAACACAATACTCAATAAATCAATAAACAATAACGAAAAACACAGGACAATCAAAAAGGCTGCCACAATACCCATAGCATTAATAACACTGCTCAAAGCCATAACCCGACCCAATATTTGATTGGGTGTTGTCTTTTGTATCATTGTATAGAATGGGATAATATAAACAGCAGATAATCCTCCTAACAAGAAAGTATCAATGATAACCCGCCAGTAATCCAGACCACCAACCAACATATCGTGAATGGTTACATTAACTGCCGAACTTTTCATGATAGAACCACCTGCTAAAATCAAGTCAATCAAAACTACAGAAATTCCCAATCCGGCCCAAACGGTATAAGAAAACAGGTTTCCCTTTCGGGTTGCTTTTGCATAGACACAAGCCCCCACAACATAACCAATTGTAAAAACACCGGCACTTAAAAAGGAAACAACAGACCAACGGGCATTTAAAACAGAATGTCCGTACTCGGCAGAGAAAAATAACAACAGACCACCCAAAATCCAGAACCAAGCTATACCAACCAAGTAAGCCCATTTATCAAATTGGTGTTTTAAAGATTGAAAGACTTCATAAAATGCCGGAATGGGATTATAACTAAATGTTGCTTCCTCATCGGCTGGTTTATCCGCTTTCATTTTCAATGTAGCCACAAAACTAATACAGGCTGAAATAACGGCAACTAAACAAATAATATCGGCTGCCGCATCAAATTTCAGAATGAACATCAGTAACACCGTACTGAAACCGGCACCAACAACAGATAAAGATTTCATCCAAATATTCCCGAAGTTTAAATGATTTTTATCCAATATTGTCGGTAATAATGCGTTATTAATAACCCGCAGGCAAGCCATTGTTATCCCCAAACATCCCCAAATCAGAATCAATAAGAATTTGGAATCCAAAAAGACGAACAATAAAGCCATCAACATTAAACCGATTTCGGCAAAACGAACCAATTTCAAAAAGCGAACACGAGATATTTTATCTGCAATTTGTCCAGCATATAAACTAGCTCCACAAAAGCATAAAGCATATAAGATAACCGAAGTGATCAAAAACATACTACCGGCATTTACCATTTGATAAGACACATAGAATAAAAAGACCGTTCGGATAAAACCGTCATTAATAACAGATAAAAATTGTGAAAACCACAAGGGTAAAAATGAACGATTTTTAATAATTTGTTTTGGCATGAAATATCCTTTCTAAATAAAAACGTATGTTTTATAGCATAAAAAAGGGGTATCTGTCAAGTCCACCCGTTTTAAAGTAGATAATTGTCAAAAAAGTATCACAAAAATGTTTTGTTCAAAAAAACAAAAGACTTGATTTCAGTTTCAAGATATGATATAAACACACACACTTAAACAACAACAACAGAAAGGAAAAGATATGTTAGTTTCTTTAAGACAATTACTGGATCACGCTGCCGAATACAACTATGGTATTCCGGCTTTTAACGTTAATAACATGGAGCAGGTTTTGGCTATTCTGGCCGCTGCTAAAAAAGTAAACGCCCCTGTTATTATTCAAGCCTCCAAAGGGGCTCGCGGTTATGCAAATGACGCCGTTTTAAAACATTTAATGATGGCCGGTGTTGAAATGTATCCGGAATTACCGATTTGTGTTCACCAAGATCATGGTCCAACTCCGAATGTTTGCTACTCAGCTATGACCAATGGCTTTACTTCCGTTATGATGGACGGATCTTTAATGCCGGACGGCACACCGGCCAGCCATGAATATAACGCTTGTGTTACAAAGCAAGTAACAGATGTTGCCCACGCTGTTGGTGTTTCCGTTGAAGGCGAACTCGGCTGTATCGGTTCTTTGGAAACAGGTAAAGGCGAAAAAGAAGACGGCCACGGCTTTGATGGTGAAATTGACAAATCTAAATTATTAACAGATCCGGATGATGCCGTTCGTTTTGTGGAAGAAACACATGTGGATGCTTTGGCAGTTGCCATTGGGACATCACACGGGGCTTACAAATTCACACGTAAACCGGACGGGGCCATTTTGTCTATTGATACAATCAAAAAGATTCACGAAAAATTACCATACACTCACATGGTTATGCACGGTTCTTCTTCCGTTCCGCAAGATTTACAAGATATCATCAACACATACGGTGGTAAAATGCCTCAAACATACGGTGTTCCTGTTGAAGAAATTCAAGAAGCCATCAAGTACGGTGTTCGCAAAGTCAACGTAGATACAGATTTACGTATGGCAATGACTGGTGCTATTCGCAAGGTTTATGTAACGAAACCGGAAGAATTTGATCCGCGTAAATATTTAAAACCGGCAATGGATGCTATGCAGGCTGTTTGTGAAGCCCGTTATCAGGAATTCGGCGCCGCCGGCCATGGGGACAAGATTAAAGCCATTTCTTTGGCAGATATGGCCAAAAGATATGCTTCCGGCGAATTAAATCCTCGGATTGTTAAATAAGATTATCTAAACAAAAAACGCCCTGCCTGTCGGTGGGGTGTTTTTTTACTTCAGTTTTGGTAGAATCAATGTTATTTTTTATTAACATAACATCAAAAATTTATTAAAATGTCATCAAACAGTTGAATCGTACATTACATGTCCCTTTCAACCATAAAAACCGTATTTATTACGTTTTTTAATTACCTTGACGTTATTGCATCATAAATCTTTTTAGCTCCAGCCAATAGTGTTTTTCCTTTTTCAATACCTTTATTTCCAATATTCTTTGCAATTGATATTTTATCTGAAAAAGGAAGATCTATCAATTCTTTTACTGATTGCTTCATATTGTTAAGATCTTTAACTGTTCCTACACACACATCTTTCAAAAATTGAGAGCGTGTTTCAGAATCCATTTCATATAAATCACGTGCAATTCCACACCCTTTTTCTACCGTTTCAATTGCTTCATCTTTAAAGGTTTTTCCAACTTCTTTGGTCACTTGTATAGCCACCTTTTTCATTGCTTGTTTTTGCTGATCTGGTGGTAAATTTTTAATATCTTGATAAAAGTATTTAGCTCCTTGAATAGCATCCACTGCTACCTCAGGATGTGATAAAAGTTTATCCCATTGAGTAAAACCTTCTGTAATTATGGCGGTTTGAATACCAGCTTTTATTGTATTTCTAAGAGGATTTGTTATATTTACACCAGCGGATGTGTTTTTTTGAGAACTACGGGATAAAACACACTTTAATCCTACATTTTTTTCACTTTCAAGACTTGGATTTTTTAGTAATGTCCGTGTCATTTCCTTGGTCTTTTTGTTAATTGTAGTAATAGATGCATCACCATTTTGTAGAAATTGTCTTTTCCATAAAAAATCTTCATTTTCGCTGTGCTGAATAACCCCCTTAGGTGAACGAAACATCTTCGTCTTCTGTGCATCATTTTCAGATTTAATATCCCATTTAAACTCTCCTTTAGACATCCTTGTCTTAATTTCAGAACCATTTTGAAAGGTTTGAGTAATATTAAATTCTCTAGGACTTTTGCGGGCTTCAATGGTATGGATAACGCCATTTGCATTCAGAGATGACCCCCAACAAGGTTTCCAACTCTCAGGAGGTAATGGATTTACCCAACCTTCCATCAGATTATTATCTCGAAATAACATTAATCTAACTTTATCAAAGGGGACTTCTTCTGAATATATCATGATAAACCTCCTGCCTTTATATTCAGTTTAACATGAGAAAAAAAAATTGTCAAGTAATTAATTTTTTTTGAGGAGCTAAACAAATAATGACTTGCTCATTTCATCCAAATACTAAAAAAATATGCTCACCAAGAATTGTGAAGTGTTTATTTTTATACGTTTTTAATGTTTTTATGGTGTTTCCGTATGTCGGATAAAATAAAAAGCCCTCGTTTAAATGAGGGCTTTAAAACATGGTGCGCGCTGCTTTGCGATTATCGGACTATTATTACAGAAAAATTGGAAAAAATACAGTTGTAATCTATTCAAATTTTTGCTAAACTTAAAGAGGTTTTAGGAGGAAGTATTCATGCGTGAAAACATACTGAGCGAGCGTATAGCATTAAAGAGAGCAACATTTAATGTGGAAACAGCTGAACGGATATATGCAACCATTGATAAATGTAGAGATGTATTTTCCCCTTGGCTTGGTTGGGTAGAGGAAACACACTCCCCAGAGAATATTTTGAAATTTTTAGAAAAAGTCAATGTTGATTGGGACAATAATGCCCAATTTGTATATGAAATATATATGGGAAAAAAATTCATCGGTTTGATTAGTGTAATAAACGTAGCATGGCAACATAAACGTGCAGAAATCGGCTATTGGTTAGATACGGACTATACTGGAAAAGGCTATATGAGTGAAGCAGTTGCACTTATAGAAAAAGAATTGTTTGATAATGATTTTAACCGAATTGTTATACATACAGATGTTTTAAATCAGCGTTCTGCCAATGTTGCCATAAAGGCAGGGTATAAATTTGAAGGTGTTTTGAGACAGAATATTTATTCTATTTCTCAAAAGCGGTATCGTGATCAAAATATTTTTTCGAAATTAAGAGCTGATTTGAAATAGTCCGATAATTAGTGAATTTTAACGATTTTTAACAATCGGACTATCGGACTGACCGAATAGCTTGCGATTAAAAGAAAAAGCCCTCATTTTTTTGAGGGCTATAATACATGGTGCCTGGGGACGGAATCGAACCGCCGACACAGGGATTTTCAGTCCCTTGCTCTACCGACTGAGCTACCCAGGCCAAAACCTGATTTTGAATATATACACCAAAATGATTCAAAAGTCCAGTCTTTTTTTTACTTTTTTTAATTTTTTTTAATTTTTCTGCCCAAACTCACCAATCAGGATGTCTAAATCCGACACGATCGGCCGTTCTTCCGTATGAACAACATAGCAACCTTTCATCCAACGTCCCAAGTCTACATCGGCACAACGCTTACTGCAAAAAGGCTTATATTCCAAGGTTACCGGCTGTCCACAAACGGGACATTTAGCATGTAAATTTGGTGTTTCCTTCATAATCATTTCTCCTTAATTTCAAAATAAGATACTGTTTTATCAAAAACAGGAACGCATTTCAAGTTTTTTTTATGCAAAAGAGGTAAAATTATCGGGGAAGCCTCTATAACACTATCCCCACACCGGCATTTTTTCACAGCACGTAAGATTCGATAGTATACTGAAATCGGATTATCCGTAGCACATTTATCCCACAAAGCGGCACATTCCCGTTTTCTTTGTATCTCATAAAGCCCCATAGACGTCCAACCACCCAAAACAGTCATATCATCTGAAACAAGAGATTTTAATTCCCGTTCTATAATATGTTTAATTTTACCCCGTTTACTGCCGGCAAAATCGACCAGAATCACCCCACCCATATTTTTAAGGGTTATTTGTTTCAGGATTTCCGGAACAACCCGCCGATTAACGGTTAATAAATCATCATGAGACTTAGCCGTATCCACATCAATAGTCCAACACACTTTTGTCCGTTCAATATGCAATGTTTCACCACCGGATAAAGTTATATTTCCCGCTAAAGCATCTTCAATCATTTCATCCATGTCTTCGGCGGATACGGGGATAATATCGATTTGATAACGTTCAGCCCACAGTTCAGCCATATCCGGTGCCGGTCTGGGTGTTTCGTCTGTTAAAACAGCCGTTGCATCTTTATCCTGACGGGCCTCTTTGGTGATTTGGACATAAACAGTTTGCCCCTGCGTCAAAGGAACACTGGTCGGCAGAAAAACAGCCCCCTTTTCTGTTTGAGCAAAGTATCCTTTTAATCCTGTATGATAATCTGTTATTTGTGCCGATATGATTTCCCCAACATTCAAAACAATATCTTGTTTAACAGACACCGCCAGAACAGTTTTCCCGTCGCTCAGGGCAACACGATTTTCACCACATTCATTATTTTGAAAGATTTTCATTCCTGACGCAAAACACCCTTCAGAACCTGAGCCACCTCAAAAATCGGCAAGCCAACAATATTCGGATGAGAGCCGATAATTTTCCGCACACAAGCAGACAAGACACCTTCTATCCGATAACCGGCTACATTTTCCCATTCACCGGAATCCAGGACGGCTTGTATATCCGAAGGGTCCATATTTTTAATTTCAACGGTTGTTTGAACAACCTTTGCAATTTGCTTTCCGGCGGGTGTAATCACACAGAAACCTGTAATAACACGACTACGACGACCGGATAAAAGTTTTAGGTTTTGTTCAGCCTCATCTTTTGTTTTAGCCTTTCGGATAATACGTTTTCCGACCGCAATAACGGTATCCGCCCCCAAGATACAAGTATTTGGTTTCAATTCAGCAACCGCCATTGCTTTTTTAATGGCAATTCGATGAACATAACGGGCAGGCAATTCTTTCGGCAGAGGTGTTTCATCTACATCTGCGGTTATAATTTCCGCCGGATGAAATCCTGCACAATCCAGCAACCGCAAACGCTGAGGTGATCCGGATGCTAAAATAAAATCCTGTTTCAGTTTCCAGAGGTTATTCTTCAGCAAAGTTTTTTTCCTTGCGTTCATGCCGTTCTTGGGCTTCAATGCTTAAAGTTGCAACCGGACGAGCTTCCAAACGAGCCAATCCGATGGGTTCCCCTGTCTCTTCACAATAACCGTAAGTACCGGCTTCTATTCTATCCAGAGCCTGATTGATTTTTTTTATCAGTTTACGCATTCTGTCCCGTGTTCTCAACTCCAGAGATTGATCTGTTTCACTACTGGCCCGATCATTAGCATCAGCTTCTGCCAGATTTGTTTCTTTCAAATCCTGCAAAGTTGTTTCGGATTCCTTCATCAATTCGGAACGCCAATCCAACAATTTGCGTTTGAAATACTCCAACTGCATTTCATTCATGTATTCTTCTTTTTTAGAAGGTTTATAATTCGGGGGCAAAGTAACAATAGACATTTTCTTTCTCCTAATTCAACCTGATAATTCAGGTACTATCCATATACCCGATTTTTTAAAAAAAGTCAACCCCAAAAAAAATGAATAAAAAAGGATGAATGGCTCAAGAACCAATCATCCCCAAAAAAAACAACCTTTTTATTATGTCATATTATTCACAACGATAGTTAACGCAGTTTTTTCCGTCTTCACAAGTATCACTCTCACTCAAACCACAGTCCATATAAACTTTCTGCCCATCGATGCAGTAAACATTGCCACCTTCAAATGATCCATCACTTTTTGTACAAGTTCCCAACGGCGTACAGACATTACTGACACACGTTTCCGTATTGGTACAATCCGTGTTTGAAGTACATCCTCTGTCCGCATCAGGAAGATCAGGTGCCTCAAACGCTTCTCGACTCAACCCAAAACCATTAAGACCATCTTCTGCATTAATATTACTTTCAGAAAACACACAATATGTTTGTGCCAATCCATAATTCCCATCCAGACAATCAGCCCTATTTGGTAAATCATTTTCATTAAAAATTTGAATATTCCAATTACTATTATCATCAGTAATTTTTATCCAAGGATATCCGATTTGCGTTACCTGCAAAGGACTACCGTTTACACCAGCTATCACATTATTACCCGTTGTTTTAACAAGCCCTTGAACAGCAGCAGGATCAACGGTTACAGACCCATCTTCTCCATTCGGATTAACTGTCACTGGCGGTAAATCTAAAGTAATATCGGAAATCCCTACAGGAAAACTGGTCAACGTAAACGTTATTGCCCGCGTATATCCCGCCGGACAAGGTGGCTTTGGAATTGACACACCAGAATTATTGGCTACACAGTGTTCAACCGTATGCATTCCCTTTAAAATATAATCAGGCAGGATATCACTCAATCTTGCCCCACCGCGGGAAGCCAACCGAATGTCATTCATAACAGATGTATAGGCCGGATCTACTTTAAAGTTTTCCGTTCTATTATTTCCAGCATCATCCTTATAGGTATACTCTATTCCCGTTTCCAGAACACCGTCTTTAATACGGGTATTTTGGACCTGAACACGGCGGGACTCTCCACCTATTGTTACATTCTTTTCTTCAAACAAAATCAAAGACCCACTTTTAGCATCTAACTGGAATCCTTTTCCGGTGACATCATTCGTTCGACCGACAATTTTACCACTGGCATTCAAAACCAACCGTTCATCACCCGTTTCATCAAAAACGGTAATTTTACCGGCGCCGACCTTTGTTTTTTCTAAAGCAATAGCTTGCTTGTCATTGGCATTATCCCGTCCGATGTACAAACCGTTTTTCATATAAACCTGACCGGCTTCCGACTTATCTGAACCGACACCGGATACAGACCCGACCCAAAATAACGGATCACATAAATCAGTCCCGACACGTTTAACACTATCGTCTGTTGCCTTTCCATCCTTTATACCGGCTTCATGCAAGAAATAGCCACCTTCCGTTAAAGTCACACAATTACCACCAACAGACAAATAGTTAGCACCATGCAATTCCGTTAAGGCTAATTTTTTCGGGAAAGCCACCACATTATCGGCATTATTTTCTGTTTCTGGAATATAGATATCCATCCCCGTTGTCGCCACAAAATAAGCACCATCGCCTTGATCACAATCTCCCCATGGACAAGCTGTTTCCCATGCCCCCATAGTTCCGTACAAGGTTGATCCGTCCTCACCATCAAAAACACCACCATCCGTACCAATCAGGTTGGCAATACGGGCCGCCCGTTTTAATCCACCAATCAACTGATAATTCGGTTTGATAGTTGCATACAAGGCCACCCGTGGGGATAAATCAGCATCCACAACATAACCGCTCATATAAATATCATAATTATTCAACAAGCAATTGCCATCGCCATCATAGCAAGCTGCATAAGCCGGCATATACAAATCAATATCTGAACGAGTATCATCATCAACTTCCCCAAGTTCACAATACCCATCGTCAATACTTGCCCGACATTGTTCTTCCAACCAAGCATGATTAGCCTGAATATAGGCTTTAACAGCTTCTTTTACCATACGGGTTTCAGAAGCCATATTAATATTATCCAGTTCTTTATTTCGGTTATCAATCTGACGATACAAAACCGTCCCGACCAAGCCCAACAAGGCAACAACGGCCAGAACCTCAACCATCAGAGAACCACGCTCATCCTGTTTACAATTCTGCATAAGAATTTCTCCCTTCATACTTACAGTATAACCTTGGATTTAAAATGTGTCAAACATTTTTCTCACATTTTTAAAAAAATAAAAAGAGATTTGACAAAAAAATGTTTTCGGTGTATAATGAAAGTATATAGAAAACACAGGAGGAAATACTATGGATCACGCAGAAGAAACTAAAAAATACTATGAACAAAACGACATGCAATCTCCGGAAGCTCAAATAGAAGAGTTTATGGAGCATCAAAAAAGAGTTCAAGAAGAGGTCGCTCAAAACGCACATAATGCTGATGAGATTGCCCAAGATAACGACCACACGGATGATGTCTCTGAAAGTGGCCAGACAAATATTGGTGACAAACCACTGGAAGAAGTTATGAATGACGCTTCCACAGCTGAACAGGAACAACCAGACGAACAAGTTGAAGCCCCTGCCCCCGAACAAGAACAAACACAAGAACAACCTCAGGCCCCCGTAATGATATCGGCCGATTCATTTAAACCGAAAAAGAAAAGTTATTTGGATCCAGCGGTTGAAAAAGGATTCTGGGGAACAGTTGAATCTTCCATTGACAATGCATTAAAAGGCGGTTCTGCCGATCAAATTGCCGAAAATATGTTTTGGGCAATGTTTGAACTTCCGTTAGACTTAATTGCCAATAAACTAAAACACAATCAAGCCGAAAAAAAACGTATTAACGACACTTATAACGAACGTGTAGCCACCTTTGATAAAGACTTAGGTGTCACTGGTGCCCATAAAGACATGGCAATGTGGACCTGTCTTGCGGATCATCCGCAAATGGCAAAACACATGGGTAAACCGATTACAAAGGAAACACGTCGCGATGCATTACGGGTAATGCAGACGGATAGTCTGGTTAAAAATACCTATCGGGCGATTTTATCTTCCATGTGCGGAAATCGTGAAATCACCAGTGGCGAATTTGATACCTTTGTTAAAAACGGTTTAAAAGCCTTGACGGGCGCCAACACAATGGATATGATTAAAAATGCTTCTTTAAACGATCCGATTGTGGGACAAGCAATTTCCACCGCCGGATTAAAAGAACGTATCAGTCGTGTTCAGGACCAGACAAACCGTTACCGTGCCGATCAAGATTCGTTATCACAAGATCGGGCAAATTTGAATCGGGCTCGGGGTGAAAACGGGAAAGAACAAGTCAATCCGCTGTTCCGTCAACATGAAGACACCCGAACCGCCTAACAAGTTTTGCTTCCGAAACGGGCTGTTTATCGGCCCGTTTTTCATATCCAAAAACAAAAAAATAAAAAAAGAAGAAAGAATGTCTTGACAAACGAAATAAAAAAGTATATTATATGTTCGTTCTTATCGCAGGGTAGAGCAGTCCGGTAGCTTGCCAGGCTCATAACCTGGAGGTCGTGTGGTTCAAATCCCACCCCTGCAACCATAAAGGAAAACGTCCCGTTTATCGGGGCGTGTTTGTTTATGATCGGGGGGTGAGGTGAATGAACCACTGGTTCGGCCGAAATGAAATGTAGGCAATGTTGAGCAATGCGAAACAGCCCGTAGGGTGAGCGCTTTTGCGCGAATAAATCCCACCCCTGCAACCAAAAAACACAAGTCGTTAGAAATAGAAATTTATTCTTGACTCATAAATAAAATTTGTATATAATTTTATTATGCCTATTATTATGTATTTTTTGTATATACCTATCTATCTTATCCTTACTTTTGCGCTAACTGCATTTGAAGCAATACTTTATATAGTTCCTTTTGTGTTATTTATACATCACTATATACCTTATCTCTTCGACAAAGGAATAAGGTGGAAAACTGCAAATTATTTTCAAAAAACATGTATTTTGTTTTTTGTTTTATTCATATCTTTTACTTGGATTTGTATCTTTCTAATATGGCTAACCATGTAAGCAGATAAACCCCTATTCACCATTTTTCGATTTATTTTCATACCTTATTTTTTTATAAAAGAATATTTCTATTGATTTTTAATAAAATGTTAGATATTATCATAAATATACTAACTACTAATTGAAATGAAAGAAAAAAAATGAAACAAAATTGGGAAATTTGGATGTATCAAAAAGGGGGAAAACTATTATCCTGTTTTCCAAAACTGAAAAAACTTCATGAAAAACTGTCATCACTGATAAAAAAGGAATGTCAAAAAAACAATATTTCCCTCCGCTTTAAAGATGAAGATGACAGGAATATGGTATTGCCGGACAAAGAAATCAGACAATTAACCATCATTATGTATATTGCTGCAGTATTCTTTATTTTATTGGCAATAAAACAACTGATGTCGTCTTTAAATATTTCTACCACCTTTCTTTGCTGTATTGTTTCATTTGTCCTATATGCAGCCGGTGTTATGAATTCAGACAAGTTTGAAGATATATTAATATCGGAAAAACTAACGACTTCAGCCGAGTTTCCGATAAGTGAAACACAAAAAACCATAAAAAAACAGAAAAAAAAGAATTTTATTACGTCTGTGATCGGAATTGTTTTCTTCCTCGGTACAACTTATCTGGGTATGTTTCGACCTGATTTAATATACCGTTTTTTATCCGAGCATAATTTAGTGGATTACATCCCAAAAAAATTACAAAAAGACCCCATTATTTTTGGTCTGTTTTTTGTATTTTTTGCACATATAATTTACTCCGTTACGATCAGAGTTATTGGTTTACTTTTCCGTCTGTTTACCCAAAGAAATATCCGCGAACTATAAGAAAGATAAATCCAGCCCGTGATATAATATCAAAACATTATTCTGTTAAAAAAATTTCACCAGTCTTATCCATATAGAGAAAAGCTTCTAAATGATTTTAATAATGGTAAAACTTATCTCTGTCTTTGTGTTAAGTCGATATAAGACACCCGATTAGTCTCGACAATCTTTTTCACTTGTTCGACCGTTTGATTTTTCTGAATAGTGCTTTCTTTCTTTTCAGTTTTTTCCTGACAACCACGCAAGCAGGCACACACAGCCCATACAATCAATCCGCTCCAAATCAAAATACCTTGGCAAATTTCGGTTTTACCAATTCTGTCACCAAATTCATTTTCAGGTGTTTCAGCCATGTCACTTTCTCCCCTTTTAATTTAAACCGAATGTATTTTATCACCTCTTATTATTTTTGTCAAGTTTTTTATTTTTTAAAATTCAGAAACAAAAAAAATCACCCATAAAAAGGTGATTTTGGTGGAGCTGAGGGGGATTGAACCCCTGGCCTCTGCATTGCGAACGCAGCGCTCTCCCAGCTGAGCTACAGCCCCAAAGAATAAATTTGTTTATACTCCTTTTTTTCTGACTTGTCAAGAAAAACATTTTGTACTATACTACCCAAATGACAAAAAAACATAAAAAAACTTTGATTATCTTATGCACTATTTTTATTTTATTTTGTTTAACATTGTATGGTATTCAATACTGGGTTAGACATAGACTAGAAACAGAGCTAAATCAACACAACATACCCATTCACATTGAAAAGATAACAACTGGACTCAATCCGTTTCACTTTACCTTGCAAAATGTAACTTTAAAACAGATACAACCTATTTTATTAGGTAATTTTTATTTAAAATTTTCTTTACTCCCTCCAAGCGTGCAGATAAAAAGTTTCACTAAAAATCCTCTGACGGCGGATATAAAACTATATCCGGATGAAATACAGATTCGACAACTGTCCGGTCAAATTTTACAATTGACTTTTCAGGCAGCTGGCACTCTGAACTTAAAAAATGAAAGTGGTTTAATAAGTATAGAGACAAAAGGTCTTAAAACCTATATTCGAAAAAATTTTTCAGACTATTTTTTGTTGAGCACTTTTTTAAAGGACAGCACCTTATCAACAAAAATTCATCCTAAAAACGGATGCCTGAATATGATGAATATACCGATTTGGTGCTATAAATAAACTATTGGCAGCGATAAAAAGCTGTATTCGGCAACAACAAACGACAGTTAAAATAAGCCGTTGTATCATAAACAGCTATTTTCCCTTGTTCTGCACAGGCTTGACGGGCCAATCCCTCATAGTCGGATTCATTATCCCAAACCGGATTATAACACACCGCTATTCTGTCAGGCCTTGATTGCCCCACAGGCTGAACCATACCAGCCTCTCGTCTGGTATCAATAAACGGACGAAACTCCGAACAAGCGGTTAAAGAAAAAATAAAAAATAAAGATGCAAATAAAGCTGTCTTATACATCACTTTTCACAGATTTGCTACGCAAGATAGATTCAATCTGGGATTGAGCTTCTTTTTCCTGAATAGCATGAACGGCAGCATATTCAGAAGACAAACGACTCATAGCAAAATCATATATTTGCCGTTCACTGTAAGTTTGTTCCGAATTTATCGGATCCTTATATAAATCCCGAACAACTTCTGCAACAGAGATCGGATCACCGGAATTAATTTTAGACATATATTCTTGAGACCGTTTACTCCATTGTCCCCGTTTAGCCTTTGCTTTTCCTTGCAACGTTGTAATAGCATCTGCCATAACCGAGGCATGCGATATCTGACGCAATCCACTTTTGCGGGCATTATTTAACGGAATACGCAACATCATTTTATCTTTATTAAAATTAATAGCAATTAAATCCAGACTTTGTCCGGCAACAGCCGTTTGTTGAATTTCTTTAACTTGCCCGACGCCATGTGCGGGATAAACCACAAAATCTCCAGGATTAAATGTGTAGTCTTTTGACATATCATGTTCTCCTTATTTCTGATGATAGAGGCATTATATCACACTTTTTTTTATTTTGAAAGCCCCCCGCAAGAAAAAAAACATTATTTTTGACAAAAAATTATAATTATTTGTTTTTAAATAAAAAATAAACTATACTTTCGACTGTTACAAGGATGATTGTTTCTTTTTTCTTGACTTTTGACTGAATATTTTATATAGTTTTTTCTTGGCTGAAAACTTTTTAGATATTTTTTTCGATGAGATTAAGACAAAAAAAGAACACAAAACCCCAAACAACCCGTAAATGTGATCATCCGAATTGTGAAGAAGCGGGTGAATATCGGGCACCAAAGGATAGAAATCTACAGGATTACTACTATTTTTGTTTAAAGCATGTAAAAGAATACAATAAAAATTGGAATTTTTTACAGGGCTTATCTGCCGAAGAAATAGAAGAGCACCTACAAAACGACACCACTTGGCAACGGCCAACATGGAAACTGGGACATGGGGGTGTAAAAACAGACCCGAAAATAAAAGATTATTTTAATGTCAGGGAAGATGTCGGTCTGGGAATGGACGGTAAATACAACCCACCACCGAAAGCTCCTCAATTTGAAAAGAAAATGCAAACAGCATTAGATTTAATGGGGATTACCCCACCGTTTACAATCAGCGAAGTCAAAAAGCGTTTTAAAATACTGGCAAAAAAATGTCATCCGGATGTCAATAAAGGTGACAAGGAAGCCGAACGCCGGTTTAAAAAGCTTAATGAAGCCTACCATTATATTTTAGACCGACTGGAAAAGTAAGAGAAAACTCAAAATAGAAAACAGTGCCCTTTTACGAGATTGCCACACTGCGTTCGCAATGACGATGTATATTTACCGTCATTACAAGGAGTATAACGACGAAGTAATCTCCTAACCTTAATCGTCATTACGAGGAGTATAACGACGACGTAATCTCTTAACCTTAATCGTCATTACGAGGAGTGCAACGACGAAATAATCTCTTAACTTCACCGTCATTACGAGGAGTGCAACGACGAAGTAATCTCTTAACTTCAACCGTCATTACGAGGAATGTAATGACGAAGTAATCTCTTGACGCCAACGCTGTATTTTCCAAAGATTGCCACGGGCTACAGCCCTCGCAATGACTAAAGGGTATTACCACACTGCGTTCGCAATGACATTTATACGGTCTGTCATCCTCGGACTTAACCCGAGGATGCAGTAAACACATGAAAATCAACTTACTATTTCCAACTGAATGGGGAAAACCAGCGGATAAGGTCCGTATACCCCAACCTTATAAATATCCCCCACACAAGGCGGGGGATATCAGGAACTTACGTACAATAACAATCACCGTAACCACCGTAGTTACTCGGACATCTTGCATATCCACCGGGGCAATCAATACAGTCGGCAGAATTACATTCCCAACTATCCTCGTCATCTATATCGGTAACACAGATGCAGGTATCATAACCATCATAATCATCGGCACATACCGGTTTTTTTCCGTTGGTACAGCTGACACACATATCTGGAGCACATAAGAAATCTCTTCCTTCCTCAGAATCTTTTGAAATACAGATACAATTTCCCCAATCAGAACACTTTGGTATCTTCCCTTCAGGGCACTCGATACACTCTTCTGAACTACATGCCCAACTGTCCTCATTTCCAGTATCAATAATGCATTTACAAGTATAATCTCCACATATTGCAATTGTCCCATTAGAACAGGTAACGCAGTTACTTTCACTACAATTCCAATCTTCACCTTTTACAGCATTAGCTGATATACAGACACAAGCACTTTCATCATCCCCATAATCAGAACACATAGCTTTTTTACCTTCAGGACATTCAATACATACGTTATCATTACAAGCCCAATCCTCATTTTCCTTTGCCCCCTCAGAAAGACAAACACAGGCGTTTTCATACCCACCCCATTCAGGACACTTGGCGGTCTTCCCTTCGGGGCAGACAATACAAGAATAGCCACTACAAGCCCAATCCTCATTTTCCTTTGCCTCCTCAGAAAGACAAACACAGGAGTATCCATCACAATGCGCTATTTTTCCTTCAGGGCACCCAATACACTTTTCTTCACTGCACGCCCAACTAGAAGAACTTTCATCAATACAAGAACAATTAAGACTATATTCTAAATCTGCATCATCACCACAGACAGCTTTTTTCCCAACCGGACAAGTAATACAGTTTCCTCTATTACATGCAGCAGAAACACCATCCGGAACACAGACACAGGTCGAGCCACACAATGGTTTTTCACCTTCATTGCACGAGATACACTCTGACCCACCACATGCCCAACTATCTGGTTTAGTCTTATCTACACAAACAAAAGGGGTATTTCCCCAACCAGGAACTCCTTGAGGAGTGAACCCTTCTGGACAACTCAGACAATAATTAATACTACACGTCCACTCTTCCCCCGCTTTAATACAGGTGCAAGCTTCTTCCCCGTCTCCATATTCGGGGCACATTGGTGTTTCACCTTTCTGACACCCAATACATGCACGTCTCCGACATGTCCAAGTCGTTTCATCTTCTACATGTGGTATACATGCGCAACCTATTTCATTCCCAATCGTTGCTGGACATTTTGGTGTTTCTCCTTCAGGACAAACAATACATCCTCGATGGTTACACTCAACTGTTTCATTTTCTTTTGCACAAGCACAACCATCCTTTACACAAACAGGTGTTTCATCCTCTGAACACTCGCATATTTCTCCGTAACATACTTTTGCATTTACCTCAGAATCAACACAATAACCTTTTCCATAATCAAAAACTACTTTTTGTCCTTCTGGACATTCAATACAGTTCTTCTTTCCTGAATCCATATAATAACATGCCCAACTGTCTGGATCTTCCGGATTCGTTGCACATGCACAATCGCTAAAATCATCTTTACATGAAATTTCTTTTCCAGCTGGGCAAGTCATACATCGTTCTTCATTACAAGAAAGGTGCTGTTCTCCTTCTCCTTCACCGTTTTCTCCTTCATAAGAATCGCCAAAATCATCATAAAAGACAAACTCGACATCACTGGGATCAGTGCAATCTCCGTCTGCTGTCCCATTGACAAGAATTTGATTTAATGCACTGAAGTTCATATTCTTTATGTTTTCACATACACCGTCTTCTACACCCTGAACCGTAATACTGAAACGATCTTCTGTTCCGCCAAAATCAACGTTGTAGTCATACGAATAACCGGCAACCTCATCACCATATTCATCTAATGTAAAATCACCGTTTAGCAACAATCCTTGCGATGCCGTTACTGCCATCATAGATACTTCGCTAACAATCTCATTGGCATGATATTTGTTCATTGCATGGGTATAACCTACAATTCCCCCAACAGATAAAAACCCAACAACTGCCAGTACACCCAGCATTTCCACCATACTCCGACCGGATTCGGTCGTCGTTTGTTTATTCTGTATTGTATTTTTTATATTTTTATCCATTGTTTTATCCTTTCATGTATATCAATAAACGGTCGTCTAGATTTAATATAGTATCCCTATTTTTGACAAAAGAAACATGCATTTTAAAAATTGACAGAAATACAGGCCGTTTTTTATTTTTTTCTTGACTTATTTTTTAAAATTAAATAAGTTGATAATATATGAAGTCTAGACGACCGTCTAGATTTAATATAGTTATTTCATGCATATCAAATTGAAAAACAAATAGATTTCTAAAGTTTAAAAACAATAAAAAAACAGAGGAGATTTCCCCCTCTGTTCAATATCTTTTATCCTATTACAAAGTAATCAACCCATGCGTAAAAGCATAAATCGCTACACAAGAAATCGCTAAAATAGCAATCATCAAAGCCCTTTCCGGCTCGTCAAACCAAGGTGTTTTAACTTTATTATCATGACAAGCCCAAACGTATACCGGTATTCCAAAGGCAATAAAGATAACCGCCATCAACAGGTATTCCAAACCGGCAGCATATAACAGCCAAATAGCATATCCCGTTCCAAAAATTGCCGTCATCAACGCTGAAAACCGACTAACACCGGCTGTTTTACTCGAATATTCATGATCGGCACACAGTTTCCATAGGAAAACACAAGACATCAAATACGCCGGCAACACCATGACCCCCGTAATTGAAAGCATTGTATTCCAAGCATTGTTAGCAAAATAAACCAAGATCATCGCTGACTGCATTAATAAGCTGGTAATCCATAAAGAAACATTTGGTGAACCATTTTTATTTTCATGACTGAAAAATTTCGGGAATGTTCCGTTTTTAGCCATTGCATGCGGCATTTCTGCAACAATCATTGTCCAAGACAACCAACTTGCTAAAATAGCAACAATCACACCTGCATTCATTAACCAAGCCCCCCAAGGACCGACAACTTGTTCCAAAACACCTGCTGTCGATGGATTGGCAATAACAGCCAATTGTTCTCTGTCCATAAACCCAAATGGTAAGATTGACAACAAAACATAAATTGCCAAACATCCTAAATAACCAATCAAAGTTGCTCGTCCGACATCTGTTTGTTTTTCAGCACGTCCTGACAGAACCACTGCCCCTTCAATCCCGATAAATGCCCACAAGGTCACTAACATCGTGTTTTTAATTTGCGTCCCGATATCACCCAATTTATCCGTACTCAACCTACCCCAAAAATCAAAGTCAAACTTATCACGATTAAAGACAATAGCCATAATAACAATAAATAAAACTAATGGAACAATTTTAGCAATTGTTACAATTAAATTAATTAAAGTAGCTTGTTTAACTCCACGTAAAACCAACCAATTAAAGAACCAAATCAAGAAAGACCCACCAATAATGGAATACAGGTTATTACCACCAGTAAACACTCCTGGAAAGAAATAGTTAAAGGCATCCATTGTAATAACGGCATAACCGACATTACCAAAAATTTGACAAAGCCAATAACTCCACCCGATATTAAATCCCATATAAGGTCCAAATCCTGTTCGGGCATACATATAAATACCAGATGTTAAATCTGGACGAGAATCAGATAGTATTCGAAATGTATTCGCAATAAAATACATTCCAAAACCTGTGATAATCCATGCTAAAATAACGGCGCCTACCGAAGCGCTTTGTGCCATATTCTGAGGCAAAGAAAAAATCCCTCCACCAATCATGGAGCTAACCACAATACCGGCTAACCCAAAAACGCCAAGCTTACCGATCGCAGTTGTTTTTTGAATTTTATTTTTTTTCATCTTTTTTTCCTTATTATTAAATAAGGGCGAATCGGAAAAAATTTCCCGAACGCCCTGTTCTTTTAAAAAAGCAGCTTATTTTTGAATTTCAACGGCCGGTGCATTTTCAAAATTGATAAATCCCAATGCTGTCAATGAATATCCAAAAGCCTGTTCAATATTGACAAAGTTATGAAAAAACTGAAAGTCACTGTGTTGTTTCATTCCCCGCAATTCTAATTCGTGGTTCAAAGACTTTGTCAACCACATTTCCGCATGGGCTTTTGCGATATCATCATCTATATAAGTATCAAAATACTCAACGTACTCTGCCGCCCAACCACCGATAAAGTTATTTCCTTTTTTACCCCACACAATACCAACACCCGTCGCGATCGCTTTGTGTTCTTCCCGTCTGGCACCATTTCCAGCCATAATAACTTCCAAAACGGCACCATGTTTAAAGGTATGAGCCACCTGATCCACCGGGACAATATTTCCAAATAATTCCGGTGGCAAAACAGATGTATAAGGGATAACATTAAAATCCTGAATCTTTGCCTGTGTCAATGCCGAATCATAGCAAAATGTTTCAAACGGTTGTGGCGGGATACCATCTTCTGCCTGACCGGCGCCACCTGTGTAAAAAGCTAATGTCGGATATCTTGTTCCATAAGTCATTTTTTCCTCCTTTGTTATTTGACCTCTTATAAAATAATAGAGCAAATGAAAACTGACAATCTAGACAAAAGACGACTGGTACATAACAGAAAAATACATTAAATGATTTAAGGTATTATTTCTAAAAAGGAGGAAAAAATGAAATTCAATACTGCACTTATGTTTGGTATCATGACTATCGGTTTAAGTATGACAACTTTAGGACACGCCGAAACAGTTTCCGGTCAGGTTATTCAAAAAAACGGCAATGACATCACCGTTAAAGCACAAGATGGTTCAGAAAAATCAATGCAATTAAATGACAACACCACTTATCGCAAGAAAAAAATACTTAAATATAGCAAAATGCACCATGGTAAGAAATTAAACAAGGGTGATTCATACTACAAACCCTTATTGGAAGAAGATGATTGGGTTGAAATTATATACACACCTGCACCGACAGAAGGATGGTGGGTAGAAGAAGTTACCGTTTATGACGATTAAAAAATCAAAAAGAATCAATGCCCTACCATGTGTTTGGTAGGGCATTTTTATTTAAAAAAAAAGATATTTCGTAAAAAAATTAAAAAAAAATAAATTTTTCTTGCAAAAATAAATAAAAAATAATATTCTGTTAATAAATTGTTAAACATTTATCTTGTATGCTTGACGAAAGATGTTCTATCAATTCCAACTTTTGGCCGAAAAGGAAATGAATATGAAATACTATTTAAAACAAACAACTTGGATTACTTCTGCTTTATTTCTGATGCTGTCCGGAAATACTGTTTTTGCTGATGGATACTATTCAGAAGATACTGATTTATCTGTTTTTTCTGACGACTTATTACCGGATGAACAAAATGTCTTAAAAGAAGATTCCGTAGCAACCGTTACCGCAGATGGCGATTTCTTGTTGCCGACATATATGTTACCTGGTGAAACGGCTGTTGTTACCAGAACAGTTGAAAAAAAAGTTGTTCAATCTGAAAAAACAGTTCCTGTACAAATACAGAAGGCTCCTACTCCAACCGTGATTACAACATTGGAAAAAAATTATCTGGTTGAAGAAAAAGGGCCGGTTTTAGAAACAAAACCTGTTGTTCGTAAACAAATTATTCAACAAGAACAAACGGATTTAGATTTATTGGTTCAACAAACAAAATCTATATCACCCAAAAAAATCGGAACAGGTCATCAAATTCCAAAGGCAAAAGCGACTGCTGTTTCACAACCAACTCGTAAAGGTAAATTACTGATACCATTAGCTCAGGTTCCGGATGTTGAAATGGAAGAGCCTGTTTTGGAAAGAAAACAAAAATTTGTTGTTGTTTCTGAATATGCCGACCAAATGGCGAATCGTTTAAGAAACGGTGATAAAGTTCCGTTCTTAATGCCTCAGGAAATGCGAATCAAATTTTATCCAAATGAAAGTGCCGTTTCAGGACAAACATTAAAGTGGGTAAAAGCTTTCGGTGTTGCGGCCTTGCAGGACCCACGTTTAGTTGTTGAAATTCGTACCAGTTGCGCACAAGCTGGGTTACAGGATAAACGGATCTTATTGTTGGAAAATGTGTTAAAAAGTGTGGGTTTATCACAACATCAAATTATCGTTTCACATACAAACAGACCTATTGATACGATGTTATTAAGGGCTATTCCCGCCCAAGAAACAGCCCAAACAGAACTGGCTAAAAAAGACGAAAAATTACCTAAAAGTATGGCTCGGGTTGTTCGGTGGTAAGGATAAAACATGAAGGAGTTAAACATGAAAAAGCAAAATAATTTTAGAAAAGCGTTCTTGTTGGGAACGGCCCTCATTTTGGCCGGAGGCTCTGTTCGTGCCGAAGAAGTTGCTTTCTTTGATGAAAACGTATTAGAAAGTGATATGTTTTTAGCAGATACATTCGAAGATGATTCTGACTGGGTGGAAGTAACCGAAGAACCTTGTGATGAAGATTCCGATTTTATTCAGATTGTTGAGGAAGAGGATTCTTGGGATGATGTTGTGTCTTTATCCCGACCTGCAGGATACCAGACAACATCCGTTCGTGAAAGCATGAAACAAGAAGACGTATCCGATAATCTTTATATTTCCTTCGATGAAGAAGAACTGACAACAATTGAAACAGATAAAGCAGATACTCTTACTGACGAAATTTTGACGGAAGAACTTGTGGCAAAACAATATCCACCTGCAGAAGAAAACCTGTCCGCAAAAGATGAGGCTTTTATTACAATTCCCAGTAACAAGATTCCGTTAAAGAAAGTTAAAACAACAATAACTGAAACAACAACGAAAATTCAGAAGAGTCAGACCGATGATCATATCAAAACAGGGGATACACTGAATGAAAAACTGGCTTACGGGACATCGGTTCATGATTGGGAAGCTTATGCCGGTGCCACATTACGCGAACTATTGTTGGATTGGGGTGGAAAATCCGGTTGGACAGTTGTTTGGAAACTGGATCGTGATTATCATTTAGAAGCAGGTGTTATTTTCCGTGGCACGTTTACAGATGCTTCATCTGCATTAATTCGGTCATTTGCAAGGGCAACCCCAGCACCAATTGGAACATTCTATCAGGGGAACAGAGTTTTAGTCATCAATACGGTGGAGGATGAAAATGAACGTTAATTCATTCAAAAAAGGTATTTTATTGGGTTTAATCGGCGGTATATTTATGTTGTCCGGTTGTGATAGATATGTAGCAAAAACAAACGAAAAAATTGAAACTGCCTTGGAACGGATTGAAGAATATCAATTACAGGCAACCATACCGGATATGCCGACTCCTGTGGATACGGTTCGGATGCAAAATGACATCTGGTTAGGTAATTCCAGCGTTAAGATTATGGAAGGCGATCCCTTGCCTATTCAACTGGAACAAGATGACAGTATTACTTTAATGATTTCAGAAAGTGCTACATTACAAGCATTAGCACAAGAAATCACAGACATGACAGGCATTACTGTCCGTTTGGATGACTTAAAGTCCGAATCAGCCGTCCCAACGGAGACCGTTCCGGTAAATTATGCCGGAAAATTGAGTGGGTTGTTAAACTACATATCCAATAGATACGGTGTCTGGTGGCGTTATAAAAACGGCAGCATCAATTTCTTCACAAAAGAAACTCGCGTTTTTACCATCTACGCTTTGCCAACAGAAACAACAATGTCTGCCGATTTACAAGGTACGACAATGGGTAGTGGAACCAGCAACGGTGCCGGTGGGAATACATCATCTTCTTTGTCCACATCTGCCAATTTAGCTCTGTGGGACAGCATTGAAGAAGGTGTTAAACAGGTTGTTGGTGAAAACGGAACTTTGTCATTCAGTCGTGTAGCAGGTACAATAACCGTTACAGCCAGTCCATATATGATGCAAAAAGTTGCTTCTTATATTGCTAACTGGAACGAAAAACTGTCCCGTCAGGTCGCCATTTCAGTCAAAGTATTACAGGTTCAACTGGACAACACGGACAATTATGGTCTAGATTTGCAAGCTGTCTTTAATTCTAAAAATATTGCATCTACATTTGCCAGTCCCTATACAATCGCCTCTACAACAGGTGTTGGTGCCGGTTTATTGTCTATGACATTACTCCGCCCCAGTTCTGACTGGAAAGATTCATCTGCTCTGATTGAAGCTTTTTCAACACAAGGGAAAACATCTTTAGTAACCAGTTCCAGTGTTACAACCTTAAACAATAAAGTGGCTCCGGTTCAAATTACTACCTCGCAAAACTATGTAAAGGAAGTCAATGTGACGAACTATAGTGGTTCGGATGACAATGATTCCGAAATTGATATGCAAACGGATACACTGAACTACGGTTTCACGATGGAAATCTTGCCTAGAATATTAGATCATGGCCGTTTAATTGTTCTGTTTTCCATGACGATTTCTGATTTATTGGCTCTGGAAACATTCTCATCCAGCACAAAAGACACAAATAACGATAATGAAAATGAGGATGACGATGAAGACAGTACAAACCAAGAATCCACAACGGTACAATTACCTAAAATGCAAATGCGTGGCTTTATGCAGGAAATTGCCATGAAGTCCGGTTCTACTTTGGTCTTGACTGGTTTTGAACAAGTCAATGATTCAATGAATACATCCGGTATCGGACAAGCAAAAATGAGCTTATTAGGTGGCCGTGCTTACAACAGCAATCGTCGAGACGTCATCGTTATTTTAATGACGCCGGAGGTTTTAGAATCCCCGATGTCACCAGAAGCAAGAATGCGTGAGTTTTAGGAGAAATCATGGCAGAAACAACGGACCGTTTGGATAGTTTACAAACATCGGATAGACCGACAAAGTCGGTTGGGTGTGTTACGGTTAACGACACAAAATATGCCGTTGGTTTAGTGTGGGCTCCCATCCAGAATCAAGATGACTCCATTCCAGAAATCCGGGAGGCTATGGAATCAGAGCCTGGTGCAGACCTTTACTGTCAACGTATTTCCACCACACCTCAATACGGTTTAGGTAAAACAACTCTAGGTCATTACAGCGGTGAACCCGCTTTAGCTGCTTCTGTTGCAACGGCATTATCCAGCAAAACCTCTGCCTGCTGTATTTTTAAAGTCCCTGAGGGTTGGTGGTTTGTTGCTATCCGAAATGACTTGATTTTAGCAGAAGAAGATGTTCTATTTGAAACAGAAGATGAAGCAAAACGAACCTTTTTTGCTATGATGGCTGTTCCGGATTGGGATATAAAAATCGTGCCCGCCGAATGGGGTGTTGAAGGTAGTGTTCAACAAGAATTAAAAAGTTTAATTGCAAACGTTCGTAAGACTCGTTTATTTGAATTGAGTGCAGCCAAAAGAACTCAAATATTGGTCTTTCTAGCTATTGGCGTTCTTGCAGCAGTAGGTTTCTTACTTTATCTGGCATTTTCTTTCTTGATTAGTGTTTTTGAACCGGATGAGATTATAACCTTGCCAAAACCGGATGTTGTTCGTCCGATTGAACCGGTTCCGGAAAAACCAAAACCGTGGGAAAGAATGCCTGAAACGAATGCATTTCTAAGCCGTTGTTGGAATAATGCGTATCAGCTTAGTTCTGTTACCATTCCATACTGGAAAATCGGCAAAATTGATTGTACGCCAACAGGCCTAACCACTAACTGGAGCATTACAAATGAACGCGGTGCCAGATTATCTTGGTTAAAAACGGCTTTGGAAGAATATCAAATGAGTAAAGTTAATATTTCACGGGATACTTCCGGAACATCAGCCAGTGCCAGTATTACTTATTCCGATATTCCATTGATTGTTTCTTTACCGTCATTAACAACCAGTCAGCTAAAAGAACAATTGACGGATATCAAACAAGCTACCGGACTACCGATACAATTTTCAGAACAAACTGTCAAAGATCCGCCCGATAATCCGGATGGCACGGCACCATTAAATCAAACGGTATACAGATACTATACAATATCTGTTAGTTCTCCATATTCACCTTGGGAATGGAAAACTTTCTTTGATAAATTTTCAGGATTGGAATTTGTAAAAATCAGTTACGATCCGACAATTGGCTCAAAAAACAAATGGACTTATGAGGGGAAAATCTATGCAAAATAAAAAATTCTTAACATTATTCTTGGTTTTAACTGCATTCAGCACCATGCCTAAATTAGGTATGACTCAAACAGAACTAAAAGGGGAACCAATGGCTATCCCGGCGCCTGAAGCTGTATCTGATTTACCAATGCCTGTCGCTCTACCTGATATAAAAAGCCCTGAAGGTTTATCAGATACCGATATACAGGCAGAAAATAAACGTCGATTAGAAGAAACTTTAAAAGTCCCAAATATCGCAGGAAAAAGCATTGTTGACTTTCCAAACCGACCCTCTTTGGGTAGCTTAGAATTAGCCCCCTTGCCGGGAATCGTTGAAACACCGCTGGATGGTCCATTACCAATGGCTCCGTCTGTTTCAGGGAAAGATATGCCGAATGAACAATTACTTGGTCGTATTACACCGGAAGTTTTCCAAGAAATGGCTGATTTAGAACGGGGAAATACTTTCTTAAAACTTCAATTAGAAAAAGAAAAATTAAAAAATGATTTAGAAGATTTAAAAGCTGTTTATCGTCAAGATCGTTTGGATGAAATTGCCAAACGTGAAGATGTTGTCCGCAGTCGTATCCAATGGTGGCAAGAACAGGAAAATCTGCGATTGGAAATTGAAAAGAAAAAAATGGAAGAGGAAGAACTGGCACGTAAAATTTCCGAACAGGAAGCTATTCGTGAGCAAGCTCGAACAGAAGCTATGAATCGATTAAAAAATCCGACAGCATCAATTACCGAAGCAACAGCGGATATGCCTGTCTCCGAAACGGATTACACAGCACCAATGATTGAAGAATTATACACAATTATCAGTATAAAAGGTGTCGGTAATGATTTATCTGCTCGGTTAAAGAACAAAGAAAACAATGAAGAAATTATCGTCAAGAAAAATGATATATTGCCATCTGGTCATGTCATTCGTGAGATAAAAAAAGATACAGTAACCGTTGCATTCGGAAATCGTATTGATCAACTGATTTTCCGACCAACCCTTACCAAGTAATCACACGTTATGGGTTTTCTAATGTTTCAGGATGCGCAAAACGAACACGATATATTGACAAAGGAAGAAACAGTATCTGATACTGTGGCAATGTCACCGATTCTGCCACCCGTTATACCTAATATTCCAGTGGAAGAATCCATTCAGAAAGATGATGAGCCCCAATCCTATCCGTCATTTTTAAGCGAAGCACATCCCTACACGACTCCTTTTTCTGAGGAGGATGAACTTCCTACTAATAAAGAACCGGAAAATACTGTGGAAGATAAAGAATCTGAAGAAAGATTTATGCCTCAACCACCTACAAGACCTGTAGTTTCTGTCATTCCACCAGAAACGGTTATTTCAGAAGAAAGGACAGAACCGGTTTCTTTGGAAATCCCTCAACCAAACGAACAAATACAACCAACAGAGAAAACTGCTTTACCAGAATCAGAGGTTGTTAGTATTCCTGAAATCCCAACAAATTCTTTGACGTTTACTTCTCCTGAAAAAGATATATCTAATCCGGAAATAAAGACGGATGAATTTTCAACGTTGATACCCAAACAAGACACAAATGTGGAACAAACCGTATCAGAACAATCTTCTGAAAATAACACATCTAATGATACTCAAGCACAGACAGAAACACTTGAAACAACAGTTGAAAACAGCGAGTTACCCAAGGAAGAAGAAGTCGTTTTAGATTACCGTTCTGAAAAATTCTTAGCTGATTTATTTTCTAAAGGCAATGAATGCGTAACAACCGCCAGTGGCAGTTTTCCGATCAAAGATGATACTCGAACTTTATTGGCTTTATTTACGAACGGTCGTTTTTTCGTCAGTGAATCTGCAAAATTTGACGGAAAAGTTTTAGGCTTTGAATACCTTGCCCGTCGTCGTCGTTTGCAAATCGGAAAACCGGAATATGTTCCCAGCATTGTTATTAACGACATTTATGAATACGCTGCCAGAAACACATCGTCAAAATTCATTCCTCCAACAGCAGAAAGCGATACTCAGGAACAAGTGCGTATGCAGCGTGACTTTGTTACTATCGTATCTCAAGCAGCTTTAAAGAAAGTTTCTGACATTCATATTGTGGTTGCAGATCATACAACAGTTATGTTCCGTTACAACGGTTTAATGCAAACAGAAATGGAATACAATAAAGAATGGGGCGAAAGTTTTGTCCGTGCCGCTTTTGCTTCCTCTGATATTTCAGATGCCAACTATGCCCAAAATGAATATCAAGCAGCTCAAAAACTAGGACGAACACCATTGCGGGGATCCGGTGGACGTTTGGTTTTACCTCGGAATGTATTGGGTATCCGTTTACAATTTAACCCAATAGCTTTCGGTAGCCGATACGTTATTATGCGATTGCTGTATGCCGAGGATGATATTGTAGAAGCATCTAATCTGGGAACTCTCGGGTTTTCACCAAAAGAATGTGATTTATTCTACCGAATGCGTTCTTTTCCAACGGGGATTATTGTGATTTCCGGTCCGACCGGTTCCGGTAAATCCACCACATTGCAACGAAATATGATTTCCATGTTACGGGAAAGGAATTATGAAATTAACCTAATTACAGTAGAAGATCCACCGGAATATCCTATTCCCGGGGCACGTCAGATGCCGGTTACAAATGCCATGATTGAAGAAGCAAAAGAACGTGAATTTACAAAGGCTTTATCTGCTGCATTACGTTCTGACCCAGATGCTTTGATGATCGGGGAAATCCGTACTTTATCAGCTGCCGACTTAGCATTCCGTGGTGCTTTATCTGGCCACAACGTTTGGACAACACTTCACGCAAACGATGCGGCCTCAATTTTAATGCGTTTAAAAGATATCGGGGTAGAAGATTTTAAACTACGAGATCCCAGTATTGTAAAAGGGATGATGGCTCAACGATTATTTCGAAAAGCTTGCCCTTATTGTCGAATAAAAGCGGCGGACCAACTCAACCATCCGGCTGTTCAGAGATTACGTCAAGCCTTTGGAGATATCGCTTTAGAACGCTCTTTTTTACGTGGCCCGGGATGTGAGTTTTGTGATTTCCGCGGAGTTAGCGGACGAACTGTTATCGGTGAATTTATTTTACCGGATGCCACTTTATTGGATTTATCTGTCCGCGGGGAAGCTCAAAAGGCTATGAATTACTGGATAAATGATTTGGAAGGAGTCACACTTCGGGAAAATGCAATAACCCGAATGTTAGACGGTGTCATAGATATTGAAGAGGTTGAAAAATGGACAGGATTACTAGATCAACCGGTTTTAGCGTAAGGGAATAAAAAAATGGCAGAAGCGGCAGGCGTTGAAAAAAAACAAAAAAATAAAGGTAAATCAGCTGCGGATTCACTCAATCTGGCTTATGCCAAGCTGTGCGTTCGTTTATTTACTTCTGATCGATTGGCTGTTTATCGAAAATTGATGGCACTGGTTCGCAACCGATTTTCTTTAATGGATGCTATGGAACGTTTGTACCAAATTGCTTCCAAGGATGGAAAAAAACCGGATGACACAATGGCTATTGCCATTACACACTGGATGGCTTCTATCCGAAGCGGTGATTCCTTATCCGTTGCTTTGCGGGGATGGGCACCTTCTACGGAACTTTTAATGTTATCTGTCGGTGATATTACCAACTTGGAACTAGCTTTAGAAAACACAATTAAAGTCGTAGAAGGTATGAGACGGATGAAAGCACCGGTTATTGAAGCTGTTTCTTATCCGATGTTTTTGATGTTTTTAACTGTTTTATTGATATGGGGTGTTGGTAAATTCTTGGTTCCCCCTATGGTTAATGCCGTTCCCGGATTACAGTGGGAAGGCCTTGCTGCCAGCTTGGTCAATTTATCTAATTTTGTCGCAGAACATCCCTATTGGTTGTTTTTACCTCTTCCAATAGCCATTGTGCTCATATCATTAACTTTTCCCCGTTGGAAAGGTGGCTGGCGTGCTTTGTTTGACAAGATACCGCCTTGGTCAATTTATCGTATTTTTGTCGGTGTTGGCTGGTTATTATCATTATCTGCTTTAATTAAAGCCGGTACCCCGGTTTCTCGGGCATTACGTTTGTTACGGGCAGATGCCACACCTTATTTGTTATACCGCATTGATCGGACTCTTGTTTTTGTCAATAACGGTGATAACTTAGGGGATGCACTTAATCGTTCCCGATTAGGTTTCCCTGATGAAGAAGTTGTCGGTGATTTACGTATTTATGCTGAACTAAATAACTTTCCCGAAGCTTTGTCTCACTTGGCAGATGACTGGATGGAAAATGCTGTACGTGTTATTGAACAAAAGGCTGCGTGGCTGAACAACTTTGCTATTCTAGCTATTGCTGCAACAGTAGCTTGGGCTGTTATGGGAACATTTGAGATGCAGGATCAAATGGTATCTGGCATGGGTATCGGTGGTTAAGATTAAGATTTTCCAAAGCCGGAAAATAATTGATGAGCCTTTATTCCCAACAAGGACAAGCCGTATTCCCATCTTTGAGAATAAGGTGTTTGGAATAAAACATCCCTATCAGGTATCACCGATATCCAAACATTACTCATCAATTCATCTTCCAATTGTCCGGCCCGCCAAGAAGCACGTCCCAAAGCCAATAGAAACATTTCTGGCCCACTGTTTATTGCAATATCATACAGAATATCCTGTGTTTCCGTTAAACAGACCCCATTATCTATTGACAACGTTGTATTTCTTTTATACTCATCCGTGTGTAAAATAAAACCATTATTAATATGCTCCGGTCCACCCAACAAAATTGGCGGAAATTTTTTGTCTGATAAAGGATATCCTAATTGTTGGAAAATATCCTGACATTTTATTTTTTCAGAAGGCTTATTGATAACCAACCCCAAAGCCCCTCTTTCTTCCGAATGCTCATAAATATAAATAACAGACCGATGAAATCGAACATCATCAATATTGGGATTAGCAATCAATAACTTTCCGACTAACGGATAAAAGTTAACGACTTTATTGTTCATTTTTATCGTCGTTATAATCGTCTACAATACCGCCTAAATCAGTTGATGAATTTTCCATTTCATCACCGTCTTCCAACAAATCAATATCATCCGAACTGATTTCTTCTTCGCTGAACGGAACATCTTCCGTCATTTGTAATAAGGCTTCTTCATCCAAGTTTTCATCATCGATTTTCGGTGCTGCCTTTCGTGCCAATTTTTGCAGTTGCTTCATTTTATCTTCTTCATAAGAATCTAAAGAATACTTTTTTCCACATTTCGGACAAGAAAATGAATTCTTTCTCATATCATAGAAAAAAGAACCACACTTCAAGCATTTACGTTTTAATCCCCATTCTGGTTTTGTCATTTTTATTCTCCTTTTAAAAATATTTCTTATTGAAGCGTTTTACACATTCTGAGAATAAAGTCAACAAAAAAATAACATAAAGAATAAAAAAAATGATTTTTTTCTCTTTTTTTAAAAAAAATACTTATTCTAGACTCATAAACATACAAATACCTATACCGAAAAAGAAGGACTGGACTTTTTCGAATAAATATGTTATAATGCCCATCAAAATTCAAAAGGAGGATATGGTATGGTTCAAAGTAAAGCACCTTCACAAAGACAATTACGTGTGGCAGAAGAAATCCGTCATGTATTGGGACAGATGTTTGTGGAAGACAACCTGTTTATTAACGGTTTGAAACCGGCTTATACGATGATAACAGATGTTACTATTTCTCCGGATTTATCTTATGCAAGCGTATTTATTCGTTCCATTGCACCTGTTAATACAGATGAACAAGTTGAATTATTAAATCAAAACAAAGGAAAATTCAGATACAGAATCGGCAAATCCATCCGATTAAGAATTGTACCGGATATCATTTTCAAATCTGACATCCAGTTTGAAGAAAGCAAAGCCATGGATGATTTACTCAATAATCCCAAGGTTCAAGCCGATGTCAAGAAATACGCTCAAGATTAAAAAAAATTTAAATGGGTGGTTGATCATAGATAAACCATTAAACATCGGTTCAACACCGGTTGTATCTAAATTAAAATGGTCTTTATCCCCAAACAAAATCGGACATGCGGGGACACTAGATCCCTTGGCAACCGGTGTTTTGCCTATCGCATTTGGACAGGCAACAAAGCTAATTCCATTTGTTATGGACGGTAAAAAAACATATGAATTTCAGATTACTTTTGGTTATGAAACATCAACAGATGACTCAGCCGGTGAAATAATCAATCAAACTTCCAATCGGCCAACAGAAGAAGAAATTAAAAATATCCTTCCTCATTTTATTGGTACAATACTTCAAGTTCCACCAATATATTCTGCCCTTAAAATCAACGGAGAACGTGCCTATGATTTAGCAAGAAGTGGTCAGCATTTGGAATTGTCCCCCCGTCCGATTCAAATTGATTCACTGGAATTATTAAATTTTACCGGAGATACCGCTGATTTTCGAGTTTCCTGCGGCAAAGGAACTTATGTCCGTTCACTAGGTCGAGATATAGGGCGTATGCTAGGTTGCTTCGGCTATATTACAGTTTTACGGCGAATTAAATGCGGTCCTTTTCAAATCGGCGATACTACACCCTTATCTATATTTGAAACAAAGCTGGACACAATTAAACTACTACCAATGAATACAGCTTTAAATAATTTTCCGACACTGACGTTATCTGAAACAGAAGAAAAACGCCTCAGACAGGGACAACGAATTCCAGTAAGGCAATTATCCATCCAACCCGCAACAAGCGATTTACAGAACGTTTTTTGCCTTAAATATCAAGATAAAATAATAGGGTTGGGTAAATGCCTTAACAACATTATCCAACCCTATCGGATTTTCAACGATACAGATATCTAGAACAGATATTTATATCCAACATTGAATAAGTGGCTGACAAAGTCATCCCCAAATTCGTAATCATATCTGCCAGAAAATTCATGTGCACCACTGGTAAAGCCTAAAGACCCCCCTAAAGTGAACAAATTTTCCGGCATACCGATATTATCAAATTTAACAGTTAAATCGGTATTTCTGATTTTTGCTTCTGTCCGATAATCCGTATCACCAAAATCATGTGTATAACGGAAATGCATTTCCGGCATCAATTCAAAAGTTGCTGTTTGAACAGGGAAAGCCAAACGAACTTCAACTGGAATCTGCATAGAATCAATATCCGGATTTTCAATATCCATAACAATCGGAGCGGTTCCTTCTTCTTCTATCTTATCCGAAGAAATTCGTGTCCAGTTAAATCCGACTTTCGGTGTTAGGAAAGCTTTTCCCCCCAAAGAAATATCATATCCCATAGACAAACCGGCTCCGATTGATTTAATATCATAATCAGCCTTTAATATCGAGGACTGAATAGCATGTTTTGAATCGTTGCCCGTTACGACATAGGAAGCAAATAAATCCATAAAGAACGGTGTTCTTCCGGATCTATAACTACCATATAAACCAACACCATAAGTATCCGTATCGGCTTTTATACTACCGTTTGTTGTTTCAAAATCACCGGTTGCATATAAACCGGATAAGCCCCAAGCCCAACGACCGAACGTTTTATCCAACCCAACAGCCAAACCATAGGAATTAAAATCATAACCACTGGTATATTCAACATCATCCTGAGTCATCGAGGCATAGAACGGTTTTGCCCAAATTCCCCCTTTATCCGTCCGATAGAATTTTCTAGAACGATTCATATAAACCGATCTATTATCCTGACGTTGCCCAACATATGTCTGATACAAGGCTCTGTCTCCACCGGAACGACCATAATAGGTATTTCGCCGGGTCGGACGAATTCTGTTTTTAGTTGATACTTGTTTGGACAACTGACGTGTATCATCTATCACACCCAAAGCAATATTTTGGAAGGCCGTACTTGTCCGCAAAGCTGATTGTGGGGCATTAATAAACCCATCTGGAATATATTCTGCCGTTGCTTTAACGGAATCTTCTACGTTTGAAGCATAAAAGACTGCATCCATCAATCCCCGATTACCATCCCACAGTTGGTCCAAAGCATCTGCCATAGCCAATACATTTCCACTGACACCGGCATTTTTATATTCGTTCGGCAATTTTTCCAAATGTCCAACTGTTAGATATAAAGAATTACCAGTAACAGAAAAGTCTGTATCATGCCATAAGAAAGATGTTTTTAACGCATTCGGAGAAACAGATAAACCATTATCAGCCGTTAAAATCTGATAAGATGTTCCTTCTTTCAATCCCCGCAGAATAACATTAATACCATCATTTAAGACAGCCTGTCCAGAAACATGGATAGTATCTGTTCCGGCATCACTATTTCGCAAATCTATCGTTGAATCCGAACGCATAACCAAATTCGTATTCATTTTCATAACACCAATACCGGTTGTGTCAACAGAATCTGAATTAACACCAATTAAACCATCAACAAACAATGTTCCAAAACCTCTACCGACATGTAATTGACCACTACCGACATCATTACTTCCGGAACTGTAAAAATCAACATTTTTACCGACAGTTATGTCATTTGAAATATACAGATTCTTATCAACATCATCTTCTGTTACCAAGCCTTCGTTTAAGAACTTAAATGTTCCGTTATTTAAAATCAAATTATCAAGATCACCGGCCCGTTTAATAGTTAAAGACCCTCTGTTCAAGGCAACCGTTGTGTCCTCAATTGGTAAAACAGAAGCATCCTTACGCCGGACTATCTGACTGGTTAAAACATCATTATTAATATTCAAAGTTGTATTATTATCCAACCAGATGCCTTCTGGCATACCGCTGTGTTCACTTTGCAAGAATAATGTATGATTAGCATTAAATGTTCCGTTTTCAATTACCAATCGATCTAAAGATACCGTTCCAAACGAATCCATCACACCGTTTTTCGGTGCTATAAACAAAGTCGTATTAGCAGATGTAGTTTTCCATTCAGACACATTAGCCTGTATCAAACTGGTATCAAACACCCGCAAAGAACCGGCCGTATCCAAAAAGATATCATTTGCCGTTATTTTATGTTTAACATTCAAGACCCCACTACTGATTTTTGCCACATCTGTATCAAATGTATTCAAGGTATTAAATACCCCTTGATCTGCTAAATCAAACCACACCATTGTGTTTTCGGCATTTCCGTTTCTTTTTACCGGATCCCAAACATTGACACCATCGCCATAGATATGTAAAACAGTATTGGAATCCATCCAAATTTTGCCGTAAATATCCCCCTTTGCAGAAAGGTCTTTTTTACCCATAACCAATTCACCGGTTTGAATAAAGATATTATCTACGGTTACACCATTATACAAATAATTACCAACCAGATTTCCTTCGAGATCATAGGCACTGTTGTTGGAATAAACATTAACGTTTTTTCGACCTTCTTTTTTAAACAGTCCGTTTGTAATACCGGCATTTTTCAGATTGACAACCGAATTACTACCTAAATTTATTTCAGCTTCAACTTCTGATAAACGGACAACGTTTTCCCCGTCAGGTGATATTGTTTCCGAACCAAAAATATCAACGGTTGCTCGATCATTCATATCTAATTTTTGGGCAGCAAAGTAAGACTGACTTTTAAAGTAACCGTCATTTCCAAATATCATATCTCCTTCCAAATAGGCTTCCATTGCTATCCGATAGACACCTCCACCTTCTCCATCACTTTGGAACCAATCAGCTGAGCCTATATATGCCCCCTTATCACCAAATTGAACCGATTTAACATTCAAAATATTACTTGTCTGATCTGCCGTTAAGATAGATGAATTATCGCCTAATTTTATATCGGGATTTCCAGCACTGTATCCACTCAATGTAGAACCGGATAAGACAATCTGGCTATTATCACCCACATTCAATTCTTTTGCTACGTACAAAACCGAATCATCTGTCAATTTTGAATTTACCGGATCTTTCGGGACAGTAATACCAGTTAAAGTAATTTTTGCCCCTTCTCCCATAAAAATATTATCTGCTACAAATAGGTTTTCTTCTTTATGGGCATTCATTTTTGATTCAATATAAACAATTTCATCCTGTGCTAAAGATTCTTCCTGATCTATTTTAGTGTTATGATCAGAATAAATAACTTTTTCTTGCCAAACACCATTTAAATTTAAAGTTCCGTTTTTACCAAAAGCAACAACATTTTCTATGCTGGCATCACTTCCTTCAAAAACGACCGTATTATTATCTCCAAACGTTACATCTTTACTGCCAAATGTTGTATATTTAGCTGACAACTTACTATCTTTTCCCGTTTGAATGGTATCAACATCGACTACAGACCCCAAGGGAATAACCTCTAAAACCCTTTTTTCTTCTTTTTCCTTTATTTCAATATATTTTTCTGTTTTAGGTTCAGACGGTGGAGTTGTACCTCCTTCCTCGCCTTCACCTTCTTCTTGTTCAACTTCTTTTTCTTCAATCGTTCCAATTTCCTTTACAACGGTTATTTCCCGTTCCCAATTATAGCCAGTCCCGTCTATATCAGATTCATACAAATCGCTTGTCCAATAATAGTCAGCCCCCAGTTGAATTTCGGACTGTTCTCCAACCATCAAACTATCAGCTGAAATAATCGATCCCTGATCCGCCCTTAAAAAGGCTTTATCACCTAATGACATTTCACCAGTTATAACAGTTGGTAAATCCATACTACTGGTCGCTTTTGCGTCCTCTTTATTAGTAAAATACTTCAAATGCGTTTCGTTTCTGTCTGACAAAGCTAAATCCGTTTCAAAATACGGATTAGACTTCAGATACATTTTAAATCCAGTCGCACTTGCGTTATCAATAGTATCACCCGCCTTAATAGACTGGTTATTGATAATGGATGAGGTCGACAATACACCGGACTGTTTGAAAAAGATATTATCCGTCCGAACAGTTGCCGAGGGTGTCAATTCAACATCCAAGACCAAGTTATCGTCTTTCATGACAAGTTTCTCTTTGAAACCATTTTTGAAATCACTGTCACGATCCAGATAAATCAAACTTCCCTGCCAATTTTCAAATCCCTTATTGACATCATTATCCTTACTTAACATCTGCCCAAAATTTTCAATATTTGCTTTTGTTCCCAAAATAACAGAACCATTGATTTTACCTGTATTATCCAACGAACTTTTGTCCGATTGAAGCAAATAAATCCGATCCATATTACCACTGTTGGTAATTGTTGTCGTCATTTGAGCTCCTGGAATGGCACTGCTGTAAACAGCATACCCATTACCTGTTGACAACATACTGCCACTATTCGAAATAGCTGTCCCCGACACACGCCCGTTTTGAGAATCCATATAATAGACATACCCGTCTTGCGTTTGTAAATTTCCGGAATTCGAAAAATTCAACCGCTCATTTGTGTATACAATATTGTCCAATCCGGTTTCTGTTGCAACAGCCCCACCATTAACGATAAAAGATGAAGCCCCCGTTGTATAAGAATATTCAGAGGCCGATAATTGGTCAGAAACTTCAACTGTTGCATAAACTTGAAATGATACGGAAAAAATAGTACTTGCCAACAAAAAAGACAGAAAACGATTGGACATAAAAAAACCTCCCGATAAAGATATATTATTATAAGGCATACTATACTATATTTCAAAGTTCTGTCAAGGAAAAAGAGTATTTATTTTGCAAAAAGACTTGCACTTTTAATTTTTTTTCGCTATAATATAAAAATCATTGTTTTCTTCTGCCGGTCTAACGACCGGTAGTTATTTTTTTAATCTTTCTAAAAAAGGAGTCTATTATGGAAGAAAAAGTACCTATGACACAAATCGGATATGAAAACTTAAACACAGAGTTAAAACGTTTAAAATTTGAAGAAAGACCACGCATTATCGCTGCTATTGAGGAAGCTCGTGGTCATGGAGATTTATCCGAAAACGCAGAATATCACTCAGCCCGCGAACAACAATCTTTTATTGAGGGGCGTATTCAGGAATTGGAAGGGGCTTTATCTCACGCTCAGGTCATCGACACCAAAACACTATCTGGTGAAAAAGTTTTATTCGGGGCAACCGTTACATTGTCCGATGCCGATACCGAACAAGAATCAACCTATCAGATTGTCGGTCAATACGAAGCCAATTTAGAAAAAGGCCTGATTTCTCTTTTATCACCAATTGCGAAAGCTCTCATCGGGAAACAACTGGGGGATATTGTTGAAGTTAAAACACCCCGTGGTGAAAAATCATACGAGATTCTGTCTGTAAAATACATTTAATAGTCCCTATATAGTGCATGGAGGAAAAAACCATGCACACACAAGTTTTAATTTTAGGTTCCGGACCGGCTGGATATTCCGCCGGTCTGTATACATCTTTGGCTGGACTAGATACCGTTTTATTAACCGGTAAAAATATTGGCGGACAACTGACACTAACTAATGAAATAGAAAATTACCCTGGTTTTTTAATTGGAAAAGGCATTGAACTAATGGATATTTTTCAAAAACAGGTTATTCAAAGCGGGGTACATATTTTGTACGAACAGGCTATTCACGTCAATTTAAAACAAAAGCCTTTTTATATCCGGACAGATGCCGATACCGAAATCACATCTGATACCGTTATTATAGCCACAGGCAGCTCACCCCGTTGGTTAAATTTACCCACAGAAAAACAATTCATCGGTCGTGGCATTTCCATTTGTGCTACTTGTGACGGATTTTTTTATAAAAATAAAATCGTCAGCGTTATCGGCGGTGGAAATACGGCAGGTTACGAAGCCCTTTATCTGGCTCAGACCGCTCAAGTGGTATATTTAATTTATCGGGAGAACACATTTCAGGCTGAAAAAAACATAACAGAAAAATTAAATAAAAATCCTAAAATCAGACAAATTGCCAATCACACAGTTCTTTCTTTTTCAGGACAAGATAAACTGGAAAAGATAACCATTCAGCACACACAAACCAAAAAAACGCAGGATGTTTTTACAAACGGTGTTTTTGAAGCCATCGGTCATATCCCAAATTCACAGTTGTTTCAAGGACAGGTAGATATCGATTCCGAAGGTTATATTATCACTAACAGACAAACATTTCAAACATCCTGTCAAGGCGTTTTTGCCTGCGGAGACATTCAAGAACCAGTTTACCGCCAAGCCATTATTGCAGCCGGTACCGGATGTCGTGCAGCCCTCTCCGCCAAACGCTACCTACTTAAGAAAACATAATTTCACCCAGCCCTATTTTTTAATTTGATTTTTTATAAAATCGAGATATACTTAAAAAAGATAGAACAGATTCAATGTTAAAAGGATAACAATGACGGAAACGTTTGAACAAATTGTTAATTACACTTACCTACATTCGGAATTAGACAAAGATATTTTGAACTTGATTTCCAAAAATGCTTGAAATGGATTATACCCCTACTAAAATAATTGAAACAAAAAACTTTTTAAAACAACATGTGTTGCCTTTATGGGAAAAAGAAAAAAACAATCAAAAATTTTTAACCCGAATAACGCCTCTAAAAGGAAAAGACAAAATCTCGGACGATTTTATCGAGGGTTTTAATTACTTTATAACACATCCCGCAACCTCTAATAAAAAAGTCGAGGAATTTTATCAACAATTAGCAAGGCCCAAAACACGCTCTCAAATTTTACACTCAAAAATATACGATGATATTCCAAATATCACTCTATACCGAAAACTGGATATTAAAAAAAGACAGATGCTTTCTAATCCGAACAGAATAAAATAACTCTTTCTATCAAAACGCTATTTGGAAATTTAATTTATAGCCGACTTTACCGGAATCGGAAATCGTCGGACGAGATGAAAACGAAACTGTATCTGACACATCATCAAACAAAAGTGTTGTTACTTCCGTCATCGGATCCATTGTAAACAAAGCGATTTTACCCAATACTTTGGACCCACATAATTCCGAGTTATTTTCCAATATATGTCGCTTTGCAATATAAAATCCTTCTCCTAACAAGGCACCTGCCACAGGCGTTACAATTAAATCCTGAATAGATGGTCTTTCTGCAAACGCTTCAATACCATACTCCCAAAAGAAAGTGGACAAAGCAAACGAATACAAAAACGAATAAGCGGCATTTGCACCGGCCGACCTTGCCCCCATATAGTAAATTGCCCCCGAATATGGATGTGTCACATAATTCAAAAAGAAATCATCTTTATCCCAAACGGGCTCTCGGGACACATTATTCCACCATTTTTCAGCCGGTCCCTCACCGTCGTCTTCCCAATTTGTAAAACTGGACGGCATCATGTAAAGTAATCCCATGGCAGCCACACTGGTTCCGACCAACGCAAAAGTATTTCTTTTCAGAATGGTTTTATCAATAATACTTTCATCCAACGAGTACATCCGTTGATAGACAGAGGGTTGTGATTTCACTATTTTTGTTTGGTTTTTACTCAGATTCTCACTGGTTGGCCAAACAATACCGCCTGCAGAACCAGAGGTTGTCGAAAATAAGAAAATCAAAACAAAGAATAAATAACTTATTTTTTTCATAAAAAAACCTTTTCGAGAATTAGTACTCTTTTTTTTAAATTTTTGCAACATATTTTTGTATGTTTTTCATTTTTTTTATTGACAGCTGGAACAAAAAAACACATATAGACAACGTTAAGAAAAGGGGGAAATATGACAAACATTTTAACACACATTTCATTTTGGCTGGTTATTATCGGAGCCCTCAACTGGGGACTGATTGGTATTTTTGATTTTAATCTGGTCAGCGCTTTGTTTGGCGAACTCAGTTTTATCAGCCGTTTGGTTTATATTCTTGTTTTTGCAAGTGCCTGCTGGCTGATTTACAGCGTAGCAATAACCAAAGAACCAATCAAAAAAGTCAATTAAAAATCATTTGGCATGCACACGGACAGTTTCGATAACTGTCCGTATTCTTTTTACTTGACACCTGTTTTATCAGCCGTTATACTGATAGCCGTTTATAAGGAGAAAGAATGTCACAAACTTTTTTAATTGGACATAATATCAGTCAAAAACAACTTTCAACACTTTCAAAACTGTTGGATTTAACGCCTTGGGATAACGGTGGAAAAAATTTTTCACCAACATCCAAAACTTCCCTTAAAAACTTACCTGAAAATTTTATTGTTCTATCAGATGACTTAAACGATAGTAGAATTAAGGATTTACTTGCTCTACCATCACTCGGTATTATAGATGCAAACGCTTTACCGGAATCCATACAAAACTTTTTTAACCTAACAAAAAAATCAAAGACTGAAAACAAGTTCAATATTCTGATGACCTGTCCTGTACTTTATGCCTGCGACATTGCTCTTTTATTCACAAATGCTTTACAGGAACGGCTGTTTTTTTCAAAAGCTTTATTTGAAAACATTCACTTGGCTTTACACGAATCATTGGTCAATGGATTAATACATGGAAATTTACAATTATCAAGTAATTTACGCCAATCTGCCCGTGATTTCATTGAATATGCCCGTATTTTAAGCGAACGTTTAAATGACCCGACATATGCCCAAAAATCAATCAGTATCATGGCATTTTGGGATGAAGACCGATTGGAAATTAAAATACGTGATGAAGGCATAGGTTATACAGAAATCAACAGCATAAAAAAACCGGAAATGACTTCTGCTCAGGCAAAATCAGGACGTGGTCTTCGTTTAATTGCCGGATTGGCTGACTCCTGCACTTTAGATGATTTCGGACGGGAAGTTACTCTTTCTTTTTCCAGACATGAACACATTAAACACATTATAAATCCCGAAGTTGCCGAAGAAGAAAAATATGACTCAATCAATAACATTGATGATCCGGATTTATCAAAGTGTCGCGTTTTAATTATGGAAGACAATCCCAGTAATCAAACTGTTTTAACGCGTTTATTAAATGTTGTCGGAATTACAAATATCCAAATTGCAGCTGACGGGATTGAAGGCTTGCACAAGGTTTTATCATTCAAGCCTGACCTGATTATTTTGGATATTACCATGCCCCGTATGAACGGTCAGGAAGTTTTATACCACTTAAAAGCGGCTCCCGAGACCCGTCACATCCCCGTTTTGGTGCAAACAGCTTCTGACACCCGTGAAATGCGGGAAAAAGCATTCAGTTCCGGTGCAACGGACTTTATTACAAAGCCTATAAATCCGTTAGAATTTTTCGCCCGCGTCAAGGTTCATTTGGAAAATCGTATTTTAATTTATAATTTAAGACACCAATTGGATCAGATAGAAAACGAAATGCAAAGTGCCAGACGGATGCAGGTCAATATGTTACCGCACAAAGACCATATAGAAGAATTCTGTCATCAATTTAATATAAAATTGGCTCATTATTTTGAACCCTCTTCAACACTAGGGGGAGATTTTTGGCAGTTATTCCCTATTCGGGGTGAAAATCTGGGATTTTATCTGTGCGATTTTTCGGGACACGGAACAGCGGCTGCTTTAAACACTTTTCGTTTACATGGCATTATTGCACAGATGGATAAAAAGAAAATTATATCACCGGCCGAATTTCTGCAAAATCTAAATCAACAATTATTTGATTTGCTTCCTCGTGGGCAATTTGCAACTTTCTTTTTCAGTATCTTTAATCCCAAAACAAAAGTAATGGAATATGCTGGGGCCGGTTCGCCACAACCATTTATTATCCATAAAAACAAGACACTTCAACTGGATACAGACGGACTACCGCTGGGGATTATGAAAGACACCAAATATGTTGATAAAAAAATTCAATTATCTGATGAAGATTCCCTATTCTTTTATAGCGATGCATTGACAGAATCACCCTCACCAGATGGTAAACGATTGGGAACTGATGGATTAAAGACAATTGTAGAAAAATACATTAAAGATCCAAATATACATAATTCACTTCGTCTTATTATGAATGATTTTTTTGATTTTTCACAACCGCCCCCCCCTGATGATGTAACAGCGATATTAGTACGGATTGGCAAAAAATGATACGTTTATTTACATCCGAGATTATCTGTCTAAACAAACCTGTCTTTTTGACGGAAAATCAGACTCATTATCTTTTGCATGTTATGCGTCAAAAAGAAGGTCAGGATATTTTATTATTCGATGGACAAACAGGAGAATGGCAAAGTACTATTCAAACTCTAACAAAAAAACAAGGCATTCTAATCCCTACCAGACAAACACGCCCTCAAACAGATGAAACACCCCTGATATTATGTCCGGCTATTATAAAAAAAGAAAATATGGACTGGGTTTTTCAAAAAGCGACCGAACTGGGTGCAACTGAAATATACCCTTTAATAACAGAAAGGACTGTTGTATCTAAAATAAATTTAGATCGGGTTAAAAACATTCTTTGCGAATCAGCGGAACAATGCGAACGCCTGACCATCCCAAAGTTGCACCCACCGATGAAGTTGCGGGAACTGGTCTCTCAATTACCTTCTGATATCATTCCGGTTTGTTTATCTGAGCGGGGTAAAACAACCAATCCCATTACATCTGATAAAAAATATGCGTTTTTAATCGGTCCCGAAGGAGGCTGGACACCGACAGAATTAGACTGGATGCAAGGACAATCTTCCTTTGTTTTTTGGCATTTAGGAAACACGATTTTACGTGCTGAGACAGCTTCCGTATCCGCATTAGCCTGCTATCGCTTTATTGCTTAACGGGAAAACATTTTATTGAGTATCTCAATAATATCTGTTCGTGTATTTTCAGGAAGTGTCCCTATTTTTTCTTTTAAGTTTGCCCGTGGCACCGTCCGAATAAAATCAAGGGCAACCTGACCCTGCTGGCCTTTTAAGCGGATACCGGCACGTGTTGGAAAAAAACGTTCTGCTTTTGTAATTGGGGCTATAACCGTATAAGGCAAAACATCATTCATTTCATCCGGAGACAAAACAACACAAGGCCGATGTAACGATTTAGCCGAACACATATAAACATCAAATCTTTTTACCATTTCCATTCATTCCCTTCCTGTATCGGTTTTTGTTTCAAACCTTCCTGAAATAATTTTTGCCAATTTTCACGATTATTTTCACTGGCTTTTAAAATTACAGTATTATTCCGAACAATTAAATCAATTTCATTCTGGAATGAACAACTTTTTATTACATTTTTCGGTAATCTGATACCGGTTGAGTTTCCTATTTTAACCAATTTGGTTTTCATATTTTAGTTTCCTTTCAACATATTCATTAAAACCATATACAAGCGTCCAACATCCGATCCAACCAAGACACTCATCAACAACTTGCTTTCATCACCTTTATCCATCATTTGGGTCATAGATTCAAAGGCCGCCATATACCTGTCAACGGCTGACTTAAAGTGTACATTTAACTGATACAGCTCCTTCATTTTTTTCTGCTGACTAACAGACAATTCTGACCGAATATGTCTCATAAAGACAGTCTTATCCCCACCATAATACCGCTCCCACAATGCTTCTTCTGATTTGGGTGAAAATAGATGCGCCATATCCACAGACAGGTCCTGTAATTGTGTCAAAATCGTACTGGCTTCTTTCAACAAATCATCCGTTCGAACGGTTTGAACAACAGGAGCAGAAACCATAACCCGACTGGCTCTTTCAATTTGCTTAGCAACTGTTTCTGCTTCAGACCGGAATTGTTGCAAAGACTGTGCCAACTCTTCCCGTGTTGTTCCTAAAGCAATATTGGCGTCATCTGTTTTTTGAATAGCATTATCTGCCATACGGAACAAAGAAGAAACCTGTTCTTTCAATGTATTTTCAACAGCAGTCAGACGACTTGCCGTCCGATTGACTTCCTGTTCCAATAGATCCCCATGGGCCCGAAATACAGACAAAACTTTTTCCAAATTACCAAACAATCGTGCATTCTGTTGTCGAGCACTAGCCTCATACAATTTGATACTGTCTTCAATTTTAGAACTATTTTGAGCCAAAGAAGTCATTACCCCGTCAGACTGTTGCACTGATTGAGCAATCCGTCCATTAACATCATTAATTTCCTGCATCAAAAGTCGCATCTGTGTCGCATTATTTTCCAGTGTTTGAGCCAATCCAGAAGTCGTTTGAACAGTTCCTTCTGTCACCCGGGCTAAAATACTGGCCTGTTCTGAAAACAAAGTCGACGATTTATCTGCCTGTTGATTAGCTGCTGCTGTCATTTCAGCTAAGGTTTTAATATGTTCTGCGATTTGACGGGCAGAACCAACTGTTTTAGTGTCTACATGCCTGATAATTAAACCTAAATCCTGCACCCATTTTTTCAAATCCCCCCGAACGGTTTCGGTTTGCTTATTTAACTCAATTGAAATAGCCTTAAATTCCTGAATTTGCGCCCGTAAAGCCTCTGTCAGCGTTTTGGTATAGACAGCACCTTCTGGTGTCGGATACACTAATTCATTTAAATAAGCCCGTAACACTTTTGATTCCTCGGCCAATTTGTCCGTTCTATCAAAGTACGCACAAACCAACCAAACAACAATCATGGGCAGAGCCAATCCTCCTAATCCGCCAACCAACTCCGCCGGAGACAAATCCAAACGGTTTTGCCACCAAGCCGAATCAGTCAAATAATTTAGGATAAACAGAATCCAGAAAAAACTAAACAGAGCCGATATACCCAAATAGCGATTCAACCACCATTTTTTAGCAAAACCGACTTCCGTTTCCGCAAGGTTTTGATTTTCAAATTGTGTTGTCATAAGACCTCCTTTTTCATTACTATAACAGAGAAAAAATTTAAAATCAATAAAAAAATAATTACGATGTAATTACAAAATAAAAAAATGTAATTACATTGTTATCACAAAAGAACAACTGAAATAAATCTCATTTTTTTTAAGAAAGAATAAAACATAAAAAATAATCTTTTCAAAATACATAATCTCTGTTTGATCAGAGGCCATTTTTTTCCGCCAAATTTGATTGTGCCTCTATAAACATTTTTAAAACGTCAACTTCAAAAAAACTCACAGACATAGCCAATAGTTTTTCAAAGGCAAAAAACACCCCCACAAGTAAGTGAGGGCGTAATCAAAGGAAACAGATCTATTCTGTTGCATTTAGGCAAGCGCATCCATATTCTCGGCACGTTGCTATTTTACCCTTTTCGCAAGCAACACATGCCCAATCTCCACATTCCCAATCTTTTCCTCTCTCACCATCTGCGCAAACACAAGCACCGATAGAACAGTATGGTATCTTGCCATCGGAACACTCGATACAGTCGTAGTAGTCACCACACTCCCAATCTTTTCCTCTTATTCCATCAGTGCAAATGCAAGTTTCTTCATTACAGTATGCCGTTTTTCCTTCCATACATTCAATACAAGTTGTTTCGCCACAAGCCCAATTTTCACTCTCGACACATATACAAGAATCTTCTCCAGTTCCGGAAACAGAACATACAGGCGTCTTTCCATCTGGACACTCAATACAGGTAAGATCATTGCAATCTGTATTTTCACTCTCGGCACATATACAAGCGTTTTCTTCAGTTCCGGAAACTGAACATACAGGCGTCTTTCCATCAGAGCAGTCGATACAAGTATGGTCATTACAACCTGTATTTTCACCTTTAGGACGACACCTACACGCATAATCGGTTGAGCATTCTGCTATCTGATCTAATGGGCATACCTTACAAGGATATTTAGAACAAATAACCTGTTCCGTTTTCGGATCATAACATTCACATTCATAATCATTGCATTTCATACTCAGATTACTTGGACAACAAAAAGTCATTATTTTTGCATCTTTACAAACAAGTTCTGCATTCACATCAGCACAATAACATTCTTCAGAATCATCCGAACAAATTGCTTTTTGTCCTTCTCCGCACACAATACACTCCCAATCTCCACATTCCCAATCTTTACCCCTTTCACCATCTACACAAACACAGCCATTATCGCCATTTCCATAGTTAGAGCACTTTGCTGTTTTCCCTTCGGAGCACTCGATGCAGTCGTAGTCACCACATTCCCAATCTTTTCCTCTTATTCCATCAGTGCAAATGCAAGTTTCTTCATTACAGTATGCCGTTTTTCCTTCCGTACATTCAATACAGGAATATTCATTACAGTAACCATATGTTTTTTCATTACCGTTTTCTTCATCACCCTCACCATTTCTTTCACCACCTAAATCATTATAAAAGACAAACTCGACATCACTGGGATCAGTGCAATCTCCGTCTGCTGTCCCATTTACAAGAATTTGATTTAATGCACTGAAGTTCATATTCTTTATGTTTTCACATACTTCGTCTTCTACACCCTGCACCGTATTATTGACACGATCTTCTGTTCCGCCAAAATCAACGTTGTAGTCATACGAATAACCGGCAACCTCATCACCATATTCATCTAATGTAAAATCACCGTTTAGCAACAA
>JAZLAQ010000025.1:0-36007 GCA_045613285.1 Alphaproteobacteria bacterium | reverse complement strand
GGTAGAATTTAATCAAGACAACAAGAAAGCCGGAGGAGAATTTGAAAAAACAGCAGAAACCGAATATCTCGGTGAAATTGGAATTAAAATCCATAGTGTAAATCAGAATGTATGTAAAGCGTTAGTACGTTCCATTACAGATACATCACCTTTACAGGGAATAGTCTTTACCGGGACAGAAGAAGATATAGCAGAAGAAGATTGTCAGGAAAGTAATAATTTAACCTTATACTATAATGAAAATATGAGTTTTGATAATGCTAGTGGTAAAAATAATGATCCGGCCTGTGTAGATGTAGAATGTGAAGCCGGTTTAACCTGTTTTCATGGGGAATGTAAGTGTTCGGACGGGACATTTATGTGTGGAACGGAGTGTTGTAGCGAAGGAAAATATTGTGCGAGAATGGGGGAAAATATTGAAGATATCAAATCCTATGTTTGTGTTCTAGCAACAGGTAACTGTACTAGTAATATAGATTGTCCTAGTGACCAATACTGTAAATTTAATAGTGCAAATTACTGTAGTGGACCAACAAATGGTACCTGTACAGCCAAAGGAACTTTAAAAGACAATTTTACTGCTCATATAGTTGCTGGTATAACAGTTTATAAAGGAGCAAAAATGAATTGGTGGAGTGCTAAAAACTTGTGTCAATCCCATGGAAAACAGATGGTAACAATGTCTGATTTAGGGATATCGGATCAATCTGGAAGACCGCATTGTTATTTTGATTATTCTAAAACAACAGATCTAGGAGCATATTGTAATTGTTCTGGCGATTTAGAATGTAAAGCAACATTAAAAGATTTCCATGCTATCGAGAATACGGATTTTCTTTGGTTGGCAGATAATTCTAAAGGAAGAAATTTTTGTAATGCTCGTTATATTTCTTTGAACAAATATCTTGTCCACTATGATCCTCGGTATAACTCTAATATACACGCCCTTTGTCGGTAGGAATTTTGGGGATATCATGTTATTTGATCTCAAAAGAATCGGTGTTAAAGATAAAAACTTTGACACCGATTGTTGTTTAGTGCATTTTTCTGTCTGATTTTAAACTTGATTTGTTTGCTAAAATGAAACAGTATCTTCGTTTTGAATTCGATATTTTTGAATGCTTCCTGTCGGTAGATTTAACATCTCTAAATTGGTATCGTTGGAATAACGCGGTATTTCGTTGAGCAGTTCGGTATCTTGTGTTATAGAAATTATTTCTTTGTCTTCGTCTAATGGCACTTCGTTTGTGTCAGATATTTCCGGAACAGGGTAGTTAAAAAGGCTCTCTTTATCCGGAAAATCATCTGAGACAGTACTAATACTGACAGAAGACATATTGGGTTGAATTTGGAATATTTCCAACAGCCTGTCATTTGTACCGTCTGAATTAAAACGAACACGTCCGTCAATACCGTTAAAACCACGTTTCTGTTGTAAATTTTCTACAGAAAAAGCCTGATATTCAGATAAACGGGCAATAATAGAAACAATATCATAGGCCAATGTTGAAATACGGGGTGGTTTTTCTTTAAATACTTTTTGATAAGCTTTGTTATAAACCAATAATCGATTCGTTGGTAAACCTGCAAAGTGACCCCCAATTAAATTGCGGTCGTTAATACCTTGCCAATTAGCCAAACCATAAACAGGAACAATCTTGGGCGTGACATCATAGTAGGATAATAAAGAAACAACTTGTCTGAGTTTTACACCATTATCTTCAAAAACAAATAAAGAATCAAAATCCAGTCGTTCCTCAATTGGAGTTTCCAGTAAGATTTTTTCTTCTTCCGTTAAATCTTTCTTTTGAGGATCAATTGGTTTTGGAACAATTTTTAAAACTGCAGAATTAAAGTTTGTTGTCTCTGGCGGATAAAGAGAAATTTCCCCCAATGTCATGTTTGGACAACGTTCAACAGTGCTTATTAAACTGTTCATAACCAATTCGCCAGTTTTATTTTCCGGTCCAATAACAGCTAGTTTTTTGTGTCCTGTTTCACACATGTGTTGGACCAGTCGTTCTATTTGACTGGGAATTAAAACACCGAATGTGTAAATATCTTTCGATACAACGGAATTGTCTGTTGTAAATGAAATTGCCGGAACACTTATTCCTTGCTCTGATAATACTTCTACTTCACCAGATAATACCGGTCCCAGAACCAAATCCGGATTCTGTATTTTTGCTTCTTTCCATGCCAGTTCGGTTCCGGACGTTGTTCCTTTGGTATCAAAAAATAATAACTGCATTGGGCTATCTTGATATTCCTGTAATGCCAACATGGCACTTTTTTGGAAAGCCTGTCCGACGGATTCCATTTTACCGGTTAAAGGTAACAACATAGCCACCCGAAACGGACGAACGGCAACCTGATGGCTGATACCTGTTGGGGCGATGCTTCCCCAAAAAAAACGAGCATCCCGTTTTACTTGGCAAGCGGTCAGACAAAGTAAAAAGCCTAAAATAAAAAATATTTTCCGTTTCATCTAAATATCCTTTTGTTTTTTTCTAATTATATGGTATACTCCTTTTATTCGAAATTTTCAAGTCTGAAATGAAAAGGATTAAAAAATGTTATATTTAGTTTCCACACCGATAGGTAATCTGGGGGACATTTCCGAACGAGCAAAACGGGTTTTGGCTAGTGTTGATTTGGTGGCTTGTGAAGATACAAGAACAAGTAGTCAGTTGTTTTCATTATTGGGTATATCTGTCGCGGCGACAATTCCCTATCATGAACACAATGCGGATACTGTGCGCCCAAAATTGATTGAAAAATTAAAACATGGTGTTGATATAGCTTTGGTTTCGGATGCTGGAACACCTTTAATTTCTGATCCGGGATATAAACTTGTTCGTGATTGTTATGATAACGGTATAGGGGTAACAACAATACCGGGAGCGAATGCTGTTTTGTCGGCTTTGCAGTTATCGGGATTGCCGTCAAATGCTTTTTACTTTGCCGGTTTCTTACCGCCAAAGTCAACAGGGCGTAAAAAGAGTTTGGCAGTGATTCAAAATTTACCAGCTACGTTGATTATCTATGAAACGGCAAATCGGTTGGTTGCTATGTTAAAAGATATTTTGGAAATCTTGGGTGATCGGCAGATAGCTGTTGTTCGAGAAATTACTAAAAAATTCGAAGAAGTGCGTCGGGGTATTATCTCGGATTTGATAACCTGGTATGAACAAAATGGTGAACCAAAAGGGGAATTAGTTTTGGTTATTTCCGGAAAATCTGATGAAATAACAGAGTGGACACCAGAAAGTTTAACTGATTTAATCAAAAAAACGCTTGAAAAGAAATCCGTTCGGGATACAGTGGAAGAAATAACCGCTTTGACAAAGTATCCTAAAAAACAAATTTATAAAATGGTGTTGGAAATTCATGAAAAAGACTAATCATGCCCGTGGTCATTTTGCCGAAAAAATTGCTTTATTATTCCTAATGTTAAAGGGATGGATGCCGGTGCAAATGAATTTTGTTGTTGGTCGTGGGACCGGTGCTGGGGAAGTGGATTTAATTATGATACGGCATAAAACATTGATTTTTGTTGAAGTTAAATATCGGCCGACTTTAATACAAGCAATGGAGGCTATCTCTGTCCAAAATCAAATTCGGGTTGCAAAATCATCTGCTGTGTTTTTGCAAAAAAATCCTAAATATAAAGATTATCAGATTCGCTACGATGCTGTTTTAATGGCTCCAAAACGGTGGCCAAAACATTTGTCGAATGCTTGGAGTATTTTATGAAAAAAATTTTGTTTCTGCTTATTCTATTTTTCCTAAGCGGATGCCAATTTGTCGGTACTTTATTGAATGCCGGTCATAAAGCCTACAATATTTTAGCAGATGATCGACAAATCAGTGATGATTTATCAGATATACAAATCAATTTAAATGTGCGGGAATCGTTGGCTCGTCAAATTCCGACTTTGGCAATTGATGTGGAAGTAACTGTCTTTGAAGGTGAAGTTCTTTTGACTGGAGCTATTCCGAATACAGATGTCATCCATACGATTTTAACTGCAACTTGGTCTGTTCCCGGTGTTCGAAAAGTTTATAACTATATTCGATTGAATTCGGCACAGGATATTCAGGATATTTCTTTGGAGACAGCAAAAGCCATGCAGATTAAAGCCGAATTGGCCGTAACAGCTGGTATAGAATCAGCTAATTATAAACTGATTTTGGAAAACGGAACTGTTTATTTGATGGGTATTTGTTCCTCTGAAGCGGAATATCAAGCTGTGTTGGCTGTTCTGAAAAATACAGACGGTGTAGAACAGATTGTTCCTTTAATGCGACAGACTTTGGAAGATTAAGATTGTTTTAAAAAAGTACACAATTTTTCCAAAGCACGTGCCCGATGAGAAATTTTATTTTTAATTTCAGGGCCTAAAACACCACAACTTTCTGAATAACCGTTGGGGATAAAGATTGGATCATAACCAAATAAATTTGTTCCACTGGCCTTACTATCTATTTTACCAAACATTTGTCCAATAAAAATATGTTCATCGTCTTTGTCCGGTCCTGTTACCAGTGCAATGCAACAAGTAAAATTAGCCGATCTGTCTGGATTATTACCCATTTGATGCCAAATTTCATCAAAAACACTTGGGTATCCGCCACATTGTTTTGCAAAGCGGGCCGAAAATAATCCAGGGGCACCGTTGAGTGCGGATATACACAAGCCTGTATCATCTGCCATAACAGGTACCTGAATTTGTTGATAGGCTGAACGGGCTTTTTGTAAAGCATTTTCTTCAAAGGTAGTACCTGTTTCTGGTGTATCGGTCAAGCCGACTTCATCAGCCCCCAGAACTTCTATCCCTAAGGGAGATAAAATATCCCGAACTTCTTGTAATTTATGGTTGTTGTGTGTTGCTAAAACAATTTTATTCAGCATTTTTAGCAGCCTCAAAAATAACTTCTTTTTGTTTTTGAATCAGTGTTGATATACCTTGTTGTGCTAGGGATAACAAAGATGAAAATTCATCGGCTGAAAAAGCTCCGCGTTCGGCTGTACCCTGAATTTCAATGATACCACCACGTCCATTCATGACAAAATTGGAATCGGTTCCGGCTTGTGAATCTTCCTGATAATCCAAGTCTAAAACCGGAATGCCATCTACAATACCGCAAGAAACGGCGGCTACAAAATCCGTAATTGGTAAACAGTTCCATTTTTTTTGTTGTGTCAGTTTGGATAAAGCCAGATAGAGAGCTACAAAGCCACCTGTAACCGATGCAGTTCGGGTGCCACCGTCTGCCTGAATAACATCACAATCTATTTTAACGGTAATGCCGTCCAATGCTTTTAAATCAACACATCCCCGTAAAGCACGGGCAATCAGGCGTTGTATTTCCTGAGTCCGTCCTTGTTGACCTTTTTTAGCCTCCCGTTCCATACGGGTTCCTGTTGATCGAGGCAACATACCATATTCGGCAGTTACCCAGCCTTTTCCTGTCCCCTTTACCCATGTTGGAACTTTTTCTTCAATACTGGCGGTACACATGACGTGTGTGTCCCCCCATTGTATCAGACAGGATCCTTCGGCATATTTATTTGCATTTGGAATTAGTTTGATTGTTCTTAATTCATTTTCCTGACGTCCGGAATGTCGTGCCATTTTTTAATTCTCCTTTTTTATAATGGGCCATTTTACTTTCTTTTTTCAAAAAAAGCAAGATGAAAGAATTGTTCCCTCTTGATTTTTAGGAAAAAAACATCTAAATTTATGTCAAACGAAAGGACAATCAAATGAATATGAAAAAAACATTAGAATCGGATAAACAAAAAGCTCAACCGAAACAGCAAAAACAAGAAGTCAATGAAGAATTGATTAAAACGCAGGAAGAAGTAGCTCATTGGAAAGATTTAGCTATGCGTGCTACTGCGGAAATGGAAAATCTGCGGAAGCGGACACAGATAGATATTGAAAAATCTGTCCGTTATGCTAATGGAGTGTTTGCTAAAGATTTATTGCCGGTTGCCGATTGTTTGGAACAGGCATTGAATTATGCTAAGCAAGAATTGGAAAAAGAAAAAGAAGCGGGAAATTCCGAGAATCCAGTTTTGGTAAACCTGATTAAAGGGGTTGAAATGACGCATACAAACTTGATGACGGCGTTAAAAAAACAACAAATTGAAAAAATGACAGGATTGGGGCAGGTTTTTGATCCGAATTTGCATAAGGTTATTCAAGAAGTAGAAAATGCTGATAAACCTGCTGGAACAATTGTTCAGGAGCTGCAGACCGGATACACCATTGGGGGGGATCGTGTTTTACGGGAAGCTATGGTGATTGTGTCCAAATAAATCCGTTGATTTGACAAAATCAAATAAATGTGTTAAAATATATCTGTTTTAACATAAAGGATATATATGTCAACACATCATTTTTCATTTCGTGATTTAAAAAAACACATTCAGGTTTTTGAAGAATTAAAAACACAAATTTATGTATCAGAAGAAGTTTTTCGGACTTTGACGGACTTTTGTCTGATGATACAGCCGACTTATACACAGATGTATCAGCAGAAAGATTCGTCTCGTTTTTCTTTTTTAAAAGAAGCTTTTTTAAAGAAATGTGTTCGAACTGAAAAAGGTAAAATATTTTTTTCTCACCATGAAACGCCTTCTGAACCAGCCGTTCAAACATCAAGTAAAATGATTAGTATTTGCTGTTCAGGGATGCTGGCTATCTTAGAGAATATTCCAAATAATTTGAAAAATAATGAGGATAAAAAAGAATATATTCGGTATTGGCTTTGTAATATTTTGCCGGAAATAAAAAATGGGACCTTTGTTCGGTTTAATCAAATATTGGAATTGACAAGGAAAACTCTAATAAAGATAGCAGCAAAAGATAAAGCTCAACAAGAAGGATTGACTATTGGGCAGGCAGAAAATTACTACAAAAATAATAAAAAAGAAATTTTTTCTTTTGCAGAAAAGCTTGGTCTTATCCCCTCGGCTGATATTTTAATGAATTATCAACAAGCTCGGGATATTGTATATGCGCACCCGGGGCGACATCCTGCAAAAAATCTGACATTACCTAAATGGCCTAAATATTTGGATAAAAAAGGAAATAAAGTTAACTTCGATTTTTCCTATTTTGGAGAACAAAAAATATTGGAAAATTATGAACAAATGCTTTGTTGTATGCTTGGCGTAACAAAAGGTATATTGAATACGTATATCAATAAAAATTCTTTGGTGGGATTTAATACAGATGCTATAGAAGCCGGTATATCAGTGGATTACTTGGAAGGAAGTCGCCATCTAAGGGAACAAATACAAACGTCTTTGATGAAGTCTGAACAAAAAGAATTTAAAAAAGATAAGGCGCTGAGGAATAGATTAGAACATGCACGTGAAACTCCAAAAACCTTGCTTCGTTTGAGTTCTCGTCAGGATGTTTTAAAAGAAAAACATAAAAAATTAGTGTTACATCATGTATGGGATTTGATAGATCAAAAGGATATATTGTCATAATTTGAAAAAAAATAAAATAATTTAAAAAAAGTGTTGACTAATTAAAAAAAATATGGTATATAATAATCCGTCAAGCAGAAATGCGGGTGTAGCTCAGGGGTAGAGCGCAACCTTGCCAAGGTTGATGTCGAGGGTTCAAATCCCTTCGCCCGCTCCAATAAAAAACCGTCCGAAAGGGCGGTTTATTTTTATCTTTAAGAAAATGTTGATTTGGTTTATATATTCTTATGTATAACAAAAAAAACTCCCCAAATGGGGAGTTTTAAGAGAATAATTCTGAATTATAACCCTTTGGCGGCTTTTGCGCTTTCAATGCGGGCACGAATCTTTTTAGATTCGGCTGTTAATTTAGAAACAGGTGTATTCAACAGATATAAATCTAAACCACCGTTCTTTTCAATTGTCCGTAACCCATTGTTTGTTAAACGCAATGTGACAGGAGCTTCCAAAATTTCACTGTAAATGGCAACTTCCTGCAAATTTGGCATAAAACGACGACGTGTTTTCCGATTTGAGTGGCTGACATTATTACCTGTTTGAACACCTTTTCCGGTAATTGTACATTTTTTAGACATTGTATTATCCTTTCTTTAAATAATTTTTCTGTATTTTTAACCTATTTTTTGCAAAAAGTCAAGAACTTTTTTTATTTATCTATTAAAAAGGATAAAGTTCCGGTAAAGAACGCTTCTTTTTTCTGGGCGATAATGGTTGATTTTTATTCTTTTTGTTGTTTTTTAATTTATTGAAAATAAAGTATATTTTTATACATAAAAGTAGTATAAAAATACCCAATCCGATAAAAAGTACAGTTTTAGCTGAAAGTGTTTCTGTTTGTTCAATTTGTTCTAGTGAATTATCCCGAATGATTTTTTTAGGTGTATAAGATAGTTTTTCCGCATCCAGTTGTGGTGTTGATGGTTGTTCTTTTCCGGCCTGTACTGAAATTAGAATCGGGGGTATAACCGCGGTTTCAAGTTGATTTGTGGTTGTATTAAACCAAGGCACAGAAATTTCCGGTATACGAAGATCACCCGATTCTGTTGGCACTAAAACAACAGAAAAGTCTATTTGCCCTCTTAAATATCCTTCTTCTGTGATAGTAGTTTTCCGTTGTCCGGAACTGGGATAGACCATTAAACCGGTATTTATGGGTTGGTTAGGCTCTATCAACTGTTCTCCTAATATATTATCAGCGGTTAAACGAATATGCCGTGTTAAAGAATCGCCAACAGATATTTGTTCAGGAAAATCATCCTGTACACTTATTTGTACGTTCGTTGAAGGTAACCATTGATCTTGATGGGTATTAAGAGGCGGTAATACATTGACAGATAGGGCGTTTGTTTTTAATGAAAAGTCCTGTAAATCATTCTTTGTTCCATCATACAGACGTGGCGTTTCAAAGTATTGTGCTGTTTTTGAGATACGACCATATAATTCTATAGAGGGAATCTCTAAAATACCCGGCTTTTCGGGAATGATCGCAAAAGTTCTTTCTGACACTTGTACGGGTAAGTTATTCAGTAACCCTTGTTGAACACGATCCAGATTTAATGGTTTAACTAATGCATTCGGTACAATAGGATTTGTCATCTTGCCCCCGATGACACCGGCCTGATCAATAATCCGAACTGTGTATAACACGGGTTCGTTCAAATAAACCGTTGTTTTGTTTGCAAATGCTTCGAAGTGAACAGGGATGTGTTCGTGTTTTGCCGGTAAAACGTTAACGGATACAGCCGGCAAAATATTTTTTCCTAAGGGAATAGGACCTGTTGATAGTTCCCCTTCTTTTCTGGGAAACAGATTGTAAGATAGAATGAAACTACGCCGATATCGGCCATTTACTTCTTCCACAATTTCAGATGGCCTTTGTCCAGCTAAAGCAAAGTTCCCTTCTAATCCGGATAGATCAGGAACTTCCTGAATTGGCAGATTAGATTTAAAGATTAATTCAGCACTTTCACCCATCATTAATTCTGTTGGCTGAATAGATACTTCTATACGGGCAAAGCATATAATTGGATAAAATAGAAGTAAGAAAAAAATATACCGCATACTTTAATTCCCCATATTTTTTCTATATTGTTGCAGTAATCGATAATGCAACAGATTTTTCGGTAGAGCAGGCATTTGTTCTAATAATTTTTCTTCTTCCGACGGAGGAGGTGTTTCTTCTTCCGGTTGAGGCGGTGTTTCTTCTTCCGGCGGAGGCGGTGTTTCTTCTTCCGGTGGAGGAGGCGTGTTTTGTTTCTCTAAATATTCTTTATTAAAAAGAGCGTCTTTATGATCTGGTTGTTGTTCTAAGACTTGTTCATATACGGCGATAGCTTCATCTATTTTCATTTGAAAAGCCAGTGCGTTTCCGGCATTATATAAATCATCTACGTTAAATCCACTTTTAAATAATTTTTCTGCCGCTTCATATTGTTCACGTCGATACGATGATATACCTTGTTTTTGGCGGTAATATGATTCTTGGTCAGGTCTAAGCCAAAGTCCAGCCTGTGCCGGCAATATCCAAGTCAGACAAATTAAAAATAATATGTTTTTTCGAAACATCAATGCAAAAAACGGTAGGCAAAACAGAATAATCCAACATCCCATATCCTCTGGAATTGATAAGCTTGATTCTATTTCTCTTTCTGATATGGTAGGTTCTGTTCTGGCTAGTAAATTTTGGATATCTGAATCATCGGGAGTCATGACTTGAAAATACCCGATTTGATTTAATTCTTCCGGTTGAAATTGTACCATTAAAGGTTCACCGTTTTTGTTAGATAGAAAACCTCCAGTTTCCAATGGAATAGGGTGCGGTCCTAATGGACCGATACCTAAAATACCTATTTTATGTTCTTTTTTAACCGGTATGATATCTTGCTCAATGGACGGACCACCAGCAGTTAAAAATAAAATGCGTCCTTGTCCTATATTCGTATTATTTAGTAAAGTATAGGCCTGTTTAAATCCAGTATTTGGCTTTGAAATAGCAGGCGTCGGTAAAACTTCAGCAGATAATTGTGGGATGATTTCCCGAAGTAAATCTGTTTCAAATGTTAAAGGAATAGCCGTATAACCGTATTCATCATATAAAACCAAACCGATTTGTTCACCCTCTAAATACTTTAAGATATCGTATATCTTTTGTTGGGCGCGCTTTAGATTATCCCCTGTCATGGTATAACTTAAATCCAAAATCAGAACGGTTGCCGGTTGTTTAATTATTGTAGGTATATTTTTTTGTTTCCAAGACGGACCGGATAAAGCAATACATAAAAAACTCCAAAGAATGATACGGTATAATTGTCTTCTTTTTGTTTTAGCTGTTGTGCCTTTAACCAGTAAAAATGGTAAAAGTTCTGGGCTGATAATTTCTTCCCAAGAAGACGTCCGACGTTTTTCACGATTGAAAATAGAAAATAAAAATGGAACAAGCAATAATAATAAAAACCAAGGTCTTAAAAAGGTCATTTACTTCTCCTTTTATACTGTATCCAAAACCAAAGACTGAGTGCCAGTAAAAGAGGATAATAAAATAATTCTTGTTTTGGTTGAATAATTTTATTCTTAGTTGGTGTTGTTTCCAACTTATCAATTTCCCGATAGACATCTAATAGATCATTGGTTGTTCCGGCACGAAAGTACTTTCCACCGGTTTGTTCGGCTATTGTGAGTAAGATTTGTTCATCCCAACCATAAGGAGATTTTTCAAATAACCATTGTGCTAGTTTGTTTTCTTTTTGACGATGTGTACCAATACCGATTGTATAGACCGGTATTTTATTTTTTTGGGCCATACCAACTGCTTTTAACACTGGTATATCACCAGACGTATTAAGACCATCCGACAATAGGATAATGGCACTTTTTTCTACATTAGAGGATAAAATACTTTTGACACTTAAAGCTAATCCGTCACCAAGGGCAGTTTTTCCACCGATAACAGTTGATATGTCAGGCTTAATCTCCGATAATAAAGAAATTAAAGTAGTCGTATCGTTTGACAAGGGGGATAACGTGTATGCTTTGCTACCTAAAATAACAAGACCTATTCTGTCCCCGGCGCGTTTGTGGATAAAGGATTTTACAACCTGTGATACTGCTTCTGTTCGGGAAACTTGTTCTGTATTGATAAAGAAATCTTTTTCTTCCATGGATTGAGAATAATCCAAAGCAAGCATAATATTGCGAACCTCCCGCAGGGTGGGGTCTTCTTGAGGTAAAATAGGTCGCATAGAAGCTAAAACCAATAATCCCCAACAGGTTATCCATAAAATTTTTAATTTTCTTTCAGCTGACGCATTTTGAACATCTTTTTTTTGATTTAGTTCGGAAAAAAATGATACTCTTAGTGAATCGGGAATATTATCTTTAATAAAAAGGGAACTTGGTGGCAATAACCACCGTACCAAAAATGGTAACGGAAGTGCAATAATCATAAAAGGCCAAATAAAATATTCCATAATCTCAAAATTCATCATTTTGATTATAACGAGATATAAACAAAAATGCAAATGTTTATTTTATTTTTTTGTATGAAAAAATCTATTTATCATAAATCAGATTCAAATGGAGAGCTTCTGATATCATGTGTATTGGTAAGGCTAAATTAAAATGTGTTTCAGTTTCTGAAATGGGATTTGGCAATATAACACCAATGACATTTCCGTATTTATCTGTCAAAGGTGCTCCTTGATATCCATCTGAAACCGGTAAAGTGGGTTGAAATAAGGATATATCTTTGGCATATTTATAAACATTTGAATTTAGGATGCCTTGTGTTACGGTTGGTTTATAAGAATTTGAAAAAGGAACCCCGATGGCATAAATCTGTTCCAATGGTTCTGATGTATATTTTAAATTTAATGGTAAAGAAAAGTTATCAATAATGTCTGCTTTGATTAAAGCAATATTATATCGTTCATTCTTCCGGACAACATCAGCTTTGTATTTTGTACCGGAAGAATCCATAATTTGAACAACTTTTGCTTCACCAATCAAAGAAGCGGTTGTTAAAGCATATCCTTCACGATTAATGAAAAATCCACTTCCCATATGTTCGCCGGCTCCTTTAATTGCCAAGACTGATTTTCGTATCATATGATATTGTTCACGAATTGGTTTATTAAAGTTTTTTGTATGTAAATTGATGTTTAAAGTTTCTTTGTTATCTTCGGGTAATAAATCTATTAAATTATCGCTTAAAAGCAATCGTTGAAAATCTTCTAAATTACCCAAGTGTTCAGTAGCATTCTGGACCGCTTGCATAAAAATAGCCTTTTCACCTTTTGGTAAAGGTTCGTCTATATGTCCGTATCCCAAAGTTTCAAAAGTCCCAATAATTTTTTCATGGATTGTATCATATAACTCCCAAACGACACGAATATAACCTTCACCACCTGAGCGTCCAATCCGTTGTAATAAAAAAGGAGTATAGACATGGCACATATTAAATTTCATTTCTGTTATCCGCATTGACAGTTTTAATTCGGCACTACTTCTTTTTCTGTTATTAAAATAAGAGATTCGACGTTGTTCTATATCATAACCGATGTTTGCCAATGTTTTTTCAATATGGGTAGCCGTTTCATCAGGCCAATCACCAAAAATGTTATCATCTTCATTCCAGTATCCCAATGAACGGCTTAGGCGATATTTTAAAACGGGATTACAAATATAATAGCCTGTATTTACATTAGGAATAGACCAATGCCAATAAGGATAAGCTACATATAAATCTCCGCGGTTCATATCAAATAATCCGCCAGCAAAGGCAAGACGGCGACTTTGTTTACTTGTATCGAATTTTACATTTTTTGTTTCTGCTAATTTGGGCATAGGTAACGCCATTTGGCAACCTGTAACCAATATCACAATAAATAAAGCCAAAATGTTCCTGATTTTCATACATACTATCGTATGATATTTCTTAAATATTGTCAAGCCTTTTATTTTTTGAATGTTTTTTGAAATAGGATATTTAAGAAAAATATGGATTTTAAATACTCTGGTGCTTTACTTATTTGCAATAGTAAAGCATCAGTTTTGATATTTAAAATGTGATTAAATCCGAATTGTATCTATTTTTTGGAAACTTGCCAGGTGCTACCGATAATAGTGTCCAGATCTTGATATTTTGGTGACCAGCCTAAAATTGATTTTGCTTTTTCCGCCCGGGCCATCAATATTGCCGGATCGCCTGACCGTCTGTCGGTAAAACGATAGGGGATTAGACGGCCTGTTACCCGTTCTGTCGCCTGAACCATTTCCAAAACGCTGATACCCCGTCCGGTTCCCAGATTCAGAATCTGACTTTCTTGGCCGTCGGCAAGGTATTTTAATGCCAAAACGTGTGCTGAAGCCAAATCAGATACATGGATATAATCCCGAATACAAGTTCCATCCGGTGTTGGATAGTCATTTCCGTAAATATTTAGCGAATGACGTTCTTCGTTGGCAACTTCCATAATAATCGGCAGTAAGTTTTGTGGATTTTGTTCCAGACCTTTAATACGGCCTTGTGGGTCATAGCCGACGGCATTGAAATAACGTAAAGCTACAAAGGAGATTCCTTTTAATTGATTATACCAGGATAAAAACCGTTCTATTTCCAGTTTTGTAAAGCCATAGTAATTTATCGGATTCGTTGGACATGTTTCATCTATAACATCAACATCCGGCATCCCGTAAACGGCTGCTGATGATGAAAAGACAAAGTGCTTTACACCTTGTTCTGCCATAATATTTAAAACATTTAAAGTTCCTGTAATATTATTGACTGAATATTTTTCGGGATTTTCCATTGATTCGCCGACGGCTTTTTTGGCTGCCAGATGGACAACGGCATCTATGTTTTGCATGGCCTGCCTTAATGTATCGCAGTCCAAAATATCCCCTTGCACAAATTCTGCTTGTGGAAAAAGATTGATTTTTTGCCCTGTTGATAGGTTATCAAATACCCGAACGGTATTCCCTTGTTCCAATAAGGATAATACAACATGAGAACCGATATACCCAGCACCGCCAATGACTAAAACATGCATTTTTTACTCCTTTTTAGTTATGATTGAAAATTTTGACTGGCAAATTCCCAATTCAGTAAATTATCAATAATGGCTTTTAAATAGTCCGCCCGTCGATTTTGGTAATCCAGATAATAAGCATGTTCCCAAACATCTAAGCATAACAGAGGATTGATACCTGAACGAGTAATCGGAGTACCGGCATTTGAAGTCGTCATTATTGTTAAAACACCGCTATTATCAGAAACAAGCCATGCCCAACCGCTACCGAATTGAGAAAGTGCTAATTTTAAAAATGCTGCCTTAAATTCTTCCAATGATCCGAAATCCGTTTTAATTCGGTCAAGTAGTTTCTGAGAGGGTTCTGTCTTTGTCGGTGATAAACTTTTCCAGAAAAATTCGTGGTTAAAACTTTGAGCTGCATTATTAAATAAATTTGTATAGATTGTATCGGATGCCGCCGTCAAAATAATTTCTGTTAGAGAATTATTATCTAAATCCGTTCCATTAATTAAATCATTTGTGTTTTTGACATAAGCCGCATGATGTTTACCATAATGATATGTTAGTGTTTCTTCACTGATATAGGGTTCTAAAGCATTCATGGTGTAGGGTAAGTTTGGTAATTGTATACTCATAAAATTTCTCCTTTTTTACAGATTACACTTTAATTTAAGAATAGTAAAGTTATTTTAAAAGAGAATTTATAAAAAAAGTGTTGCAACAGAATAAAAAATGAGGTATAATTTGCACCGTTCTGCGGTTATGGCGGAATTGGTAGACGCTCAAGCTTGAGGTGCTTGTGGGGAAACCCGTGGAAGTTCGAGTCTTCTTAACCGCACCAAAAAAAGACCTTTCAGATGAAAGGTCTTTTTTGTTATCTGAATTGGTATCTATTTTTTACCAATATCCATAAACGGAATAGGACCGTTACTGTAAAGATTTTGTGGCAAGGCACCATTCCATTTTTCGGCTTTTGTTAATTCTACCAAGTTGGCATTTTGGGACAACGCCTTAGATTTTTCACGAATGGCTTCAGCCTCAGCCAAGCCCATTTGACGGATAGCTTCAGCTTTTGCTTTGGATTCTACTTCAATGGCGTAAGCATCGGCATCGGATTGGGCTTTTTTAGAATCAGATTCAGCACGAGCTTTGATAACTTGCTGTTTTCCTTCTTCTTCTACACGAACTGTTTCGTTTTGAGATTTAATAGCTTCTTGTGTTGCGATTTGTTTTTCTTCAATAGCCCGTTCAAAAGCATCGGAAAAAGCAATATCTTCAATAGCCAGATTCTGAACAATAACATGAGAATCCATCAGCATATTTTTCAGTTTATTTTTAATTTCTTCCGTTACAACTTCACGGTTGTTGATAAATTTATCGGCTTCAATTTTACCGACAACATCTTTGACGGTACTGAGTAATGCCGGTTCAATCAATGTGGTGTCATAGGTCATGCCGATTTTTTGATATAAAATATGGGCGTTTTGCGGATCAACATTATAGTTGACGGCTATATGCATAACGGTTTGTTGAATATCTTTGGTATAGGTTTCCAAACGAATTTTCTTTTTTTGTAGACGAACATCCATGACCACTATGTTGGAACTAATCGGGTTGTAAAAATGTAGACCTTCCGGCATAGAGTCAGATGCAACCTTTCCCCAAACCAGTTTAATACCGCGGTGTCCAGCATCAACCTGTGTAAAACCCATGAAGAAAAGGCTGATAATTACGAGAGTAATCAAAGCACTTCCAATTAAAACTTTATTTTTCATTTTATATACCTTTCATAATTTCTTTTAAAAAAGTTCTTCCTTTTTCCGTCATCAATAAAATCGGAAAAAACAAAATAGCAAAAAAGACACTTTTATCTTTGATGACCTTTGCACTAATTAAACGAAACAGCACAAAAACCATGCCTAAAACATAAAAGAGAACCAATAATCTTAAAATAATAATACCCATTTTGATTATCCTTTCATACCACTGTATGATATAACACAGAATAAAATAAATGGCAAGATTTTTTTAAGAAAGATTCGTGAAATCTGAAACACAAAACTTTTTGTTAGAATGAAACAGTATCGCCGAGTCGAATTTGGTATTTTTGAATACTTCCTGCAGGCAGTTCCAATACCCCTAGAACAGGACCGTTAGAATAACGTCGTGTTTCGCTGAGTGGTTCAGCGTTTTGTATCAAGTGCGTTATTTTTTTGTTTTTGTCAAAGAAAATCATATCCAACGGAATAAACGTATTTTTCATCCAGAAAACCATTTCCTGAGGACTTGTATTTAAAAACAGCATTCCATTTTTATCCGGTAAAGTATTTCTGAACATTAAACCGTGTGCTTTTTGTTCAGGAGTATCGGCAATTTCTAAGGTTAATGGAATTGTTCCGGCAGTTGTTTTTATGTTTCCTTTTTTTTGTTCAAAAGAAACTTGAACTGGCAAAAAGGATAAATTATCAGGTATGATATAGCCCAGTTCCTCCTGTTTCGTTTGTAATTGTTGTAGATAAAACAGGTCCTCGTTTAAATAGGGTTCTACCCAATTCAGAGAACGGTTTCCTATATCATTATATCCTCTGAGTTGTAAATTTTCCCGCAGATATCGCCACGCATTTAGGGTTGGAAGGCCGTTCATTTCTTGGGCATAAGCACGAATGGCATCTGTTAGTTTTTCGTATGGAATATAACCGTAAGTGTCTTTATTTACCCACCCGGTTTGTTGAAACGGCGCTGTTAGATTTGTTTTACCCCAGTCGGTTGCTGCCGCCGATTGAATTACGGCAGTCATGGGAAAAATACGATCAACTTTTGTCATTAAATCTGTCAAACGGGCATAATCTTCCCGTTTATAACTGCTATCATATTTTTTTACCAATGCATCAAAGAAATTCTTTTCTTTGTCGGTCCAGTTTAGTCCCTTTTGCAATTTATCTCTTAAAAAAATTAAAACTGCTCTTTCGGTTAAAATAACCTCGTTCTCGCGTAAAATCAGGGCAGAAATAACCTTAGCATATAGGTCTTTGTTCCCATTGACGGAAAAATCTGTTGGTAGCTTTTCAACAAATACACGCGGAACCTGATTTTCGGTGGCTTGTGAAAACCAAGCCTGTAATTCAGCGGTGGTTTTAGGTAAAATCGTTACACCTTCCACAGGTTTATGAGTCTGATCTATTAAAACAGAAATAAAGTCTTCCTGTTGTGCTTCGATTTGAACAGGAATCTGAACCTCTATTTGTTTTTTGTCGGTTAAAGAGGTATAGACTAAAGTTCCGCCGATTCCCCCTAGTAAACAAATAATACTTAAAATAATAATATTTTTTGATAGGTTCATTTTGACTCCTTACTTTTGACGTTTAAGTAATCCTTTAATCTGTGCCAGCGGTAAGCCACCACTGATAATGAGAAAAAAGATGAAAAATAAAACAGATAAACCGATAATACTCCCTAATAATATAATGGATAGGATACCTGATTGATGTTGCCAATTCGGGAAAAGGATGTTACATAGCATTCGGCTTTCATATAGGAACAATAACATCGTCAGACAAGACAAAAGAATCTTTGGAAAACGGTTTAAAAATTGCTTGTCTAAATAAAAATCATCCCGTTTTTTTAATCTGACAAAATACTGACAGGCATTTATCCATACACTGATACTGGTGGCTAAGGCAATACCGGCATAACCCAAAAATTGCATAAAAGTAATGGCCATTATAGCGTTTAAAACAACGCCGACAACAGCTATTTTTACCGGTGTTGTCGTGTCGCCTCGTGCGTAGAAAAAGGGAGATAAAGTCTTAGTCATCATATAGGCCGGTAATCCAAATGCAAAAATTATCAGAGCAGTGGCAGTCTTTTCCGTATCAGTTGAAGTAAAAGCCCCATGTTCAAATAAAATACCGATAATCGGTGTCGCCATAAAAATTAAACCAATCATGGAGGATACTGACAAAGCCATTGATATTTCCAAGCCGCGGTTTAATTGAGTATTGGCTTGTTCTTTTTCACCGGACTTGATGTGTTTGGATAAAACAGGCAAAAGGACTGTTCCGATGGCAACTCCGATGATACCTATCGGTAATTGGAATAGGTGGTTTGCATAGTTTAACCATGAAATAGCTCCAGCCCCAACAAAGGAAACAAATATGGTATCTAAAAACAGATTGATTTGATAAACACCCGAACCTAAAACGCCGGGGGCCATTTTTTTGAGAAGTGTTTTGACACCTTTTGTCAAATGTAATAAAGCCTGTATAGGTCCTATTAAACCAAATGTCATGTTGATTTTTTTTAAATGATACCATAGGAATAAAAATTCAATAACACCGGCTGTCAGTACTCCCCAAGCTAATGCATAGGCAGGTGCATAAGGTGATTGAATGAATGGTGTTAAAAATAACAAAAAAGAAACCATAACAATATTTAAAATTGTTGGTGTAAAGGCAGCTGCCCAAAATTTTCCGACAGAATTTAAAATGCCGGAAAATAGGGAAACAATAGAAACAAACAGTAAAAAGGGAAATGTAATCCGGCTGAGTGTTGTTGTTAAAGTAATCTTACCTGCAATTTCTTCAAATCCCGGGGCTAAAATAAACATCAGCGCCGGCATTAAAATTTCTATGACAACGGTAAATATCAGCAGAACATAAAACAAAAAACTAAATACCGAACGGGCAAAAAGAAGAGCCTTTTTTCGGCCGTTTTTATGTAATTCGCCTGAAAATAGAGGTACAAAAGCAACATTTAAAGTTCCTTCTGCAAATAAACTACGAAACAAATTCGGAAAACGCAGTGCAACAAAAAAAGCATCTGCCATCATACCAGCCCCTAAAAAACGGGCGATAAGAATTTCTCGGATAAAGCCGATGACACGACTGATTGCCGTGCATCCGCCGACAGTAAATATAGACGAATGTAAAGACATAACTTTGTTATACGATAAAAAAATATCCTTTGCAAGATAAAAGTATCTTTTCTTTATGCCAAAAAGAGAAAAAGTTGAAAATTAGAAATTGCATTCGCAACAGAAACAGTTTTTGTTTTAAATTGTTGAGAATTTTATGTAATACGTACAGCAAAAATTTTTGTGCGATGGTTCAACTATACTATCTGTATTCAGCCAAAATTATTTCTGTGCAGAAATATGATTTAATATAGCAGCTTGTTTTGCCTGATTTGCTGTGCGTTCTTGTTGCTCGTCGTGATAGATTTCTTTGATTTGATCTAAAGACAGGGAATTTGTATGATAGCTGTTTTCTCCGATTTTGTTTGTTTGAGGAAAATCCATTGTTTTCATTTTACCAGTATCATCTTTGAAACTAATTTGAGCAACCCGTCCTTCGTTCATATCCCAGTTATCCAAGGTATATGTCCCTGATATATCCTGTGTTTGAGGATTATATAAATCAACTTTTTTTATGTCACGTGAAGTATAATCCCCGTTGGGACCGTGTTTTTGGGATTCTGTTATGGCATGGTGATGTTCGATTCGATGTCCGTCTGTGTCTAAAACATCATAGGCTTCATAAGATTTATGTGGCGTTTCTTTGATTTTTTCTTCCCCTTTTTTTCCGCCAGGGTGATATGTCGTTTCAGTTCCGTCTGCTGTTCGGATAAACTTCATAGAACCGTCAGGATAGTAAGCTTCGTCACCATTATCTCCGGTTTTTGATTGTAAGACCCCATTGGGATAATAAGATTCAGTTGTATGTCCCTTGTTTGGCTCATATGTTTCGAAAACATACCCATTTTCATCTTTGTGAGGAATTTCAATTTTTTCAATTTTTTCATTTTGAATGGCATCTATTGTTGTTTGTGTTCCTTTTTCTGATTTCATAGATGCCCATTTATCAAATCTTTCTGACTTAGTCTTCCCGTTAACAATAGTTCCACGTTCAACACGTTTGTCTAAAAGTTCAGTTGAAGAATAAGTATCAGAAGGTGTCGAGGCATGAGTAGAGCCTAAGACTGCTGCTGAAGAAACAGCAGCCACCCAATTTGCAGCAGGTTTCAGTTTATCCTTAAGTGACATTACTACACCTCCATACTTTTATTATACATTATTCATATGTTTTGTCAAGTGGTGAAAATAATTGACTAAATCAAAGGTCTTAAAATTCATTTTGAAATATCCCAATAAAAATACCCCTGAAAAAATGGGGTATTAGCGAAGCATAGTATATAATATGAAAGCTTTTGATTGTTAATATATATGATTGAGAATATATTTAGGCATATTACTTATTCTATCGGTATTAACTCGCCATTTTGTCTTAATTTATTATGATACAGCACAACAGGGAAGTTGACGATATTTATGACATCTTGGACAATGAGACCATTATATTCTTTCGTAAATTCAAAGAATGGTTCAAATGCCTTGCCATGCAAAGAGTAGTCTGGTTTATTAAATAAACCAATATCGTTGATTAGGATAAATGGTTGTGCGGCAATACCAAAAGCCAATGATCCGACCGCAGGAATAATGCCAAAGAATGTGTTGACAGGTAAGAGAAGAAAGAGTGGTGAAAGTGTGTCATAATCATTCGATTTTGTGTGTGAAATAAATTTCCAGTTCCCTTTGCCAATACCTGCACCCCTGGCCGGAACATACTTTGTTTTTAAAAGATAAGATGTTTCTTTATCTCCGTTTATTAGGGTTATCTTCCGATCAAAAAATGACGTTCCAACTTCTAGTTGTGTAGACCCTTTTTCATAATTTTTAACTTCTTTTCCATCAATTAAAACTTTATCTGCCGGGGGGATCTTAATATACGGACTGACTTCATAGTAATTTGGTTTTAATGCACATGCCGATGCAAAAAACAGAAAAAGAATAGCAAAGTATTTCATGAAAGAATTCTCCTTTAATATTATCTGTATAACATATTTAAATATGGATTGCAATTTTTTTTATTGGCAAGGGACAGTGTGCAATAGGCGAACTTGTTTTGTGTTGTATTTAAAGTGGTTTTATGTTATTATATCATCAATATGGAGAATTGGAATGAAAAATAGTCATTTATTTTCGTCTGATATTGATGAAACTTTATTTTTTAACCTTAAACATCATTTAATTTCATTACCAACAATGGAGTGTTCTCTTTTTTTGGCATCTGTCAGTCTAGAAGAAAAATATAAAGGTTATACAATTGCACAAAGCCTTTATAAAAAAATGCTTGATACAGGTGGATATATCATTGATCGAAAAGAAGACGCCGATGGTTTATTAAACGATATGAGAATTATTTTTGGGAAAAATCTGTATAGTAAAATTTATGCTGTTTTAAAATCACAACAACAAAAACGAGTAGAAGAAATCAGATCAACAGCGCCTGCAATTTTATATCACGCTTCTGCTCAAAAATTGGATAAACTTGAACCTCGGCTCAATACCTGTCAGTTTGGTATTTACAGAGATAAAATGTGTTTTGCCTCGGAGTCATTGGAAAAAATACAAATGCATTCTTTTCGTGATGCTAGAAGATCTGATGGACGTAAGGCAACATCTATCATAACATCCGCAATTGAAACCCCTTTCGGCAGAAAGAAAATCGGAATTTCCAGTCATTTCCATGATGAAGGATATTTGTATGAGTTACCTTCTCAAACATTTATTCCTGTTGTCAGATTAGATGGGTATTTTGATCACGAATGGATATCTTTTTCCGAGGTAACCCCAAGTGCTGAAAAAAAGAGACACATTTCGGAAATTGAAAAAAATGGAGATTTATTGTGTTTTGATTTTCCTTCTGTTCAAGCAGAAGAAAATTTTTTAAAAGGGGTGCGATTATGGAAGAAGAAGTTTGATGAAAAAGGATATTCAGCGGTTCAAGAGCTTGTGGATAATGGAATTTTAACTCGTGTAGATACAAAAAAACAAGGTGTAAGAAAAAAAGTGCCTGATTTTATTCTAGAACGATAATATATTAAGAGTTTTTTTGCTTTTTCTAAGGGAATTTATTCGGCTGACGCCTCACCCTAAAGGGCCGCCTGACGGCGTTACCTACGCTTTTGCTTCGGCCGAACCCGACGGGCTCAATTTCCTTCGGAATATACCAACAACAAAAGCCCCCAAATCAGGGGGCTTTTATTATTGGCGAGGCTTTGTGTGCAAATCACGAACTAGTAATTTAGACTATCCAACTAGAACATGAACTCATGCCAGTTTCTTTACCATTTTCATCATATTCATCACAACATTGCTCGCCTGCTAACCCATCTTCAGCATGAGGACATCTTTTTTTAATACTGCCGTCTTCTCTATATTTCTCTGTTGTTCCATCTTCGAATCTTTTTTCTTTTAGTTTACCATTTTTATCATACATCTCATAAGGAGTACTTATATAGTCTGCGAAAATGGAGTGACGTCTATAGAATTCCTTTTCCCCCTTTTTAACCTTTATACGTATTTGACCATTCTTATAGTATTCTTCTAATCCAATCAATCTTTCAACTGAAGTAGTACAATCTCTACTAATCTCATTACCATTTTCATCTATAGAAACAAAACAACCATTAGAGGGTATTTTCACTACTATTCGCCATTCTTTTGATCTTATTTGACCATTATTATAATAACTTTCATAATGAATCTCTTTGCCACCTTTCGAGGTTTCACGTTTTGCTTTTAATTGCCCATTTTTATAGTGAACAACAAAATCTTTTTTGCCATAAAAACTGGTGCTTTCATCATAATCATTATTTCTTTCCGTTTCCAACTGTTTATCTTCATATATAGGATGTTCGTAAGAGCCGTCATTGTACAATTTGTAAAATTGTCCGTTTAAAAAATAAAAACAGTATCTTTTTTCTTTATCGTATTTTAGTGCAATATATGGATGGTCTAGTTGAAAAAAATCTTGCACATATTGGTCAATTTCTTCTTCTGAAAAAAGTTCTGGAAAAGTTTTTTTAAGTTTTTCTTCAGAAAAAGAAACTTTTTCTGTACAATCATAACATTTAGAAAATCTATTTAAACCTTGAGATCCACCACCACCTCCTCTTTGGCAAATAGGAGTATCTGGAGTTACTTTATCTTTGCTTTCGATCTCCATTCCAAAGCATAGGGCCGATTGTAAAAAGCAACACATTGTAGTTGTTATTATTCCTAATTTAATTGTATTTTTTTCAAAATTTTTCATTATATCTCCCTTTTCTTATTTTGTTTTATTATACATATGTCTATTTTGTATTGCAATAATAAATTCAAATTTTCTGGGATAGCAATTTTAGTGTCCCAGAGAGTGGGTATTGATTTTAAAGGATTTTTTTTGAAATTAGTTCGTAAATTTGTAAAAATAGCTGATTTTTAACTTTTAACATTCGAACTTTTATAAGTGCTTGTAAAATAAAGAAAAAACTCCCATTGAAAGGCGTTTGCATTTAATGGTGACCCTAACGGGATTTATTCGGCTAACGCCTCACCCTAAAGGGCCGCCAGAGGCGTTGCCTACACTTTGTTTCGGCCGAACCCGACGGGCTCAATTTCCTTCGGAAATAACAAAAATAAATCCCCAACAAATGTGGGGATTTTATTTTTGGCGACCCTAACGGGATTTGAACCCGTATGCCAGCCTTGAGAGGGCTGTATCCTAACCATTAGATGATAGGGTCCCGTTTTTCTATCTCAATCTTGGAATCTTGATAGAAGCAAAATGTCCCGGTGGAATTCGCGTTTTGACATAATTGGAATTTTCAATCCGAATTAAGAAGTCTTGACGACCAGTCAATTTAACAGCCTCAGGGATAAAATCTTCTGCTAGCTTGTCATTACGTGTATGATTGACTATATACAAAACACATCCCGTTGTTTCACTGACCCGACCGCAACGTTGTAATTTTTCATTTGCCCGAATATCCGGATTTGTTACCACTCCCTGTAAACCCTGCACAACAGGTGGGGCAGAACTACCACCAAATAAAATAATACCCAGCAATAATCCGAATAAAACCGTTGCCCCCAGACAAATGAAAACTGTTTTTGTCTGATAAATGGATTGAGGTAAGTTGAAACGTGTTGCAAAATCATCTGATTGTTGATTCGTTATAACATTTACCGGTTTTTCTTCCCGATTAACAACAGGGACACTCTGCATAATCGGGGCAGTCCCGACAGATGGTGCTTTTGGTGGTAAGGGTGGCGCTTGAAACTGTGGCATATTATTTTTCCTTTACTAAACGAATTAATCTTAATTTTAAAGTAGCCATTAATTCCAGATTTTGTTGTTCTACCGGTATACCTAGTATAATCAATTCATCATCAATGGCCGAAACCGTATTAAATGAAGATATTTCACCGACTTTTGAATCAAAGGTCACATCTGTTTCGACCCGCTGTGGTGATTTGATATAAGCGCTTAACAAAACCGAGAATGTTGCCATTTCCTTGTTGTAAGAGCATTGACCGACATTAAAACGCATTTTCCAGTTATTCGGAACAATAGCAACCCCTTGGCTGAGTTCAGAAATAATGAAATCCCGATTGACTCTTTCCATAAATTGTTGATGATTGTATTGATTATCGACTGTTAAAATTTTACCCAGTAATCCATTTTTGGCACTAACGACTTTTTCCGGTCCGTAATTACGGATGATACTTTGCCAGTTAACATCTTTTGCTTTGGGTTTTACCGTAAAAATTTTGGTGTCGGCTAATAACAGGTATCCATCCTGCAAAATATATTGTAGTAAAGTATCAACAGTTTCTTTTTCTGACTGAGTCAAAGTCATCAGGATTGTATTTTCCTTCCAATTTGGAGAAATATTATACAAACCGGCACCGCGTAGAGCATCCAGCAAAGCTAAGACAACCATTCTATTTTCCGGTAACTGTAATTCAAAGCGACCTTTACGTGATAAATATAATTCTTTTTTTGTGGCATCATAACGATAAAACACATCACCTGCCTGTGTTAATTCATCTACAACCTGACCGAGTTCCCCATAGACATCATCAGCACTCATGGATGGATAATAACCATCTTCTGTATAGACATCAATACCAGCTTCTTCTACCAGTTCTTGCAAGGCCCGATCAATCGGTTTCTTATCAAAAGACAGACCGTTGACTTCATATCGGGGTAAAGAGTCCATTTGATCAAAGAAAGTTAACTTGAAATCAGTTGGTTTTAAAGCAATTGTTGTGGCAACATCCAAATCTCCGAAGTTCTGAACGGAACACCGAAAGGGAGTTTCAATATTGATAAAACGGGCGGTTGATTTTTGTGGGTTGACTAAACCAGTCGTTGCACCGACGGTTAAAGACAGACAAACCGCACAAACAAAAGTACTTACGGCAGACAGTTTTAAATTCATGATAACACTCCTTTTTAATTTTCGGTTGCTTTTTTGACACCCAATGAGAACGATAACTTTCTTTTTACACCATTTTGTGGCATTTGTGAAGTATTTTTTTCATTTTCTGAAATATTTTTGGATAATTCTTCCCGATTTTCGGATAAAACAACATTTTCTATTTGACTGTATCCTTCTTTTATTGGTTGTTCGTTGAATTCTTCTTCTGTATCAAGAATTGGTTCAAAACCGTCCGGTGCCGGTCCTGAAAATTCAGGTGTGTTGGAGGTATCCAAATGTCCGAGAATTTTTTTAACATCAGCGGCTGTTAAATTATCATCAACTAAATCTGTTTCTTCTGAAAGTCCGTTTTGTACAGCAACTTCCAAAGATTTTTCCAACGAAATCTGATAATCATGTAATTCTTTTATTTCGCCTGGGTAAACTTCTTCGGCTTCTATCAATAAGTCACCGTTTTCAAAGAAGCTTTGAATGTCTTGATGTGTTTGTTTCATTAAATCTACTACAAAACCGTAATGGGGGTAATGAAAAACTTCTTTATTTCCCAGTGAAATGCAACGTGCAGAAACCCAAGATTGTACTTCCTGTGTCAGGGCTTTTTGCTTTTTTATTTTTTCAAAAATCCAAATAGTTTTCTTTTCTTGAACGTTTTTTTGTTCTTCCTGAGTTTCTGAAACATGTTGAACAATCGGTTCGGTTATAGGTACTTCAGCTGTTTCTGGTTCAGTTTCGACGGATTGAGCAACCAATTTTTCACGTAATGCAGAAACAACCTCTAAACCGGACTCTTGGAAAAATGCCAACCAATGTTCCAAAATAGGAATTCGTTCAGCCATTATTTTTTCATCCAGAGGTTCAGTTTGATTTAAATACTCTTGTGCCTCATGCCAAGCTGTAATGGCAGCATAGTATTGATAAGCGTGATCTAATCTTTCGCGTTCGGTTTCCGATATATCTGCTAGGGTATCATAGATGGAAGCCATCCAATTATTACCCAGAAACGCCTGAGCTTCGGCAACAAATAAATTAAGAGTTTCTTCATCACCAGTATATTTGTTTAAAGCTTCTTTTAGTGTTTGTAAATCTGCCATGATTAAATTCCTTCTCCTTCTTCAGTAATAAAAGAGCTTGGGTCAGATGGTCCCGTTTCAATGACTTCCGGATAATAAGAATGGGTCTTGTTCATTTTAATTGCTTCTATTAGTTTATCAGCCTGTTCGGAAGTCATACCGCCATTCTTTTTTACAACCTGATGTATCAATTCTGCGAATCGTTCATTTTGTAATGTTAGCATATTTTCAATTTCCCGACAGTGAAATTGAAAAAATTCCTGCAGCATTGTTTTGATTGTTGTTTCAGAGAGAGCAGAATTACCTTGTCCAACAGAGGGTTGTGGGATGAATATGTCTTGATCCGGTGCTGGTAAGTATCCGACTTTTCCCATTTGTACGGCGCTTTCTTCGTCTTTGGGTGAAACTTTATTGGAATTTTCTGTTAAAAAATCGTAATATTGGCGGACAACTTTGCCACCGGATATATCGGATAAAGCAGATTGGACTTCAGGCGACATGTTCAATAACTGTTCATCTAATTCCGATATAAATTTTTCTCCGAATGCATTTGAATGCCTGTATAAATTAACTAGACGTTGTGCCTCGTCCAATACGACATTTTTTTGTTCTTGCTTCTTATTCAAAAAGGCTTTACGTAATAAGTTTTCTTGTTGTGTTTCTGTCATTTTTATCCTATGGAATTGCAATATAAATAACGCGAGCCACTTTCTTTAAATCATCAAAAGAAAGCAGTTGTTTTTTGGAATTAAGTGCGGTTGTGTAAAACCAATTTCCGTCATTATCAAGACCAACAGAAGCAAACAAAAATTTATCCTGAACCGGAATAACGGCAATATCACCTTCTTGAATTTTTGCATTTGGGGCTATTACCAAAACAGAACGTTTTGGGATAACAGACCCTAAGGTTTTAGTCATCAGACGGACACCATACAGATCTGTTTCTTTTGAAACGGTGGATGGGCAAATAACAGAACCGACAGATTTTGATTTATCTATCATCATAAACGAATCGTCGTAAGGCATGCCGTAAATCGGAACGGTAATTTCTTGCGAATCGGCATCTTTCATCATAAAACGGCTGACCGGCAAATCGTTATAACCGCCTTTGCAAGTTTCAATTCCGGTTTTTTTGTCGTTATTTTTTAATTCATCTAAAGCACCGGACATATCTAATTCATAAATCTTTAATTGTAAATCTGTTTCAGAATAGCCAAGAGCATGAGCAATTTTTCCCAAGATATTTTCTTCAACTTCCCGTTGTCCCATTTCAATACGATGATAAACAGATAGCGTTAAACCGGCACCTTTTGCAACTTGGAATAAAGTTAGTTTTTTTTGTCCTCTTAAATAACGAAGGCCTGCACCTAGTGTTTTTAGTCCACTGCCGGAGTTAATTTTATTCCGTCTTTCCTGTTCGGTTTTCCAAGCTTTAACAACTTCAGGTTGGGACAGTTCTTCAGTTACAAAAATAGATTCCGGCGGGCAGTTTAATAATGCACTAACTTGCTTTAATTGACTGTCATCAATTCGTCTGTATCCGCGTTCAATTTTACTGATAGCGGACAAGCTCATATTTAAATGATCTGCTAATTTCTTCATTGATACGCCACGGACACGTCTGAACATCCGAATTTGATTGGGGAAAATAATTTCTTCCATAGAAAACTCCTTTTGTTAATTTTTTTCTACTATACACTAAAAAAAATTTTTGGGAAATAGACAAAATGAAAAAAAATGATTTTTTTTACTTTTTTTTTAAAAAAATGAAAAAAATAATAGAAAAACGTCTTATTTTTAAAATAAAGTTGACTTATTTTTTTCTTTCTTTCATAATAAAAAGAAAAAGAAAGGATATCAAAATGGGTTTTAATTGCGGAATAGTCGGACTACCGAATGTAGGAAAATCAACTTTGTTTAATGCTTTGACGGCAACGGTTAATGCTCAGGCGGCGAATTATCCGTTTTGTACGATTGAACCGAATGTTGGTCGGGTCGCTGTTCCTGATGATAGGTTAAATGAATTGCAACAGATTGATAAAGCAGAAAAAATTGTTCCTACACAACTGGAATTTGTAGATATTGCCGGATTGGTGAAAGGGGCTTCCAAAGGGGAAGGCTTGGGTAATCAATTTTTGGCAAATATTCGTGAGGTAGATGCCATCATCCATGTCTTACGGTGTTTTGATGATACTGATGTTGTTCATGTGGAAGGTTCTGTTGATCCGGTTCGTGATGCTGAAACGGTGGAAACCGAATTGATGTTGGCTGATTTGGAAAGTTTAGAAAAGAGAATCGTTGGCGTCCAAAAAAAAGCACAAGCCGGTGATAAAGAATCAAAACAGTTATTGATGGTTATGAGACCTGTATTGGATATGTTACAGGCCGGTAAACCTGCACGTTTGGCACGTCCGACAGATGTGGAACAGGCCCGTATTTTTGATGGGTTATATTTACTGACTGGGAAACCTGTTTTATATGCTTGTAATGTTGATGAAAGTTCGGCTGCAACCGGTAATGCTTATTCAGAACAGGTTCGTCAAATGGCTGAAGCACAAGGAAATAGAAGTGTTGTTATATCGGCTGCTATTGAAGCAGAAGTGGCTCAATTGACCGATTCGGAAGAACAACAGGAATTTTTATCGGCTTTGGGATTGTCGGAAACAGGGTTGAGTCGTATTATTAAAGCTGGCTATGATTTGTTAGGACTGGAGACCTTCTTTACCAGTGGTCCTAAAGAATCGCATGCGTGGACTATGAAAAAAGGATGTTTGGCTCCGCAGGCTGCCGGTATTATTCATTCTGATTTTGAAAAGGGTTTTATTCGGGCTGAGGTTGTCTCTTATACAGACTATATTAAATATAAAGGGGAAAGCGGTGCCCGTGAAAATGGAAAATTGCGTCAGGAAGGTAAAGCTTATACCATGAAGGATGGGGACGTCGTACACTTTTTATTCAATGTATAAAAGGAGGGGAAAAATGCCTATTATCAGTTGGCGAGATCAAATGAGTTTAAATTATTTGCCACTTGATCAGGAGCATCAGTCTTTTTTGCAGGTTGTCAATCAGGCTATTAAGGCAGCAAATTTATCTGATTTTAAAACAATGGATTATGTCTTTGATAAATGTTATGATTATGTGCGGGATCATTTTTCGCATGAAGAAGATATAATGGAACGAATTAATTTTCCGGATATAGAAGCTCATATGCAGGCTCATCGGACTTTTATTAAAAATATATCGGAATTCCGTCAGAAATATGAAAAGGCGGAAACAGTGGCAGAAAAACAAAAAATTTCTGTCAAAACATCTGACTTTTTAAGTTTATGGCTGGTGGGACATATTCTCAGTCGTGATAAACTTTTAAAGCCGTATCTGGTTCGGTTGAGGAATCTACCGCCTAGAATGAATTATAACTCCCCTTAAAATATGAAAGGATTTAAATATGGAAATATTGGGAATTATTCTTGTAGTACTTGTTTTAATTGTTTTACTGAAATCTCTTGTTATTGTTCATCAGGGATATGAATATACGATTGAAAATTTTGGTCGGTTTACGCGTGTTTTATCCCCCGGTTTACACTTTATTGTACCGGTTGTTGAAAATATTGGTGCTAAATTAAACAAAATGGAACAGGTTTTAAATGTACCGTCTCAGGAAGCTATTACAAAAGATAACGCAATGGTTAGTGTGGACGGTGTTCTGTTTTTCCAAATTCAAGATGCTGTCAATGCTGCTTATCAGGTTCGTGATTTGCATACAGCTATTTTGAACTTGATTATGACAAATATCCGCACCGTTATCGGTAGTATGGAAATTGACGAATTGTTATCACAGCGGGATATTATCAATCACCGTTTATTGTCTGTGGTGGATGAAGCAACGGTACCTTGGGGGGTTAAAGTAACACGTGTGGAAATTCGTGATATTACACCGCCTCGTGATTTAGTGGATGCAATGGCACGCCAGATGAAAGCTGAACGTGAAAAACGGGCGACTATTTTGGATGCCGAAGGTGTTCGTCAGGCTGAAATTTTACGGGCAGAAGGTGAAAAACAATCTGCTATTTTGGACGCAGAAGGTAAAAAGATGGCCGCTTTCTTGGAAGCCGAAGCACGTGAACGGGCCGCTGAAGCGGAAGCAAACTCAACAAAAATGTTGTCTGATGCCATTGCCCAAGGCAATACCAATGCGTTGAATTACTTCTTGGGTCAAAAGTATATTGAAGCTTTGCAGGGCATTGTCACATCACCGAATCAAAAATTGATGATGTTACCGATGGATACTATGAATGTTGCTGGTTCTTTGGCAGGTATTGCTGAGGTGGCTAAAGAAATTTTAAAGCCGATTCCGGAACATAAGAAAAAATAAGGAGATGACTAAATGCCTCTTTTTTTGAATTGGATTAGTTTTGGAATTTTGTTGATGATTCTGGAACTATTATTGCCTGGGACTTATTTGATTTGGTTCGGATTCGCATCTTTGATTATGGGAGGAATCACCTACTTTTTCCCTGATATCGGTGTAATGTATCAACTGATGTGGTTAAGTTTTTTGTCTTTTATTTTTGCTCTAATAGGCTGGAAAATATACGGAAAATTGATTTTTAAGGGTATATCCGAACAATATAAAAATTTAAATGATCCGATAGCCCAATTGGTTGGTAAGGTTGTTACGATTATCGATATTAAAGATGGAAAATATCAGGTTTCTGTCGGTGATACGGTCTGGACAGCCACTTCTGATGATGTTTTTAAAAAGGATGAAAAGGCAGTAATTTCAGGTAGTTACAATAATGTCGAATTGAAAATAAAAAAATTACTTGACAAAAAAGAAAAAAAAGAGTAAAATAGGTCTCAAGAGCGAAGATGGGCTTGTTATGGTAATACCCCTCATAATCTCATTTCAAAATAACCGTCTTGCTTTTTTTCGCTCTTAACTCCTTTCATGAAGCATCCGGTTTTATACCGGATGCGTTTTTTTATGAATAGAAATTATTTGAGGTTGTTGTTTGTTTTTTTCGCTATATTTTTATATTTTTTTAGAATCTGCGAGGATTGGGTTGGTGAAAAGACCAATGTTCCATAAATTCGGTTAAATCCTTATTTCCTTTGTTTGGCAAAACAACAGATAGTTTTACCAGAAAATCACCCTTGCCGGTGACTCCCTTGCCCTTTAAGCGAAGTGTTTGTCCGGAGTTGCTGTTTTCAGGGATTTTAAGAGCAACTTCCCCTGATGGTGTCGGAATAGTTATTTTTGTTCCCAAAACCGCTTCTTTTAATGTAATAGGGACAGTTAAGAAAATATTATTGCCTTCGCGGGTATATAAAGAACTATCCTGTACTTTTATTTTAATTAAAGCATCGCCAGCTGAACCGCTGTATCCTTTTTGTCCCTGACCTTTTAAGCGAAGAGTAGAATCATTTGTAATCCCGGCCGGAATTTTTATTTTTACCTGTTTTCCATCCGATAAAGTAACGGTTGTTTCTCCACCAGTAACTGCTAGATTAAACGGTACAGATAGTTCATAGGTTATATCCTGACCACCTGTATATTGACGACCTTTAAAACCGGTATTTTGTCGACCGGAAAAGCCACCGCCCATGCCACCAAAAATGTCGGAAAAGTTAAAACCGCCGGCTCCCCCAAACATAGACGCTAAATCTTCCGGATTGATGTGCTGAGTCCGATAATTTCCACTGCCACCGGTAAAACCGTCATAAGCACCGGCACCGAAAGGGGTTGGGTTCCCGTTTTCATCAATCAGACCTTCATCGTATCTTTTACGTTTTTCTTTGTCTGATAATAATTCATAAGCCGCCGAAACAGCTTTAAATTTTTCAGCAGCCGCTTTGTCTGGATTAATATCAGGATGCAAAGAACGGGCTAGTTTATGGTATGCTCGCTTAATTTCAGAGTTTGTTGCTGTTTTAGAAATACCTAATAAATCGTATGGATTTGCCATTTTAAATTCCTTTTTGTCGCATATTATAATATAATATAGTCCAAAAAATAAAAAAATCTATGGAAAAAATTAAAAAAAAAGTGTAAAATGTTGGTATGATGAAAAAAATAAAAAAAGAATCCTTGATGATGCGTTGGGTTAGTATAGCTTCTTTAGTGGTTGCTTTTACTCTAATCGTATTAAAAGGAATAGCTTTTTTGTGGACGGGATCTGTGGCTATTTTATCCGGACTGTTTGATTCGGTTCAGGATTTGATGACTTCTGCTGTCAATATGGTGGCGGTTCATCAGGCAACGGCTCCGGCGGATAAAGAACATCGCTTTGGTCATGGGAAAGCTCAGGCGGTTGGCAGTCTGATACAAGCTTGTATTATTGCAGCAGCTGCTTTCTTTTTAATGATTGAATCTGTTGATAGATTTAATAATCCTAAAAATTTAGAGCGAATTGGAACAGGAATCTTTGTGACGATTATTGCATTGGTTTTGACAATTATTTTGGTTAAAGTTCAATCATTTGTCATTAAAAAAACAGGTTCCTTATCTATTAAAGCTGATCAAGCACACTATAATGGTGATATTTTTATGAATATCGGCATTTTAATTTCTATGGCAGGAACATATTATTTCAATTACACCCGATTGGATGCTTTATTTGGAATGGGGGTTGCATTATATCTGTGTATCGTTGTTTATCAGGTCATAAAAGAATCGATAAAAATGTTGATGGATTCGGAAATGTCGGAAGAATTTCGTGAACAAATTAAAGAAATTGCACATTCTTTTCCGGCTGTTATAAAAGTTCATGATCTGAAAACACGTCAATCAGGATCGAATATTTTTGTTCAGTTTTGTGTGCATTTTGATGAGACAATGACATTGCGTCAGGCTCACGATATATCGGACATGATAGAAGATCGCATTAAAGAAAAGTTTCCCGATACGGAAATTATTATTCACCAAGAACCCGAAAGGATTAAAAATGATATCTGAAACGCAAACGGACATTATTCAGGCGTTATCTAATCCCAAAAACTATCCTTATAAAGTTAAGTCTGTTGAGGTTCGGCAATCTCACATTGCAGTTTTATTTCTGGCGGGGGATAAAGCCTACAAACTGAAACGGGCCGTTCTGTATCCTGAAGCTGATTTGTCTACCAAAGAAAAACGTCGGATTGCCTGTGTTCGGGAAATGAAACGAAGTACTGTTTACGCTCCTGAATTGGTTGAAAAAATAGAATCCGTTCGGAGATTGCCCAGTGGTCGCATTGTTATCGGTGGAACAGAAGGGGAGGAAATTGATACAGTTTTAGTTATGAAACGTATTCCGACCAAAAAATTATTAAATCATCTGTTACCCAGTCCGGAATTTGATCGTTTTGAAACGATGGATCTGGCTGAAAAATTAGCTGATTTGCATAAAAAAGCTAAAATTTTAAAAAATAAATGGGGAACGGATACCATAAAAAAACAAATACTGGAAAACGAATCCGTTCTATCTTGTTTCTGTTCTGATATTTTTGATAAAAAACAAGTGGAAGAATGGACAAGAAATACTTTACAGGCCTTGGTAAAGCACAGTCATCTGATACGATTGCGGCAAAAGTCGGGAGCGGTTCGTAAATGTCATGGGGATTTGTTGTTATCTAATATCGGTTATCAAAATAATAGCTTTTTGTTTTTTAGCCCGATTGAATACAATGAAAATTTATGTTGTATTGATACTTTATATGATTTAGCAGATATTTTAATGGACTTGGAAGCTTTTGGATTACGTAGGCTGACAAATATCTTATTTAATCACTATATGGCGTATATGAATGATATCAGTGGGTTCCCATTGCTTCCCTTGTACCAGTCGTTGCGTGCAGCTAATCGAGCTGCAATCAGTGCCAAAAAATCAACGTTATTGCACGGTTGGGATAAAAGGCGTATAAAAAAAGAAGCACGACATTATTTTGACTTAGCAACACATTTTATATCCGGATGTTGTCCGATACTGATTGCTTGCGGTGGTTTATCCGGTAGTGGTAAATCCCGTGTAGCTCGTGAACTTGGGGGATATTTGGATCCAGCACCCGGGGCAGTTATTTTACGTGATGATATTGTAAAAAAGCAAATTATGGGGATTCAACCACATCAGGAACTGGATAAGGCTTATGATACGCCGGCTTTTGAAGAGGTGGTTTATGATGTTTTACGACAACAGGCTAAAATGGCTTTGTCAGTAGGATCTTGTGTTATCGTTGATGCTTTGTTCTATAATGAGCAAGAAAGATTATCTATCGAAAAATTGGCTCGTGACGAACATGTTCCCTTTGTTGGATTGTGGATGGATGCTCCACTGTCTGTTCGTGAGAAACGAGTTCAGACACGTTTAAGAAACCCTTCTGATGTTAAAGAAAAAACAGAATTAGACAGACAATTGAAATTGGAAACAGGGCCTGTCAGTTGGCATAAAGTAATGACAGACGGCCCTAGAAATAAGACTTTGGAGTCGGCATTGGGGATTGTAAAAAAAGAAATTCAGAAAAACAAACAAAAAAGAATTAAAAAAGTACTTGACTTCCGTAAAAAAATGGTGTAATATGTTTTTCACGATGCGCCCGTAGCTCAATTGGATAGAGCATCTGACTACGGATCAGAAGGTTGTAAGTTCGAATCCTGCCGGGCGCGCCATAAAGCAAGACCACTTTAATGTGGTCTTTTTTTTATATAGTATCATGGTTGAATTTGATTTTATGTATCAGTTCTTTTGTATGAGCTGATTTACTCAGATGGGCTGTGTAAAGTGAAAATACTGAATCTATTTTAATTGTTTCTGTTAGTTGGTATTTTTTTGTAAGTATATATTTTTATTGCAATTCATATTTTTTTATGTAATAATACATCCATAGGGGTATTATTATGCGGTTTTTGATTGTAATTTTATCATTATTTTTATGTAGTTATGGGGCACAGGCTGACGTCTTGACCATGTCACAAGTATATCAATTGGCCAAAAATGAAAATGTCAGTGAACTTGAAAAAGTTGAATTAGATACAATTGGTGGTCCAAAGGGAAATACGGCCTTGTGTCAGGCAGTTGAAAAAAATGATTATAAAGTTTTTT
>JAZLAQ010000024.1:0-63549 GCA_045613285.1 Alphaproteobacteria bacterium | reverse complement strand
CTCATTGGTAGAATATGCAGGTCAGAAAATCGGGGATTATGGGGTAGCCTTATCTGAAAACGATTATGGCGATAACTTCTTTGGTATCCAAGTCAGTGGTATAGAACAAGCCGTTTGTGAACATTTACAGGATCAATGGCTTTCTAATGCTTCCGATATTTATTTGGGGGATAGTTATTTAGATGAAGCCACCTGTGCGGAAGGAAATAATAATACGATAACCTTTGTGTTTAATGATGCCTTAAACGGCTCCGACAATGCCAGTGGTGGGGAAAAAGAGAATAATGATTATACTTGTAATCCGGCCTGTGAAGATAATAAAGTCTGTATTGGCGGAACCTGTGTAGGAACCTTTAAAGACTGTCCTTTCTTTGTAGAATATTGTGATGAAGACGAAGAAACAGGTGAAAAAAATTGCTATACAGAACTTTCTTCAGCGTGTCATTGTTACGAAGATTGGTCTGATGACTCCGAAGAAGGACCAACATATATATGTCCGACGAATGAAGAACTTTCCGAGTGTCCTAAAACAGAATGTGAAATAGATGAGGATAGTGGTGAAGAATATTGTAACTTAACACGAGAATGCGAACTAATCTGTTACGAAGTAGAAGAAGGAGAATTTGAATGTGATAACGAATCTTCATCATCCAGCTGTGTCTATAACAGTGACTGTAATGATTGGTGTCAAGACCAAGGAGGCAACTGCTTCTGCTTACTTTCTGGTTATGGAGACGGGATAAGTAGCGGAGAATGCGCCCTTGTTGACGATTATTCCAGTGATTGGGAAAATAACAATCATATGACATGGTTTGCGGCCAACAATTGGTGTCAAGCACAGGGAATGCCTGTATATAACGTGATCACGGAAGTTCTTGAAAACGGAGAATTTGCAGATGCAGACGATATTATTGATAATGTTTGTTGCGCAGTGGGTGATTGCAGTATGAAAACAGCAATGGTAAATATCACATTAAACGGCCAACCGGCACGTGTAAAATGTCCTAAATATGAATCACCACGCTTAAAAATTTATGAAGGATATGGTCAATTCACACCTCTTTGTGATTAAAGCGTATTTTTCATCACATCAAAACCACCCTTCATGGGTGGTTTTATTTTAATTTCAGATAGCCATTTTTAGATATTATTCCTATCCAATTTTGATATCGTTTTTTGGATTATGGAAGGAATATGATATAATGATTATATAGCCCTATTTTATTCTTTATATACCGAGATAGGGGATTGTGATTATTCCCTTTATAGCATATTTCAAAAATATGATTCAAAAAGACAAAAATCAGACCAAATGAACAAAAAAACTATCGGCTAAAATGCTTCATCAGTTCTTGCCGATCCCTAACGGCTTGTTTCCATTTTTCACCGTCTTCTGGGGTTACATATTCTATTTGTGTATTGATACCCATCTTACGGTATTCCTCCCTTCTTTTTTGCTGTTCTTTTACATAGGCTGCATGCTGTTCTTTCTCAGCTTCTGTCCGCGGACGAAGTTCGTTATAAGCCCATTTTAAAGAACCTTTTGTTTCTTGGAGCATTTGATTTTTAGCCAAGAAACCACTGATACCTTGTTTAATCTCCGTCCTGTTTTGATAAGCATAAATTGCACCTGCAATAAGCAGAAGTTTTAAGAATAAAGAACTTTTTTGTGGCATTGTTGATATCATGAGAAACCTCCCCTTCATAAGTATATTATACCACAGAAACTCATAAAAGCAAGTTTCTTTGTTTATCATATTGAAATATAAATATAAAAAACAAAATTTTAATACATCAATAACCTAAATCAAGTCATTTAGGTATCTATAATTTATGAAACACTTCATAACAGAAATATATTGATAATAAGAATATCTACGACAAAGATAAAGATTAATATGTCAGAAAATATATATGTGCCAAAGGAATAAGTATAAATACCTTTGATAATTCTTATTCTATCGAAATATTTTTTAGGGAAATTATAATGAATCCAAAGTGGTTTCGCCACAAATATTTTCAATTTTACCAGTTCTGTTTCTTTTTCTGTCAGTTTATTAATAAAAAAAATGATAAACATTTGCATTTTTAAATTGTTTCGGTTAAACTGGGAAAAAAAGGAGAATTTATCAATGATTGCAAAACTGACCGGTGTTTTAGATTCAATTTGGGAAGGGTACATTATACTGGATGTCGGTGGTGTCGGATATCGTGTTTTTTGCTCTACCAACACTATCGGTAAATTACCAACAAAAGGTGGGACAGTCGGCCTGATGATAGAAACACAGGTTCGAGAAGATCATATCCACCTAATCGGATTTTCCGATGCAACGGAACAACAGGCCTTTGGGTATTTAAGTACTGTTCAAGGGGTCGGTGCCAAAGTGGCTTTGGCTATTTTATCTGCCTTAACTCCCAATGATATACAAATGGCCGTTATGACGGGTGACAGTAAAGCCTTTACCCGTGCCAACGGTGTCGGACCGAAACTGGGGGTTCGAATCGTAACAGAATTAAAAGGTAAATTGGGAAGCCTTGGCACCAATGAAACGATGACCATTTCCGGTGGGGCAACAGGATCGAGTTCTTTAATCATGGGAGAAGCTGTTTCGGCCCTGGTTAACTTGGGATATTCTAAGACAGAAGCCGGTATGGCGGTGGCCTCTGTCCTGCGTCAAAATCCGGATATCAAGGTCGGGGAACTGATTCGTTTATCCTTAAAAGAAATGGGAAAAGGAAATATCTAGATGGTTGAAAATCGTATTATTACTCCTCAAAAAATAGCTGGTGATGAAGAATTATATACAGGACTTCGCCCGCAATCGTTGGATGACTTTGTCGGTCAAAAAAGCCTATGCGAAAACCTGCGTGTTTTTATTGAGGCCGCAAAAAAACGAGGAGATGCCTTGGATCATACACTATTGTTTGGTCCACCGGGACTGGGGAAAACAACGCTGGCACAAATTATATCCAAAGAACTGGGGGTCGGTTTCAGGCCAACGGCGGGTCCAATGATTTCCAAAGCAGGCGATCTGGCAGCAATTCTGACCAATCTGGAACCGCGTGATGTCCTCTTCATTGATGAAATTCACCGTTTGAATCCAACGGTAGAAGAAGTCCTTTATTCTGCTATGGAAGATTTCCAATTAGATATTATTATCGGGGAAGGTCCTGCTGCCCGTTCGGTACGAATAGATCTCCCCCCCTTTACACTAGTCGGTGCAACCACCCGCTCCGGATTGTTGTCCACCCCTTTAAGAGATAGATTCGGTATTCCGATGCGATTGGAATTCTATACAACTGAAGACCTGATGCGGATTGTCAAGCGTGGTGCAGGCCTACTCAATTTAAACATGACACCGGAAGGAGCCACTGAAATTGCTAAACGGTCGCGTGGCACTCCTCGTGTCGCCGGTCGTTTACTCAGACGTGTACGGGATTTTGCAGGGGATAATCCGGTAGACATTGAAATTGCCGATCGGGCTTTGACGCGACTGGATGTAGATAAAGTCGGATTAGACGCTATGGACAGACGTTATCTGACCTGTATTGCTGAAAAATATGCCGGCGGTCCTGTCGGCGCCGATACTCTATCGGCGGCATTGTCGGAAGAACGAGACACCATTGAAGAAGTGATTGAACCCTATCTAATGCAACTGGGATTGGTTTTAAGAACCCCACGGGGACGTATGTTGTCAGCGGCCGGTTTTAAGCATCTGGGACTCAGAACACCACAATCCCTGCAACAACCTGACTTTTTGGAGGATTTATAAATGACCTATCAATGGCAGATGCGTGTTTGTTTTCAGGATACGGATGCAGAAGGGATTGTCTATCATGCCAATTATTTAAACTACGCTGAACGAGCCAGAACAGCCTGGTTATTTGACATGGGCTATACGAATCAAGGTGTCCTAGAAAACGGCATTATGTTTGTTTTACGCCATTTAGATATTGATTACCGTCTACCAGCAAAGTTAGATGATCTATTGACCGTAAACGTCCGGGTTCTGGAAATTAAAAATGCCAGTATGATTATTGAACAAGTTGTTTCTTGTCAGGATAAAACTTTGGTTGTTATCACACTGCAACTGGCTTTTATCAGTCCTGAAACGATGCGCCCTGCCCGCTTGCCGATTGAAATGAAGAACCTATTTATTGACTATATGAACAAACAAGGAGAATTCTGATATGGAAACACAAACTTTACACCAATCCCTTTCAATGTACGGTATGTTTATGGAATCGGATATCTTTATGAAGATATTGATTCTGGGACTATTATTGACTTCCCTTTGGTGCTGGACAATTATTTTTGACAAAGTTTTTACTTTCAAAAAAATCCGCTCTAACATGAAAGACTTTGAAACAAAGTTTTGGTCCGGAAGTTCACTGGAAACACTATACAAAACATATTCAAAATCCATCAAAAACCCATTAGCTGTCATTTTTACCAGTGCTATTCAGGAATGGCATCGGTCCAGTCAGGAGCACAAAGTCAAAAAAGACACGATTAAGTTATCTAAACGAATTGACAAAGTCATGCAAATTGCCATAGACAAGCAAGTAGATAAACTGGAAACCCGTATGATGGTTTTGGCATCCACCGGTTCTGTCGCACCCTTATTGGGATTATTCGGAACCGTTTGGGGAATTATGGATAGTTTTAACGCTATTGGTGCAACACAAAGCACAAATATTGCCGCCGTAGCCCCCGGCGTTGCCGAAGCTTTGTTCACAACAGCCGTTGGTTTGATTGCAGCTATTCCTGCCGTTATTGCCTATAATAAGCTGACCAATGATATTGACAGGATTACCCAACGGATGGAAACTTTTTCCGATGAATTGAGTGCTATTTTATCCCGTCAGTTGGATAAAACGGAGGAATAAATGGTTCGTTCCAGACGCAGAAGTAAAATCAATTCAGAAGTCAACTTAACCCCTTTGATTGACGTTATGACTTCTTTATTGGCTATTTTTATGATTACAGCCCCCTTAATGACCAGTGGTATTCCTTTAAATCTCCCCAAAGGGGATGGCAGACAGATTGAAGGAGAAGATAAAACATTAGATATCAGTGTGGATAAAAAGGGTAAAGTCTATATCGGAAAAGAAGAAATATCCCTGACGGATATTGTACAAAAGGTTACAGCTATCTATACCGAAAATCCGCAAATCCAAATGATTATCAGCGGTGATAAAGAAGCAGACTATGGACAAGTTATCGAAGTTATGGCATTACTTCGCTCGGCAGGTTTTACACAAGTTGGCTTAAAAACAGACGCACAATCAATGAAAGTAAAAGGAAAATAAGTGTCAACAAAATCTTTTGTTTACTCGGCAATTTTACACGGCGCTGTCCTAACGATGATGGCGTTGGATTTTTCTTTTGCAAAATTTGACAAAACACCGCCACCACCTGCCTTGTTACTGGTAGATTTAACAAAAGTTCAAATTACCGATAAAACAAATTTGCCACCAAAAAAAATAGAAAAGAAAAAAACAGATCCCAAACAACAACCAAAACCCAAAACGGAAGAAAAAGTCAAAACAACCAAGGTTGCCCCTCCTCCACCGGAACCACCTAAGCCACTGCCAAAACCACCGGTAAAAGAGGCATCCCCTATTATAGAACCGCCTAAACCCAAAACAGAAACTAAAAAAGAAGAAAAAGTTCCTGAAAAAAAACAGGTCAAGACTGAAGAACCGCCTAGAGCCAAGCCCCAAAAAACGGATCTAAAAAGCTTACTGGCTTCTGTTGAAAAAATCAAAAAACCTGTTCCTCAAAAAACAATTGAAGAAAAAACAGAAAAAAAAGAACCGGAATTAAATGAAGGAATAGAAAACGGAACAGGCGGTAGCTTTTCACAAATCCTAACTATTAGTGAACGGGACTTGATTGCAACACAGCTAACTAAATGTTGGAACGTGGATGCGGGAAAAGAATATATAGAAAATAAAATTATTGAAATTCGAACAAAAGTCAACAAAGACGGTTCCGTTCGAGAAGTTAAAATCTTGAATAAACCAACTGATGCCGTTTATCGTTCCGTTGCCGAAAGTGCGGAAAGAGCTGTCTGGATTTGCGATAAAAAAGGAACAGAATCCCCCTTTAAAATACTGGCTGAAAAATATGCTGACCATTATAATGATTGGCAAGACATTACGTTACGTTTTAATCCATTAACCGGTGGTGTTCTTTAATTTTAATGGGCTTCTTTCCAATTATATCCGGTACCGACTTCGGCAATCAGCGGAATAGATAAAGAAACAACCTGTTCCATTGTCTGTTTGATTAAAGCCGAAGCATCAGATACATCCTTTTCAGCAACTTCAAAAACCAATTCGTCATGAACCTGCAACAACAAAGTACAATCCAAATTTGTCTGTTTTAAACGTTCTGTCACTTGAATCATTGCCTGTTTAATAATATCGGCTGCCCCCCCCTGTATCGGTGCATTGATGGCAGCCCGCAAAGCAAAATTTTTTGTCCTTGAATTGTCCAACCCTTGAATAAAACACTTACGCCCAAAAGGTGTTAAAACATAACCGTTATCCATAGCAAACTGTTCTGTATTTTGCATATACCTCTTAATTTCCGGATATTGTTCAAAATATGAATCAATATATTTTTTTGCATCCTGACGAGAAATCCCCAAGTTGTTTGCTAATCCAAAAGCTGATATACCGTAAATAATTCCAAAGTTAATAGCTTTTGCCTGACGACGAGTATCTGAATCAATTTCAGCCAACGGAATATTAAAAATCTGAGAAGCTGTCCTGGCATGAATATCTTCATTATTCAAAAAGGATTGTTTCAAGGCTTCTATACCTGCGACTTCCGCCATCAGACGCAGTTCAATTTGCGAATAGTCAGCACAAACAAGCCGATACCCCTTTTTAGGAATAAACGCCCGTCTGATTTCCTTGCCAGCTTCCGTCCGAATGGGAATATTCTGTAAATTAGGATCTGAAGATGCCAAACGACCGGTATTTGTTGCAGTTAAAGAAAAAGACGTATGTATCCGCTTATCCTGAGTAGCATAAGTCAAAAGAGAGTCCACATATGTATTTTTTAATTTTGCAAACCCCCGATATTCCAATACTTTTCCCGCTAATTCGGAGCCTTGTTCCTCCAACTGTTTCAACGCTTTTACATCTGTTGTCCAAGAACCGTTTGCTCCTTTTTTACCGCCGGGAAGCCCCTGTTTTTCAAACAAGATAACCCCCAGTTGAGCTGGTGAATTGATATTAAACTCCTCACCTGATAGAGCATAGATTTCCTCTGTTAAACGTCCCAACTCTCTTGTCAAAAAAATACCCGCCTGTGCCAGATGATTTTCATCTATCAAAATACCTTTTTCCTCCATTTTAAACAGGATGGGTATCATCGGTTTATCATAGTCCCGATAAACACAAGCAGTATCTTCTTTTGACAGACGTTCAGAAAAAATCTGATACAGCCGGTATGTGATATCAGCATCTTCGGCAGCATAGAAACACGCCTTATCTAGTTCGACCTGATTGAATGTTATCTTATTTTTTCCTGTTCCACAAACATCTTCATACTTGATTGTCTGATGATTTAAATATATTTCGGATAATTCATCCATGCCATGTCCATGATTTGAACCATTTAAAACAGCACTCATCACCATTGTATCTTCAATTGGAAACATTTTAAAATCAGGTCCGTATTCATGCGACAGAATATGCATATCATATTTGATATTATGCCCTATTTTAATAATATTCGGATTTTCCAATACCGGTTTTAACAGTGCTAAAGCATTTTTTAACGAAATCTGTCTGACATAAGTTTCTTCCTGAAAAGAAAACAAATCAGTCGGTTGTTCCATCTGCCCGTGACGAAGCGGAACATAACAGGCATGCCCGTTTTCCAGCCCTAAGGAAAAACCAACCAATTTAGCCTGCATAAAATTTAAATCTGTTGTCTCCGTATCAATAGCAACTTTGTCCTTTATTTTAGAAATCCATTGTTTTAAGGTTTCTTCATCCTGAATTAAAGTATATTCAGTTTTTATCTTATCCGGAATCTGGCAATGACAAACCGTTTGTGTACGCCGTTGTGTCCAATTTTGAACACGAGTAAGCAAACTTTTAAAACCGTTATCTGTTAAAAATTGAGTCAATTTTTGAACGTCAGGCTCCCGTATTGAAAAACACTCTAACTTTTCATGAACAGGTGCGTTTTCATTTAGTACAACCAGTTGTTTAGAAATCAGAATCAAATCTTTATCCCGCTTTAATCCTTCACGTCTTTTTTCCTGTGGTATATCATCTAGGTGATTCAACAGATTTTCAAGTGTCCCAAATTTATTTATCAATTCCGCCGCCGTTTTAGGTCCGATACCACTGGCACCTGGGACATTATCTATAGAATCCCCCATCAATGCCTGAACATCCGTCATTTTTTCAGGCGGAACACCAAATTTTTTTATGACATCATCCTCCGTCATAACTTTCTTTTTCATCGGATCATAGACTGTCACTCCGTCTTTTTTCAACTGCATTAAATCCTTGTCAGCTGATATAATCCGAACGTTCCAACCTTTATTTAAAGCCTGTTTGGTATAGGTGGCAATTAAATCATCAGCTTCGTATCCCTCCAATTCCAACCACGGAATATTCAGTGATTCAACTGCTTGTCGAATCAAAGGAAACTGTGGTACTAAATCAGGGGGCGTTTCTTTACGGTTTTCTTTATAAGCCGGATAAATATTGTTCCTAAAATTCTTTCGTTTTGCATCAAATATAACCACTACATGTGAACAAATATTATCTTGCGACAGGTTCATCATCATATTCAAAAAACCGTACACCGCATTAACCGGTGTACCATCAGTCCTATTCATCGGAGGTAAAGCATAAAAGGCCCGAAAAATATACCCCGATCCATCTACCAAACATATTGTCGGTTTGGTATTCATATTTTATCCTTTTTTACGGGTTTCTTTTTTTACAACCTGTTCATTCAATTCCCGAATGGAAGAATATCCCTCCACACAGTGTTCCGCACAATAAGGTTTTCCGATAACCGTTTGCTTACCACAAAAATGAAAATCTTCATCTGTCGGTTCGCCAATCGGCCAACGACAAGTATTCGTTTTTAAATCCATCAGACGACATTTACCCGTCACTTGTGGCTTAGCCGTTTGTTGTTTTTGAACTTTCTTCTTAATCGGTGAGGGTCTGGCCGTTAACTCCAAACGATGAACTTTTCCAATAACTGAATTTTTCGAAATGCCCAATTCTTTAGCTATTTCAATTGTACTTCTTCCTTTTGCCCATAATTTTTTTAACTGTTTTATTTTTTCTTCTGTCCAAGCCATTTTTTAATCTCCTTAATTTTATTTTAGCGTATTATACACTTATTTTTGTAATTCGTCAATGTTTATTGCATTTAACAAGTTTTGATAACCGTTTTGGATGAACATTTGTCGAATTGAATCTTGATTTTTTTCAACCAGACGAACATCATCGGGGCTTGCTTCATACATTTTAGATACCATCACCAACAACTTATCCGTATCGTTTTTAATTTCTTTTGTCCGACTCCGGTGTACATCAAAAGCCATTCGTAAAGTTAAAAAATTCACTCTATAAGCCTTTAAAGTTGTATCAACAAATAATGCAAATTCTTCAGGACTAGACCAACCGGAACGAGATAATTCTTCCTGTAATTCCGAAGCAAATCCGGCTTGCTCAATCCTACCAATCATGGTTTGAAAAGGATTAATTCGTCCTTCTGCATAATCTTCATCAGTCAAACCAGGAAGACTTAATACAGAACTTAATTTCGGATTTCTATCAATTTTTTGTTTTAAAAATTCACGAAAACCAATTAATCCTGTTCCTAAAGCCGTTATTTTATCATCAGACAACATTGCTTTTGTATTGCCGCTCTGACCATTAAAATACGAATAAATTCCTTGATAAGCAACAGGCTCACCCGTTTGCTGTTTTAAAACAGATGATGTCTTGTACGGAATATCAAGGGTATTATCAATCGCAGGTAAATCAATTTTATTTTCTTTAAACAGTTCAGGAGATAGATAAAGATATAATTTAGGATTTAAGTTAGCCAAATGTTCAGCAGCCATCCCTTGCATAGCCGGAGCAATATCTGTCGGAACTTTACCTTCCCAAATAGCAATTTCCGGATGTTGTCTGATTTTTTTGGGTAAATCTTCATTTTCAAACAAAGCCGGAAAAACATACTGTCTTTGTTCAAAAGGAATATTTAAAAGCATTTGCAAAACTTCATCTGTTTGTTTTAGAAAAGCCAATTTAATTTGTTGAGATGAGGATAAAGTCTGCCCCAAAACGGGAAATGACAATCCCAAAAAAACTGCAACTTGACATAAAAATTTTTTATTCATTTTACTTACCTCTCAAAATCTTTATCCTGATAAGAAGGATTGTTTTTTAACACAACTTTTTTCCATTCTTTCTCTATTTTCCATTTTTTGGCCAAAGTGTAATAATCCTTTATTTTATGTATCGGTGGATTAATACCGACAGTTGTTTCCATCAACAAAAAGCATATATATTGTTTTATCCGAAACAATTTATTTTTAATACCATATCGGTAAATCATATTGACTGCAACTATACCACACAAAATAATAAAAATAGAAACGCTGATTGGTATTTTCCTATTTTGCCATTGACATATAAAGAACAGGGATAAAATCAGAAATAGAATCCCTAAAATATATTCTATATTAAAAGAAAAAAAGGATTTTATTCTGACCCAAAAAGATTTTTGTCCGTCTGATAAAACCGACTCTAACATTGTTGGATTTACTTTCAAGCATTGTTTAAATTTTAATTTGATTTTTTTCCGCCGACATTCACATATCGAAATAAGTGTATATAAGGAAAGAATCAAAACATAAATTCCAAATATACTTCCATTATTAAAATCAAATACGTTTTGTTCAGCCCCCGGTATTTTTTTGGAATCTAAAATCAAATTGAGCCGAACATCTGTGTATGCCGGCAAAGGTCTTGTTGTTTTAATAATCAAATTATTATTTTCATCTGTAAAATAAACAAAATTATCTTTTACAGACTGATTATTTTTACCAAATAATAATTCTGTTTTGTAAACAGACACCTTTTTATCCGGCAATATAACCCAAACCGAAAAACGTTCCGTTATCTTAGGATAACCGTTTCCCGTCAAAGATAAAAATATTTTAGCCAAAGAATTATCTTTTTGAATGATATTTTGAAATAAATATTTACTTGTTATTTTATGCAACCCGGCTTTATCAATATCAAAAGTAATTTTAATATCCGTATTTGTATCAGTTATAACAGGATGTATTTTATCCGTGTCACTATAAAATGAAAGAACCTGAATACCTATCTGCGATTTTTTTCCCTGTTCATCTATAATTGTTTTTGGGATAATGCGTTCAAAATTTTCTGATTTATCGGTTGTAATAAATTGTACTTGTTCCTCCACCTGAATGGTCTTATCATCAAAGATCTGTACAACAAAAATACGATCGGTTATTTGATCTACATAACTTGCCTTCCAATCATGTCCAAACGGCGTTTTAATTTTTAGCTCGGGATTATATCGGGAAAATTGCGTTGGCGGTATCAGTATCGCTGGATTAGAAATATTTTGTTTTTGTGTTTCCGGTTTTTCAATCAAAACAACCGGTTTTCCGTCATATTTTTCTGATATACTGTCCTGCATTAAATCCGGATTATTTAAGTCAAACAAACCGCCAACTGCCTGTGCCAAACAAACATTCGTCGATAAAAGAATCCATAAAAATAAAACTTTTTTCATACTTTATCCTTCTTTTCATCTGCACAACAGACTTCGTAAAGAGAACAACTTTCACACTTTGGTTTTCGGGCAACACAAATATATCGACCATGCAACACTAATGCCAAAGCCACATCAGATTGATATTCATACGGAACAATTCTTTGCAATTTTTTTTCAACTTCCGCCGGTGTTTTTCCTTCACATATTTTCAATCGATGGCAAAGCCTGAACACATGCGTATCAACACCAATAAATGGAGCATGAAATGCAATATTTAAAAAAACATTTGCTGTTTTACGCCCTATTCCTGGTAATGTTACCAACGTATCAAAATCATCAGGAACTTTTCCCCCATACCGTTCCATCAATATTTTAGCTAATTCAAAAATATGATGTGTCTTATTATTATAATAGTTGATAAATCGAGTATATTGTTTAATATTATCTTCCCCTAACGCAAGTATTTTTTCTGGTGTATCCGCAATCGGAAATAATTTTTCAGTAATCCGATTAACCATTTTATCAGTACTTTGAGCAGATAAAATAATAGCCATCAATAAAGAAAAATGATTCGTCCAGTTCAACTCACATCTTGGTTCAGGATATGTTTGCTTTAACTTATCCCAAAATAAATCACGCTGTTGAGAGGACATTAGTTTCGACATTATCTTTTTCTTTCCAATATAAAAGTCGTCAAGACATCCAAGATATCACTTTTATGCCCAAACGGTGTCAAAGCTTCCCGAGCCCGCGCAGTCAAATTATTGGCCAGCTGGCGAGCCTTTTCCATTCCTAAAACGGATACAAAAGTAGATTTATGTGCTTCAGAATCCTTTCGTAATGTTTTACCAACTATATTCGTATCCCCTTCTACGTCCAGAATATCATCTGTAATTTGGAATAATAAACCGATAGCCTGTGCATAACGGGATAATGCATCAAATGATTTTTTATCTGCACCGGCAGCAATAGCAGGAGCAATACATGAAAAATAGAGTAATGCCCCTGTTTTTAAAGCCTGCATCCGTTCAATTTCTTCTAAAGTCAGCGGCGTTGTTTCTCCTAACAAATCCAAGACTTGCCCACCAACCATACCAGATACACCTGCAGCTTTTGCCAATTCATAAACCAATCGGGAACGGATATTCCCGTCAGGATGCGTTTCCATATCAGACAATATTTCAAAAGCTTTTGCCTGCAAGGCATCCCCTGCCAAAACAGCAATAGCTTCCCCAAACTGAATATGATTTGTCGGTTTTCCCCGACGCAATGTATCATTATCCATAGAAGGTAGATCATCATGTATCAAGGAATATGTATGCATCATTTCAACGGCAACACCGATTCTTATAGCCGTTTTAGTTTCCAATCCCAGCATATCGGCAATTGTCAAAGCTAAAAAAGGACGCAGAGCCTTACCTGTTCCAATAGCAGAATAACACATAGCCTCACTCAGTACAGCATCTCTGGTTACGGGAACAGGCAATGCCTTTTTCATTTCAGCATTGATAATTCTGCGGACAGATTGCATTTTATTTTCCAATATCATTATCAAAATCCTCTTTCCCGACAATATTACCTTGTTTATCAATAACCAATTTATCAATTTTAGATTTAGCCTGATTGAGTTTACTTTCACAAAATTCTTTCAATTTTACACCCCGTTCATAAACGGAAACAGCATCTTCCAACTTAATTTTTCCTGTTTCCAACTGACGAACAACATTTTCCAATTCATCCATCGCTTCTTCAAAGGAAAGATCTTTTATCTCTTTTTGCATTGTTTTTTTCCTTTACAGCAACCTTTTTGACTTTTATGACAGCATTTTTGTTCTTCTTCATTCGCATGATGATGCCCACAACAACAATGATTTTCCATTTCTTCGCGTACCAACCGATGTCTTTCTTCCCGTTCCTCCGGTGTTTCTTTATGGAATGTTTTTTCTTTTAGTTCCAATTCACGGGCTGTGATTTGCCCCATTAAATTCCAGATGCTTTCACGGGTCGCAAAGACAGCCTGTATCTGGGCAATATCCGTTTCCGTCATTTCAATTTTATCTAATTCAGTCATAATTTCATCCTGTAATTGGAAAGCCTTATCAGATATAATCTGCATTTCTTCCCATAACAGTTTTTTTTCCTGACTTTTTTCAATTAATTTTGTTAATTTTTGTATTGCTTTATTTAATTCTTTCTGCATTTTTTTCTCCTTTACTTTATTTATAGCGAATCCTGAATAAGAACTCAATCTTTTTTTCTATTTTATGAAAAAAAAGTTGAATTTCGTTTTTTTTTATCATAGGATAAAGAAAAGTAAACGAGGTTTTGAAAATGAAAAAAGAATTATTTTTAATCGGTTTAATGTTATCTCTACCCGCTTTTGCCGAAATGGATCCGTTTTCGGTCTATTCTGCCAAAGCACCGGAAGGATGCATTGAAATACCGGCGAATCAACAAGAATTTACACTGCCTGAACTAATACAAATCGGTATTTGCAATAATCCGACTTTGGGACGGGGATATATGTCTGTTAAAGTATCCGAAGCCACCTATGGTCAGGGTAAATCAAATTATCTGCCAACGATATCCGCAACCGGTAGAATCAATCAAGCTTACGAGAAAACGGAAGGTCTTGATTCAAACAATAACAATCCTTATTCAGGAAATGTGGCCTTATCTTGGCTATTATATGATTTTGGTGGACGGACAGCCAAAAATGAAAAATTAAAAGCCTATTTAGAAATGGCTCAATTTTCATATAACTCTTTGTTACATGATACAACTCTGGCTATCAATCAGGCTTATTTTGATTTATTAAGTGCACAAGAAATTTTAAAAAGCACACAAGAAAGTGAAAAATCATTTAAAAAGTCTTATGAAGAGTCAGTTAAACGGTTTGAATTAGGATTAGTTTCCGCCAGTGATAAATTATTGTCTAAAACTAGTTATGAGCAGTCTAAATTAGATGTTATTCGAGCCCAAAATATGCTTCAAAAAGCACGTGGTTCTTTGGCTGTTTTATTAAATTTAACACCAGATACTGAATTAAAAGTAGCAGCACCGTCTAAAGATAAAGACATCACTAAATTAGAAACTGATCAAAGCATACAAGAACTGATGGATACAGCTTTATCACTTCGACCGGAATTAAAAGGTAAAAAAAGTGAACTGACTGCTGCAGAACGAGAAATTGAAATCGCAAAAGCCACTGGATTACCTTCTTTATCCTTTGGGGCAAATCTTGATTTTGGAGATAACTGGAAAAATCATAATCCACATCAGTATGGTTCATCGATAGGGTTAACTTTATCAGTTCCTTTATTTACTGGTTTTTCGGATATGTACAACATTGCCAAAGCAAAATACCAATATAAACAAGCTGCTTTATCCGTTTTAGAAACACAAGATTCGGTTCGAAATGATGTCTGGGTCAGTTATCAAGATTATAAAACGGCTGTTGATGCTTATCAGATCAGTTCTAATATGGTGGAGAGTGCTATTGAAAATGAAAGAGTAGCTTTTGCCTCTTATCAGGTCGGAAAAGGCAGTATTTTGGAGTTACTGACGGCTGGTTCCCAACTGGCAACAGCCCGTCAACAGATGATTGTCGCCTTTTACAGTGTTTTAACAAGCAAAGCTAATCTATATCGCGCTATCGGGAGATTTTAAAATGAAAAAATGGGGAATTGCACTTTTAATCATCCTTGTCGGATTAAGTTTTTACGGGTATCGTTCACAAAAATCAGACGCTTTAAAAGCAGATAACTTTGAAATGATACCTGTCGCCATTGGGGATATAAAACAAATTGTTACGGCAACAGGTAAAATTCAACCAATTAACACTGTTTCGGTCGGAACACAGGTATCCGGTATTGTTGAAAAAGTGTTTGCTGATTATAATGATGAAGTAACAGAAGGTCAGTTATTGGCTCAACTGGATACATCCGTTTTAATTGAAAACAAAAATGATGCAAAAGCCCGTTTAGACTTGTCTATCGCCAAACAAAAAATTGCTAAGCTGAATTATGATCGCATTGAAAAACTGTATCAGGAAAAACTGATTGCCAAAGCCTCTCTGGAAGAAGCGGAAATTGAGTTGGCAACCGCAGATGCCGGTGTTTTAACAGCTCAGGCTGAATTTAACAAAGCCGAACGAAATTATGGTTATGCTCAAATCACATCCCCTGTGTCGGGAACAGTCATTTCAAAAGAAATTGAACAGGGGCAAACAGTCGCTGCTAGTTTACAAACACCCACTCTGTTCACCGTCGCAGAAGATTTATCGAAAATGCAAATAGAGGCTAATATTGCGGAAGCTGATATCGGTAGTATCAAATCCAATATGCCGGTTACATTTACGGTTGATGCCTACCCGACAGATACTTTTAATGGCACCGTCCGTCAGATACGATTGTCCCCAACAGAAGAATCAAATGTCGTTATGTATACCGTTGTAATTGAAGTAGACAATTCATCCCGTAAATTACTCCCAGGGATGACGGCCTTTGTATCCATCGTTGTACAAGAAGCATTTGATGTTTTACGTTTACCGACAACGGCCTTGCAATATAAGCCTAATGCGTTTGTACGGCAATATCTGGAACGTAAAAAAGTAGAATTAAAACCTAATGAAGTTATGGTATACCGATTTGAAAAAGGGCATATTATTCCGGTTGTTTTCCAAAAAGGATTGCAGGATACATCTTGGGTAGAAGTCTTGTCCGGTTTGAAAAAAGGGGATAGAGTTATTACTGAATTTATCCAACAAGAGAGGAAAAAATAAATATGATTTCCCAAAAAGCCGAGCCTGTCATAAAAGTTCAGAATCTGTGTAAAACTTATTACATGGCCGGTGGGATGAGTCAATCCGTTCTAAAAGAAATCAACTTTACAATAAATTCCGGTGAATTTGTTGCCATTATGGGGCATTCTGGTTCCGGAAAGTCAACATTAATGAATATTCTAGGGTGTTTGGACAGACCTACCTCAGGTCGTTACTTTCTGGATGAACAAAATGTTTCCGATAAAAATGATACAGAATTAGCCTATATTAGGGGACATAAAATCGGTTTTGTTTTTCAAAACTTTAATTTATTGATGAAACGCAGTATTGCGGACAATGTTTCCTTGCCTTTGATTTATCAGAATATTCCGGAAAAAGAACGGCGGGAACGGGCCATAAAGATGTTACATATGGTTCAGTTAAAAGGCTATGAAGACAGACTGCCAACACAAATTTCGGGCGGTATGCAACAACGGGTTGCCATTGCAAGAGCACTTATTAACAATCCAAAAATTATTTTTGCTGATGAGCCAACAGGTAATTTGGACAGTAAAACCTCCGATGAAATTATGACCTTATTCACACAATTAAATGAGCAAGGCATAACCATTGTTCTTGTTACTCATGAAGATGATGTTGCCAATTATGCTAACCGGATGATAAAGATTGAAGATGGTAAAAAAGTATATGACGGACTTCGCTCTGAATATCAAAAGGAGGGGAAATAGATGTTTTCTCAAATATTAAAAGAAGCATGGATTTCCATTACCGCATACAAAATGAGAACTTTTCTGACGATGTTAGGCATTATGATCGGGGTAGCTGCCGTCGTTCTAATGGTAGCAGCCGGTCAAGCCGTCCAGATTGAGATTACCAAGACATTCGATTCTATGGGAACAAATCTTATTTTCATCGGTCCTGGGGAAACCGTCAAAGGAGGTGTTCGTGCCGGTCGCGGACGTCCAAGCATTACTTTCGATGATGTAGCCGCCCTTAAAGAATTAAAAGATGTAGAAACAACTTCTTACTCAGTCAACGCTTCGGCACAAGCTGTTTTTGGGTCAAATAACTTTGGAGTCAGTGTATCTGGAACAACACCTGAATATCTGGATATCGGTAATTGGGAAATAGATCAAGGTATTATGTTTACAGGTCGTGATTTAAAAGCCGGGAAACCTTATATTGTCATTGGGCAAACTGTCATCAATGAATTATTCGGTTTGCAGGACCCAATTGGAAAAACACTCCGTTTAAACAGACAACCTTTTACAGTTATCGGAACATTAAAGGAAAAAGGAGATGGACTGATGGGAAATGATCAGGACAATATTATCCTGATGCCAGCAACAACACTGCGTCAAAGATTACGTGGTTCACATCGTCCACAATATGCTGATACAGCTTTTGTCAAGGTAACGGAAGAAGATAAAATAGAATCCGTTGCCAACCGTATTGAATATCAATTACGAGCCCGACACCGTTTGAAAGAAGATGTTGAAAATGACTTTACGGTCCGTCCGATGACTGATATGGTTGAAAATGTTCGTAAAGTCGGTCTTATTTTATCTATCTTACTGGCGTCAATTGCCTCCATTTCACTAGTAGTCGGCAGTATCGGTATCATGAATATGATGCTGGTTTCCGTCACAGAACGAACACGTGAAATCGGCACCCGCAAAGCATTGGGGGCCCCCAACAAATGGATTATGTTCCAATTTTTATCAGAATCTGTTTTGATTTCTTTTATCGGCAGTTTTATCGGTATGTTACTAGGGGTTGCTTTATCACAAATCGGAGGAGTCGTTTTAGATCGACAAGTCCCCGTATCCGTTTGGTCTGTTATTATTTCGGTATCTGTTGCCGTTATTGTCGGAATTTCATCCGGATTAATGCCGGCAATCAAAGCAATGAAACTGGACCCGATAGACGCACTCAGATATCAATAAGAAAGGAAAAAATATGGCGTTTAGATTTTCTCAAATTTTATCTTTTTTCAAAAAAAAGGAAAAACCTATTCAAACAAATCAGGATGTATTAGGCGCTTATCCCGAACGAATACAAATTTCGGCTATTCCTGAAAGAAGATATTTAAGAACAACCCGTGTTCTAGCTATTTTTACTTTTTTAAATTTAGCAGTTTCTTTGGTTTTTATCGGATATTGTATGTATTACGCTGCCCGCATAGATGTTAATATTAAAAATCGAATTTATATGCTTGACCCTGTTTATAAAAGAGTTTATGCTGCCGAATATGATAAAAAGTCGGTTTCTTCCCGTGATTTATTATTAGAAGAAGCAATATCAGATTATATCAAAGCCAGAACAGAAGTTAATTTGGACGTCAATGAACAAAAAAAGAATATCAGTATTGCTAAAAAATTCCTACCGGAAGATGAAAATATACTGCAAGAGTTTCAAAAAGAAACAAATGATTTGTATAATTTGGCACGAAGTAAAAAAGTTAACAAGGAAACATATATCTACGATATACAAAAAACGCCTTCCGGTATGTGGAAAGCCATTATTGATGTTTTTGATGTTCAACCGGAAAGTATCTTTAATCCGATTTGTTCCTGTAAAGAAGTAACCCGTGAATGTATAGACTGTAAAATAAAAAATAACAAAGGACGCCATCGCTATTGGGCTTTTGTCAGACCTTATTTTATGAATGTCCCCGGTACATTAAACAATCCGTTCGGAATTAAAATCTATAACCTTTACCTGTTGGATAAAAAAATCCGACCGGATGATTATTGGGATACTCCTTCTATTTTAAAACCGGAGTTATAAATGACAAAAAAACCAAAAATATCCGTTTTAATTCCGATCTATAATGTAGATGAAACTTACTTAAAAGCTTGTCTGGATAGTATATTAAGCCAAACCTGTCAAGATTTTGAAATTTTGTTGTTAAATGACGGTACAAAAAATGAAAATATGAAAAACTTTATTTCTTCTTTTCATGATAACCGTATTTTATACCGTAAAAATGATACGAATCAAGGTATTTCTAAATCCCGTAACATTTTAATGGACTGGGCCCAAGGCGACTATTTTGCAGTTATGGATCAAGATGATATTGCCCTGCCCGACCGATTTGAACGACAACTGAAATTTATGGAAGCCCATCCAGAAGTCGGCATATGCGGTTCCGATTACAAACGATTTGGATACTGGAAAAAAAACGGTGTAGTTTCTCACCGAGGAACACCGGATGAAATCGCAGCGGGTTTATTTTTCAAATGTACCATTCATCATCCCAGCGCTTTTATTCGGGCATCTGTTATTCGGGAAAATCAAATCAGATATAATTCAAACTATATTTCTGCAAATGACAGACATTTATATCTGGATATTATGCGTCATGCAAAATTGGCAAATATACCGGAAGTTTTAATGTTATACCGGATACATCCCAATATGACCAGTCGACAGAAACAAATTTCTATCCGAAACGAACAGAGTTTATTACGCAATGATATGCTGTCTTGCATGAAAATTGACTTAAACGAAACAGAAACAGATATTTTGCATAACTATGTTGCCAAAGGTCGCTGTCGAATAAAAAACAAAGATACTTTAATACAGATTGAATCCGTTCTATCCAAACTGAATCAGGGAAACAGGGATTCTCAATTTTTTCCACCGGATGCTTTTGAACAATTATGTGCAAAATACCTGATTAAACGCTGTTTAAATGCTGCTTTTTATGGTCGAATTTCATCAAAAGATTTACTAAAAAGCACAAACATACCTTTAAAAAATATAAAAATTCCAATACTTTTAAAGGTTTTAAATTTTATTTTATAAAAAGCTTGCCAAAATTATAAAAATGTGATATAATCTCCTTTAGAGTAGGAGGTTTAGAATGGCATTATTACCACAGATACAATATTACAATGACGGAAAAACCGTTTATGCAACATACGCGATTAATGAAAAAGGACATCGTGAAGGTGCTTATAAAGAATTTACGGCTGATGGTCAATTAATAAAAGTATTACCCTATAAAGATGGTGCATTACACGGAGTTGCAACAGTTTATTATTTAAACGGTAAGGTTTTATCCCGTACCACGTTCAAAAATGGGGCAAGAAACGGTCGTCATGAAACATTTCATCAAAACGGACGTTTGCATGTCCGATGCCATTATTCAGATAATTATCTTTTAAATGGTCCGTATGAAGAATATACTGAATCAGCTCGTTTAATCAGAAGGGGTGATTATGTTTATAATCGCTTTATCGATAGCGTACAGAAAAATAAAAAATGGTTACGCGCAACCTTGTTGGAATATAATACCAGAACGCCATATAAAATTGCAAAAAATTACTTGGAATTGACTCATTTTTGTGGTTTCATGTGTGATTATAAAATCAAAACTCGATAATCATATCCGACAATAATAAACATTTATACAAAAAATAATCCCACAGGAATAACCTGTGGGATTATTTTTTATTCATTAATTTTATTGACTGATTTTTTCATGACAGAATCCATCAATATAATCACGACCACATTTCAAACACCCATCACGATCATTTGTTTCCCACTTACCCTGAACAGAACACGGTAAACAAGTACCAATAGCAAGTCTGAAACCGTCACAAGCATCCAACACACAGTATTTATTACTTACATAAGTTCTTAATGGCGCACACTTATCACATTCGACTTTTGTTGAAGTAATTCCATCTGGGAATGTACAGGGCAAACATAATTGTAGATTACTTGAAATAAAGCGAATACCCTCTCGATTTGGACACTTATCACATTCTATTGCCGGAATACTCCAAGTATCACTTTCACAAGAATAGCAAGCACCATCAAATTGTCGAGTTGATAAATTAAAAAATGATTTGTTTTTTAAAACGTTGTACACTTGCGTCAAGTACCATTTGCGTAACACTCACACGAATATCAGAAGCCTCCAAAGACGCAAACATTCGTTGAAGTCCCCAAATACTACCGATAGATAATACACCGATAACTGCCAGTACACCCAGCATTTCTACCATACTCCGGCCGAATTCGGTCGTCGCTTGTTTATTTTGTATTGTATTTTTTATGTTTTTATCCATTGTTTACTCCTTTATTCTATGCCTTTTGCGGTACACTATATGAAATTGAAAACAAACAGTATTTTAATGTTTTAAAAAATCATTTTTATATAAAAAATAAATGTTATTATGCATCTGGTAGAACGTAGCAACCGCTGAACATTCTTTCCCTTTTTGTTCAAAACAATAACTCTGGGATAATTATCATCAGTAGCTATGAGGTATCCAATAAAAAAATTTATTCCTGATTTTCTGTGTATTTCTTTTACCATCCGAATTATAACAAAAAAATCTTGTTTTTCAGCAAAAAAAGTGTTATAATAACATTGTCTGGCATTAGTTGGACTATGATATTAAACGAAAAGCGGAATAGGTGTAGTGGACTCGGGGGCGGTACCCGACACCTCCACCATTTATGGGGGTGAAATAGGGTTGACACGCATAGTAAAGGTTTTATCTTATATCCGGTATAGTAACCGCCGTTATCGGGCTGAACAAAATAAATGCAAATGATAATTTTGCTCCGGTTGCTTTGGCCGCTTAATTGCGTCTGAAATAACCATCAATCCCAGGACAATTTGAGCGTCTTGGTGGGGTTTCCCGAAGAACCTAGCAACAGAATCTTCGGGACTTTTTTATGATAAGGTTATTTAAATGAGCAAAGACTATAAACCATTTTTACAAAAAGCATTTCGTTCCGTTGTTCAAGAAATTCTGTCTGATGTTGCTAAAAACGGATTAGAGGGCGAATCGCACTACTTTATAACCTTTCAGACAAATCGGGATGATGTCGTCATTCCGGATTTTGTCCGTGCTAAATACCCTCAAGAAATCAGTATTATCCTGCAAAATCAATTTTCAAATTTAATTGTCGATCATGATTCGTTTTCAGTGGATCTAGCCTTCGGCGGAGTAACTTCAACACTCACGATTCCATATACAGCACTAAAAGTCTTCGCGGATCCTTCTGTCCAATTTGCTTTAAGTTTTGAACCGGTTGAACCCACTCATAAAAAAGAAGAAAGCAATTCCGCCGAAATTATTGATCTAACAAACTTAAGAAGAAAACAATGAACAATCATTCAGTTATCATTATGGGGCATGCAACCAGTTTATCTCTGGAAGATGAATTCTGGACAACCTTAAAAGATATTGCACAAAAACAAAACATATCTGTGGCAAAACTGGTACAAAAAATTGATTCGGAACGAAAGCAAAAAAATCTGTCTTCTGCTGTACGAGTCTTTATATTAAATACCTTAAAACAGGAAATAATACCAAACAACTAGTCCTAAAATAATCCGATAAACAGCAAAGATGGCGAATGAAGACCGCCGAATCCACTGCATTAAAAACCGTATCACAACTAATCCCATGATGGCAGCACAAACAGTTCCTGCAAAAACTTCCATATTAAACAGATGAGATAATGTATTTTCATACCACGCATATCCGATAACATAAATAGAGGCTGCCGAAATTGTCGGTATGGACAAAAGCATTGCAAAACGGGTACTATCCCGACGACTGAATCCCAATGCCCGACAACATGTAATGGTAATACCACTCCGACTAACACCAGGGACTAAGGATAAAACCTGAGCCAAACCAATACAAAAGGCTTCAGAGCCCCTCATCGATTTTAAATCTGTATTGACATACGTAAATTTATCCGCCACCCAAAGTAAAACACCAAAAATAATAGATGTTCCAGCAATAATTATAGGTAAGCGCATATAGAAAATTATCTTACTACCCACCAAAACAGCAAAAACAACAGGTATCGTTGCTATAATCAAGTGAAACAATAATTTTCGTTCCGGACCACCACGAAACAATCCAACAATCATTTGACGAACATCCCGTTCAAAATAAATCAAAACAGCCAACAATGTACCGGCATGCAAGGCGACATCTGAGAAAATACCTTGATTTGTCAAATGAAAACTTTGTGCCAATATTAAATGAGCAGATGAACTGACAGGTAAAAATTCAGTTGCACTTTGAATGAACGCCAATAAAAAAGTTATAAAAGTTTCAGATGTCATGTTATTTTCCCACTTTGTTTCTATGTTATCGTATCTGGTTTTTCTCGCTTTGTCAAGTGTTTTAATTCAGATATTTCACGTGCAATATCAGCTAATTTTTGAAATACCTCAGCTGGTTCTCGATCGAAATCCTGTTGTTCACTTAAACATTTGTTCATATAAATTTTCAAGGTTGCCCCGACACTGCTGGTTCCTGATAATCTGAAAATTAATCGGGAGCCCCCTAAAAATGAGATACAAATACCTTGATTTAAACTGACTTCACCAGAAACAGGGTCTGTATAATTAAAGACGAAAGCATCTTGAACCGTTTCACCTTGAATATTCTGACCAATTAAAGACGGCAATTTTTCCGTCAGTTTTTTCATAACTAAATTTGCGTTTTCTTTATCCAAGCCGTCATAATTATGTAAAGTCGCAAATACCCGACCGTATTTGGCCCATAGTTCATGTGTTATTTGTTCAACCGTTTTACCGGTCTTAGCCAAAATGGTCAACCAACACAAAACAGCCCAAATACCGTCTTTTTCCTGCAAATGAAAAGAGCCCCCACCAAAACTTTCTTCACCGCACAGAGCTATTTTATCAGCTGTAATTAAACTCCCAAAAAACTTCCACCCTGTCGGCGTCTGATAACATGTTATTCCCTTATCTGCAGCTACAAAATCAACTGCAAAAGAAGTCGGCATTGAACGAGCAACACCTTTAACTTTACCATGATAAAACGGAATATCATCCAAATATTGTGCCAAAATCGCCAAACTGTCAGATGGATTTAAGAAAAATTTCTTACCAAGTATCATATATCTGTCTCCATCTCCATCACTGGCGGCAGCAAAATCAGGAGCTTCATCCGAGTACATCAACCGGACTAAATCTTTTGCATAAGTCAGATTTGGTTCGGGATGCAACCCACCAAAATCAGGTAAAGGATGACTCCGAATAACGGTACCTGTTTTAGCCCCTAATATTTCTTCAAACAAACGGACTGCATAGGGTCCTGTTACCGCATTCATCGCATCAAAAGTCATTGTAAAGCCGCTTTTAAACAACTTTTTAATACAATCAAAATCAAAAATTTCCTGCATATAAGAAATATAATCATCCACAGAACTGATAATCTGAATAACAGTATGACCAACCGTTTCTTCATGAATTTCAGATAAATCAATATCCGGTATATCCACTGTCCAAAAACGGTCGATAACCTTAGTTCTTTGTGTAATTTTATCCGTCAATTCAGGTGTTGCCGGAGCCCCATGTTCATTGTCATACTTAATGCCAACATCACCATTTGGACCACCGGGATTATGACTGGCAGACAGGATAAACCCGCCAACAGCCTTGTACTTAACAATAGCATAAGAAGATGCCGGTGTTGATAAAATACCGTTTTGTCCGACGATAATCCGTCCGAACTGATTGGCAACGGCAAGTTTCAAAATACTTTGAATGGCATTTTCATTATAATACCGACCATCGCCACCAATAACCAGTGTTTTCCCTTCAAAATTTTCCAAACAATCAAAAACAGATTGAACAAAATTTTCAACATAATACGGTTGTTTAAAGACAGATGTCTTCTTCCGCAATCCAGATGTTCCGGGTATCTGATCTTGATAAGGTTTTGTCCTGACGGCAGTAATATCCATGATACATAATCCTTTCATAAAAATATCAGATCATGTATAGCACGATATTAAACTGAAAGCAAGTCCTCACCCCAAATATTTTTCAGTAATTGATTTAATTCATTTCTGGCCGTATTAGAAGAAATCGTATGTGTTGCATGAACATTGTTTTCATGGAAATCCAACATCGTCAAACCTTTTAAAAATAATTCACGAAAAACAACACGTTCTGATATACCGCCAGCCAGAGAAAAATGAATACGTCTGGACAAAGCATTTAGCAAAACAGACATGTTCTGAGAGTTTTTACTTTTACTGTACAACAATCGATTCCGAACAACCACCCAGTTGACCGGCGGTTTTCTTTCCATCATCCGTTGTTGGCGGATTTCCCATACGGTCTGAGCAAAATGACTGGGTCCTTTAATACGTAAACTATCGCTATCTACACTAGCCAAAACATCTAAATCCACCAACGAATCGTTTAAAGGTGTAACTAACGAGTTCGCCATAACCATTGCCTGTTTACCTAATTCGGTATGTGCCCCCGGTGTATCCAGGACGATAGCATCAACATTATTGATAACCTTTTCAATTTGTCCACGCAATGTATAAATTTGATTAACTTCATCCGTCCAACAAGTATGTTCCGGAATTGGTAAGGGAACATTTTTTTCTTTTGCAAAATTTTTTCTGTTTTCAATGTAATGTGTTAAACTCCCCTGATAAGCATCTAAATCGAAAGAAACCACTTTTTTACCGGCACGTAATAATGCAACAATCGTATGCATAGCCAATGTTGATTTACCGGTCCCACCTTTTTCATTTGCGAAAACAATTATTTTTGCAGTCATTTTTATCTATCCTTGTATTTATTTTTTAAAGTGGGGTATATAACACAAAAAAAGGCTTTTGTCAATACTTTTTTAACATCCAGCCCTTATTTTTCGGTATTTTTATATTTTCTAAATCTGGCGGAAAGGGGGGGATTTGAACCCCCGATAGGGACAAGCCCTATAACAGATTTCGAGTCTGCCGCATTCAACCACTCTGCCACCTTTCCATCTGTTTTTTAGGATCATAACTCATTTTTCAAAAAAAATCAACCCGAAAGCAACTTTTTTGTGTCTTTTTTGTTTTTTTTGTTGTATTCTAAAAAAAACAGAAAGGAAAAAAATGAAATTTTCAGGATTTTTATATTACCTTAAACTTTACAAGAACTGGTTAATTTCCGTTCTAATTTTTACCGTATCATTTTTTTGTTCCCTAATTATCAGTTATGAATGGAGTATGCGCTTTATTCACCAATCCGAAGCAAAAGTCAGTTTTGTCCACGAAAGCATATCCCATGCCCTATTCATGTACAGCAGTATTTTAACATTATCCATTGCTTTAATCTGTTTAGTCAAACTGATCGGTTTCTTTCAAAAAAAAGATATTGAAATTTTATTGGGGCAAACCAGAAAAGAAATGGGAGGACAAATCAAAAGCCTGTCCGAAACACTGGAAAATTATAATATTGTTATGGAAGAAGTTCCTTTTGGCATATTGATGACACAAGGGAAGAAGGCTGTCTTTATTAACAAAGAAATGGAACGATACTTTGGTATTTCCGCAAAAAAAGATATCGGTAAAAAAGTTCCACAACTATTCCCTGTACCTGCGGAAATTACAAAATTATTTGATAAAAGTCTTTCTGTTTTAAAGAAAAAAGATGTATGGACAACACAGATACAACTAACTAATAAACAAGGGGATAGAACTCTTTACCAATTATCGGCTTATGCATTAAAGAAAAAAAATCCCCAAAAAGGAACTATCTGCTTTATTCAAGATTTTTCAGCTTCTTCTTGGAATATCGAGTTAGAAAAATATTATCAAACGGTCTTTCGTGTCTTAAATCTGTTACACCATTTAGAGGATCATGATGACGAATATGAACTGTTGCGTCAAATGCTAAACGAAATTATTGGGATTTATGGTCTAAAAACAGCTTTTTTCCTGAATTACTATAACAAAAGTCTTCATGTTAAATTCGCGGTCGGAGATGATTTAGATTTTCCGGATATCCGAACGGATATTGATTTAGAAGATAAATCCTTACAAAATATTGCTGTTGTTAAAGCTTTTATGACACAAAAAGCCGTCGGATACAGTGACATTCACAACATTCCTTATTATAAAAATTCTTTTAAACGTCAAAATAAACTATCGGTTTTATCCACCTATGCTTTCCCGATTATTATTGAAGGAAAAGTAGAAGGTGTTATCAGTCTTTACGGTCATAAAGTAGGATTTTTCTCAGATAATTTGATTTTCCGGTTACAACAGTTATTGTCTGAAATCTGTGAAAACATCGGTTTTATTCGAATCCGACGTCGGACTCGTATCGCTATGCATCAATACGAAGAACGTTTACGGTTTCAAATTCACGAGTTGGAAAACAACAAAAAAATCATGCAAAAACAGGCTATAATTTTGGATGAGGCAAAAACGGCAGCAGAAAGTGCCAACAAAGCAAAATCCGAATTTATCGCTAATATGAGCCATGAATTACGAACGCCTTTAAATGCCATTTTAGGTTTTTCAGAAACCATGACAGAGGAAACTTTTGGTCCTTTATCTGAACAGTATAAAAAATATTCTCAATATATTTATTCCAGCGGTCAATATTTATTATCTTTAATTAATGATATTTTAGATTTATCCGGCATTGAAGGCGGTAAACCAAAATTAAAAGATACAGAGATCGAAGTTCATCCGTTGCTCTTGAATGTTTTGGGAATCGTTTATCAATATCCCGGTTCTCAGGAAAGACAATTTCAATACAGTGTTTCTCCCAAAAACTTATGTTTGTACATGGATGAACGTTCTTTAAAACAAATTTTGTTAAACCTGCTGTCTAATGCCGTTAAATTTACAGAACCCGGCGGAAAAATAAACATTTCCATTAAACAGACAAGTAACAAAGAAGTCCAAATCTCGGTAAAAGATAATGGAATCGGCATTCCGAAAGATAAATTAGATTACTTATTCCAACCGTTCAGTCAAATTGAAAATGTTATGACACGCAGACACAAAGGAACCGGTCTGGGATTAGTTTTAATCAAAAGGCTGACAGAATTACAGCAAGGTACTATTAAATTGAAAAGTGAAGAAGGGAAAGGCACTCAATTCACAATCACATTCCCTAAAGAACGCGTTATTCAAAAAAGAAAGGATATTAAATGAAAAAAATAATTATATTACTTCTTTGTTTTATTTTGTGTTCCTCCCCTTTGATGGCACAAACAAGTTACATCGGTTCTCAGATAAAAAAACAACAAGAACAAAAACATAATAAAATAAAAGGGTGTGGTGGTGATTGGGCATTTCGTATTGCATCATTCGCTACGAATCCCCCTTTTTCTTGGACAGAAGCGGAAACCGATAACAAAGGGAATCTTCTTTTCAAAGCCAAAGGATACAATATTGATTTAATCAAAGAAATTGCTTCCGAATTAAATATCAAAATAAGCGTACTTGCTTTCCCCAATGATCGTGAAGCCATGGCAGCTTTACACAATGGTGGTGTAGATATGCTTGTTGGTCTTTATTATGAACCTAAACTAATGCTGGCACATCATCAGTATATACATCCTGCCTACTTTCAAAATATTTTTACAGTAGCTTTTTTAAAGGGAAAAGAAAAACAAATTAAGTCTTTTAACGATTTAATCGGATTAAAAGGTGTTGTCCGAACTGATGAAAATTTTTATAGTTATATTTTCCCAATTTTACCCAAAGAATTAGATATAAAACAGGTTCCTGATTCAAAACAGGCCTTTTCTAAATTATTAAACGGCGAAGTTGATTATATTTTCAGCAGTCCTTATTCTATCGAAGCTGAGGCTAGACGTTATAAATTAAATACGGACATCAAAATTATGCCGATTTCGTTGATAAATCAAGAATTATTTGCTATTTTTTCCAGTCGTTCTCATTGTCAAAACTTATACAAGATATTAGCAAGTCGTTTCCAAAAAAAACGAGATAATATTCAATCAGAACAACGAACATTAAGACAATATGTAGACAACTGGGGACAACAATTTAAGGACAGTTCCGGTTTAAAAGAAGAGTTAAAGGAAGAACAAAAAGAAAAATTAAAAGAATCGGCAGAACCTCAATCTGATTCTGAAAATATAACAGATAAATCAGGTATTCAATAATGAAAACAGCTGTATTTACATTTGATATGCCGGAAAAACTGATTGCAAACTATCCGGTAGAACCACGTGATTCGGCGCGTCTGTTACATATTTTATCTGACGGGCGTGTTGAAGACAAACTTATTGCCGATTTAGACACACTACTCCGTCCAGATGACGTGTTAATTTTTAATGATACCAAAGTTATCCCAGCCCGCTTGTATGGGATACGAGGGCAAGCCAAAATTGAGCTCACTTTATTCAAACAAGAAAACTTATCCGACTGGGTAACACTGATTAAAAATTCAAGACGATTAAAAATTAATGATGTCATTTATTTTTCAGATGATTTAACAGCAACTGTTTTAGAAAAAACAGAAAGTGGTTCCGTTATTGTTCGCTTTAATAAATCAGGTGCTGATTTAATGAATGTCCTACATCAAATAGGTACAATGCCTTTACCCCCTTACATCAAACGGTTACGGGGCGGTTTAGAATCTGATAAAGCCGATTATCAAACAATTTATGCCAAAAATGAAGGGGCGGTTGCAGCACCAACCGCTGGTCTACACTTTACACCGGAATTATTTAAACGTTTAAAAGAAAAAGGAATAGAACAACTGTTTCTAACCCTGCATGTGGGTGGTGGAACTTTTCTGCCGGTAAAAGTAGATGATACAGATAATCATAAAATGCATGCTGAATTTGGTATTTTATCACCGGAAGTAGCCAATAAAATCAATCAAGCTAAAAAGGATGGCAGACGCATTGTAACTGTTGGAACAACTTCTCTCAGATTACTGGAATCTGCAACGGATGAAAATGGTATTGTTCATCCTTTTGAAGGAGAGACACGTATTTTTATAACACCCGGATATCGTTTTCGGGCAACAGACGTTATGTTCACAAACTTTCATTTATCAGGTTCAACCTTATTTATGTTGGTATGTGCCTTTGCGGGTATTGATGTCATGAAAGAAGCTTACCGATACGCTATATCAAACGAATATCGCTTTTTTTCATACGGAGATGCCTGTCTGATAGAAAAACAAGTTTAATCTTTTTTACCTTTTTCGGACTTTAACTGCCCGCATGCCGCCATAATATCTTCTCCACGGGAACGACGAATTGGTGCCGCAAAGTAGTTATCTTCCAAGATACGGGCAAACCGTTCAATTGTCCGATGACTGGATGGTTCAAAGGGAACGCCTGCCCATGCATGGAACGGAATTAAGTTAAATTTGACTTCCAACCCTTGAACCAAAGCCATCAGTTCTCTAGCATGTTCGGGCTGATCATTAATATCCTTTAACATTACATATTCCATAGTAATAAACTGACGCCGTTCAGAACGTTGTTGATACTCCCGACAGGCCTTCATCAAAACATCCAAAGGAAATTTTCTGTTTATTGGCATAATCTGATTTCTGATTTCATCATTTGGAGCATGCAAGCTGACCGCCAACTTTACTCCTAAATCTGCCAATTCCGGAATATGTGTTGCAACACCGGCAGTAGAAACCGTTATTTTTCGTTTAGAAATGGCTATTCCGTCTCCATCCATCAAAATACGCAAAGCCGTTTTTAAATTTTCAAAATTAGCCAACGGTTCCCCCATTCCCATAACAACAATATTGGACAGAAAGCGGGTTTCATCTGTCGGTGTTGGCCATTCGCTATAACTATCACGGGCTGTCATAAATTGTCCGACGATTTCACCAGCGGTCAAATTTCGCATCATTTTTTGCGTACCCGTATGACAAAACTTACATCCTTGAGCACAACCAACCTGTGTTGAAATACAGACAGATCCTCTATCCGATTCAGGGATGTAGACACATTCAACCTGTTTACCATCTTGAAATTCCATCAACCATTTTCTGGTTTTATCCACAGAATTTTGTTCCGTTACAATTTTCGGGTGTGTAACCGTATATAAATCAGCCAACTTTGCCTGAAAAGGTTTAGCCAAAGTCGTCATTCTGGTAAAATCAGTTTCCCCCTTGTTATACAACCAATGCCATAGTTGCTTTGCCCGGAAAGGCTTTTCCCCCAAGGATAGCAATTCTTGTTTCAATTCATCAAACGATAATCCGATTAATTCTTTCATTATTCCCGTCCACAGGCCTTTTGAATATCACGATAAGCTTTGGAAAAACCAGCTAAAGAAAAAGTATCCGTTGTCAAAGTTCCCCGTTGAGATGTTCCCTTTAAAACAGCCTTACTGCCTTTTTTCATCTGAACAATCAAACTTTTACCTGTTTTTTCATCCGTTACCCAAGAAGTATCTTTATAGATTTTAAAATTAACTGATTTATTTTTATCTACCTGAAAGATAGGTTTAGAAGTACTCTTATAAGTATATCCGGCCATCATACTAATTGAATCATAACTGTTTTCATCCGGATGATGGGTCACAAACAAAAAGACATCATCCCTTTTTTTATAATTACCTTCGGATTTAATGGGTTCTGTTGCCATATAACAGGTCTTACCCTTTTCATTTTGCAGTAGATAAGCCGTCCAATCCCCGTAAGTTCCCAAAATTTCCATATTTTCCCCAGCTGCCTTTGCCGAAGAAACGAAAGAAAAAAACAAAAATAAAACAGTCAAAAATATTTTCATCATAAACTCCTCTTTCTACAATTTAACCGAAAGAAAAACAAAAATCAAGTCAAAAAATTTATTTCATCTGTTCCAAAACCAGCTGAGACTTTAAAAGAGCCGTCAAACAATGCTGTGTATGGTCATTTCTGGTATTTGATTTATCAGCCCATCCCAAAAACAATCCTAAATACTTTTGCATTTCAGGATGTATTTTGTTATTTTCGTCCCATTGATAAGGTTTCTTTTGTAATAATCTTGGTATTTCCAATTGATTTTCCAAGCGGTTCAAAACATTACCATAATCACTTTTACCCAACTTTTGTAAAGACAAAGCTGTTTCAGCTAACCCTTCTGCATATGAACAACTGGCATTAACAGGCTTTATCTTAGTTTGCTTTAAGTATAAACGAGCCTGTTTAACAATGTAGTCATACATTTTAGGGGATTTTTTCAATCTGTATTGAATAGAGGCTGCCTGATTTCCCCAGTGGAAAAAATTATTTTTAAATTCGGAAACATATTTATTATACATTACCTCATTTAATTCAGATACAGCCAAATCCAATTCTTTGTCCTGCGGATAAAATTCATTATAAACAGACAAAGCTAGCCATGTTTCCCCTTCATAATAAGGTGACATGGTTTTGTCTTCCCAAGAGGTCCAAATTCCCTGTCCCCGTTCGAATAAAGATAACAATCCCTGCTTCCATTCTTCTCGCATATCTTGAAATTGGTTATCACCGGATTCTTTGGAATAATACATTTCTGCCAATAATACCAATGCCGTAGAACCAGATTTTATACTTCCTTTTTTATCAGCGATTAAAGCACCTTGTTCTGTCTTAACAGATATCCGGCGGGCATAATCCAAAAACTTTTTTAAAACAGGTTTCAAAGTTTCATCATGTGTTCTGTAATATGCATAGGCCAAACTGTACCCTGTTCCCATTTCGCGGACTATATTACTTTTTTTGTTTATTTCACCAGTTTTATAGTCAATTTCATAAATTATCTGTCCATTTTCTTGAAAAAGAGAGGTTAATGCCTGAATAGCCTTTTGTATCCGCTTTTGATCTTTTAATAGTGTTTGTTTAACCGGACGAACGTTCTCAGACGGAAAAACATAAACACGGGCTTTTTGTGGAATAAAATCTTCTTTCATCTTTGCTTTTTTCTTTAATCCCTTCCAAAAATCGGAAGCACTTGGTCTTTTTGTCCAAACACTTGGTAAAAACAGTCCTTTTTTGTTTTGATATTCCAACAAAGCGCCATCTTTAAAAGGAGTTAATTGTTTGACAATATCTTTTTCAGTCTGAAAAACCAAAGGTTTCATCTTACCTAAAACAGAAATATAGGTATTAAAATCCGGATTATCATATTCTTCTTGCGTCAATTTCGAAAATCTTTTATCTTGAAAAGCTGCCCGATATGCTGCATCCATTACCGCATGGATAAATGGTTTTTCTGCCTCTTTTGTTCCTTGACATCCCCGTAATTTTTCACCGATATTCAAAGTCACATAAACACCTCGTTTTTGTTGCCATTTTAAAGGGTATTTTTTTAAATCCGGATAAGTTAATTCCTTTCCGTTCAGGCCTGTTTCTATGGCTTGATTGACAAGGTCAAATAATACCTCTCGTTCAGATTTTGAAAAAGGTCCGACATAAATTGTTTCTCGGACAATGTCTTTTTTTCTATTCACCCATAATTCGTACCTTAAATAAGCAACATAAGATGCAAACATAAAAACAGCAACGAATATAAAAACAAAAAAACACCAAATAATTCTTTTCATAACATTGACTCCTTTACTCGATATTAAAACTTAAAAACAATATAAAATCAAGTTTAAAATTAGTTTTGTATGTCAAAATAAAAAATTCCTTGACATTCCGGTATTTTTTTGTTAGAATGACACCACCTCCTGAAATGCGGGCGGTCGGAATGAGCCGAAAGCCACGTTCTGCCAATATGGGCAATAACTATCGGGAAACAACAAGAAAGGTATCAGATGTCTAAAAGACTTCAATCTAAATTTAAAATTGATCGCCGTTTGGGCGTGAATCTCTGGGGCAAAGCAAAAAGCCCTGTCAACAAAAGAAACTATGGCCCTGGTCAACACGGTGCCAACCGCAAAAAACCCACTGATTACGGTTTGCAGTTAGCTGCTAAACAAAAATTAAAGGGTGTTTACGGGAACGTTTCCGAAAAACAATTACGCAAATACTATGCCGAAGCTATCCGTCGTAAAGGCGATAGTTCCGAAAACTTGGTCGGTATTTTGGAATGTCGTTTGGATTCCATCGTGTACCGCATGAAGTTTGTGCCGTCCGTATTTGCTGCCCGTCAATTTGTCAGTCACGGACACGTCACTGTCAACGGGAAAAAAGTGGATATTCCTTCTTACTTGGTTAAAGTCGGTGATGAAATCGCCGTTCGTTCCAAAGCTAAAGAAATGGCAATGGTTATCGCTGCCGGTGAATCCACAGAACGCGAAATTCCAGATTATATGGAAGTTGACACGAAAGAGAAAAAAGGTAAATTCGTTCGTGTTCCGAAATTGGCTGACATTCCGTATGCAGCTCAAATGGAACCGAATTTGGTTATCGAATTCTACTCTCGTTAATCGAGACGAAAAAACAAAAACGGGTTGGACTTCCAACCCGTTTTTTTCATATCATCCCCGTACCTGCTCCTACCATACCCGACCTGCCGGCTTACCTAAAAGAATTCTTTATGTAAGAGATATAATATAAAACACCCACCGAAAAATCGGTGGGGGGGTTTGGCTAAATGAATAATCTATTTTTATTGGTTACTTATACACAAAGGAGAATAACCTTGAGTTGATGGGGATACAGGAGCAGTTTTAGAAAGTGCAGATATGCGATATACCCCATCACTATTAAAATCGCCAAGCCAGAAACGCCGAACCTCACCAAAAAGTTCACGTAAAAAATCCTCACATGAATCAGGGTCTTCTTCATCTTTAGGACAATAATCTAAAAGGTTGTCAATATCATTTATTTTTGCCAAACGGGTTCCCTGCGCTTTACACCAATTTTCAGCAGACCACCATGACCAATAAGTTACCTCTGATGTAGATAAAAGACCGTTTGATACCGAAACCGCCCCAATTGGCTCACAGTTTCCAAAATGGGGGAGTATGTCGTTGCCACTTTGGTTAGAGGCTAAAAGACAAAACTCACCATCGTCACAATCACTGTTCTTCGTACATTCCATATCGTCTGGTGTATCTGTTGAACACGGATCATCCATATATGACAAATACACGTTTCCGTTATCACAAACACCAACATCCTTACCATCCCCACCATCAGCATTGTCGGAGCCGTTTAAAGCATCATTAAACACAAAGGTTATCGTATTATTATTTCCTTCTGCACAGGTGGCTTTATCTAAATAACTATCCCCTAAATAAATATCGGTGGCATTAGAAAGCCATTGATCCTGTAAATGTTCACAAACGGCTTGTTCTATACCACTGACTTGGATACCAAAGAAGCTATCACCATAATCGTTTTCAGATAAGGCTACCCCGTAATCCCCGATTTGTTGACCGGCATATTCTACCAATGAGGGCGTACCACTCAATATCATTTGTTGGGAGGCAACAACAGCCCGTTGGGATATACCACTGAGGATTTCACTGGCATGATATTTGTTCATTGCATAAGTATAACCGGCAATCCCACCGATAGACAATACCCCGATAACAGCCAAAACACCCAGCATTTCTACCATACTCCGACCGGCTTCGGTTGTCGTTTGTTTATTTTGTATTGTATTTTTTATATTTTTATCCATTGTTTACTCCTTTATTCTATGCCTTTTACGGTACACTATATGAAATCTAAACGGTCGTTTAAATTTTATATATTATCAACTTATTTAATTTTGGAAAATAAGTCAAGAAAAAAAATAAAAAACAGCCTGTATTTCTGTCAATTTTTAAAACACATGTTTCTTTTGTCAAAAATAAGCACATTATATTAAATCTAGACGACCGTCTAGATTTAATATAGTTATTTCATGTATATCTTATTAAAAATAAACAATATTTTTAAAATTTTAAAATCATCTTTTTATATAAGAAAATTACCCGTTTTCGAGTGATTTTTCAATCTTAAAAAACTAAATGCGATAATGCTTTCTCTTTCTGTTTTATATCATGGCGAACATAGTTAAGCAGTTTCATAAAAGGACACGGTGTTGGTGTCAAGAGATTACTTCGTCGTTATTCTCCTCGTAATGACACTAAGACCCCAGTCATTGCGAGGGCGTTAGCCCGTGGCAATCTTGTAAAGGAATACACTAGGCATCAAGAGATTACTTCGTCGTTGCACTCCTCGTAATGACGGTACACCCCCTCGTCATTGTGAACAAAGTGGAGCAATCTCATAAAAAAACTCAATATTATTTTAAAGGTTTAAAATCTTTTGTGCAATATTATATCAAGATTCTTGATTGACATATTTAAGTTATTTCCTATTTCTTTAACACGGAGGTTAAAAATGATTATCAACGATAAAATGCAACAAGATTATATTTATTATTATGATGCGCCGATGGGACAAGACTTTCATCCCATATTTCAACCCGAATTAAGCCCAAAACAAATGCTAGAACTGGGTGTCTTTGAAGGCCACTACCTCAATGATTGTCAGGATGAATTTCCGATGGATTGGTTTCAAAATGCAAAAGTATCAACTATACGCCCCGATATTCAAAAAAACTGTTTCTGCATTAAATCCCGTTTATCTTTATCCGAATGGCAAAAACGTGGATGGATAATTGGACCTGATCCCAGGGGATGGTTTCAATGGTATTGCCGATACTATATGGGGCGACGAATACCCGAAATAGATATAATACAAATCAAAAGGTGGCGTTCATTCAAAAGACATCAGGCACAAATTTTCAAAAATTGCTTACCCTTTAATTTTGGGTGCAGACCTCGTCAAAGGCAGGCCTTATTACAGTGGGCATATAACCCGTTTATATAATTTAAGAAAAAACTTGACATAAAATTTAAATATGCTAAAATGATATCCAAAAAAAACGGGGAGGTTTATTATGATCAAAAAAATGATGTTTTTATCAGCTTTGACAACTGTTGCTTTGACAACAAAACTGCCGGCTTTCGGTCAAGAAAAAGACAATACAGATTTTTATAAACAGGAAAATTTACAACATTTATTTTCGTACGAGTATGATTCTTTTAAGCAAACATATAAAAAATTACCTCCAGAAGTTCATCATTTTGAAAAATTAGGATTCGATGCCCGTATGGAACAACAAGAATTTTTAAGATTAAAAGATCAGGACACTCTATTTATTACGACACTACGAAACAGTCTTTTAAAAGGAAAAGAAGATACTTGGTCAGATTCAGCATCTATGGCTATGGAAATTGTAGAACTTGGTCGTCCGGTAGCAACCATTTCCCCTACTCTATCCATGAAAGAAATAGCCGATTTATGTGGTTTGAAACGTGTTTCAGCCCTCATAAACTTTAAAAATGATAAAAAGAACTGTCATAAATTTTTTTTGGATGGGAAAAATGCATTTGAAAAAAGTGCTTTAATGGCAGAATTACAAGCATTCAGTCGTGCAAGCTTTTTATTTAAAATTGAAGAATGGACGGCATTAAATCGATCTGTTTTATTTGAAATATGGAATTTTAACAAAAAAAATCCAAACACTGCCAAAAATGTATATCAAAAACATATTATTCAAAAAGCATACAAAAAGTTAAAACCGGAATACTTTCAAGATAAAATGAACTTTTAAACAAAATAATTAAATTAACAAAAACACCGAACAAATGTTCGGTGTTTTTCTTCGGATCACTTCTAGTACTTCCAATTTAATCCGAATAAAGCCCGATAATCCGGCGATACCCCCTTCATATGATCAGGATTGAAACGAACACCTAATTCATAACGCCAATCATAATTTTCTTTTTCTTGAGTATAATAGAATCCCAAGTTGTATTCACGGGCCTCCGGTTTCAAGGATACATCAAATTCATTCCGATATAATGCCGTTCCATAAATATCCCGTCCAACCGGTAAATTAAAGGAAGCCATACCAGAACGTATTCTGAGCGGAGAAGATAACTGGACCCCCATCAATGTATCATCTTTGGGTTGATACCGCATATCTAAAGCGAAACTATCACTGACAATATCACCTAAAGACACCATTGATCCCGTATCCGGCAGGACACTCCGTCCATAATAATATGCGGCCGAGAATGTCAAAGTTTTAATCGGTTTGATTTCAGCAACGGCACCGGTGAAATATGTTTGCGTTGTATCCATATCAAAGATACCCGTTCCGTTCATACCCAGTACAGCGTCTTTTTCCGATATTAAACCACCAACGGCCTTTAAAGTAAATTTATCAACCGGTTTCCAAGCCATTTCTGCCGAAAAAGAACTGACTGAACGCTTAAACTCTTCATTTAAATCTTCATCACCTTCATAGAAACCGTTTTTACCAACAGCGGCATCAAAAGATAATGCCCATTTTGGGGTCATCTGATAGGAATGAGAAATACCGTAACTATCCGTCATATCAACAAACGGATTAGCTAAAGCTCGATCATAATAATGACCGTCTAATAATGTATCTTCACGATATGAAAAACGAACGGCAGATTTATCCGACAAACGGTAATTCATATCAAAAGTTCCAAATCCGGCCAAACTATCATCTGTAACGGCTGATGAGAAAGAGAAACTGAGTTTATCAGCCAAACCGGCTTTTTGAACCCGATTTTTAGCCATAAAGGAACGGAAAGAATTTTTAAAACTTTCAGATGAACGGTGGGCTTGTGTAATCAAACCGGCTGTTGGAACAGCGAAAGATCGGTTATAATCATCTAAGCCGACTATCTTTTCCGGCAACGTTTTCAAAATGCGTGGACTAAAGAACCGAGGTAAAGCAAAACTACTTTCTGCAACGGATATTTTTTGCCCTCTCACATCATCACCCGTAGAAACGGATAAAGTACCAATCGGACGCGTTGCTTTATCTAAATCCACCATACCATGTCCATAGGTACTACTTGTCCGATAAGTATTACCCTGACTATCCGTCCAAGTACCATCATTAACCCAACCGACTAAATCTTTATTAGCGGTCCGGAATAAAATTTCAACAACTTCCTGACTGGTCAGGTGCGGATAAGCCCCCATCATCAGGGCAACAGCCCCCGTCACAACCGGAGCCGCCATAGATGTCCCCTGCATATAACCATAAGAATCACCTGTTCCAACGGTGGAATAAATAATACCGTTTAACAGGTAATTATTGGCTTCATCAAGCGTCCATTCACCCCTTTGATATTTACCTTTTGCTTCATCCCAATAGGTCTTATAATCTCCCCCCGGAGCCGACAAACAATAGCCTTGAGCAGCACCACAAACTTGGGAATAACTGGAAATATCATCTTTAGGGTTTACCGCAACCACCGTGATAAACAGATTAGAAATATCGTATGCAGATCCTTTCCCAAAAGTCGTCGTCAACGGGATACCATTATCAATACCTGCCGTTAAATGATAACTATAACTGTCTAAATTAGAAGAATTACCGGCTGCTCTGACCGATACAATACCATTTTCAACGGCGGTTTTGTATCCCTGAATGTCACTGTTTGAAAATAAATCAGCTGCATCCTTACCAATGGCATATTCCACAACACCTTCTTTTTTTCCGTAAATTGACGGAGTCCCAAAGCTCATATTAACGACACGAGTTCCCAAACCGGCATAGGTTTCCATAGCCGTTTGGAAACTATATCCGCCATTCGCTCCCATAGGGTCATATATACCCGCCACCAATTCAGCATTCGGGGCAACCCCATGCATACCGGTTCCGTTATTTGTTGCACCGATAATACCGGCAACGTGTGTTCCATGATCATTTCCCGATGTATTAGTCCAATCGTCCACAGATGTCGCATCGGCAGAAATATCATGCGGATTCGGGTTATACTTTTCCTTATCCCAGTCATAATTCGCACTATAATTTGAAAAAGTTAATTCATACAATGCCTCAAGATACGCACCAACGACATCATAATCATTAGAACCGGTTTTATAGAAAACCAATTCCCCAATTCCAGAATCACCATAGACAGGATCTTTAATAAATCCCCAACAATTGGTTTTATCTCCATTCCGACAGGGGCCATAGTCAAAATTAAATCCGACAGCATTTCCATTAGCATCTTTTAATACATTATTGATCAAATCCGGATGATTGATATCTGTTCCGCCATCCAAAACACCAACCCGTACTTTTTCAAGCGTGTTCAAATCATTATCTTCGTCCCGCACATAACCGGAATACCCCCGCGAATAAGCCACCGAAGCTTTAATTTGTTCCAAGAAATTACCTTTTTTATACTCTGCTGTTTCATAACCACCAGTCGAAGTAGCCCAATCATTTTGACCGACAGATTCAATTTCACAATGGCTACCATACCAACCTTCCTGACAAATACAAACACCACTGAAACAAGAGCCATGTTCGCCACAATCTACCCCAGCACAAGAACCATTATAATTACTTCCCGAACCGGAACCGCCACCACCAGATCCGCCACCACCGGAACCGCCACCACCAGTACCACCACCGCTGGATCCACCACCAGAACCATTATCATCCGAACCACCACCGGAACCGCCGGCTGTTGCCAATGCAATCCCACCGCCGATCAAAGCAATTGCCCCAATTGTATTAGCAACAGTACTAATATTAATATTATCTGTTTTTTTCAAAGTAGGATTCGTATAGGCATTTTGTTCCCGTACTGTCAATCCAACGGCTTGCTTATACTGAACCGGAATTCTGTTCATACAAGAGTTTTCTTCAGAAGCACCCAACGACAATAAAACATCGACAGCCTGTTTATCCCCACGCCAAACCGCTTCACACAAAGCCGTATTACCTTTGCTATCCCGCAAATCTATAGGATAGCGTTTTGACATCAAGCTCTTTAATCCTTCTACATTACCACTGGAAGCATATCTGTAAATAGCCTGTCTGGGCGATATTTTTGTTTTTTGGAATGTCTTTTCTACAATTTTATTCCCTGCAAAAGCCGGAACCGTCGTGGTCGCATAGGCAGAAACACTCCCCATCAAAAGACCTAAAAATACGGAAGAACAAACAACTTTTTTTATCATAACAGTATCCCCTTTAATAAAATTTAGTATATTATACTTTCTTATAACATAATAATATTTAAATATGCAAGAATTATTTTCTTTTTTTTAAAAAAAACGTCCGAGATGTCAGACGTTTTTTATTGTTCTTATAACTTAGGCTTTTCAGGAACCGGTTTTTCATCCGAACCAGTATAGGTTTTATTGGGTAACCAAGTTTGATTGCGTCCCAAGAAAGCTATCTTTCCCCGAACAACAAGGTTATCACCTTCCCGCCACATTTCGCAACCATAAACTTTTCCTTTTTGTGGATCTAATATTTCACCGCCTTTGTATTTGGAACCATCTTTTTTCAAATCCCAGATAATATCCAATCCAATAATTTTGGGATTTCCTTTAATTTTAGCAACAGCCTCTTTATTTTTAAACAAATCCACAACCCGACCAAAATATCGACCATTATATTCATAAACCTGAACAATGCTCTTTTGTTCTTTGGTTTCATCGTCCACCGTCGTCCAATAGCCGGTAATATCCGATGCCAACGCAATTTTTCCCGATAACAGAATTAACAGAAACAAACATATTTTTTTCATTTTAATAACTCCTTTTCAAACACAAAAAAGCATATAAAATTTTTTCTTTTTTTGCAATATCTTTTTATGCAGAGATAAAAAAGATTTAAAAAAAAGCATTTTTAAACAAAAAAGTCTTGCTTTTTAATTTTGTTTCAGTTATACTGCGACTCGGTCGGGGGCCTGTAGCTCAGTTGGTTAGAGCTGTCCGCTCATAACGGATAGGTCGTGGGTTCAAGTCCTACCGGGCCCACCAAAGAAAAAAGCCACTCTGTCTAGGGTGGCTTTTTTCATATTTTGCAAGGCATTCGGCAAGTTCGATTTTTCATCCTTCAAAAACCGCCAAATTCCGTAACTTATCGAACTCGTTATTTATCCTTTCCTTGAGGATGACAAACGACGATGCATTCTCTGAAAAAGGTTAGGTTTAACGGAACATCCTTTTTCATCACAACGAGTTGACTTACCATCAGCTCCCGTTATTTGCCCATAGAGGAATTTTGTTAAATTTTCATCCGTGTAAAACAAAACACAAGAAGAATTCTTTTCTTTATTAAAGACTGTTCTGCCATAACAAGGCCTATCATTTGGACCATGTTCCAGCCACATCTCCGAAGTAATCCACTCATCCAATCCTTCTTTATCTTTGTTTGATAAGAAATAATAGGCATTTACTTTTTTCCCATCATAATATTGCGTATAGCTGGTAATTCTACCATCTTTTAAACCAGTTTCAACTTCGATATTCCCGTGTTTATCAAATTGATAAGTGAAGGTATCGGCAACAGGCGTATTAAGATCTTTATCACCAATAGTTGTGGTAACAGCTAAATCTTTTAACTGCCTTCCTCTATTATGATATTCAATCGTTTTAATCCACTCTTCTCGGGAAATATCCCCATTTTCGAATAACACAAACAACTCTTTTGGACTTACCATCACATCACCCGGAGCACGAATAAATGCTTGTTCTTGATTCATCCCTTTTCCCCGTGCAAAGAAATGAATGAGGGTTGCATCTGAAAGGACAAAATTACTTTCTTTATCTTTTGCCTTTAAAAGACTTTCAAATAATTTCATATCTGCGTTTGTTCTTTTCATATCGATACCATGTTGCATAAAACCAAACAGCACCTCTGAACAAGCATCATCATAATGTTTAAATAATTCTGATTTTTGAAGTAAGTTTGGATATTTTCTAAAATAATTAAAGGAAGGCGTTCTATCATATTTTAGTTTTTCAGGTTCCACAGGCTCACGAGGTGTATTTTGTATTATTTTATATAAAATTGCAGTATCTGGAAAATTAAATTCTTTCGGAATTTCTGTGATTCCAATATCTTCATCTTCAACAAGAAAATATTGATCATATCTGTTCCTATAGTGTTCATTATCAAATAATCGTGTTAATTCCTGTTGCAGAACTTCCGTTTCTACAGCCTTTTCGTCCACAATACCCGAATCATTAGTATGTTTTTTCACAACTCTTTGATAAACAGAATCAGGCTCCCCCACCAAATTCATAACATACCTTTCAAAGGTATATGCTTGCGCTTCCTGTAAAAAAGCAAGCTGATGATATTGAAGGGCGTTTTTATAGTTCCAAACAGCGGGCAGATCCTGTTCTGCATGTTTTAATTCATGGGCCAATGTACCCAATAAGGAGTATTCAGAATCCTTTCGAAAGTCGTCGTGTACGCTTTCTTGAAATTCGACAATATGTTCCATTGGGATATAATGTGCGGTGCAATCATCTGTTGTTGCCGTTGAACAATCAATAATAAGGGGTTTATCAGAAGGAAAATCTGGAAAATTAAATAATGGTGGTTTCCGTTCATTTAACTTGTAGAGAGTTTTTAAATCTTTTTGTATACGAGCGGTAATATTTTGAAATCCATCACTGTTCAAAAAATCTCTTATCGAAATCAGAGTGTCTTTATCTGTTCTTACCATGATACGATCCATAGTATTTGAATTTGATAATTCTTTTAATTTGTTTTTTATGCTCATCGTATAATATCCTCTAGTTCAAAAGCTAATTTTTTTATACTAAACTATTTGATATTTGTCAAATAATTAATTTTCTTAAGTCGTCCACATTATTTACTTGATAATCGTTAATTGCTCCCCACCAAGATTAAAAGCCACTCCTTTTGGGGTGGCTTTTTCATATTTCGCAAGCACTATGGCTAGTTCGATGGTGATGGCACAAAAAAACACCAAAATCCGTAACTTATCGAACCCTTAAAGATACTTTCTTTGTAAATCAATTACTTATTCAAATTCAAGTCTAGCCTTCTCCCAGAGATCCCTTTTCCATTTACACCACCCCTCTTTGTATTCTCTATTTGGGCATTTTGAACATTCTTCAAAGGTTGTTTCTGCTTGATAGAATTTAAGCGATTTACACTCATAACAACTACCGGCCTTATTTTTAAAATGATCAGCAGGACATTCTTTTGGAACACATTTTCCATCAACATATTTTCGATTAGGGCACTTATCACATTCTTTTGCTGTTGTAGAAATATCTTTTAAATCTTCACAATGAAAGCACTTTCCATCTATCCCCTGAAGATGATTAGCAGGACATTCTTGGGGTAATATACAATATCCGTTATATGAAATAGTATTTTCACATTTTGCACATTCTTCCTTTGAAGCCAACAGACTCCAAGAATAGGCAGATTCTACACCACATTTTATACAAGCCCCTTCTTTGTTTCTAAAGTGCCCATTTGGGCATTCTTTCAACACGCATTCTTGACCATATAATTCCCTATTCGAACACTTGAAACATTCATCAGGTTCTACATATCCTTTGACCTCTAATTCATCGCATGGAGTGCACCAGTTACCACCTGTTTTAAAATAACCTTTTGGGCATTCCTTTAAAACGCATCTATTCCATTCGCCACCGGTCATTTTTCTGTTGGAACATTTATTACACTCTTCTTCGGTCGTATTTATAGGAGACGTATCATCACAAGGAATACAATCTTCTTCACCATAAAACATATCTTTTGGACATATATTCCCTGTTTTGGCACAGACTCCAACCCCATCCTTCTCATCTTTTATTTTACGGTTAGAACATTTAGAACATTCCTTTGGTGTTGTATCCATTTCATATTCTGCATTACAAGGCATACATTCAAAATCACCAGGACCCGGTCTAAAATAAAAAGGACGACATTTGGGAACACAATATTGTTCATCCCTATAATTTTTTACCATTTCAAAATCAGGCCATGTTTGACAAGTTTTCTCATCCGCTAAAATTGGGTCAACTCCCTCTAATAATTTTTTTACAACAGGAAGACAATCGCAATCTAATTCTTCAGAACTGGCATGCCTTGTAAAATGTTTATTACACACAGAAATAGTTTCTTTTAATAACTGTAAAACAGTTTTGCCATCATTATTCTTATGCTGAATATTTATTCCCTTGGATAATAAAAATGGAATTAATTTTCTTTTCCTAGAACAGTAATCCGCACTTACCTGAGAATCTGGATAGCGCAGTGCCAAGGAAAATAAAATTGTTTCTCCTTTTTCATCAACTGCATTAATGTCCGCCCCATTTTGTAATAAAAAATCTACATAATCTTTATTATAACGATTCCACCACAATAATTCATTCTGATTACCTAAAATTTTTATTAACCTTGCTATCTCTTCTTTGTTTTCCTCATTATAGGTCATCCACTTTAATATTTCAGCCTCACGTCCAGATGAAAATTCCTTTTTTGTATAAGGAGAAATTAGTTTTTCTTTCTTTTCTTCAGTTACGTTTCCGCCAAAAGAAATAGCATTAAAACCAAACATTTCCTCAAAAACGAGTTGTCCATCTTTGACTCCTTTATAAACAACACTACCATAAGCATGATGTCCATCTCCAAAAGAATATTCTTCTCCTTTATGTAAAATTATTTTATCCTCTCTGCTAGAGAAAGACCACATATTCGGATGATATGGTGTTATTGTAACCGTTTTATCTTCATTTAACTGAATTGATGAAAAAGCTTCAATAACAGGAACGCTTTGTCCCCAACAATGAAAGCTGAAAAATAAACACAAAGAAAACCATAATTTTTTCATAATATCCCCCAATCCTACGTCTATTATATTTTTTTACAAAAGGAATTGCAAGAGTTTTTTCCCCTGGGCGATAAACTTAAATTGGGATGTCGACGTCCTGAATTAAAAATTTAGTAGTTTCATTTCCATCGCCAACTGTTTGCATTCGGCCACATGATTGGTTCGAAATTCGTTCATTACCATCCACCATAACACCCCGATTTATTCGGGGTTTTTCTGTATCCGCACATCAGACTTTACAATTCCGAATTAAATTCATTTATTTAATACACATTTTTGGGTATCAGTATCATATACTCGCAAGGAAGAGCATTTTGCACATTCTTCGGCTGTTGAATCATACTCTCTTACATCCGAACAGGAAATACAATGTCCGAATTTGCCAAGAAACATATCCTTGGGACATTCTATTAAACCACATCCGTCCGACACGTCGGGGTGATTAAATGTCCCTTTATACATTCTTCGGATCGGATTACCGTTTTCATCTTGACATACAGCACATGCTTCGGCAGATTCAACCGGCTCCGGCAATAAATGAGTACAAGGCATACAACCACCTAAAACGACTGGAAACTGCCCTTCCGGACAGTTAATTAAACCACATCTATTGTCAAACCTAGGATCACCGATTACATTTTTATATATTTTTCGGGTTGGATTACCATTTTCATCTACACATTTTGCACATTCTTCGGGAGATGCAACATAGGGAGTTTCTTCCAAACAAGAACGATAATTTCCATCATTACTTATAAAATACATTTTTTCTGAATAAACGAAAGCACATAAATCATCCTGCATTTTCCTTATCGGATTACCATTTTCATCCACACATTTTGCACATTCCTCAGGGCTAGTAGAAATAAATCTCTTCCCGTCACATGGTTTGCATTCCCCTTTATTATCTTTAAATGTGCCTTTAGGACATTCTATTAAACAACAATAATATTCATACATTTCCCGAATCGGATTACCATTTCCATCCACACATTTTGCACAATTTTCAAAACTGGTGTGTATTCCATTTTCAGAAGAACAAGAAAGACAATTGCCGCTAAAATCACGGATTTCACCTTCAGGACATTTTATCAAACACTCTTGTTTCTGTTCGTCCCAAGTCAAATCGTCATATTTTTCACATTCTTTTCGGGACAATTTTGAAGCAGCCCAATCAATCTGATTATATTTGACACAATAACCATACATCCAACGATAGAATGTCAGCTCTTGACACCTTTCCTCTGTTAGATTAAGGAAAGAATATCTGCCGTCGATTGCTGTGCAATTGCCATCTTTATCATGAATAAAATATTCTGGACACTCTTTTAATTGACTTTGATATCCCCCTAACATTGATCTAACTGTTTCCCGATTTGAACAAATTTCAAACCCCTTTTCTTTCCCTTTTTCTATGGGAAAAGCATCAAGATCATCACATTTTTTTTCACAAACATATTGCCATCGAAAATCAATACACTCTATTCCTGCACAGGGCACCCCCCAATGCCAAGACCCTACTGGCTTATCAGATGGGCATTCTTTTCCAATAGAATAAAATCCCTCAGTGTGTGTATCATCTGGTCCAATCCATAGCGGTGATGCGCTTGCACCGTTCATCCATAATAGAACCATCAAAAACAAAAATACTTTTTTCATCAAACACTCCCATTTTATATGTTTTAAAGCATATACTTCTTATAGTGGGTTGTCAATACTTTATGGTTCTGTCTAAATCTAACAGATAATTCACTTACTGATCGGTAAAAACAGCCCATGTCCATGATGCCAACAATAATTACCACTCGAACTCACTATTCAATTTTATTGACTTTTTTAGGTTTCTGGACTATAATTCGTGACAGTATTAGGAGGTATAATAATGGATTTATTGAGCTCAAATTTTATATATCGTGCTCGTCGACTACCAAAAGAAAGACGTTCTTTTTTATTAGCTATAATGGAAAAAAATCGGGAAATTTATAAATATATCAGTAAAAATCCACTCTATGAAAGATATTCACCAAAGTTCCATCGCCCCCTGGACATTCACAGTATGCTAAAAAGACAAAAGTGGGAGGCAAAACTTGCCCTTCAGATGGGGAGCGTATCTATATGGTTGGTGTTGGATAATCCTAAAAAATGTAATTTAGAACAAATTGAACAACGTATAGAAGAGATAGATAGATTAGTTATGCATCATGGATTTCGTGATATATACACGGCTACAAGCGCCAAAATAAAAGGATATATTGTTAATGAAACTTTTTCTTCTTCTGATGAAAAAATTCCGGAAACAAAACAAAAGGTATATGAAAATCGAATGAAAGAATATATTCGACTAAATGATTCTGAACGAAAAAGATTTGTTGCCAAAATTCAACACCCAATTATTCACCGCAATAACAACTATCCTATTCAAATGGGGCATCTAAGAGAAATTTAGATTTTATCAAATTCCATTCCAAACCCTTATACTCGTATAAATTTACCCAATAATTGTTCATTATCCCAGCATCATACCCAAATTTATTCGGGGATTTTTATATCTGTTTTTTTTACTGATCGGTAAAAACAGCCCAAGTCCATGGTGTCGGCAATAACTGCCACTTCGAATCAAACGGAAAGTGTGTTTTTACAAATTGAGACGGCCTAGCAAAAAAATAATCATCATTAATATACTTTCCGCTTATTAAAACGGAAGATTTTGGACGCTGTATCTGTCTTTTGTGCAAAAAACGCTCCATAGCCATATCTGACTGAACGGATTGAGCCTCAAACAAATTTGGATTAGCAATCATTTGATAGGTATCTACCAAATGCCACTCTTGTCCAATTTTAACAGCATTCCATTCCGCCCTATATCGCTGCAAAGATTTATTATTATACAACCAGTTATTTGTCAGTACTTCAATTGCCTGAAACGCCGGATCAGAATACCGAAAAGCCGAAATATCATCCCCGACATACCCCTCTATAACGGCAACTTCCAAACCGGCCAAAGTGCCCAGTTGCTGATACAATCTGGCAAAATCTTGTGGCGTACCGATACGGGTCACAAAAGTATCATTATTCAAAGGCTTTGGGGCTGTCCGATTTTGATTAGAATATTGTATCAAAACCTTTCGCCGATATCCGTCACGTTGAACCTGATATGCTATCCAAGCCGCTAAAACGCGCGCTTTTTCACTATCTTTCCGCAAATTTTCCGTCAGGTAATCCACCAAATTTTTCTGTGTTAAAGCCACCTTTTCAGGGGCATTTTTAGCACGTCTATCCAACGCACCATAATTTTGTGCCTGAACAGAAAGACTAAAAAACAAAATAAAAATAAGAATTATTTTTCGCATCAAATCCAAAATATCTATAAAAAACAAAAAAGTCAATCTTTTAACTTGAATTTTTTTATAAAGTATGCTAAAAAGAACTGTTTTTAATTTATCAAGGAGTTTTTTATGCGTCGTAAATTGATTGCCGGAAATTGGAAAATGAACGGTTTAAAAGCCGAAGGTCTGGCTTTGGCAAAAGCAGTTTTTGAAAAGGCACAAGGGGACTTACCTTTTGATGTCTTGATTTGCCCACCAATGAATTTATTGGGCATGGTCGCCGATTTACCTCACACTATTGGTGTCGGGGCTCAGGATGTTGCCGTAGCCCCAAAAGCTAACGGTGCTTTCACCGGAGATATCTCCGCCGAAATGGTTCGCGATTTAGGAGCAACACATACGCTGGTCGGTCACTCGGAAAGACGGGCTATGCATGGGGAAACAGATGCCGTTGTTCAAGCAAAAGCCGAACGAGCCATCGGGGCTGGTTTAACAGTCGTTATTTGTGTCGGTGAAACTTTAGAAGAACGCGAATCCGGTCGGGCTATATCTGTCGTTACCGAACAAATCCAAGGATCTGTTCCTAAAAATGCAACGGCAGAAAATTGTATTATCGCTTATGAACCGGTTTGGGCTATCGGAACAGGTAAGGTTCCGACGACTGCCGATGTTGCGGAAATTCATGGTGCCGTTCGTGCCGAATTAGCTAAAGTATTGGGAAATGATACTGCAGACAAAATGCGTATTCTGTATGGTGGTTCCGTTAAACCATCCAATGCTAAAGAATTATTGTCAGTTTCCGATGTTGATGGTGCTTTAATCGGTGGTGCCAGTTTAAAAGCTGAAGATTTTTGGGCTATTGCAGAAACTCAATTTTAAGAAAGGAAAATAAAATGCAATCTGTTGTTTTGGTTATCCATATTATGTTAGCTATTGCCATTACATGTTTGGTCTTACTCCAACGTTCCGAAGGCGGAGCTTTGGGTGGTCTTGGCGGTGGTCAAGGTGCCAACGGGTTACTGACCGGTCGTCAAGCCAGCAACTTGCTGACAAAGCTGACTGGTGGTTTTTTTGCCTGTTTTATTATGACAAGTTTAGCCTTGGTCATTATGACAAAAAATTCACCGGTGGAAGCATCCGAATCCATTATTCCTGAAACAACGCAGGAACAACCGGCTGAATAAAAAAAGAGGGGGCTTATGCAAAAAAACGTTTGTCTGAATCAAATTATATTTTCGAATGAAGCCCCTTTTGTTTTGATTGCCGGTCCATGCCAAATGGAAAGTGCCGAACATGGAATGGAAATGGCTTCAGCATTAAAGGAACTGACGGATAAGTTGGGTATTCCTTTCGTTTTCAAGGCCTCTTTTGATAAAGCCAATCGAACAAGTGTCAATGGCATACGAGGAATAGGACTGGAAAAAGGATTACAAGCCTTTGCTGATATTAAGTCTAAATTAAATTGTGCGACCCTGACAGACATTCATGAACCATTTCAATGTGCTTTGGCAGCGGAAGTCATTGACATTTTGCAAATACCGGCTTTTTTATGTCGCCAAACTGATTTAATTCTGGCTGCTGGTAAAACAGGCAAAATTATCAATGTCAAAAAAGGACAGTTTCTGGCACCTTGGGACATGAAACAGGTTGTTGCCAAGCTGGAAAGTACAGGTAATACAAATATACTTTTGACAGAACGGGGAACCAGTTTTGGGTATAATACGCTGGTTGTTGATATGCGTTCTCTGCCAATTATGAAACAGACAGGATATCCTGTTATCTTTGATGCAACACATTCCGTTCAGCAACCTGGAGGAAATGGTTTATCCAGTGGCGGACAACGGGAATTTGCTCCAATTTTAGCCAGTTCTGCCATTGTTACGGGTATTGCAGGGGTCTTTATCGAAACGCATGAAAATCCGGATACTGCCCCCAGCGATGGACCGAATATGATTCCTTTAAAAGAAATGGAAAACGTTTTAAGGCGTCTAACTGATTTGGATAAAATTGTCAAATAACCGAAATGAATATAAACGAATGGGGACTGGATAAATAAATCCGGTCCCCTTATTTTTTTTATTAGGAGGTTCAAATGGAAATTAAATCTATCAAAGCTCGTGAAATTTTAGATTCCCGCGGTTATCCGACAATAGAAACAGATGTTATTTTATCCGATGGCAGTATCGGTCGTGTTGCCGTTCCCAGTGGAGCATCCACCGGTAAATATGAAGCTGTTGAACGAAGAGACAAAGACAAAAACAGATATCAAGGGAAAGGTGTTTTACAAGTCGTTCATACCGTCAATACAGAAATTTTTCAAAAACTAAAAGGTAAAAATGCCGAAAATCAAGAAGAAATAGATAATCTTCTGATTACATTGGATGGTACAGATAATAAAGAACGATTAGGAGCTAATGCAATTTTAAGCGTTTCACTGGCAGTCGCAAAAGCATCGGCAAAATCCGCCAATCTTCCACTTTACAGATATATCGGTGGACTAAAAAGCAACCTATTACCCGTACCAATGATGAATATCCTAAACGGGGGAAAACATGCGGACAATCTGATAGACATTCAAGAATTCATGATTATGCCGATTGGATCCAATAATTTTAAAAATGCCCTACAAATGGGCTCAGAAATTTTTATGGCTCTGAAATCTATTTTAAAACAAAATGGTTTCAATACCAATGTCGGTGATGAAGGTGGATTCGCCCCAGAAATAGGATCCGCTGCACGAGCTTTGGATTTTATGGTAATGTCTGTTGAAAAAGCTGGTTATAGAATCGGAAAGGATATTATTTTTGCTTTAGATTCTGCATCCAGTGAGTTTTATAAGAACAGCAAATATTACCTTTTAAGTGAAGAAAAAGTATTATCAGCCAAGCAATTGATTTCTTTTTATGACGATTTGGTTCACAGTTATCCGATCTGGTCTTTGGAAGATGGTATGGCAGAAGATGACTTTAAAGGCTGGGAGATGCTGACACACCAGCTAGGAGGTCGTATGCAACTGGTAGGAGATGATTTATTTGTTACGAATACAAAGAGATTAAAAATAGGAATAGAAAAAAAATTAGGGAATGCTATCTTAATAAAACCAAATCAAATCGGAACATTGACTGAAACTCTTAATACAGTCAATATGGCTCATCAGTCAGGTTATACCTGTATTTTATCACATCGTTCCGGTGAAACCGAAGATACAACCATCGCCGACATAGCTGTCGCGACCCGTTGCGGACAAATTAAAACAGGTTCTTTATCCCGAACAGAACGATTGGCAAAATACAACCAACTTCTTCGAATTGAAGAAGAACTCGGAAAACAGGCAACCTATGCAGGCCCCTTACTGCAGGAATGTTTTAAAAAGTCAATCCAATCCGTTTAAAACAAAACGTGTCAGTCTTTCAGAAAAATCCGCCGGATTTGGTAATGTTTCCCCTTCTGATAACAAAGTCTGATTAAATAAGACATAAACTGCATCTGATACTTTATCGGCATTATCTTTATTACCCAATAAAGAAGCCATTTTAATAATAACCGGATGTCGTGTGTTTATTTCCAAAATTCGCGTACTATTAAAGTTTGTCTGCTGTCCATTTGCTTTCATCAGACGTTCTAGATTCAGACTCATTTGTCCTTCCGGAGTAATTAAAGCCATCGGACTTTTTGTCAACCGATCCGTTATTTTGACTTCACCAACCAAATCTTTTAATATTTCTTTTATTTTCTTGATTAAAATATCACTGTCTTTTTTATCCAAAGCCGGTGCGTTATTTTCCTGTTTCACTTTGATTTTTGAGATATCATCACGGGCATGCATAACGGATACAATAGGTTTCCCCTGATATTCCTGATACGTCTGAACCCAGAATTCATCTATCGGGTCAGTCAACAACAACACCTCTATCCCACGGGCTGAAAACCCTTCCAATTGCGGATTGATTTTCAAAGTTTCCAAATCCGTTCCTGTCAGGTAATAAATATTTTCCTGTCCTTCTTTCATTCTAGACACATAGTCTGAAAAACTGATCAATTCATTATTTTGTGAAGAATGGAAACGACATAATTCTGCGATTGTTTCTTTTTCTTCAACCGGTTCATAAAGTCCTTCTTTAAAGACTATTCCAAAATTATCCCAAAATTGTTTATAATCAGATACATTCTCCGATCGTTTTTTTAACTCTCCTAAAATCCGATGAACAATACCTTTTTTAATTTTTGCCAAAGTTGGTGTTTTTTGCAACATTTCCCGACTGACATTTAACGGCAAATCATTTGTATCAATAACACCTGTCATAAACCGTAAAAAATACGGCATTAAATCCGGAATATCATCCGTAATAAATACTTTATTCGTGTACAGTTGGATACCCGATTTTCTATCCGGTTGAAACAAATTAAACGGAGCTTTTGTCGGGATAAACAACAAAGCCGTGTAATCAATAACCCCTTCTGCCTTGTAATGCAACGTCATCCAAGGTGTATCAAACGAATGTGAAACAGACTGATAAAAATCTTTATACTGCGCCTCTGTAATATCATTTTTATTACGGGTCCATAAAGCACTAGCGGCATTTATTGTATCTTCCCGTCCGTTTTCAACTAAAACAATCGGCCAAGCAACATGATCAGAATACTGTTTTACCAAATGTCTGATACGAATAGGCTCTAAATAATCCATCATATCCGCTTTTAAATGAAGTGTAATTTCCGTTCCATTTTCATTTTTTTCTTTTTCCTGAATACTGAAACTACCACTACCATCCGATTCCCATAACCAACCGTTTTGTTCACCAGCTTTTCGAGTAAAAACACTGACTTTATCCGCAACCATAAAAGAGGCATAAAAACCAACGCCAAACTGTCCGATAAGAGCCATATCTTTTTGTTTGTCGCCTGTTAGATTCTTCATAAATTCAGCCGAACCAGAACGAGCGATTGTTCCCAAATGATTGATAAGATCATCTTTGTTCATACCAATTCCGTTATCGGCTATCGTCAGGGTCTTTTCAACCATATTTGGTTTAATTTTAATTTTCAAAGTTTCCTTGGAAGCCAATTCCGGATGCGTTAAAACAGCATACCGTAATTTATCACAAGCATCCGAAGCATTGGATAATAATTCCCGTAAAAATATTTCATTATTTGAATAAAGTGAATGAATAACAATATCTAAAACTTTAGCGACTTCTGCCTGAAACATCATTTTTTCTGTTGACATTTTGTTCTCCTTTACATACAATTTTATTTAAGTAATATAGGTTATTTCAGTCTTTTTTCAAGAGATTTTTTGACTTTTTTATAAAAATATGCTATAATAAAAAATAGAAAGAGAAAAGGAGAATAAATCATGACAATAGGAATCAGAATCAGTGGTGATGTCAGTATGGTTGAACAGCGTTTACGCGCTGTTGCTGGTCGACAATTTTTAGATCAATTTAGTAGTGAACAATCAGAAATCTCAGTCAAGGATCTACGCAATTTAAGAGCCTATATGTCAGCTGTTATCTGCAACAAAGATACCTTAACAGATAAAAATGCCATTAAATTACTGTTGATGACCCCTTTGCTTTTTTATGGTGCAAAAAATGCCAGTGCCGTTCACGATGCTATTTTTGTTGCAGGAAATCAAATTAAAAAATTATATCAGGAAAGGCCAAATGACCCATTGGCAAAACAAAGTTACAATGCTTTAATCATTGCCGGAAAGATGTGTTTTAATCCCCGATTACCTCCGACCGGTTCAGATCGCCGTAAATTCGAATTTGAATTATTTGAACCTTTTGTCGGACAAACAAAACACTATCAATCCGCTTTAGACAAATTTAAAAAGCGTAACTGTATTGGATTGTCCAAGTTAAGTGAATTTTATGATGATCCAAATTCAGTGAAACAACCATATGTTGGTATCGTAACCCACTACTCACAACGGCTTCGCGGTTAATTATCGTTCAATTGGTTTATATTTTATCCGGTGCGGTTGGTCGGCATCCACGCCCAGTCGCCGTTTTTTATCAGCTTCATATTCCGCATAATTTCCTTCGAAAAAGACAACCTGACTATCCCCTTCAAAGGCTAAAATATGTGTCGCTAAACGGTCTAAAAACCAACGATCATGCGATGTAATAACAGCACAACCGGGAAAATCCATCAACGCCTCTTCCAATGCACGTAAAGTATCCACATCCAAATCGTTTGTCGGTTCGTCCAACAATAAGACATTTGCCCCTGACTTTAACATTTTTGCCATGTGAACACGATTCCGTTCTCCACCAGACAAAACACCAACTTTCTTTTGCTGATCAGCACCTTTAAAGTTAAATTGAGCTACATAGGAACGCGAATTGACTTCCCGTTTTCCTAATGTCAAAACATCCAATCCTCCGGAAATTTCCTGCCAAACCGTGTTCGTATCTTGCAAGGCATCGCGTGACTGATCTACATAGCCTAACTTGACCGTATCACCAACACGGAAAGAGCCACTGTCTGGTTGTTCCTGACCGGTAATAATTCTCATCAAAGTAGTTTTACCGGCACCGTTTGGACCAATAACACCAACAATACCACCTGCCGGTAAATTAAAGGATAAATCATCAAACAGTAGTTTATCCCCATAGGCTTTTTTCAAATTTTCAGCTTTCAGCACCAAATTCCCCAAGCGAGGTCCGGCTGGAATAATAATCTGTGCCACATCCGGTGCCTTTTCTGTAGATTTTTTAAGCAGTTCTTCATAGGCCGTAATACGAGCTTTAGACTTGGCCTGACGAGCTTTTGGGGATTGACGTACCCACTCCAATTCCTCTGCCAACGTCTTTTGGCGGTTCTTTTCGGCATTTTGTTCCTGTTCCAACCGTTTTTGTTTTTGTTCCAACCAACTGGTATAATTTCCTTCATAAGGGATACCTTCCCCCCGATCCATTTCCAAAATCCATCCCGTTACATTATCCAGGAAATAACGATCGTGTGTAACCATAACAACTGTACCGGCATAGTTTTTTAAATAAGTTTGCAACCAAGCAATAGATTCGGCATCCAGATGGTTCGTCGGTTCATCCAACAATAACATATCCGGTTTAGATAACAATAACCGACACAAAGCGACACGCCGTTTTTCGCCACCGGACAGGTTTGTAACTTCCCAGTCCCCCGGCGGACACCGCAGAGCATCCATGGCAATTTCAACCATCCGTTCCAGTTCCCAACCGTTACAGGCATCTATTTTTTCCTGTAATTCAGCCTGTTCTGCCAATAATTTATCCATATCGGCATCCGGATCACAGAAAGCCATATTGACTTCTTCATATCGTTTCATCAGGTCCCGTACTTCTCCGACCCCATCCATAACGTTTTCCATAACTGTTTTAGTTGTATCCAATTGCGGTTCCTGTGGCAGATAGCCAACCTTAACACCATCGGCAGCCCAAGCTTCACCAGTATAATTTTCATCCAAACCGGCCATGATTTTTAAAAGAGTTGATTTACCAGCACCGTTTGGCCCCAAAACACCGATTTTAGCCCCTGGAAAAAAGGATAACCAGATGTGTTTTAACACTTCTTTTCCACCAGGGAAAGTTTTACATAAATCTTTCATTACATAGATGTATTGATATGATGCCATAATTCAAATCCTTTCTGTCAAAAATACTAGTGCGTATTTTAATTAAAAATGACAAAAAAGTCAAGTTTTCTTTAATCTCGTTACATAAATTCACTATTCTTATTTACAAAAAAACGCCCCACCGACTGGCAGAGCGTTTTTATTCAAATCAAAACAACCTTATTCAGAAACAGTTTCTTCTGTTGTTTCAGAATCTGCTTTTGCTTTTTTTGTTGTTTTCTTTTTAGCCGGTTTTTCTTCAGCGGTTTCTTTTTTAGTTGTTTTTTTAACTTTTTTAGCTAAAGCCGCACCTAAAATATCACCTAAAGAAGCACCAGCAGATGTTGAACCAAACTCAGCCATAGCTTGTTTATCTTCATCAATTTCACGTGCTTTGATGGACAAGTTTAACTTGCGTGTTTTAACATCAAAAACAGTGACTTTGGCATCAACTTTTTCACCAATAGCAAAACGTTCTGTTTTTTGTTCAGCCCGATCTTTTGCCAAGTCTGTACGTTTAATGTAACCTTTAACACCGTTTACATCAACTTCAATGCCATTTTCTTCAATAGCGGAAATAACGCATGTGACAACAGCACCTTTTTTCAAAGTTTCAGAAACAGCATTCATCGGGTCATCTGTCAATTGTTTGATACCCAAAGAAATACGTTCTTTTTCAACATCGATGTCCAAGATTTTGGCTTTAACAACCATACCTTTTTTGTATTCTTTAATAGCATCTTCACCCGGTTTTTCCCAAGATAAATCAGAGGTGTGAATCATACCATCTAATTCCTCGGTCAAAGCGACAAAAACACCGAATTCAATCATGTTTTTAATTTCGCCTTCAATGATATCACCAACAGCATGAGTATCTGCAAATGCTTTCCAAGGATTTTCATGAAGTTGTTTCATACCCAAAGAAATACGACGTTTTGATTCATCAATTTCCAAGATAGAAGCTTCAACATCCTGTCCCATAGATACGATTTTGCTTGGGTGAACATTTTTCTTTGTCCAGCTCATTTCAGACACATGTACTAAACCTTCAATACCGTCAGCGATTTCAATAAAGGCACCGTAATCTGTGATATTGCTGATTTTACCTTTGACCGGCATGCCAACAGTGTATTTTTCAGCCACACCCAACCAAGGATCAGTTTCCATTTGTTTCATACCCAAAGAAATACGACCACTTTCCGGATTGAACTTTGTAATTTGAACTTTAACGTTTTGACCAACAGTCAATACTTCAGACGGAGTTGTAATCCGTTTCCAAGAAATATCTGTCACATGCAACAAACCGTCAACACCGCCCAGGTCAACAAAAGCACCGTAATCTGTGATATTTTTGACAATACCTTCAACGATTTGACCTTCGGACAGGTTTTTAATAATTTCGGAGCGTTGTTCAGCACGTGTTTCTTCTAATACAGCACGACGAGAAACAACGATGTTACCACGGATTTTATCCATTTTCAACAAAGCAAACGGTTGTGGGATACCCATCAAAGGACTCATATCCCGAATAGGACGAACGTCAATTTGACTGCCCGGCAAGAAAGCCGTAGCGCCATTCAAATCAACTGTAAAGCCACCTTTAACACGACCAAAAATAGTTCCGGTAACATGTTCGCCTTTTTCCATAGCTTTTTCCAAGTCACCCCAGACTTCTTCACGACGGGCTTTTTCACGTGACAAAACGGCATTACCGTTTCTGTCTTCATACCGATCAATGAAAACTTCCATTGTATCGCCGATATGCAATTCCTGAGCCCCACATTCAGATAAAGGAATACGACCTTCGGATTTCAAACCGACATCAACGATGACGACATCATCATCAAAGCCGACAACAGTCCCCGATATAACTTTACCCTGTAAAGCACCTTTACCCATAAATTCATCTAATAAAGCACCGAAATCTTCTGTCATTTCGGGCATTTGCATTTTTTCTTTTACCATTTAATTATTTTTTTGATTGTTGGCCGACGGTCACGGACCGCGGACTTAAACCATACCCAAACACAAACCGATCAAGGACGGGTATAACCCCAAATCGTACCAACCGACTTTCGGCAAGTGCCAAGATTATAGCATACTTAACATTAGAAATCAAGTGTTTTTATTGTTTTTTAGTTGAAAAATTATTTATTGTCATTCCCAGTATTTTTTTCAACCAGTCATCTCTTGGTTTGACGTCGACACTGCACCCTTTTACAAGATTGCTTCACTGCGTTCGCAATGACGAAGGAAGTACCGTCATTACGAGGAGTGCAACGACGAAGTAATCTCTTGACCCCTCCTGTCATTACGAGGAGCAAAGCGACGAAGTAATCTCTTGACATTTTCTGTCATTACAAGGGTGTACAACACCCGACGTAATCTCTTTTAACCGCTACACCTTTCGTCTTCATGCCAATATCCGTCGGCGATAGGCCTAATAACACTCGCCATTCATCCAAGTGTCACCACCGGCGACACAAAGACATTCATCATAAGAACCATAGCCATCATAGTCTTCTTCACACCGACCGTTACGACATTGCCAACAATAGCCACAATCCGAATCGCTGTTGCAGTCTGCCACACAATCCTCACCATTGCAATATTCATCAACATCACAATCCGCATCGCTATTACAACCGTTTTCATAACAACGCCGATCGCGTATTGTATATCCGCTTGGACCGTATTTGAGTCCAAACCGACAACACAAACCATTGTTTGCTTCGTTGGCGGTTCTTCCCCCATATGTCGGACATTCACCACCACAGGCAGGATGCGAATAATAATATCCAAATTCCCACGGATCACCTAAAGGAGTTGGAGAAGAAAGGCTTTCATCACCCAGACAACATGTTATCCCGTCTGTTCCAAGTCGACCACCTTCCGGACAACCGCATGCTTCGTAATTGAAATCCGCATATGTCTGCCCGTTCCAGGAATATCCGTCGGCAGAACAACACGTTTCCCCGTCCGAACCAGGTTGACCAATAATACCATCAACCCCTACGCCACTTTCATCGAACTCAGTATACTCTATCGGACATTCACAGGAAGCGATTCCGGCGCTATAGCTTTGTGTAGCTTCATTCCACCCTTTTTTATCCTTACAACAGGTATCTCCACTTTCTGTTTTTGTTCCACCTTCCGGACATCCGCAGTTGGGTATATCTAGGACATCATACTCAAATGACTCCTCATTCCAAACATGTCCGTCACTACAACACGTTGTCCCATCTTCGCTCGTCGTACCACCTTCCGGACATCCGCAGACTTCGGGTTTGTAGGTTTCAGATGTACAAATAGATCTTTCTCTATTACTGTTAGAGTCATAGGCTTGTTCCTCCCCTTCGCAGGCATAACCATTTGAGCAACAATAAACCTGACCGTCTTCGCTCGTTTCCGACGTATAGCCCTCCGGACAACCGCAAACCTCCGGTTTGAAGTCAGTATAGCAGGCATATGCATCGTAATATCCTTTCTCCGCAAAGAGCTTCGGATCAAAGGCATTACTACCCGAACAACAGACAACATTACCGTCTTTATCCGTTTTTTCCGAACCATAACCCGGACAACCGCAGAGTTCCGGTTTGTAGTCATCGTAATCCCCGGAATAATAATCCTCACCATTCCAGGCATGTCCGTCATAACAACACGTTTTCCCGTCTACCTTACTTATATCACTCCACGCCCAAGGGCATCCACAGGTCTCCGGTTCAAAACGATAATAGTCAAATTCATCCTCATTCCATGCAAAACCATCACGACAACAGTTTCCGGTTTTTTCGTATTCCCATCCACCCCATGGACATCCGCAAACAGATGTTGCCTTGTTATAGCTTTTTTCCTCTTCATTCCAGGCGAGACGCCCGCTGGTCTCATCATCCCAACCATACCAATCGGCAGAACAACACGTTTCCCCGTCAATCTCGCTTATACTACCGCCTTCGGGGCAATTGCAAATATCCGGCCTAAAGGAATAATATCCATAGGCATCTTTTTCTTCGGACCAGTCCCAAAGATAACCGTTCGAACAGCAAACCATTTCGCCATATTCACCTGTTTCAGGTATACCGCCTTCGGGACAACCGCAGATATCCGGCCTATTTTCGTTGTCATCATGCCAACCGAATCCATTCACAAAGCCTCTTGCCATATAGGGCCCCGAACAGCAAACATCACCCACCTGTGTATACCCTTCGGGACAACCGCAGACATCCGGTTTTATCCTACTATACGCAGCGTTATCAGGATCAAATGATGTCGCATCTATTGAATACCCGTGTAGACAACAATATTGATTACCGTCTTCGTCTTCTTCTACTTTTCCACCATACGGACATCCAGTGCACGCCACCGGATTGATAATCGTGTAGTATTCCTCGCCCGTCGTCCGATTTACAAGATTTTCGTACCTCTTGTCATAAATCTCGGATTCGAAATCATAATTCCATGCTTTTCCTTTATAGCAACACGTTTCCCCGTCTACACCGGCTTCCCCGTTGAAAGGACATCCGCAGATCGGTTTTCTAAGAGGCGTGTCTGACGAATCATGCCATGCTATTGGCCCACGCCTGAGCCCCCACCTATAGCAACACGTTTCCCCGTCTTCAGCTAGGTCATCTGAACAACCGCATTTTGATATATTTACATCATCGTACTCACCTGACGATTCATTCCAAGCATATACCCCAATGCAACATGTTTCCCCGTCTATACCAAGCTCACCGTAATTACCATCCTCGTCTGACGGACATACGCAAATCGGATTTTCTGCATCAAATGCCCCTGTCTCAGCATTCAATGCCATACCGTCCTTACAACAGAGAGAAACCTCCTCACCAGTATCATAATCATAATAGCTTCTCTCCTCAACACCCTCTTCATCCGGACAGCCACACTTTTTCACATTTAATTTAAACTCAACCGAATCAAAATAAGTCATGCCGAATCCATCACGACAACAACCTGGTGAGTATGGAGAAGGAACCGCACCGACGGTTTCACATCTTTCATAGTGCGACGCACTAGAACCACACCCAGAAGGATCTGTGTATCCAGTAATATTTCTCCATCCAAACAGTCCTTTACAACATTCATGATAGCCGTCTCCCTCTGTCCCGCCATACGGGCATCCGCACGCATCCTTACTGAAGGTGGCGTATTCCTGTTCCTCTTCATCCCAGGCCAACCCATTTTCATCACAGCATGTCACACCATCCAAACCAAGTTCACCACCCTCTGGACATGTTGAACACTCTTCCGGAAATGCTTTGGCATACTCATCATTTTCACAATTACATACACTCGGCTTATCTCCTTCAGACTCGGACCCCGTACAACAATCCTCTATATGACCGCTGGCATAGGTTTCATCCGCACAACATTCTGCTTTATGTTCTTTGGCATAATCCTTATTATCACAACTGCATGTGTCCGTATTTTTACCGGCATAATCGGAATCAGCGCAACAGGTTATCTCATTCCCATTAGTAAAGTCATCATATGAACAACATCCTGCATCAACGGCGCCACTCATACATTTTTCAAACGCTTTGTCCTTATCAACGGTTTGGCGCGGATCTTCCGGACAGACTGTCGCTTGATCCGGATACAAACAACACTGATCTGTATACCCATAAAAACGTTCTACTTTTTTGGCGCAACCGGCACATTCACAACACTGACCGTTTTCATCACATCCGTTTGGACACGGCGTTTCATTTTTCTTACAACCATATCGGGGATTACCGCATTGATCTGTGTAAGTGTTTGTTGCCGGATTACAGCAGGAACCGTCAAAGCATTGCTCTCCTTTTAAACAACACACTTTGCCACAGGCCTCTACACCGGCGGCTTCACAACATCCAGCCTCACCACTTTTTGTAGGAGTTAATTTCTTCGGAATACCGCCTACATTCTGTCCTTCACAGGTATGACAATCGGTCTTACCACCACCGCATGGACCTTCACCATACCATGTTCCCCGAACGATGACATATCTGTCTTTTGAACTTTGGGTATCCCAACAAACCTCCTGACATTTATCCCCTGAACCGGTACCGTCATCGTCATCATCCGTTGAATCATCATCGTCATCGTCCGGTGGTACATCGTCATCATCGGTTGAGTCGTCATCGGTTGAGTCGTCATCCGTTGAGTCGTCATCGGTTGAGTCATCATCCGTCGAGTCGTCATCCGTCGAGTCGTCATCCGTCGAGTCGTCGTCGGTTGAGTCATCATCTATTGAGTCATCGTCATCACCCAAGGGTACACCTCCCCCTGGTGGGGCTGGTGGCACATCATCATCATCGTCGTCATCCGTCGAGTCGTCGTCCGTCGAGTCGTCGTCAACACCACCCCCTGGTGGTGGCGGCGGTACATCATCATCGTCATCATCATCCGTTGAGTCATCGTCGTCAACACCTCCCCCCGGTGGTGGCGGCGGTACATCATCATCATCGTCATCATCATCGTCATCCGATGGTTCATAGCCACAGCTTTCATCCGATATACATACACCATCCATACAGCAAAGTCCAGCCGCCGTTGAACAAGTCGCTCCGTTCTGGTCGGTATTGGCTACACAAACATTGTC
>JAZLAQ010000023.1:0-50964 GCA_045613285.1 Alphaproteobacteria bacterium | reverse complement strand
TTTTTTTCTTGACTTATTTTTCAAAATTAAATAAGTTGGTAATATATTAAATCTAGACGACCGTCTAGATTTAATATAGTCATTTTGTAGTTATCAAATTGAAAAACAAATAATATTTCAAAATTTTGAAAGACATTTTTTTATATAAGAAAATTACCCGTTTTCGAGTGATTTTTCAATCATAAAAAACTAAATGCGATAATGCTTTCTCTTTCTGTTTTTTATCATGGCGAACATAGTTAAGCAGTTTCATAAAAGGATACGGTGTTGGTGTCAAGAGATTACTTCGTCGTTATTCTCCTCGTAATGACACTAAGCCCCCAGTCATTGCGAGCCCTATAGGGCGTGGCAATCTTATGAAGGAATACGCTAAGTGTCAAGAGATTACTTCGTTATTTTATTCCTCGTAATGACGATTAAGGTCAAGAGATTACTTCGTCGTTATACTCCTCGTAATGACGATTAAGGTTAAAAGATTACGTCATCGTTATACTCCTCGTAATGATGGTACGACCTCTCGTCATTGCGAGGGCATCAGCCCGTGGCAATCTCCAGAAAATTATGTTGGGTGTTATACATCACCTGTGATAACAGTTGAAATAACAAAAATCCCCCACACAAGGCAGAGGATCTTAAAAATACAGACATTCGTTCTTTACGCTTATCTTTTTTTACAGATAGCCAACGCTATATCATTATTATCCCCCATCCAATCGGTAATACCTTGAGCTAACCACCATCTTTTATACCCGTTACGAACATTGCCTACATAATACCTCTCTTTAGGCAACCAAGAAAATAATTCTGACCAATTACATTGATAAAAACTAGAAAGACTACTATCAAACCAACAACCTAAATCTTCAAATGTCGCCATATTTGCATTTACGGCTGCACACCAATTGTTACCAGCCCACCACGATAACTGATAAGGTGTAATGATAAAGTCTCCGTATGTATTGCCCTCACCAATGGGAGCACACGTCCCAACATCTGGCATAGGATCTCCATCATTATATCCCAATGTTTCATAGGAGTTTACATTACAAAACTCGTCGTTTTCACAATCGCTATTTTTTTTACAAATCGTATTTTTCTCTGGACAAATGGCATTTCCTTCCAAATCTGTCATTCCGGACATACATGTGTTTGTATCTAAATCACAACAACTATAATTGTGACCAAAATTAAAAGGACAATCTTCATTACTGTTACAGGCTTTACTTTCCATTGGCGTTTCAACACTACATGGATCTTCTAAATACCATAAATACACATTTCCATTAGCACAAACACCGACATCTTTATCATTATTTCCACCACCAGAACTGACTTTATTCGGGTCAAGGACGTCATTAAACACATAAATCAAAGCATTTGCTTCACCCTCCGCACAGGTGGCTTCCGCAAAACCAATACCGCCTAATTCAGCTTTAACGGCATTGGATATGCCTTGGTCTTGTAAGCGTTCACAGACTCTTTGTTCTATTCCGCTAACCTCAATACCAAACTGATCGGTCGGATAACCCTCTGTTTTCAGGGCTACCCCATAATCCCCGATTTTCTGACCTGCATATTCTACAAATGAGGGTGTACCACTTAATATCATTTGTTGGGAAGCAACAACAGCCCGTTGAGATACACCAGCCAAAATATCATTAGCCTTACTTTTGTTCATTGCATGAGTATAGCCTGCTACCCCACCGATAGACAATACCCCGATAATCGCCAGAACACCCAATATTTCCACCATACTCCGGCCGGATTCGTTAAATTTTAACATTTTTCAACCTCACAAAAATACGCCTTGATGAGAGGCGGTTGGAAGTTCGAAGCATCAAAAAGAATGTGCAGTTATTCAAGGTATAAACCTTATTATTACCTGCCTTCCAACCCATTGGATTAAAAGGCAGTTTTTACGTTTTATAAAAAACAACTTTTAGGAGGCTTCGACACCTCAAGGTGGGAATCACCCGACCTCAATAGATACTATACAGAAAAAATATACCTCTGTCAAATATTTTTTAGATGAAAGAAACATAAAAAAACCGTCCTGTTGGGACGGTTTCTTATTAAACGGTTGTTTGGTTGGGGATTAGTACATACCACCCATGCCGCCCATGCCACCCATACCGGCACCGGCATCATGATGACAACCGCATTTTTCTTCTGGTTTATCGGCAACCATAGCTTCCGTTGTAATCAACAGACCGCCAATGGAAGAAGCACCTTCTAAAGCTGTACGGACAACCTTTGTCGGATCAATAATGCCGGATTCAAACATATCGGTATAGACACCTTTTTGGGCATCATAGCCTTGCGTTGTAATACCAGCTTCTAACAACTTGCCGACAATAACTGAACCATCAACGGCTGCATTGGCAGCGATTTGGCGAATCGGAGCCTGTAAAGCTTTGCGAATGATATCAACACCAACACGTTGGTCATCATTTTCCGGTTTGACTGTATCCAATACTTTTGTAGCATAGAGCAGGGCAACACCACCCCCAGGTACAATGCCTTCTTTGACGGCGGCACGTGTTGCATGCAAAGCATCATCAACACGATCTTTCTTTTCTTTTACTTCCAGTTCGCTGGCACCACCGACTTTGATAACAGCAACTCCGCCGGCTAATTTAGCCAAACGTTCTTGCAATTTTTCGCGATCATAGTCAGATGTTGTATCTTCAATCTGTTGTTTGATTTGGGCAACACGTGCTTGAATGGCTTCAGACTGACCGGCACCGTCAACAATAGTTGTGTCATCTTTTGTAATTGTGACGGATTTAGCAGTTCCCAATGTAGCCAATGTGACATCTTCTAATTTCATACCCAAATCGGCAGAAACGACTTGACCATTTGTCAGAATAGCGATATCTTCCAACATAGCTTTACGACGATCGCCGAATCCCGGGGCTTTAACAGCAGCAATTTTCAAACCGCCACGCAATTTGTTGACAACCAAAGTAGCCAAGGCTTCCCCTTCAATATCTTCAGCAATAATCAATAAAGGACGACCGGTTTGAATAACGGCTTCCAAAATTGGAACCAATGGCTGCAGGTTGGATAATTTGGCTTCGTTGATTAAAATATATGGATTATCTAATTCCGCAATCATCTTTTCCGGATTTGTGATAAAGTACGGGGACAGGTAACCACGATCAAATTGCATACCTTCCACGACATCTAATTCGGTGTCCATACCTTTGGCATCTTCTACGGTGATAACACCTTCATTACCGACTTTTTCCATTGCACGGGCAATATAATCCCCGATAGAAGAATCGCCGTTTGCGGAAATAGTCCCAATTTGGGCAATTTCAGCGGAAGTAGAAACTTTTTTTGAACGGGATTTTAAATCTGTAATGACGGCTTCCGTAGCCAAGTCAATACCCCGTTTTAAATCCATCGGATTCATACCGGCAGCAACGGCTTTGCAACCTTCTTTGATGATAGCTTGAGCCAAAACAGTTGCTGTTGTTGTACCGTCACCGGCAACATCATTTGAACGGGAAGCTACTTCACGTACCATTTGAGCCCCCATATTTTCAAACTTATCGGCTAGTTCAATTTCTTTGGCAACGGATACACCGTCTTTTGTGATTTTAGGAGCACCATAGGCTTTACCTAAAACAACATTGCGACCTTTTGGACCTAAGGTAGCTTTAACGGTATCGGCTAACAAGTCGACACCTTTTAACATTTTGGAACGTGCATCTGTTCCGAATTTAATTTCTTTTGCTGACATTTTATTCTCCTTATTCTAAAATACCTAAAACTTCATTTTCTTTCATAATCAGTAAATCTTGTCCGTCAATTTTGATTTCCGTACCGGACCATTTACCAAATAGGACACGATCGCCTTCTTTTAAAGTCATGGCGACCAATTTTCCATCGTCATCACGTCCACCAGGGCCAACGGCAACAACAACACCTTGAGAAGGTTTTTCTTTCGCTGTATCAGGGATAATCAATCCGCCGGCAGTTCTGTTTTCTTCTTCTACGCGTTTTAAAACGACACGATCTAATAAAGGTTTAAATTTCATTATACTCTCCTTACTTTGTTAAAACTGTTATATCACATAGTATGTAAAACTCTGATTGTCAAGTCAGAGTTTTTACTTTTTTTAATCTTCCATGTATTTTCTGCCGGAACGCCAGTAATCATAACCTGTTATAATGGTTAATACAGCAGCGCCCCATAAAGCAAATGAACCTAAAAATTTCCAGAATTCTGCTAAACCGCCTGAGAATTTTGGTTCTGCAACCATTAGGACAGGAATAGCTATCATTTGACAGGCAGTTTTCCATTTTGCAAGTCGTGTAACAGGACATCCAACTTTAATTTCCGCCAAGAATTCACGTAAACCGGATACTAAAATCTCACGACATAAAATAATTGCTGCCGGAATTATACCGTAATATCCCAGTCTATGTGTATATGCCATCATTAATAATAAAGAACCGACCAATAATTTATCAGCAATCGGATCCAATACACGACCGAATCGTGATAATTGATTTAAGTGTCTGGCCAGATAACCATCCATATAATCGGTAATTCCTGCTAAAGCAAACAATACAACACCTATCCATGCCCAAGATGGATGTTCAAAAAAGAATGTCGCAACGATAGCCGGAATTGCCCAAATCCGAAGACGTGTTAACAGGTTGGGAATATTTACTTTTTTCTCAACCTTACTGTTGACGGTTCTAATGGATCTTTTAACCGCCGAAATCGGATTTGAAACTTTTTTAACTGTTTTTTTTGTTTTTTTCTTTTTCATGTTTACACTCCTTTTTTTATAATAATACGCAGTATAACCTATCCGTGATAAAAAGTATAGATTTTTTTTGCAATTTTTTCATTTATTCCGGAAACCCGCATCAGTTGTTCAACGGAAGCTCCGGCAATCTCGCGAACGGAACCGAAATGAAGTAATAAATTTTTCTTTCTTCTTTCACCGATTTCTTCAATATCTGTTAAAGATGTATGCAACATATTTTTAGCTCGTTTGGCACGATGTGTACCGATGGCAAAGCGGTGGGCTTCATCACGTAGGCGTTGCAATAAATGAATTAAATCACCTTTCAGATCTAAATATATCGGTGTATTTGGCTCTATACCTAAATAAAAAGTTTCTAAACCGGCATTTCTTTTTTCACCTTTGGCAATGGCTAAAACAGCAACAGACTGAATATCCATGGCATGTAATATTTCCATAACGGCGGATAATTGCCCCTTACCCCCGTCAATTAAAAGAGCTGAAGGCAAATCATTTTCAATTAATCCACGTGTTAAACGGCGGGTCAGAACTTCTTTCATCATGCCAAAGTCATCATTTGTTTTAGCTTTTGTTCCATCAATATTAAAACGCCGATATAACTTTTTTTGAAATCCTTTTTCGGTAGCGACAATCATTGTACCGACGGCAAAAGCCCCTTGAATATGACTATTATCATAAACCTCTACCTTTTCCAGTTTTTTAATTTTTAACAGAAGTCTTAGTTCTTCCCAAACTGATTTTTTAATTTCATCCTCTTGTAAGTGTTGATGATAGGATTGTTTTGCATTCTGAATAGCTTGTAAAACGATTTTTCTTCGATTGCCACGCAATTGCGTCAGATTGGACAGATTGACACCGAAACCAGCTTTTTGACTTAAAGCATCAGATAAGACTGGGGATACCTTTTCTGAAATAAAAATATGTTTTGGAGGTGGGATTTTATCATAAAATTGCATCAGAAAAGTTATCAATGTATCATTAAAATCATCATCAGTTAAGTGATTTAAAAAATGTACAATATTGCCTTCAGCATGCCCTGAACGATAAAAAAATACTTGAATACACGCCGTATCATTTTGTCGATGTACAGCTATGACATCTGTGTTAAATAAAAGGACTTCTGAATCGGTATTTTGTATTCTGTTCAAAGCCGCTAATTTATCACGAATAACAGCGGCTTGTTCGTATTGTTGAGATTCTGATAAAGTTTGCATTTGTCTGACCAAATCATCTTGGATATTCAAGTGTTCCCCAGTCATAAATTGTAGTATTTGTTTTGCTTGTTTTTGATATTTCGATTGAGATATATATCCGACACAGGGGGCTGAACATCGTCCAATTTGATAAAACAGACAAGGTCTTGTTCTGTTATTAAAGTATGAATTTGTACAGGTTCGTATTCCAAATATTTTTTGAAGCTCTTTAATTGTTTGATTAACAGCTAAACCGGATGTAAACGGACCAAAGTAATTTCCTTTAACAGATCGATTGCCACGATACTTAACCAACCTTGGAAAATCTTCATGTGTCAGTAGGATATAAGGATAACTTTTGTCGTCTTTTAACAGGATGTTATAGTATGGTTTATATTGTTTAATTAGATTATTTTCTAAAATCAGTGCTTCTGTTTCACCCGTTGTCTCAATAGTTATGATATCGGTTGTTTCAGATACCATCTGCCGGATACGATGGGATAGTTTATCCAAGTGTGTATAGTTTGTTAGTCTTTTTTTCAAGTTTTTAGCTTTTCCGACATATAAAACCTTACCATTTTCAGATAACATCCGATAAACACCCGCTCGTTCAGAAACGGTCTTTAGTTTTTGACGTAAGATATTTAATCCGGTTTGTTCACTCATAATTTTTATATTATCTGTTTGCGAAACAGAAATCAAGCCGATTTTTTATTTTTTTACTTGACGAATTAACTTGTTTAGAGTTATATTCCTGATATGAGATTTTTTTTGGTATTATTTTTAGGGTTATTTATGACGGTTTGTTCTGCAAAGGCAACCGTATCAACCTTGGTGGCTGATACAAAAAGCGGTTATGTTCTTGCTTCACAAGATGCACTGGTACAACAACCGCCGGCTTCTTTAACAAAAGTAATGACACTTTATATGCTATTTGGTGCATTGGAAAACGGATTGTTGACAATGGATGATAAACTGCCGATTTCAAAAAAAGCCGAATCGCAACCGAAATCAAAAATCTATGTCAAAGAAGGAGAAACAATTACGGTTCGTGAGGCTATCTTGGCTTTAATTGTCAAATCAGCCAATGATGTTGCCGTTGTTGTGGCTGAGGCATTGGGAAATACAGAAGAACGTTTTGCTGAATTGATGACGGAAATGGCAGGTACTTTGGGGTTAAAAAATACGGTATTTAAAAATGCTTCCGGTTTACATCAGGAAGGACAGGTTACAACAGCACGAGATATGGCTGTTTTGACCATGGCTTTAATAGAGCATTATCCACAGTATTATGACTTATTTTCAACACCTTCATTTACATATAAGGGACAAACATATTATTCTCATAATACAGTTATGGAACAATATGAAGGGGCAGAAGGCTTAAAGACAGGTTTTGTTTCGGCTGTCGGATATAATATTATTTCAACAGCGAAACAAGGGGACTCCCGCTTAGTCGGTGTTGTTATCGGTGAAAAGACGCAGTTGAAACGTGATTTACGGGCTATGCGTTTATTGGATAAAGGCTTTCAACAGGTTAAAATTCAGAAAAAAGCTGAAGATAGTGGTCGGTTGAAAGGCGTTTTTAATCCATTGAATCGCAAAGCGTTTATTTTAAAACCATCTAATCAATTATATCTTCCTTTGATGCAAAACTGTATTTCTTCTTGTAAGAAAAAAGTGGCATCTTTAGCTGGCAAAAAAACAGAAAAAATATCTGTAAAAGAAGGAAAAAATCCATTATTAAAAGATAATTGTTGGTCTATTCAGGTGGGTGCTTTTGAAGGAAAAGATAAGGCTTATCAGACAGCATTGAAGGCCTTAAATGTGTTGGGTATGGCGGATAAACAGATAGAAACGCCACAGGCAGATGAACGTTTTTATCGATCCCGTATTCAAGGATTTCAAAATAAGATGGAAGCCAATAATGCCTGTCAAAAATTACAAGGTGCCCGTTGGCAGTGTTTTGCTATTGCGCCATAAATAATTATTTTAGGTAATCTTGTGGATTGACGACTTTTGTTTTATATCTTAATTCAAAATGTAGTTGAGGTTTTTTGACGCGACCTGTTTGTCCTAATTCTGCTATTTTTTGTCCTTGCTTGACATTATCGCCTTTTTTTACGGATAGTTTATCATTGTGTGCATAGGCAGAAATCCAGCCGTCTGCATGTTTAATCAGAACTAAATTACCATATCCCTTTAACTCATTCCCGGCATAAGCTACTGTACCGTCGGCAGTTGCTTTAACACTATCGCCGATATTACCGGAAATATTGATTCCGTCATTACCAGAACCGAAATTCTGAATAATTTTTCCGGAAATCGGCCAAGAGAATTTTTTCTTTTTCTGTGAACTTGGAACATTGGCTTCTCCCCGAAAGGCAGTTTTATCCTTTACGCTATTATTTCGCTGAATCTCAGTTTGTTTATCCTGTTTAACGCTTCCCGTATTTTGCGAAATCTTTTTTTCAGGGACACTGTCTTCAACCCAAGATGAAATTTTTAATAACTGGCCTGGGTGAATTTGATAGGGGGGTGGAATATTATTTAAGCGAGATAAATCACTGACAGACATGTCATATCTCTTCGAAATACTGTATAAAGTATCACTTTTACGTACTCGATAAGTTTTATTTTTAGGAAAATAGAGGTACTGTCCGACAGACAGAATGTAAGGTGGTTCTAATTTGTTTTCTTCAATGATAGCACGCATTGGTACATCATTTTTTTTGGAAATACCATACAAAGTATCACCTTTACGGACGCGGATACCAGACACACATCCCCCCAGTAAAAGGGTCATACAACATACGGCAACAGATGCTTTAAAATATCTCATATTGATTTCTTACCTTTTTTATAAAAAAAAATCAAGTAAAAAAGTAATAAAAAAGAGTTGCTTTCTGAAAAAAAGCGTGATATGTTTTAATAAAATTGTTTGGGAGGTATAAAAATGAAAAAAATTTTTGCTTTGGTAATGGCCGGTTTATTGACGGTTTCTTGTGCTTCTTATGACTTAGAAGAAAATCGGGAGACACGTTCTACAATTTATAAAGGGCAAACAACTTGGGATATGTACGAAAACTTTGGGGCTCCGACGGCAGCTGTTCGTTTATCTCCTGAGGAAATTCATTTTTTATATCGCAAAGAAGAAAAAACACGCGAATGGACTAATGTTTATTTTGACTGGTGTGATATGGTGGTTATCGTTATAAATGATCGTGTGGAAGATTGGGAATTATCCGGTAATCAATGTTATTTAAATATTGCTGATCCTGCACCTTTACCATCAGAAGAAAATGAACGGGATAACCTATTGGACAGATATAAACCGGTCCCTGTTGATGATTATGAAGAGTCATATTATGAACCGGAATACTATGATGATTATTATGAAATAGAAAATGATGCTATTTATACCGAAGACGATATGTATTACTAAATTGTTTTTCAGGTTAAAGTTTTATCATATCTTTTGGCTGTATTGAAAAGTACATTTATCCCCCTTATAAATATTACTAAGGGGGATAAATATGAAAATAAAATATATTATTATGTGCCTGGTTGCTTTATTAGGTGCTTGTTCGACACCAACAGAATCAAATTATATTCGTAATGTAAAAGCATGGCTTGGCAGAACACCAACAGAATTGGTGTCACAATGGGGGGAACCGACACAGGTGATAAATAACGGAGAAGAACAATTTTATATCTATATGGTTGATAAAAATATTCAGCTACCTGGTACAAGTGATCGTTATGCGCAAGGTCAATTGGATTACATTAGCCCCTTAGAAAGCACACCTGCTTATCAGATAAATTTATATTGTCAAACAACATTTATTGTTAAAAATGATAGGATAATGGATTGGTTGTTTGAAGGAAATGCCTGTAAAGCCAAATAACTTTTCACTTGATTTTTGCCGTTAAAAAATGTAAAATAAGGCATATTTTGGAAAGGGTTAAAAATGTATACATTGGCTTTTGATACGACGGCAAACAGTGTTTCGGTTGCTTTGTTAGACGATTCGAATGTTGTTGTTCAGGATAATCAGATAATGGAACGGGGACAGGGTGAAGCGCTTATTCCGATGATACAACAGATTATGGCCTCATCTGGAAGAAAAATGTCTGATATAGATCGCATTGCTGTTTCGGTAGGACCAGGGTCATTCACTGGTGTTCGTGTCGGATTGGCAACTGCCCGTGGTATGGGGCTGGCGTTAAAAAAGGAAGTTGTTGGTATTACAACATTGGAAGCTTCCGCTTACCAGACAAAAGGTAGGGTCTTATCTGTTTTGGATACTAAACGGGGGGATTTTTATACCCAAATTTTTGAAAATGGTATTGCCTTAGAAGAACCTAAAATTCGGACGATTGATGAAATAAAAGAATTAGGTTCTTTGTTCTTAACGGGAAGTGGTTCTGATTTACTAACGGAGATCGGTTTACCGGTGGTCCAAAATAATATGTCTGTTGCTGTTGCCGTTGGATTACTATCTGCAACCATTCAACGGCCGGCAGAACCCGTTTATTTAAGGGAAGCCGATGTTAGTTGTTGATAACAAGACAGCCTATACCTCTGTTTTATCCCAAATGCATAAATATTGTTTTAATCCGTATTGGGATGAAAAAGAGTTTTATTCGTTGTTGATTCTTTCTAATACAGTTTTATGGGTTGAAGATCAAGGTTTCCTATTGTGTTCTTATGTTTTGGATGAGATGGAAGTTCTGACCATAGGCGTAATGCCCGATTACCGCCGAAAGGGAATAGGTAGAAGATTAATAGAACAAATGATTTCCTTTGCTGCCGATAATCAGATAAAAAAAATATTCTTAGAAGTTCGTATCGATAACGAATCGGCAAAAAATCTTTATACCCGCTTCGGATTTAATCAGACCGGTATTCGTAAAGGATATTACACAACAGAATCCGGTTTGACAGATGCTTTATGTTTAACCAAAGTTATGGATTAAAGTTCTTTTATCATAACAGGGGCCCATTGTACATCCGTTATTTTGTCGGCTCCAGTAATCAGCATAATCAAGCGATCTACACCGATAGCGTTACCAGCACACTCTGGCATACCGTAAGTCAAAGCATCCATAAAGTCTGAATCAATAGGATAGCATTCTCCATATAATTTTTGTTTCATATCCATATCGTAGGTAAAGCGTTTTTGCTGTTCTTCCGGATCGGTTAACTCCGAAAAAGCATTGCAGAGTTCAACCCCACAGATATAGGCTTCAAATCGTTCTACAACTTGGGGATTCTCTGGTTTTTGGCGTGCCAAAGCCCCCAGACAGGTCGGATATTCATAAAGAATGGTTGGTACATCATCGCCCAATTTATCCTCAATATGGTTAAGCATAATCCTGAAGAAAATATCTTCCCAACGATCTGAATCGTAACACTGAATACCAATTTTTTCAGCTTCCGATCTCAATTTTTTCGGATTGGGTTCCAGTGATGATTTATCCGGTATTGTTGCCATAATATCAATACCGACATATTTTTGGAAGGCTTCGGAAACGGTCAGTTTCTGCCATTTTTTAAAGGGATTACAGCGACGATTCCCCCTTTTCAGTTCTTTAACACCACAAGCTTTTGTACACAATCGGACAATTTTTTCTGTATCGTCCATAATTTTAGTATAATTTTCTCCCTGACGGTACCACTCCAACATTGTAAATTCCGGTAAATGTGTTTGTGAAATGCCTTCGTTCCGATAAGTTTTACATATTTGAAAAATACGGGGCAAACCTGCTGTTATCAGTTTTTTCATTGTAAATTCCGGTGAAGTATGCAGATAAAAAGTTTCGACATCTCCTAGCGGATTATCAAAATGGGTTTGAAAAGCCTTTAAATGCACTTCTAATCCGGGGGATATTTGCAAAGCCGGTGTATCAACCTCTAAAAAGTCTTCGTTTTCAAAGAAAGAACGAATCGTCTTAAAGACGGTCAGGCGGGCTAAACGGTTGTTTTGATTTTTCAGATAAATGTCCGGTTTCCACCATTTTATAAGATTTCTGCTCATTTGTCTTGCCTTTCAAAAAAAAATATGTTATATTTGCTTCATCTTTAATTTTTAATGAAAGGTATAGCACAAAATGAAAGAACAAGCAAATCAAATTCGTCCGGGCTGGGTTTTACAGCATAATAATAAACAATATATGGTATCCAAAATCAACCTGATTCAACCAGGGAAGGGTGGTGCCTTTATTGCCGTAGAAATGCGTGATATCGTTACGGGGGTCAAGACTCAGGAACGTTGGCGGACGGCTGATACAGTGGAAAAATTGATGAGTGAAGAATTCGATTGTCAATTCTTGTATAAAGAAGGCGATAATTTAATTTTTATGAATTCGGAAACATATGACCAATTTGAAATTCCGGCTGAAATGATGGGCGAATCGGCTCTGTTCTTGCAGGACAATATGGAAGTAACCGTCAATTTTATTGAAGGTAAACCAGTCGGTGTCAATTTACCTCCACATGTTGTTTTAACAGTAGCGGAAACAGAACCGGCCATTAAGAATCAGACAGCAACAAACTCTTATAAACCGGCTGTTTTGGAAAATGGTATTAAAACGACTATTCCACCGTTTGTGAATGCTGGTGAAAAAATTGTTGTTTCTACGGCTGATAATTCTTATGTAGAACGTGCCAAATAATTTTTGATCAAATTGTAAATTCAAGATTACCCGTTGGACGATCAATGGGTAATTTTTTTTCTAATGATCAAAGAATTTCTTTTGTAAAATGTATTGTATGCGGTTAATAGGATTTTCAGCTAATCGAATGCGGGGGATAAAGCAAATTATCAGTTGTAAACAAAAAACTTATCTTTTTTGCATAACGCACAGAAAAAAGCCGTCTGTTTTTGTGCGGTGAGGGGAATATCTTTTCTGTTTTAAAACAGCATAGTTGGGATGTGTTTTTAAAAAGGATTCTATTTGGGCTTCATTTTCGTCAGTCGTTAAAGAACAGGTAATATACGATAAATAATGTCCATTTTTAACGAAACGTTCTGCTCGATTTAATATTTCGGCTTGTGTTTTGACAACTTGTGCCAATTGTTTTTCAGAATACTTCCACTTCATATCTGGCATCCGTCGCCATGTTCCTGTTCCCGAACACGGGGCATCAATAACAACATGATCGAATTTTTTAAACGGTTCAGGTAATTTTGTAACAATTTTGATAATACTGACCTTTGCCCGAGAAGCTCGCTTTGTGAGTTCAAATAACCGTTTGGCAACAATATCATAAGCCTGTATAAAACCGCGATTTTCCATCATTTGGGCAAAAATCAAAGATTTACCGCCAACACCGGCACAAAAATCAAAAACATCTTGTTTGGGTTTGACACCGATATCCAAAGCAACCAGTTGAGCCCCTTCATCTTGAATTTCCAAAAGACCTTTCTTATAAACCTTGGTATCTGTCAAGTCGGCAAATTCTTCCAACACTATGCCAAACGGTGATTGTTCAGTTGCATGGACAGAAAAACCGTCTGTCTGTAAATCAGCCATAATCTTGTCCCGATTGCCATTTGCCCGTAGGATAATCGGGGCTTGTCCCATCATTTCAGGCAGTTCCTTTTCAGCCTCAGGAATATGAGGAATAACCCAATTGGGAACTTCCCACTGAACCCAATCAGGTGCATCGGAACAATCGGGAAGTCCTTTATCTGTAAAAGCCAACAGACGTTCTTCCCAATTATTTTTCGGATAAGCATATTTTAAATGGGCCATGCTACGAATTACAGACCAGACCAAATCCAATATCTGATGCCTGTCTTCAGATGATAAATAACGATGTGTCCGAACATAGTCGGCAATAATCTCGTTCGCGGGGGAAGATTTGTTTTCTATCTTGTCCAGCAGATAAGCTGTTGTTTTTATCAGTTCTGCCTGTTCCATTTTACTGTCCGGATAATTTATTCATAAAAGTTTGGCTGTTTCCACGAATTAGCAGTGAAATGTGTGTGGCAATATTATCAATAACGGATTCTATCTTTTGTTTATCAGTCTTAGGAAAGGGATTTAATACCCAATTGACAACATCTCCTTTAATGACAGGTTTATCTGTTCCGATACGTACCCGAACATAATTTTGTCCGATATGAGAATCAATATTTTTTAATCCGTTATGTCCACCGGCAGAACCACCCTGTTTAACTTTGACTTTCCCAACAGGTAGGTCTAAATCATCATGAAAAACGATAATTTGTTCCGGTTTGATTTTGTAAAACGAACAAAGTGCTAAAACGGATTCGCCGGATAAATTCATATAGGTCTGAGGTTTTAAAACCAAAACCTTCTCATTGTCAATTGTGCCACTGGCAACTTCCCCTTTAAACTTGCTGTGAAAAGGGGTAAAGGAATAGCGGCGGACAATTTCATCCACCGCCATAAATCCGACATTGTGGCGTGTATCGGCATATTCCGTTCCCGGATTACCTAAACCCACCAATACAATCATTCATTATTCCTTTTTAGCATCGGCAGATTCAGCTTTGGCTTCATCTTGTACCGTTGAAACGATTGTAGCAACCGTAAAGTCTTCTTCGGCCGTTAAGGAAACACCCTTTGGCAATTCCAAAGCAAAAGCTGTAAAGGAAGCACCGATTTCAGCTGTACCCAAATCAATAACAAAGGCTTCTGGAATATTATCGGCTGTACATTTAACTTCAACTGTCCGGTGAACAATGTTCAAAACGCCACCTTTCTTGATACCAGGGGCTGTTGTTTCGTTGGCAAATGTCAACGGAATATCCAATGTCAGTAGAGCATCTTTAGAAATACGTAAGAAGTCAACATGCATAGGACGGCTTGTAACCGGATGTTTTTGAATATCTTGACACAGAACGTGGAAAGTTTCACCATCGGCTGTGATTTCGAATTGACGGGTCCATAAACCCTTTTTGTTCATTTCGGCAACTAAAACATTTTCTTCCAAAGAAATCATAACAGGTGCCTTTTTATCTCCGTAAATAACAGCAGGGATCAGACCAGCCCGACGATTTGCCCGAGAGGCCCCCTTACCAGCTTTTTCACGTTTTGTTGCGTTTAATTGAGTCGCTTTCATAATTTTATCCTTATTTTTCAATGTGATACGAAAGAGTATCCTCCAGGGGTGAATAAACTTCCGTGCCTGTCCCTATGACAAGCGACTGCATTCTACACTATTTTTTATTAAAAATCAAGTATTATTTTAATTGTGAACGATATAAAGAAGCGTAAATTGAATCCGGATTGCCTATCAATTCCTCATGTGTTCCGGTTTCGCTTATTTTTCCGTTATTGATGACAACAATTTTATCTGCGTGTCTAACAGTAGACAATCGATGTGCCACAATGAATACCGTTCTGTCGGCCATCAGGTTATGAATAGCCTGTTGTACAATTTGTTCAGACTTATTATCAAGGGCAGATGTTGCCTCATCCAAAATGACAATTGGTGCATTCTTTAAAAAAGCTCGGGCTATGGCAATACGTTGTTTTTGGCCACCGGATAATAAAACACCTCTTTCCCCGATTTCTGTATCCAGTCCGTTGGGCAGAGTTTGAATAAATTCATCCAAACAAGCATTTGTAACGGCTTCGTTTACTTCAGAATCAGTCGCATTTTCACGACCTAACAGAATATTATCACGAATCGTCCCAGAAAATAAAATATTATCCTGAAATACAATGGCAATTTTATCCCGTAAAGAATGTAAATCAATGTTCCGAATATCTGTTCCGTCAATACTGATTGAACCGTCACTTACATCATAAAAACGGGGTAATAAATTGACAAAAGTTGTTTTTCCACCTCCGGAGTTACCAACAAATGCAACCGATTTTCCTTTTGGAATTGTTAAATTGACACCCTTTAAAATCGGGCGGCCGGTGACATATTCAAAACGGACATCTTTATAAACAATTTCTTTCTTTATCTTTTCTAATTTAATAGCATTCTTTTTATTACGGATAGATGGAATAGTTTCTAATAAATCAAAGACCCGTTCCATTGCTAAAAACGATAGTTGTACGCTGGTAAAAGAATTACCAATAGATTTTATCGGATGGTATAACATCAACAATGCCGTTATAAAGGACACAAACTGACCAGCTGTTATCTGGCTGCTTGTAATTAAATACCCACCATACCAGACAACACCAGCTATGCCTATAGATATCATAAAATGCATCAAAGGGGTTAAAATTCCTGTCCGTTTGACCATTTTCATTCCTAATTTAAAAACAGTTGTCAGCGTTTCTTTAAACATCTTTGCTCTGTTGTCATATAGATTATAAGATGTAATAACCCGATTACCAACAAACGATTCATTGTAATGCATCATAACCCGAGAACCGGAAAATACTGTATCATTAATGATACCCTTTATTCGTTTGCGAAGTCCCATCAACGGATATAAAGCCCCAAATAAGACCACTAATGCTATGATAGATAACTGCCATGAATTCCAAATTAAAACAAAAATTAACGCAACGGAAGAAAATAAACGTGTTGTAAATAATTTTAAATTATTCAATAATCCGCTACATGCCGTTTCTGCATCCGTATTAAAACGATATTGAATATCACCAGAGCTTTTGGAATCAAAAAAAGCCGGTTCATTATGTATCATTTTTTTGAACAGGTCAAACTTTAAATTCATGGTAATCTTATTACCGACCCAACTGTTCAAATATGTGGAAGCATAATTTAGCAGACTTTGGAACAAGCTAAAAACAATGATAAAAACGGGTATCAGAGACATTGTTTGAACATTCTTTTCAATTAAGACTGTGTCCATATACGGTTTTAAAATCCAAGCAATAACAGCATCCATGGCCCCCAACGGAATCGTAATAACCAGAGCCAATACTGCTCGAAATAAATAAGGTTTTACATACGGGTACATTCGGCGGTAATTCCGAATCATATTAATGTTTTTAAAATTTTCTTTTATTTGCTGTTTTTCTTTTTTACTTATACCCATGGGGGAAAATCTCCTTTTTAAACTTTTGTCAGTATAAAGAACTTTAATTTTATTGTCAAGGAGTGTTATTATATGGAAGGAAAATGTTTATACGTAATATTGCAAACTATCAAAATAACAAAGAAAATAAACGTTTTTAAATCCTTGTCGCCGATTGGCAATAATAAAATCAAAAAATAAACCAAAAGAAACAGAATATTAAAAATAATATTTCTTTTTTTTGATAAATATGATATTTTTTTATAGGTCTTGTGATAGGTACGGGACTCTTTTAAAGGTAACGACTTGTTTTCTATACTTAATGCGTTGATTGAATTATAAAACAATTCTATATCTTTATAAAAATCTTGGTATGTTTTAATGTTATTTATATCCCTGAATAAATAAAACGGTTTGAATAAGTTTCGTCTTGTATAAATAGCAATGATAAGATGATTTCCAAAGAAAGATGCTTCTAATCTATTGTTTTTAAAATAATTTTTTAAAGATTTTAATTTTTCCATGAAAATAGGAGTTAGTAGTGATCTGGCTTCAATTTGATTATCGGAACAGACATAATAATTTTTGTGAAATACAATATCTTCTAGGTGTATTTTTTCTAGTACCGGTAAAAAATTTTGTTTATTACTGGACAGTAATGTATATCCGGATAAAGTTTTTTTTAGGGGAATATAAATTAAGAATACCATTAAAAACAAAGTCAGTAATCTCGTTACTATTATTAACTTGACGAAGTTTTATTTTTGAAATAAGACAATCTGTTTTTTTAAGATTTCCGCTTAAAGCATAATCTTGAATTATCCTATTAAATTTTGGAAATAGAAAAGATTGTTCTAAAATACGTTTATTTAATTTATTTTCTACATTTAAATTATCAAAAATATTTATAAGCAATAAAAAAATTTTCTTTTTAGCTTTTTTATACAAATTGTTTAACCTAAATATTGTTATAACAAAAAACGCAAAGAAAAAGAAGTAAGCAAAAGGTAAAAGAATAGTTATACAGGATAAAATACAAAATAAAACACTTTTAAAAGTTAGATTTTTTCTTTCTTTCTCAATGTGTTGTAAATTTGGTAAAATATCTGTTTGAACACGGTGTACAAATTCTTTTTCAGAAATCATATCAAAAATCTTTCTTGTATGTTTTTATCGGCAAAAAACAGCATCTTTTACCCGTTCTAAAATCGGTTGAACCAAAGCTCTAGCCCGTTTAGCACCGGATTTTAACATATCTTCTACCAAATCATAGTGTTCTAAATAATAATTGTATTTTTCCCGCTTTTCAGCAATTTCATCTATTAAAACTTGTAACAGCATCTTTTTTATCGTGCCATAACCCATACCACCTTTTTCAAGACCTTCTCGAACCTCTGATACAATTTCGGCAGGAGCAATACCTTGCACAATCTGATATAGAAGAATCTCCTCCGGATTTTTTGGTGCATTAATATCCTGACAATCCGTTTTAATTCCCATAACGGCTTTTTTAAGTGTTACATCATCGGCAAATAAAGGGATAACATTATTATAACTTTTACTCATTTTTCGGCCATCGGTACCAGGAACGGTCTGAGTCGCTTCGGTTGTAAAATATTTTGGCAATTTAAATATTTCTTTCCCATAGTGGGCATTAATGGAACCCGCTATATCGGCGGCAATTTCAACATGCTGAACTTGATCCTTACCGACGGGAACTAAATCCGTGTCATAAGCCAATATATCGGCAGCCATTAAAACAGGGTAGGTATATAGCCCCATGTTGATACCGGCGTCATTTGGTTCCCCTTTTGCCAGATTTTTATCAACCGCGGCTTTATAGGCGTGAGCTTTGTTCATGAAACCTTTTGGTGTATAGGCCATTAAAATAGTTGTTAGCTCAAATAACTCTGGTACATCGGATTGATTATAGAAATAAGTTTCATTAGGATTTACGCCACATGCCAGATAAGCACAAGCAATTTCTCGGGTCAATTGTTTTAATAAAGGTGCATCTTTAAGGGCATTAATCGCATGATAATCAGCGACAAACATAATGTGCTTACCGCCTTGACGATTAACTTGATGTCCCAACTCAACTGCTGGCTTTAATGCACCGGCATAATTTCCAAAATGTAGTGTTCCTGTGGGTTTGATACCTGTTAAAATTGTTTTTCCTTGCAAATCCATGATATATCCTTTCATTAGAATAAAAGGAGGGTAGTGGCCCTCCCTTTTTTATTTTTCCATTTGGGTTGGTTCAACTGACTCGCCCATACCTCGTAGATCAAAGTATCTTAATAACGGAACGGCTACATAAATAGAAGAATATGTTCCGAATATTGTTCCCAATACCATAGCAATTGAGAAACCGCGTAAAATTTCACCACCAGCAAATAATAAGACTAAAACAACGAATAAAGTCGTCAAACTGGTTAAAATAGTACGGGAAAGTGTTTCATTAACACTTTTATTCAAAATATCATCTATTGGTAATTTCCTGAACTTTCTTAGGTTTTCCCGCACACGATCATATGTAACAATAGAATCGTTACAATCATATCCGGCCAAAGATAACAAGCCAGCCACAACAATCATATCAAATTCCCATTGGAATATTGAAAAAGCACCGACGACAATAATCATATCATGTGCTAATGATAATAAGCATCCAATGGCAAAGGGCCATTCAAAGCGGAACCAAATATAAATAGCAATTGCTAATAATGAGAATATAGAAGCCAAGAGACTTTTATCTTTCAATTCTTTCCCGATGGTTGGACCAACAATTTCCATTTGCCCATATGTATATCCATCACCTAAAGTTGACTTAATTTGATTAACCAATTGATTGGCATTTTCATTTTCTTCAACTTGAGCCTGAATTAAGATTGTTTTACCTTCCGTCCCGACGGTTTGAATAGATAAATCCCGCAAGAATGATAAATCATTTCTGGTCTTGTTCAAGTCAATAACTTGTTCGGAAGTGGCTTCCAACAAAATACCGCCCTCAAAGTCAATTCCATAATTTAGTCCTTGTGTTGCAAAGGAAACAATTGATACGATCAATAAAATTACTGACAAGATATATCCGAACATTCTTTGACGGATAAAATCGATTTTAAGTTCACGTTTTTTGAATAATTTTTTCATTGTCATATTCCTTTACAAATTAATATTCTTGGGTTTTCTGATTTTTAACCATGTCATTAAAATCAGTTTATTAACGAAAATTGCTGAAAATAAGCTGGTTGCTAATCCCAATCCCAGTGTAACACCAAAACCGCGAACCGGACCGGATCCTAACCAGAATAAAAACAAAGCAGCAAATAATGTTGTTAATTGACCATCTAAAATAGCCGAAAATGAACCGGCAAAACCCCGTTTAACAACTTCAGCAGGAACAGAAATGCCATGCATCATTTCTTCTTTCATTCGTTCTAAAATCAAGATATTTGCATCTACAGCCATGCCGATTGTTAGGGCAATACCTGCCATACCGGGAAGGGTTAATGTTGCACCTAATCCGCTTAATGCAGCCAATAGTAAAATACCATTTGCTAATAAAGTCAAATCAGCAACAATACCAAACCAGCCGTAGACAACCAACATAAATACAATAACAGCAATCAAACCGATTAAACAGGCCATAGAACCGGCTTTAATGGAATCTTCACCTAAACCAGGACCTACGACACGTTCTTCTGCAACTTCCAGCGGAGCCGGTAAGGCACCAGAGCGTAACAACAGAGCCAAATCATTAGCGGTTTGAACGGTAAAGTTTCCGGTGATAATGCCTTTACCACCTGTAATGGGGGAGTTTATAACAGGAGCACTAATGACTTTTCCATCCAACACGATAGCTAAACGACGATTGACATTTTCTCGTGTAACATTGGCAAATTTTTTAGCTCCAATGGATTTAAAGGTAAAAGATACTACCGGAGATCCGTTTTCATCATAAGAACCACGGGCATCTTCCAGACTTTCACCACCAACAACAGCAGACCGTTTAACAACGATATATCCGGTTTCTTCACCGGTCAACAACATAGAATCCGGGGGTAATTTTCCCATTTGAGCCGCTTGCGGTGATATTCCTTCATCAACCAGATGAAAGGACATCTTAGCGGTTTTCCCCATTAAATCACGAATTTCGGAAGGATCCTGTACCCCAGGCAATTGAATGGCAATTCTGTCCAATCCCTGTCTTTGAATTTGAGGTTCCTTGGTTCCCAGTTCATCAATTCTGCGACGGACGATGTCAATAGACTGTTCTACTGCCTGTTTTTTCATTTCATCCAAAGCTTCATTTGAATAGGTAGCTGTTATTGTACCATCATCTACCGTGATATTCATAGCAACATTTTCCTGCTTTCTGATTAAATCACGAGCTTCGGAAGATTTTGATGAATCGATTAGTTTTACTTGTAAAGTACCATCGGTTACATTGACTTTAGCATAGATTTTATTTTCTCGTAATACCGGACGTAAAACATCGGCAAGGGCTTCTAATTTTTCTTGTTTCAAGGTATCGGCATCAACCTTCATTAACAAATAAGAACCACCTTGCAAGTCTAATCCCAGAGTAACGGGATGATACCAAGAACGTACATCCTTGGGTAATTTTTCGTATGTTTCAGTTGGTAAGAAATTTGGTAAGGCAAAGAAAACACCTAAAGCCAAAACCCCACTGATCACGGCGACTTTAAATTTTGAATATCCAAACATTTTGTTATCCTTTCGCTATTTTTTTATCTGTTCAGGAGATGTTTCAAATTTGACTTGAGATACATAGGAACGTAAAACAGTAACTTGAATACCATCTGCCAATTCAACCAATAATTGATTGTTTGGTTTAATTTTGACAACTTTACCGACGAAACCGCCGACAACGATTTCAGTGCCTTTAATAATTGCATTAAGTTCGGCTTCATGCTTTTTAATACGTTTTTGTTGAGGACGAAGAACGATAAAGTAGAAAATAATAACAATAATCAATAATTGAGCCAATCCACTTCCCATAGAAGCTGTTTGAGAGGCTGTTTCTGTTGCTTGAGCAAACGCTTGTGAAATTAACATTTGTTTCCTTTCTGTTTTGAATAAACTATACTATAACCATTTTTTCAAAAAAAGCAACCTTTTTTATAGGGTGTTTTTGTTTTTTTCGTTGCACCTGTTATAAAAGAATGATATACTCGGGGAATAAGGAGAAAATGTAAAATGCGTCTTTTAATAGAATATTTGGAAAATTATAATAAAAGTTGGGGTGAATTAAACTATAAGCATACAGGGGATTCCGGCTTTGACTTGCGGGCGGCTATCTCTGAACCGATGGTTTTGAAACCGGGGCAGTATGTCTTGATTGATAACGGTATTAAAATTGAGTTTCAGGGACCTTATCCCTTTGGGGATGAAATCGGGTATGAAATTCAGGTTCGTCCCCGTTCCGGTTTGGCAGCTAAATTTGGTATTTCTGTTACGAATACACCGGGGACGGTTGATTTCGGATATCGGGGGGAATTGAAAACGAATCTGGTCAATTTAGGAACACAGGATTTTGTTATTAACCCAGGGGATAGAATTGCTCAGGCGGTTGTTTGCCCTATTGTAAAGCCCGAAATTATAGCTGTTCAGTCTGTCAATACTGATACGGACCGAGGAACTGGTGGTTTCGGTAGTACAGGACGGCAATAGTTTTTTATGGGAATAATTTGTATTTTTGATTTATTCATATATATTTTCCTTGCAATAAAATTTGAAGTATGATAAAAGGGATATATGGATATAAGAAAGATAGAAAAAAGGATAAAAAAGATGAAGAAAACGCTTGACAAGTGTGTTAAGGTGTGCGACCATCTATCTATCTATCTATCTATCTATCTATCGGATAACTGTATGTAAAAATCAGATAGTGAGGATAATTAAGGAATCTCTGTTCCGCTGGGAACAGGGAGTTTTTTGTATACGTTGAAAACAAGTCATATTTAACAATGAAAGGAAAAAAATAAAATGACAGAAATCAATAAACAAACAACAACCGAATCCGGCCGGAGTATGGTGGAAATGCTGGGTGTACTGGCGATTATCGGGGTATTGTCTATCGGTGGGATAGCAGGTTATACTCATGCAATGAACAAAAGTAAGGCTAATGATATTTTGGCTGGTGTATCTCAACGGGCTGTTGTTGCCTCCCAACAAATGATATTAAGTGGTACACCCTCATTTGTAGAATATGCAGGTCAGAAAATCGGGGATTATGGGGTAGCCCTGAAAACAGAGGGTTATCCGACCGATCAGTTTGGTATTGAGATTAGTGGAATAGAACAAGGAGTCTGTGAACGCTTACAAGACCAAGGCATATCCAATGCCGTTAAAGCTGAATTAGGCGGTATTGGTTTTGCGGAAGCCACCTGTGCGGAGGGTGAAGCAAATGCTTTGACTTATGTGTTTAATGACGTCCTTGACCCGAATAAAGTCAGTTCTGGTGGTGGAAATAATGATAATACATCTGAATGTAATCCAGCATGCGAAGAAGGTGAAGAATGTATTTACAATGGTCTTTGTATTCCTGTTTCTCCTCCTGAAACACTTGATGAATGTTCTAATAATAGCGATTGTGATGATTGGTGTGCAACGAATGGCGGTGGTGAAAAATGCTTTTGTCAGCTTTATAGTTCTTCAAGTACAGCCAATACAGGAAATTACGAAGATTATTGGAATAGTTTGATAGGTTACTGTAGGGTAGCAAAGAAAAACAACTATGTGCCTGATGATTATACAGTAAGTTCTAATTATACTAGTTGGTGGGGAGCTGTGAATTTCTGTAAAGCTTATGGCAAATCTTTGGTATCTCTTTCAGATTTAGGAGTTACGGGAGGATATCAGGATTACGACGCTAAATGTTCGTATAGTGAATGTACAGGAACGTTTACTTGGTCAGATTTACAGAATAAACTAGGGGGCTATTCATATTGGGTGTCAGATGGTGTTTATTATCTGGATGACGGTTTTGGTAATTGGGCACCAACTAGTAATAATAATTCAAAGCATTCATATATAATAAAGACAGGTATGCAACAGGTTTATGTATCTGATCGCGGTACATCTAGTAGTTATTATGCTGTGTGCAAATAATGAATTTTTTTTATAATATACTACCATTATTTGTGGGTATGCTTATAGAAATAAAACCACCCCTTGAAATCAATCAAGGGGTGGTTTTGTTATGCTTTCTTTAGATACCGTCAAATTTGACATCAACGGCGATTTCTTCCATTTCAAAGCATTCAATCATATCACCGACTTTGATATCGTCATAGTTTTCAAAACTGACACCACATTCAAAACTTTCTTTGACTTCTTTTACATCATCTTTGAACCGTTTTAATTGTGTTAAAGCACCGGTGTAAATGACAACGTTATCACGTAAGATACGAACCTTGGCGCCACGTTTAATCAAGCCTTCCTTAACCATACAGCCGGCAACTTTACCAACCTTGGAAATGGAAATAACCTGACGGACTTCGGCATAGCCCAAAATCTTTTCACGCAATTCCGGTTCTAACAGACCGGCAACAGCTTTTTTCATATCATTGGCTACATCATAAATGATAGAATAATAACGAATGTCAACATTATCCCGTTTTGCCAGTTCACGAGCACCTGCATTGGCCCGTACATTAAACCCAATGATGATGGCTTTTGATGCCCGTGCCAGAGTAATATCCGATTCGTTAATAGCACCAACACCACTGTGCAGAACATGAACTTTAACTTCATTGTTGGCAATTTTGGACAAGATACCATTTAAGGCTTCAACAGAACCTTGAACATCGCCCTTAACCAAGACCGGCAATTCCTTAATTTCGCCGGCTTTAATTTGAGCCAACAAATTTTCTGCTGTACTAATCTTTTTAACCTGCAAGGATTCGCGGGCTTTACGTTGACGATAGCCTGCAACTTCACGGGCTTTCCCTTCGTCAGCTACAACCGTAAAGTCATCACCGGCACTGGGAACCCCTTGTAATCCGATAATTTCAACCGGTTGAGCGGGCAGGGCTTCTTTTACGCGTTGACCTTTATCGTTAAATAAAGAACGAACACGTCCCCATTCCTGACCGCAGACAAAGACGTCCCCGATTTTTAAAGTTCCTTTTTGAACCAGAACGGTTGCAACGGAACCACGTCCTTTTTCCATACGGGCTTCAACAACAACCCCTTCGGCAGAACGATTCGCAGAAGCCTTTAAGTCCAAAATTTCAGCTTGCAACAGGATTGCTTCAATCAATTTATCTAAATTGATACGTTTTTTGGCAGAAACCTCTACTTCCAAAACATCGCCCCCCATGGATTCGACAACAACTTCATGCTGTAATAAATCCATACGGACCTTTTGTGGATTAGCCCCTGTGACGTCAATTTTATTAATGGCAACAACAATCGGAACACCGGCGGCTTTGGCGTGGTGAATTGCTTCAATCGTCTGAGGCATAACGCTATCATTGGCTGCAACCACCAAGACAACCAAGTCTGTTACTTTTGCTCCACGGGCACGCATGGCTGTAAAAGCCTCGTGTCCCGGCGTATCAATAAAGGTAACTTTCTGATGATTGGACAATTGCACCTGGTAAGCACCGATATGCTGTGTAATACCACCTGATTCCCCAGCAGCAACATTTGCTGATCGCAAAGCATCTAATAAAGATGTTTTACCATGGTCAACGTGCCCCATAACTGTTACAACCGGTGGACGGGTTGTTAAATCTGCGGGATTATCTTCTTCTGTTTTTAAAACATCTTCTACATCCGAATCGGCTACCCGCTTGAATTTATGTCCCAATTCACCGACAACCAACTCAGCCGTATCGGCATCAATGGTTTGGGTAATTGTTACCATCATACCCAGTTTCATCAATGTTTTAACAACGGTTGCTCCTTTCTCACTCATCCGATTAGCTAATTCCTGAACGGTAATTGTTTCGGGAATAATAACTTCACGAATGATTTTTTCCTGTGGGTGAGCCGCTGCATATTGTTTCTGACGTTCTTTTTCCTGGGCCCGTTTAATGGAACTTAAACTCCGACGGCGTCTGTGTTCCGTCCCGTCATCATCGTCATCATCGGCAGATGACATATTTCGGAAAGCATTTAAATTGATTTTTCCGTTATTTCGTTTTTCCACATGTTCATTTTTACGAGGACGATCTTCCATTTCCCGTTTTAAAGGCGTTTCCCGTTCCAGATGTTTTTTATCATGCGTATTTTCTTTCAAAGAAGCGGACTGTTGATTTTTTTCAGCTTCGACCTTTTCAGCAGCCAATTCTTTTTGTTTTTCTTCTTCTTTGGCTTTACGGGCTGCTTCTTCTTGCATCCGTTTTTCATTCTCTAAACGTATTTCTTCCGCTTTTTTACGACGGGCTTCTTCTTCCTGACGGGCATGTTCTGCAACACGTTGAGCCTCTTGCACTAATTTTAACTTATTGCTGGCATCCTGCGTTAGGATTGTTGTTTTTTGTTCTTGTGTTATAATTCTTTTTTTACGAACTTCTACTTGAACACCTGAACCGTTTCCTGAAGAAACCTTTCCCCGCAGAGACAATGTTTTTCCTGATAATGTCAATGTTTTCTTTTCTTCTGTCATTGTTTATCCTTTCAGTTTTTTTTCTTTTGGAATAAGGTTATTTTATAGGCCAATTGTATAACTTTATCTGATAACTTTCCATTTAAAAGTGCTAAATGAACGATTTCATCAAAACCGGCAATTTTTCCCAGTTCCGAACGTGTAAAAATTTTAAAGATAGAAAAAGTTTCTTCCGAACGATAAATTTTACTTTGTCCTCTTTCAGATGAATCAACAGCTTCAAAAGCAGTAACAATTTGTTGTTGGGCAATTGTTTTTTTTACAGCTTCATAGCCAAATATCAATAAACCGGCTTTGCGACAGAGGGATAATAAATTTAAACAGCGTTGTTTCATAATATTGTCGACCTGTTCGGTTAAGTCTTCCGGAATTTTAACCGTTCCTTTGGCTGCTTTGTAAAAAATACGTTTTTCACAAGCTTCATTTAACAAATCTTTATCTGCCATCAGCCACATACCATGCCCCCCCAACTTTTCGTCGGCATCAAAGACAACAGTTTTATCCGGTGATACAACGAATCTGAGCATCTCGGTACGGGGATGCATTTCTTTCGTCATAAAGCACCGCTTTAAACCGACATCAGTTGAACGGGGGCGATTTTTATGGTTATGTTTATATATTTCCTTATTCAAACCAGTGTTCCCGTGCTTTCATAATTAAATCATTAGCTTCTTCCTGAGACATGGCTTTTTCACCGATAATATCCAACAGTTCATCAGAAGATAAATCAGCAAAGTCATCCAATGTTTTAACACCGGCGTTCCCTAAAGCAGCAACCATATCCAGCGTTAAACCTTTCATATTTTTCAATTCTTCGCCGACATGTTGTTCTTCAATCTGTTTGTTTAAGGAATCTTGTTTAGCGACCAAATAAGCCTTGGCACGATTTTGTAATTCTTCCGCCAATACTTCATCAAAGCCTTCAATTTCTGCCAGTTCGTTCAATCCAATATAGGCAATATCTTCAACTTTAGCAAAACCTTCTTGTATCAAAATATGAGCCATCATATCATCAATATCTAAAGCGTGCATAAACAAGTCAACGCGTTCTTTTGTTTCGGATTGACGGTGTTCGGCTTCCTGTGCTTCGGTCATCATATCAATATGCCAACCAGTCAATTGGCTGATTAAACGGATGTTTTGTCCCCGACGACCAATGGCTAAAGAAAGTTGGTCTTCCGGTAAAACGATTTCAACATTTCCGGCTTCTTCATCAATGACTATTTTTAAAACTTCATTTGGTGCTAAGGCATTGACAATAAAGTTTGCCGGTTCCGGAGACCATAAAACAACATCAATTTTTTCACCTTGTAATTCTGTTACAATAGCCTGAATCCGTATACCACGCAGACCGATACAGGCCCCGCGGGCATCTACTGTTGAATCTTTTGCATAAACAGCAATTTTTGCACGAGATCCTGGATCACGGGCAACACCTTTGATTTCAATGGAACCATCGTAAATTTCGGGAACTTCTGCTGTAAATAAAGCAGATAAAAATTGCGGATGGGAACGTGTTAAAAATACCTGAGGTCCTCGTGTTTCAGAACGAACATCCAAAACCAAAGCCCGAATACGATCTCCAACACGATATGTTTCACGAGGTATCAATTCATCACGACGCAACAATGTTTCTACACGACCTACTTCTACGATTAAATTACCACCTTCAATACGTTTAACGGTTCCGTTTACGATTTGACCTTTTTTATCTTTCATTTCGTTGTATTGTTGCAGGCGTTCTGCATCACGTACTTTTTGTGTGATAACTTGTTTTGCTGTTTGAGCAGCAATTCGGCCAAAGTCCATAGGAGGTAAGTAGTCAACGATTTCGTCACCAATTTCCAAAGATTTATCTTTGCGTTTGGCTTCTTCTTCCGAAATTTGGGTAAATTCATCTTCAACTGTTTCAACAACCGTCATATAACGAGCCATTTGAATAGCCCCTGTATTTTGATCTATTTTTGTCCGAATATCATATTCCGGACCATATTTAGAACGACCGGCTTTGGAAATACCCTGTTCCATTGCTTCTAAAACAGCGTTTTTGCTAATACCTTTTTCACGGGCCAGCAAGTCAGCCATTTGAATAAGTTCCGGTCTTGGTAAAGTTGAATCTTGTAACATTATTTATTTTCCTTTCTTATTTTGATGTTTTTGTAATAACTCGTCAGTTAACATTAATTTGGCTTTTGCAATATCCGAAAAGGGAATTTTCATTTCCGTTCCTTCAAAGTCAAACAATACAATTTGATTTTCAGCCAAGCCTTTAATACGGCCTTTAAATCGTTTTCTACCATTGATTTCTTGAAATAATTCTATTTTTGCAATATCATCAATAAAGCGGGCATAATCTTCCGGACGGACCAGAGGTCTATCCAAACCTGGAGAAGAAACTTCTAAAGTATAACGACCAGAAAAAGGATCAGATACATCTAGTAAGGCCGATATTGTCCGACTGATATCGGCACAATCATCTACGGTCATATCTATCCGATCTTTTCGTTCAGCCATAACCTGCAAAACTTTTGTTTCTTGCCCATTCAAGGCAACACGAACGACTTCGTATCCCATTTCGTCTAACGAAGGTGTAATTTCTGTTTCTATTTTTTTACAAATATCCATTCTTTGTTCCTTTGTTGTTATAAAAAAAAGCGGGGCTTTTCAGTCCCACCCTCTAAAATCTACCGAGAATGTGTTCTATTTATACACTCTAAAAAACTAAAAATCAAGTGTTTTTTTTAATTTTTTTTATTTTTTCTACAAAATAAGTTGCAAAAATGAAATCTTTATGTCAAAAATAAAGAGTTAAATGTAAGGAGTATTAAAATGGCTTTTCCAAAACCACCCAGATTATTTTCACAAAATAAAGTTGAAGTAAACGAAACAATTGACAATTTAGAACCGCAGGCTTGGTCGCCTCCGCCAATGACAGAATCGAAAAATATACCGGACTCTGTTGTTTCGGAAACAGTTAATCTAATGACACAACCAGAAGTAACATCGGACAATGATTTTATTGCAGAGATAGATGAAAAAATACCCGTGTCAGGTATTCGTTCTCAAGCACAGGATATTTCTTCTTCCCCAGAAGATAATTCTCATTTTGCCCCGCCACCGGTTGCACCGCAGGTAGTAGATGAACCGATCGTTTCAGAAACAGTTATACAGCCGGAGCCGGAATTTGTGGCAGAAGACGATTCGCGTTTTGCCCCACCACCGGTTGCACCGCAGGTAGTAGATGAACCGATTGTTTCAGAAACGGTTATACAGCCGGAGCCGGAATTTGTGGCAGAAGATGATACGCGTTTTGCCCCACCACCGGTTGCACCGCAGATAGTGGAAGAACCGATCGTTTCAGAAACGGTTATACAGCCGGAGCCGGAATTTGTGGCAGAAGACGATTCGCGTTTTGCTCCGCCACCGGTTGCACCGCAGGTAGTAGATGAACCGATTGTTTCAGAAACGGTTATACAACCGGAGCCAGAATTTATGGCAGAAGACGATTCGCGTTTTGCCCCACCACCGAAGGCAGAACAAATAACTGAAACAGGTACGTCTTCACGATTTGAACGTCCGATTACACCGAATGGAAATGACGTAGAATTAACTGAACATGATGAAAAGTTGGAAAAACTGGAAGATATTTTAGGAGAAGCATCCGATAAAAGGGAAGTTGATTTTAAAACGGAAACAGCTATGCAACGAATTGAACGGTTGTTAGGTAAAGATCAAAAAGTGGTTGTTGTAGAATCTTTAAATTCTATTCCTTTTTCAGATATTTGGTATACAGCTGAAAAAGTTGCTTATATCCGAGATAAGAGTACCTCATTTGCTTTGGTGCCGTTTAAATCAGATGATTTGGAAGATTTTTATAAAGCATTGGAACAGGGATATACTGGTGCTTCCAGTTATGCGATTCGTTTTGCTGGAGAATCTTATCGTGTGGAACGGGTGATGACATTGACCGGACCGCAGTATAATTGTCGTAAAATGCCGACTACTGTACCTGATGTGTATACATTGGGTTTGCCGAAACATGTCGTTGATTATTTATTAACATTATCCAAGGAATCTGGATTGATTTTATTCGGTGGACCGACGGGTATGGGTAAAACAACATCGGCTTCCGCTATTATGAAGAAGTTTTTGGAAATGGATGGTGGTTTTATGTACACCATTGAAGATCCGCCGGAAATGCCTTTGGATGGTTTGTATCATGCTCAAAATGGTGGCCTTGGTTTGTGTAAACAATGTCCTGTTCTAAATGAAAGATGGGGGGATGGTATTAAATCAGCTCTGCGTTCCAGACCACGTTATATTTTGGTAGGGGAAATCCGGACACCGGAAACGGCTTCTCAGGTTTTACGGGCTGCTACTTCCGGTCACTTGGTTTTTTCAACCATTCACGCCAGTACGGTTGAAGACGCATTGGAATCTTTAATTAAGTATGCTTCCGGTGCCGGTTTAACTGAAAGTTTGGCTGCTGACTTATTGGCTCGTGGTATTTTGGCCGTTGTACACCAAAAGTTGGAAGGATCGGAAGTTTTAAGACCGGTCTTGTCTTGTGCTTTTGCCAGTCCGCATCTAACTGGGGGAGATCAAATGCGTAGTTTAATCAGAAATGAAACAATCAATTTACAAACACTGATTGAATCGCAGTCCAGTCGTATGATGCAAGGGCGACCTTTGTTTGGCGATGACAAAAAGTAAAACAAAAAGCCATTCTAAAAAGGATGGCTTTTTTAATTGTTAAATTACCTTATAATGATTTTTTGATTGTCTAATTCTTTTAAACGTTTTCTTAATATCAGTATTTTTTATAGATGACAGGGGAATGCTTTCTTTTGTTTTAAAAGAGGTTTCCCGTAAATGTCGTCTTTAAAAAAATAAGTTCGGTTCTATCAAAACTGCCGAGAGAAAATCAGGATTTTATCCGAACGGAATTGAAAGATCAAAAAAAACAGCATGTTTTTTTAATGAATGATATCAGCGGTAATACGGAAGAAACACCGCACAATATCAAGACCTATTTAAAATTAGTCAATTGTGCATATCGGGCAGGGAATCTGTGGAAGAATTGTGTGATCTATAATGCCTTGAATTTATTTATTACGTAGAAGAAACCTCTTCAGACCTTATTGAAAGTATCCAAAGAGTTAGATTATCAACGAAGATAGGTTTTAATTAGGCCCTGCCGGGATTTTGGGGGAGACGTGCCAGTTGTTTCATCTCTTCTCTGCGTTTCATGACTTCTTGGACAAGTGATGAATTTTTTTCATTTTTTCTATCCGTATCATATTGTTTGAGTAAGTAATAGGCTTCACTATTGTCATCTTTTAGAATAGCACAAAGACCATTGTTATTGCTAACCATAATACCACTTTGTTTTAGCTTACTTATTGCTGTTTCTCGTGCTTTGTCATTTATACCCAAACGATAAAAAACAAACCCATCAACTTTTTCATCTCTTTGGGATGTAGCTAAAAGCGTAATAAGAGCATCTCTGTCAAATCTTTCTTTAGGTTTTATAGAGTCGGCTGCTTTATTTAAAACGGCGTGATTTGTTTCATGTTTTTTCTTAGGCTCGGATTCTACTTTTTTTCCTTCTGTCATTATAGACAAGAATTGTTCCATGATTTTTCCTTGTTGTTCCATCGCACGTGTGTTTCTTTCTATGGAACTTTCTAAACGGCTTATAGTTGAAGTAAATGTCTTGAGATTTTCAGACAAATTAGTGATGGTTTGTAGTTGTGTATCAGATAAGTGGTTAATGGTATTACGGAGCATACGTGTTTCATCAGCGAAAAAATCGGCTGATTTTTGTAATTCTTTCTTCATGTTAGTATCTAAAGAGTCAACAAAAGTACTTATGCGACGTAAGCCACTTTGAAGTTCGTTGGCAATATTTATTATTAATTCTTTATCTTGTCTTTCCATATCATATCTCCTTGTTAAAATTGATCTTATACTTTTATTATAACATAAAGGTACGTTTAAATTGACCAATTAATGATTAAATCAATAAATATGTAAGTCTTTGTTCTTTTGTTTGTCTCATAAAATTAAACAAGACAAAAAAGTAGTGGACAAAAATGTACCTTTAAATCGATCATCTTAAAACAAAAGAAAAAGCAATAAAATTAATGGGATATAAAATTTAAACAGATGTGTCTCCCCACTAAATAAGTGGGGGATTTTTATAAAAAATACCCGCATGATGGAAATTTTATTTTTTTATCCGTCATAGATTGTATCCTGTTTTAATAAGTTGTATGTATCTGTTATATCATATTTTTAATAATTTATCAATTTTCTAAATTAAGGATTGAATATCGTTTCGTGACGAACTTATAACCGTGAGTTTTCTTTTATCTATAAAAAAACACCCGTATAGGGTGTTTAAATTGGCGGAGAGGGTGAGATTCGAACTCACGGTAGGGTTACCCCCACGCCGGTTTTCAAGACCGGAGCCTTAAACCACTCGACCACCTCTCCACATATTAGGGTTTCCAGATAATGTGCGGTCTGCTCTGAAAACCGTCGTGATGTCTTGCTGACGCAATTCATCGCCTTTGTTTGTACTCCGCGTTGCTACGTTCTACTTCGGCGTTACACGCCTTGTGAACAAGACCGGAGCCTTAAACCACTCGACCACCTCTCCAATAAGAAAATATAGTCTTTTTTTTAAGGTATCTATATTTATACAGAAAAAAAATAAAAAATCAAGTGATTTTTTTTAAAAAATAGGTTATGATAGTATCAGAAAAAAGGATAAAAAATGAAAAGTATTTTAAAATCAGTGTTTTGTGTATTATTTTGTATGTCTATAAATTTTTCAAATAGTGCTTGTGCCGATTCGGAATTTGAAAAATGGAAGGAAGAATTTTATCAGGAAGCTGTCAAAAAAGGAATTTCTTCTGATGTTTTAGATAAACATCTGCCTAAAATGGAATTGTTAGAACGCGTTATTCAATTGGATATGAAAAAACCGGAATATTTATCTGATTTTTACAGTTTTACCCAAACACGCTTGACGAAACAAAAAATCGATCAGGGGCAAAAAATGTTGAATAAGTATCCGACATGGTTGTCGAAAGTTGAAAAGAAATATGGTGTTCAAAAAGAATATTTACTGGCTTTATGGGGAATGGAAACGAATTATGGTAGTTTTAAAGGAAGTGTCAATATGCTTAATTCTTTGGGAAGTTTAGCCTATCATCCCCGCAGAAGAACATTTTTTACAAATGAATTGTTGGCTTATTTCAAAATACTGGAAAAAGAATTTTCTGTTGCGCCTGATATTGGCTCTTGGGATGGCGGATTTGGGCATTTTCAATTTATGCCGACAACTTTTCAGGCATATGCCGTAGATGGTGATAATAACGGTCGGCGGGATATTGTTCGTAATATGCCAGATGCTTTTTCATCGGCAGCAAACTATTTATCGCAAATGGGCTGGAATGGAACAGAACCTTGGGGAAGAGAGGTTATCTTACCCGATAATTTTAATTGGGATGTAATTCAAAAAAATGAGATAAAACCTGTTTCGTATTGGAAAAAACAGGGAATAAGACCAAAATATTTATCTGATTTTCCGAAAAATGAGTGGGAAACTGTTTCTGAGTTAAGAATGCCTATGGGAGTATCAGGGCCTGTTTTTTTAACTTACCCGAATTTTCGCTTAATTATGCGTTGGAATAAGATGGAATTATATGCTTTGACGGCGGGATTATTAGCTGATTCAATTATGCGAAGAAATATCTGTTCGCTCAAACCGGATGATTATCAGGCTTTAAGGACAGAGGATATTATGTGTATGCAAGGGTATCTGAAAGATAATAAATATTTGGAAGATGATCCTGATGGGCGTGTCGGCCCGAAAACACGTCAGGCTTTGCGTTGTTTTCAAAATGACAATCAAATGATACCAGATGGGTATCCGAATATCAATTTATTAAAAAATATGGGGTGTTATAAAAATGATTAAAGGTTTAAAATATACTCTTTCTGTTATTATTTTAACGTCTTTTCTAGGAGGATGTAGTGAAAACGGATTTTTATTTCGTTCAGGTAATCCTTATGATGATGCACCGGAACAAGGTGTCTATTACATAGGTAGTCCTTATCAGATAAAGGGCGTTTTGTATACGCCTCAGGAAAATATGGAATACAGTGAAAAAGGGTTTGCTTCTTGGTATTCTCGTGATGAGCAGAATCGTCTAACAACAAATGGAGAAATATTTGATGATAATTTAATGTCAGCGGCACACAAAACACTTCCGTTACCAAGTCTTGTCCGTATCACGAATTTGGAAAATGGGAATACGGCCATTGTTCGGGTCAATGATCGAGGTCCTGCTGTCAACAGCCGTTTAATAGATGTATCGCGAAAAACGGCCGAAGCATTGGAATTACCAGAAACTGGTACAACGTTAGTACAAGTGGATATTTTGCCGGATGAAAGTAAACGCTTAAAATCTCAACTGGAAGAGTATATTGAAAGTGATGAAGAAATATCGTTTGATATTATTCCCGTTGGTGATTCGCAACCGATTTATCAGCCAGAGGATAGTTTTTTTGAACCAATTTATGATGGGACCGTTTCAGTAGAATCCCTACCTCAAATTGAAACAGTTTCTGTTGAAACGGAAGTAGTCGTTATTGAAGAAACACCGGTAGAAGAAATTGTTGAAGAAAAGAATGTTTCAGTAATTTCACAGGATATACCGAAAGAGGAAAAGGCTGAAGAAAAGATGTCTGTTGAACTAGGAACATGGTATATCCAAGTTGGTGCTTTTGGTAGTGAAAGTAATGTATCCAAGGCTGTTTCTTCTTTGAAAACAATCGGGCCTGTTGTTATCGGTGATGTTGGTAAATTAAAGGCGGTATCTATCGGACCGTTTACGACAAAACAGGACGCTCAATCAGTCTTGTCTCAGGTTCAGCAAGCAGGTTATAAAGATGCTTGGATAAAAAATATGAAGTAAGGAAAAGGAAATTATAATGAAAAAAAATATTTTTTTAAGTGTTCTAGCCGGAACTTTTATACTCGCCTGTCAGGCAAATGCTTTTGAAACTAAGGCAAAATATGCCCTTTTAATGGATGCAGATACAGGATACGTAATGTTGAATAAACAGGCAGATATTCCTATGCCTCCTGCTTCAATGAGTAAGTTAATGACCGCTTATATGATTTTTGAAGCATTGAAGTCCGGTAAACTGACCCTTGATACAGAGTTTAGTGTATCTGAAAATGCTTGGAAAAAAGGGGGGGCTAAAAGTGGCAGTTCTACAATGTTTCTTAGTCCTAATCAAAAAGTAAAAGTCAAGGATCTAATTCGGGGAATTATTGTTCAATCCGGTAATGATGCTTGTATTGTGGTGGCTGAAAATATGGCGGGTAGTGAAGAAGTATTTGCCGATATTATGACACGTAAAGCAAAAGAATTAGGACTGGAAAATGCAACATTTAAAAATGCAACCGGATTGACTCAAAAAGGACATGAAATGAGTTCTTTTGATTTGGCTAAATTAGCACAGGCTTTGATACGGGATTTTCCGGAATATTATCCGATTTATTCCGAAAAAGAGTTTACTTATAACGGCATTAAACAAGGAAACAGGAATCCTCTGTTATATGATGTCTCTGGTGCTGATGGTTTGAAAACAGGACATACGGAAAAATCCGGTTACGGTTTGACTGGTTCCGTTAAATCATTGGACGGTCGGCGATTGATTATGGTTATCAATGGTCTGAAAACAATGGCAGATAGAAAAGAAGAATCTAAAAAAATTGTTAATTGGGGGCTGGGGGCTTTTGAAAATGTCAAAATGTATCAATCCGATGAAACTGTTGATACTATTCCGGTCTGGTTAGGTGTTGAACCAACAGTTTCTGCAGTTGTTAACGATGATCTAATAGTAACTGTTCCAAAAGGGGATACACCGGAAATTCGTGCCGAAATACATTATAATCAACCTGTATCTGCTCCGATTGTTAAAGGACAAAAATTAGGACAGGTCATCGTTCGTGGTCCAAATAATCAAACAAGGACCGCAGATTTATTGGCTGCATCAGATGTTGCAAAAGTGGGCTATTTTGGGAAGTTAAAAGCAGTTATTTTATCATGGTTTTAAGATGAATACAGGATATTTTATTACTTTTGAAGGTGGTGAAGGTACCGGTAAATCTACCCAAAGCCGTCTGTTGGTTGACAAGTTAAAAAAAATGGGAAAAGATTGTATCCTGACACGTGAACCTGGTGGTAGTATAGGAGCAGAACAAATTAGGGAACTGTTGGTGAAAGGGAAATCAAGTCGTTGGGATGGTATAACGGAAACTCTTTTGTTTATGGCAGCCCGTCGGAATCATTTAACTCAAACAATTTGGCCAGCCATGCAAGAGGGTAAAGTTGTTATTTGCGACCGTTTTTTAGACAGTACAATTGCTTATCAGGGGTATGGCTATGGTAAAAAACAGGATACGATTGATAACATTCAGTCTGTTTATCATTTAATTGCCGGTAATTTTCAGCCGAATTTAACATTTGTTTTAGATATTGATCCTGCTATCGGATTAAAACGTAGCTGTGAGCGATGTGGAAATGATGAAAAACGTTTTGAAAGTATGGATATCTTGTTTCATCAAAATTTAAGACAGGGATTTTTAGAGTTGTCTAAAAATAATAATCGATATGTTGTTTTAGATGCCACTAAAACGGTTGATGAAATACACCAAAAAATTATGAAGGTTATTCAGGAAAGAGTGAGATAATGATAGAACCGATTGAACAGATAAAAAAGGCAAAGGAAACAGATAAAATATCTGGTTCTTGGTTGATAACAGGTGGATATGATTATGAAAAAATATCTTTTATTTACGATATTTGTTCTGTATTGTTAAATAAAAAATATAAGGATAAAACACTTTTTGAACCGGATGTAAAGTGGTTGGAATGTGGTTTGACGGATGAGGCTAAACGGGATATACAAAAGATGATTTTAGCCGGTAAAAGTGTGGACACTGATAAAACTCTTTCGTACAAAAGAGAGATAACTATTGATGATATTCGAGAAGGTATTCAATTTTTATCTCTTAAAGGTTCTGCCAGCGGTTATCGTATCCTGATAATTAATCCGGCAGATAAAATGAATGAAAATGCTGCTAATGCATTGTTAAAAGTTTTGGAAGAACCGACTGAAAAAAGTGTTATATTATTGTTATGCCAAAATATGGGAAAATTGTTACCGACGATAAAATCTCGTTGTCGGCAGATAAAAATAAAGCCGTTGTCCGATAAAGTGTTGGCTGATAAAATTAAACAAGCTTATCCAGAGATAGAGGATGTTTCGTTGGTGGTTTCATTATCCAAGAATTCATTTGGACAGGCAAAGGAAATTTGTGAAAATAATGGTCTGGAAATCTATAACCAAATGATTTTGTTATTTCAAAATGGTGTAAGTTTAGAGATGGAAAGGGTACAATCTTTTATTGAAATGGTATCAAAAGAGACTGTCTCTTTTTCGTTAGCTAAGAATTTTCTTTCTGATTTTGTTGCAGATCAGGTTAAAGCAAACGCTTTATCTAATCCATTTATTGCGGAAGATTTACTGGATATTTGGGCGGAAATTAATCAATTATTTATAGATATTGACAGAATTTATTTGGATAAAAAACAAGTTTTGCAAACAGTTGTCTTTAAAATAGCTGAGGTGTTAAAGTGATAGATAGCCATTGTCATATCGGAATGGGTGAAGACAATATTGAACAAGTTATCAAAAATGCTTTGGATAAGGGGGTTTCTAGATTATTGTCGGTAGCTTGTAATATTTCGGATTACCAACTTTTACTTAAATTATTGGATAATTATTCGATGGTTTATGGTGCTTTTGGCATACATCCGGAAAATGCCAAAGATTGTCCTTCACAGGATGCATTTAAAAAAATGATAATGGCTCATCCCAAACTGATTGGAGTAGGGGAAACTGGCCTTGATTACCATTATATGACCGAAGATAAAATAACGCAACAAAAAGCATTTGAATATCAGATAGAAATGGCATCCCAGGTTCAGAAGCCTGTTATTATTCATACGCGTGAAGCTGATGAAGATACAATTTCTATCTTGCGGGCGGCTTATCGGGGAGGGGTGTTAAAATATGGCGGTGTTTTACATTGTTTTACCGGTACGGTAAAATTAGCTGAAAAGGCATTGGAATTTGGATTGTATATTTCTGCTTCTGGTGTGATAACATTTAAAAATGCCGATTCAATTCGTTCAGTATTTCAGATGATACCATTAGAAAGATTATTGGTGGAAACGGATTCGCCCTATATGGCACCAGTCCCTTATCGCGGAAAAGAAAACCAACCGGCTTATGTGATTAAAACCGCTGAAAAATTGGCCGATATAAAAGGTGTTGAATTATCAGAAATAGAACAAATAACATCTAATAATTTTAATAGGTTATTTAATATAATGGAAGTAAAAAATGAAGATTAAAATACTTGGTTGTGGTCCTTCATTTGGGGTACCTTCATTAAATCGTGGTTTTGGAAATTGTGACCCGACAAATCCTAAAAATTTTCGGTTACGCAGTTCGGCTTTGATACAGCATAATGGAAGAAATATATTAATTGATTCAGGTCCAGATATTCGTTTACAATTGCTTCGGGCAGGTTCCCCAAAATTGGATGCCGTTTTATACTCGCATGCTCACTATGACCATATGGGTGGGGCAGATGATTTGAGAACGGCTTTAACAGAAAATCAAGAAGTTTTACCCCTCTATTTATCAGAAGTTGATTTGAAAATGTTTAAAAATATGTTTCATTACATATTTGAAATGACTAATCAACCTTTTGAACCTCATACGATTTATCCGTATCAATCATTTTCTGTCCAAGGAATAGATGTTTTACCAATACCTCAAAAACATGGAACTGGACAATCCATAGGCTACCGTATCGAGGATATTGCTTATTGTACAGATGTCGCAGAAATGGAAGAAGAGGCTTTTGATTTATTGTCGAATTTAAAGGTTTTGATTCTTGGTGTTGTTACATCCATTCCTAATTCAAAGCATGTCCATACCGAACAGGCGTTACGATGGATTAAACGGTTAAAACCGGAACGAGCTTATTTTACACATATGGGGACACGAATGGATTATGAAACACTCTTCCGTGAATTACCGTCCTATATCAGACCGGCATATGACGGAATGGAAATAGAAATCTAAATATCAGCCAATTCTTCAATTTGAACGGATGTATCAGGAATATTTGTTGGAACCGTAACCGGAATGATATTTTCCCATGAATTTTTTTTCTCTTGAGGAACGATACAGTCTAAAACCCAGATATCAAAAATAGGGTGGTCCATAGCTGATAAAGCAGGGTTTGACGAAAACATCCAACCGTTAAAAACAGTATTTAATGCTCCATCCTGATTTTTTTCTTCGATTAATAAAAATACTGAGTTTTCAGGTGCTTCTTCTGGTGGTGCTTTTAAACATTTTTGAACTGTTAAATGAAGATTATTAAAAATAGTTGTTTCGCCGACATTTAGTTCTGCTGTATCTGTTCTGCCAGTTATTTTATCTATTCCCCGTAACAATACCTTATTTCCCTCTAAATCAGTAGCAGAAACAGATAAAGAAAATAAAAGAAACAAGATGAAAGAAAAAAATTTCATTTTATACCTACTTCATTGACAGAAAGATAAATTCAGATACATTATCTTCCAATGATTTATAATTTTTAGTGTTTATGATTTTGTCGCCGTCTTGTAAAACAGCTTGACTTTTACCAGGTTCCAAACGAACGTATTTATCCCCCATTATACCGACATCTGCAATAGCCGCAACAGTGTCGATAGGTAATCTTATATTTGAATCAATATTTAAGTATACATCGGCAGTATAATCGTCTTTATTTAAGGATGTAGAAATAACGGAGCCGACTTTTATACCGGATATGCGAACATCTGAACCGACAGACAATCCACCAATTTTTAAAAAATTAGCTGAAACGGTATAACCTTCTATTTTTTTTGTATCTACTCGAGACGCAACAAAAAATAGAAAAAAAACTGTAAAAATTAAGACACCAAAGCCTAAAATAGTTTCAACCGGATTTTTTTTCATTCATAATCCTCCTGATTTGTTATAGATTGATTTTCTTTTTTCTCGCGCATATACGCATTTACTTTATCCAGAAGTTCCGTCAAAATTAAAGAATCCTGAGTATATGAAAAGGAATCGCCGGAAATCATTATTTCTTCATCACCACCGGGAACAATTTCAATATGTTTGCTACCCATAATACCATCTGTTTCAATGCTGACAGATGAATCCAATGGAATATCGACCGGTTTGTCAAAAACAAGTTGAACAATAACCTGATGTCCGTTCATTGACAGTTTTTGTTCGCCAATCTGTCCGACACGTATACCGGCTAAACGAACTTCGGCCATAGGCATTAATCCATCCGCTTTATTAAAGGTAGCATTCAATACAAAACGGCCTTTGTCATGATGGTGAACGGAACGGTTATGAACGCACGAAAACAGACAAACTAACAAAACCGTCAATATGATACCAATGCTTATTTCTTTTTTTGTTTGCATTTATTTATTCCTTTTTATAGGTCTATTTGACAGAATTTTAATGAAATTGTCAAGAAAAAATAATAAAAAATTGACCTTTTCTTTTTTTTGTTTTATGTTAGAAAGTATGAAAAAGATATTTTTTATTTTATTTCTTCTTTTATTTGTCGGTGCAAAAGATACTTTTGCGTTAAACTTGATTCGTGATACCGAAACCGAAGAAGCATTACTTGGATATATTCGCCCTATATTCTCAGCGGCCGGATTGGATCCTAAAAATGCTCAAGTGATTATTGTAAATGATCCCAGTATAAATGCTTTTGTAGCAGGGGGTCAAACTATTTTTGTTCATACCGGTTTGATAACGCAGGCAAAATCCGTAGATGATGTTGTTTTTGTCTTATCTCATGAAACGGGACACATCGTTGGTGGACATATTGTTCGTGGATATCAAGCAATGCAGGATGCTCAAACAACTGCTCTAATTTCTACGGTTTTGGGGGGGATATTGGCTGTCGCCGGTGGTAGTCCTGATGCCGGTATTGCCATTATGATGGGAGGGCAAACATCTGCAATGGGGATGTTTACCAAGTATCGTCAGACAGAAGAAAGTTCTGCTGACAGGATAGCTGTTGATATTATCAATAAAACTGGTTATTCTATGACCGGTTTTGAAAATATTATGAAATTATTAAATGAGAATGATAGATTAAGTACGTATGAGGATAGTGGTTATTTGCGAACACACCCGATGACACAAGATCGTGTGAATGATTTAAAACGGTTTATGGAATATCCTAAACCACTTCAATCGGATGAAAAATTTGATTTAATACAGGCAAAACTGTTTGGTTTTTTGGAAAAACCTGATAAAGTTTTAAAAAAATATAAAGGCAATAGTCTGACAGATATATATGCACAGTCTATTGCTTTGTATCGTCAACATCAGTTTCAAAAAGCATTTGATAAATTAAATATCCTGATACAAAAGGAACCAAAAAATCCATATTTTTATGAATTAAAAGGACAGTTTTTATTTGAAACCGGACAAATTGAAGAGTCTGAAAAGTATTATAAAAAAGCATCAGAGTTAAAAGAAGATTCTGTCTTAATTAAATTATCTTATGCTCAGGTTCTATTGGAACAAAATGATACAACTAAGGCAAAAATAGCTGAAGGGTTATTGAATTATGTTACCTTGCATGAACCAGATACACCTTTCGCATGGCAACTATTGGGTAAGGCTTATGATAGACAAGGGAAAAATAAAGAAGCTCAGTACACGATGGTGGAATATGAACGAACAATCGGTAAATTGCCGGTGGCACAGGAACGTGCTAAAAAATTAATGGATGAGTTTTCTCCGTATTCGGTTATTTATCAAAAATTAAATGATATTGTGGATTTAAAAGTTAAAAAAGAATAGTTTTTTGAATTTTTTTCTAAAAAAAATCAAAAATGTGTTGACAAAGATAAAAAAAAATGCTAAAAGTAATTATTCTCTTCGGGGCGGCTAGCTCAGCTGGTTCAGAGCACCTCGTTTACACCGAGGGGGTCGGGAGTTCGAATCTCTCGCCGCCTACCATTTAAAGACACTGGGCAACCGGTGTTTTTTTTATAGGAAAACATAAATAATGACGGATATTCAGAATATATTGCCTATTTTTAAAAATAAACTCATGCATATTGTACAGGATGAAAGTCAATCGATTCTTGAACGGAAAACGGCGCAGTTTTATCTTGATATTATCAAACCTTATGATTATAAAAATTTAATTCGCCAGAAAGGTTTTGGACGAGGTATTGGTGGCTCAGGTGATAATATTGTCGTTATGCCAGTTATTGAACGGGATGAAAATGGACAAATTATCCAAAATGATGGTAATATTCGTACCGTAAGTTGTGTCTTTGATGATTTTAAATCTTATTTAGACTTTATTGAAGATAAAAGACCGATTAGAAAATCAGTGTCTCATTGGCGAACATTACCGATAAGTGTTAACGGTATGACTCAAGACGATTATACGCTTATTTGGCAAAGATTTCAGGGCTTAGTTCGGGAATAAAATACTTCACTGGTTTTATCGGCTGTGTTGTTTCTTAGACATTATCGACATACGCTGAGGCCGGCGATGAGAACGTCTGGTTGTCAGTTTATTTAAACGTTTTGAGACACCCTTTCTGCCCTTTATCTGTTCCGTTTGTTTTTGAACAGTCTTTTTGTTTTTTGTAGGATGACTTATTTTGGCTAATCTGATTTTTAAATTTCCAGTTCCTTTTCCTGTACTTTTTTTTGTTTTAACGGGACGACTGGAACTAGATAATTTTATTTTTAAATTTTCCGATTCTATAACAGTTGGGGTTTGTTGAGATTGATTCTTTTGGGATACTTGTTCTACTACAATTTCTGATTCGACTGTTTTTTCTGTCGTAACTTCTATTATTTTATTAGGAGTTTTAACAGAAATTTTTTCACGTTTTAAAACTCTTAACCGCATTTTTGCAATGTTTTTAACGGCTTCACGGCGAGCAAGAGCTTGTTGTTTCTCTAAGTGCCGTTTTTCTAATTCTGGGTCTTCTTTGTAAATTGCTTTTTGTGCAAACCGTTGTTTAACCGGATGCATGTTTTCCAAATCTGTCAAGATGGTTTCTTTCGTAGGAATAGGTAATCCTTTTTCCTTATATCTTTTTTGTGTATCAATAACAATGGCATTTTTGATTTCTTCATCCTGTTTATCCATGATACGATAGTGTTCTTTACTGTACATCGAACCTTGTTTTTTAGGTTCCGGCGGACGAGAAATATTTTCTTTAACTTGTCCGGTTCCTAATTGATCCAGAATTTTATTATTGTACAGGTGGATAATACGTTTTTCATATGCTTCTTTATTCCACAGAACCGCAGATACAGCTGCAACAGGTGCGACAGGTGCGACAGTAGTTAATTCTTTTTCTGTTTCACTTTTTTGTGGCAAAAAAGAAGGTTTTTGTTTATTGTTTTCTGCTTGTTGTACCTGAACTTCAATATTTGTCATTTTTTGTTCAATATCGTAAGGGAATTTTACACCGCGTTCCTTAACATATGTTGTCATTGCTAAAATCTGATTGACAACATCTGTTGGCAGATCAGAATAACGGACGCGTTCTTCTACGGCCAAAATCCAACGTCGTATATATTCTTTTTTTCTTTGTTCTTTTTCGGCAAGCAGGCGTTTCTTTTCGTTTGCCCGTTTGTTTTTGGGAAGTTTCTTGATCTGAGCATATTCGTCTCTATCCAAAAAGACACGTTCTTGGGATAATAATTTTATTTGCTCTAAATCAAATAAGATATCTTCGTTACGACTAAGCATCTCTTGCATGATGAACCTCCCTTACGTTACAACTATGATTATATCATGAAAAACAAGAAAAGTCAAATATCCAAAGTTATTCAATGGAATAATCATTTAAAATCATGCAAATAACGTCGTATGAAAAGCCTGCTCGTGCCATGGTTGATATTTCTTTCTTCCGTTGTTCTGGTGTTTTTGATGTTTGAGCATAAGGTCCAAATTTCTTTTTTTGAGCAAATTGTTTAGCTCGGGTGATTTCATCTATTTCTGATTTATTTAAAAGGTTCTCAATAACCTGATCAGATAGGCCGGATTGCTTTAATTTACCGACAATAAATCGATTGGAACGATTCTGGCTTAATAGGATACGTACTTGGTTTTCTGCATATCGCAGATCATCTAAATAACCCAAATTTTGCATTTTTAGGATAATGTTTTCTATCCATCTATCGACATCTTTTGGAATTTCAGCACCGGATAATTTTATTTTTAGGATCCGACGTTTCAACATATTCCGAACTTTCTGCCCCGAGGCTTCATAACGGGATAGATAATAGAGTGTAATATTAAAAAGTTTGCGTTCTGTTAGTTGCTTTATCATTGACAAATTCCTATTTTTAGTCCATAATACGACAAAAAGAAAGGAATTGCAAATGGATATTATAAAATCTTTTATGTTAGAAGACGGATTGTTTCGAGGATGCTATATAGATGCGGATAAGACAACCAGGGATATCTGGGAAAAACATACCTATCCTGATTCTTTATATTCTGTTTTTAATGAAGCTGTTCTGATGGCTTTAGCTTTATCTGCCGGTATTAAATATCAAGGTGTTTTTTCTCTCCAGATTAAAGGAGATGGTCCTGTTTCATCTTTGTTTATTGATGTGACGGCAGATAAAAAGGTACGGGGATATATTTCTCTTGTTGAAAATGCAGATTTAAAGAATAAAACAACTTTACTTGATTTGTTTGGACAAGGACAAATGATTTTTTCCGTTGCAGGTTTAGGACAAGAACCTTACCAAGGTATTGTTGGATTACGTCATAACAGTTTAATGGAAACGGTAAAAGAATATTTCAGACTTTCTGAACAGATTGATACGGATATTGTTTTAAGACAAAAAGGTAAAAAAGGGCGTTGTATTTTGGTACAAAAAATGCCGGATAAAGCCGGTATTTCAGTCGAAGAATCCTTTGATTTATGGGAAACTGTTCAAGTATTGCTAAACAGTGTTCAGGATAAAGAATTGTTTTCTGATAATTTAACCCCTGATGAGATTTTATTTAGGTTATTTCATGCAAATAAAATAACTGTTTTCCCAGATAAATATCCTGTATTTGAATGTCGATGCTATCGTGGTAAAATGGAAAGTTTTTTGAAAAAACTTTCTTCCAATGAAAGACAGAGTCTTTACAATGAAAATAACGAAATAGAAGTCGCTTGTCAGTTTTGCGATAATAAGTATGTTTTTACAAAAATGGATCTGGGTGATAATCAATAGTCATCATTCGGAATGATAGGTGTTGATCTCTTCATCGTATTTTTATTCGGGCGTAACTGAATAGTTGGTACTGTTTTGGTAATTGTATCGTACAAAGCCTTTAATTCATTTGCGTATAAGTGATTTGCCCGTGAAATCAGTCTGTATTGAACATCAACATCCGGATTACTTGCTAACTGTTCAACCAACATTGCTACACTATTTTCATCCACAACTTCATCTTTTGTTCCCTGAATGACTAAACCGGATGACGGGCAGGGAGACAGAAAGTTAAAATCATATATATTTGTTGGCGGTGTTACAAATAAGAAACCTTTTACCTCTGGTCTTCTCATTAAAACCTGAGCAGCAATCCATGAACCGAAAGAATAACCGGCAATCCAACATTGATTGGCATCTGTATCGATATTCTGCAACCAATCCAGTGCAACGATAGCATCTGCCAATTCACCGGCACCGGTACCGTCTATTTGCCCTTGTGAGTTACCAACTCCGCGAAAATTAAATCGTAGAACCGAAAATCCCATGTCTACAAAAGAACGAAACAAAGCGTATGTTACCCGATTATTCATGCTGCCGCCATTGGTGGGGTCGGGATGCAAGACTAAAACCATCGGAGCTTTTGGATTTTCTGAACGATGAAAACGACCTTCCAGACGACCGACGACACCATTAAATACAACTTCTTCCATAGTAAGGCTCCTTAAAATAACGGTTAAAAAATCCAATTTATGACAGATTATACTATTTTAAATAAAAAAGCAAGATTTTTGTTTGTAAAAAATATTTTTATCGTTTTTTTTGAATAAATTCATTTCATAAAAACTAACAGCGAGCCCTATTCTGACGTTCTTCATAAAAGAAGCTCAGTTTTCTGGAATTCCACCAATCTGGATTATTTCGCTTCATAATAAGCAGTGCAATTTTTCTTGCATTTTCTATTTCAGCGTCTGCTGGTTGTTTTTGCGGGTGATTTATATTTCTGGTTGTTTTGTTTTGCTTCATTTTTTTACTAATTTTAACATTTAAAATGGTGCCCAGAAGAAGACTCGAACTTCCACCCTTTTGACAGGACTAGCACCTGAAACTAGCGCGTCTACCAATTTCGCCATCTGGGCAACGGATTGGATTCTATACAAATTAGAAATAAAAGTCAAGTTATTTTTTTTCAGCAAAAATAAAAAAAAACTTTTCTTTTAAAAAAAAATGTTTTAAACTGCTTAAATCGTGTTTACTAGGAGGTTTAAAATGACACAGACATATACATTCCCAACAAGAGAAGACTTGGAACGTGTAAATTTAAGTTGGAAAAGATACTTATTACCCCCCGTTCATCCGGAAGGAGTTAAGATTTTATTGGCTGAGGTTTTAATTTTTGCAGTTTTAGATATTCTTATTTCTTTAATTGGATTTGTTGTCGGAATCGATTTACCAGGGGTGACATATATTGCATTGCCGATTTTAATTTTTTCTTTTTATTTTTTCAGAAATCCGGAACGTTTTTCCCCACAGGGTGATGAATTGATTATTTCGCCGGCGGATGGGATTGTCAGTAATATTAAGCCGGTTGTTCCCCCACAAGAGCTGGATTTAGGAACCGAACCGATGACACGAATCAGTATTTTTATGAGCGTTTTTAACGTACATGTCAATCGTTCTCCTGTTACGGGGATAGTTCATAAGCTTAATTACAGACCGGGAAAATTTGTTAATATATCGGATAAAGACAGTGAAGATAATGAACGTCAGGAAATTTCTTTGATTGCTAAAAATGGTCAGAAGATAGGATGTGTGCAGATTGCTGGTTTGGTAGCTCGTCGAATTTATTGTCCTTTGAAGGAAGGGGATAAATTAACAGGTGGTCAGGTTTTTGGCATGATACGATTCGGCAGTCGTTTGGATATCTACTTGCCAAAAGGGGTATACCCTAATGTTTTGCCGGGACAAAGTATGGTTGCTGGCGAAACAATTTTGGCTGATATGTCTGGATTAAAAAGTAAAAAACAATAAAGGGGTATTTTAATGAAACAACGAAAAACAACAATTGTAGCCAAAGAAGTCAATTTGCGGGCTATGTGTCCGAATGCTGTAACGATGACAGCGCTTGCATTTGGCGTATCATCCATTAATATGTCATTGTGGGGTGATTGGAAATGGGCAGTTACTTTTATTTTTCTGTCCATGGCATTTGATTTTTTTGACGGAAAAGTTGCACGGATGTTAGGAGTTTCTTCCCGTTTTGGCGCGGAATTAGATTCATTGTCCGATTTTGTCAGCTTTGGTGTTGCCCCCGGGGTTATGATGTATTTGTGGAGTATGAAAGTTTCTGTTTTCCAAGGGATGGCATCTTCTCGAATGGAAGCAGTTGGTGTTTATTGGGTTTTTGCTTTGTTTCTAGCCATGTGTTGTGCCAGTCGCTTGGCACGTTTTAATTCTTTGTTGGATGAAAAACAACCAGATTATTGGAAACACTTTTTTATGGGGGTCCCGGCACCGGCAGGGGCTGGATTAGCTATTTTTCCGATTGTTTTATGGCATGCATTTCAATGGGATGGGTTTAGAAATCCTGTATTTGTCGGATTTTTCTTATGTTTCAGTGGGATTATGATGGCTAGTCGGATACCGACATTGTGTTTAAAGCATTTACATATACCTAAAAACATAGCGACTGCTTTGGGAATTGTGTTTTTATTCTTTTTGGCAGGATTATTCAGTATGCCATGGATAATGCTTAGTATTTTGGGTTTGGGATATTTAATTTCTATTCCTGTTTGTGTGTATTTTTTCTTCGAATTTAAAAAAAGCTTGATTAAATAGGAAAGTGTGTTAAAATAAATATATAGGTATAAGGGAGGTACTATTATGAACATACTAAAAATTACAACATTTGTTATAGCTTTAGGTCTTTCTGGTTCTGTATTGGCACAGTTGGCGGCAGATCCTTGGGAAAATCGTATGCCGACAACAAAGAAAATGGAAAGAAAGGTCAGTCAAAATACACTAGATAAGGATTTACCTGATTTTGTCGGGGAAAATACGACTTGGAATACGGCGATGGGACAGGATGAAATTGCTCCGGACGTCAATATTACAAATATGTTGTTGATGACTCAACACTTACGGGATATGGGATATCAGATTCCGGAGGGTTTGGATAAGTTGATAGATACGGCCCCTCAAAAGTTGCGTCGGGAAATTATGCGTTCTATGGTCGAATTAAAAGGCTCTGACCATCCGGTGGCTGATATATCAACTAGCTTAGCAACAATTTTTGAAAAGAATACGGGGTTATCCTTGGAAAACTTGATTATGAATTCGTTGCGTATTATTGACAATCGGCGCTAGGATATAGGATGAGGAAAATACTTATTTTATCTTTTATTTGCTTGTTTCCTATGATTGTTTCGTCTGGGGAAATAGCGAACAGTCGTCCTGATAAAAAATTTTTGAATAATCCGTATCAAGCCAAGCAGATGCAACGTTCTATCTGGGATATGGGAAAAGGACAGGGCGAATCGATTTTAGAACAATTAAAGCGTATGGAAAAAAACGATTCTAATTTGGATGATGATACGAAAATTATCATGAGTCGTGGGGCTCAGATGATGGAAAAAATGGAGTACGGTTTACAGGAAGAAGACCTGAAGGCAACTTCTGCATTGATAGAACAAAATCCGAATGTTGTTTTGACGGAAGTGTCTGATAAGGCAAAAAATAAAGCTGTTGCTGAAGATGCTTTTCTGGCGATGGATATTATTGAACCGGCAAAACGCTTGAATAAAAAAGTTGATAAAGATAAAAAGTACAGACGTGTCAATTATCAGATTGATTTAAGCGAATTTGAATAATGGTTAAACAGGTTTCTTTTGAAAAGACGCAATCGCCCGTCGTTATTTTAATGCGTCCGCAATTATCTGAAAATATGGGGATGGTTGCCCGTGCAATGATGAATTGTGCATTATCAGATTTGCGTTTGATAGCACCACGGGAAAATCATTTGTCGGATAAAGCTTTTTCCGCTTCATCAGGGGCACAGGAAATCTTACAACATGCAACTGTTTATGAAAATTTAACGGATGCTTTGACAGATATCAACTTTTTGTTGGCAACGACAGCCCGTTCACGTGATATGACAAAACCTGTATATCATCCTGAAAAGGCAATGGATTTATGCTTAGAAAAAACGATGCAAGGGATGAAAACAGGGCTGTTGTTCGGGGCGGAAAGAACCGGTCTTGAAAATCACGAATTGATACTGGCAGACGGTATTTTGGAAATACCCTTAAATCCCAAACATTCTTCTTTAAATTTGGCGCAAGCTGTTTTATTGACGGGATACACATGGTTTTCTCGGGTACAAAATTTTGATAATTCGCGTTTTGCCAGGGGTGGTTCTGAACCAGCAAGTAAAGCCGAGGTCGCTTTGTGGTTAGAAAGTTTTAAGAAAGATTTAGACGATAAAGGGTATTTCCATTTTCCGGATAAACGGGAAAGAATGGAACATAATTTAGAAAATATTTTTACCCGTATTGACTTAACGCAAGCGGAAATTAAAACGCTGTACAGTGTTTTAAAAATATTAAGAAAATAAGAAATTTTTGATTTTTATATTTAAAATAAAGCACTTGACAGGGATTAAAAAAATGTGTAGTGTGGGGATACAATGAAAGGAAAAATGATAATGAAACGACGTCAAAATAACTTTAACAGTACAAATAAGGGTACTTTGTACACACACACACACACATGTAAGCTTTGAGAAGCAGAATTCGTCCGAAAGCGGACGGAGTATGGTTGAGATGCTTGGTGTTTTGGCGATTATGGGTGTGATTGCCGTAGGAGGTATAACGGCGTATCAGCTGACGATGAGCAAACATTGGGTGGATAAGTTAGAAGAGGCATCCTATATGAGA
>JAZLAQ010000022.1:0-5369 GCA_045613285.1 Alphaproteobacteria bacterium | reverse complement strand
TCCCGCAACATGAACGATCCGTCCATTCCCGTCAAGCCAACTTCCAGTTGATACGGGTCTGCAAATTCGTGATACACAGATGCGCCCAAGTTCAACTTTAATGTCTTGTCTTTGCCCAGTTCCTTGACCTTGTTCAGGTACAACCCAAAGTCACCTTCTACTGAGTATGTGTTCTGGCTCTTAATGTTCAGGCTGTATTCTTTCGCGTCTTCCCAGCCTTTCTGTTGATAGCCGATAACATTGAACTCGGCGCTTGGTTCTACGCTCCAGTCCCCGAATGTCATCGGATAGCGCGCTTCGTTCATCAACCCGAACACGCGTTTTTCTATCGTACCGTCATAGCTCTTGCCTTCAAAGCCTGTCCGGTCATAATTGCCACGGGCATACCCGAATCTGGGTGATGTTACAAGGTTAAAGCCGTGTGTCTTGTATCCCATCGGTACAACCAATTGATACATTGTTTCACTACGGGCATTGTCGTTGTGCTCGTCGTCCGAGCGGACATCCGTAAACGCTACACCTAACCCGAGCGAGAACTTACCCTGACGTTTATTGAATAAACTGTAGCGGGCATTAGATCCTGTATCGCCTTTGAACGCCATCGGGCTGACAGAACCCGCCAGAGAGAATGATTGTTCTTTATTATGGAACAACTTGTCATTCATATCAAAGTTCAGTTCCCGAATCATCGTCATATCTTCAAAGTTAAAGCGAGACAGCATATCTTGACCCGTTAGTTTGTTTAACCCTGCTGTCAAACTACCGACATCCCCAAAGCCTTTTAATTGATTAAAGAATGCTTCGTTGTTCCCCATGGCATAGTTGTGTGTCAAGAAGTCCGACAAGCTCTTGTTATCCGTTGCCGTATCAAAACCCTTCATCGTCATCACAACATCATGGGTTGTATCAGAGGTGGACACTAATTTAGCATCAAAAAGAGCAGACTTTGAAATCAGATTTAATTTGCTGGCATCTGAAATGATAATACCACCTTCGTTTTTATAAGTTGTTTCAAACCCATAGGACACAAAAGATGAATCTATACCAATATTACCGTCATAAGTGGTTTCGCCAAAATCGTAAACACCTTTATCCCCTAACAGCAATTCTGTTTGATTTAACATTGTATTCACAGAGTAGTTTGGCTGGAAATCCTGTAATGTTGAAATTGGTGCTTGATTTAAGGCAACAAACCACGCATTATCTAAGTTTTCAGTTTTCTTGTCTGTTGTAATAGAACCTTTATCACTAAATACTTCATCAGAACGTATGATGATTTCACCATTATTTAAAATACTGGCTCCTTTTTCGGCATAAATACCATAAGATTTACCATAGACATCTGTATCAGAAGGATCACTACAACAATTGTAATTCAGGCGAATAATGCCGGTATTGTTGACCGTAACCCCAGAGCCGGCATAAATGCCGATAACGTTTTTAGCCTTGTCAGAACGATTGTCAACTGAAATAATACCACTGTTATTCACAACGGTTCCTGTACCAACAGCATAAATGCCAAACACATTCCCTGTGGTAGAATATCCCAAATCATGAGATACATTGATTAAACCTTCATTATTAACAACCCCACCATCAGCATAAATGCCGATAATGTCCCCGGATGATAATTTATTATTGTCAGATGTTGTCGGGACAACCGTTAAAACATTTTGATGTTCACCATTTTTTAACAATTTATTATGCGTTAAAGTCCCATTTCCTGTTTTATAAATACCGACTGCATCACCTGCACCTGTTGAAGAAACAGTTATTGCAGAAATTAAAGAACGGTCTGTTTCACCTGTTGAATTATAATATTTCAGTGTTTGAATATCTTTTTCCCCATAGATGCCAACAGCTGTCCCAGAACCTTCGTTTCTGATTTCAATAGAAGCCAGTACTTCATACACATTATCAAAATCAATTTTTGTCTCGGATATATCCAGTTCTTCTTTTAAGTACATATTGTAAAAATCACCAGAAGAGTAAACACCAAAAACATCTCCGCTGTCTTTTTGGTTGATATTTATTCTTCCTGATAAACTAAATCCTTCTTTGTATGTTGTTCCTTTACGCCAGACATTGGCAGTAACGGCAGAAGGATTGGAAGAATACATACCGTATATTGGTGCTGCAGATAAAGTATTTTCGCCACTAACTTTATTTCTGGTCAATGAAATCAATGCATCGGCCCCGACATTTGTTTCGCCTAAGTCAGACCCTTCATTGTCATCTGCTAAAGTATTAAACATAGTATTTACAGAATCATTATACATACCATAAAGCGTTGCTGCATGGCCATTTTGAACGATTTGAACTGTCCCGGAAGAATTCCCGTTAGGTGTCGTCGTAGCATAACCAGGAGTAGCGAATGCTGCATAAGAATTACTTAATTGAGCATATGCCGGAGGTGGATTAGCTGCTTCTGCAGTAAAACGATTATCCCCCATGCGAAGGCCGTAAATAGACGTATTTGCGTTACCGCCTTCAGCAACAATATCAACAACACCCGTACCCCGTTTACAGGAATTAAAATGTCCGTATAATCCTGTTATATTTCCGGTACCTTTATTTTTTATGCTGATTTTGGCATTACCACCACCACAACCATTTCTAAGGCCATATAAACCGATAATATTTCCATTTCCGGTATTATTGATTTCTATTGTTCCACGACCGTTATTAACTGCGTGCCACAAGCCTTCTATTCCGGTAATATTACCATTCCCTTTATTTGTGATTTTAATTTGGGATTCAGCACCTTTTCCAAAAGCACCGCTTCCCCAACCACCGACAGACATTCCCCAGATATTAGAATTACTGTCATTTGTAATGTCAATAATGCCTAAGGAATTTTTATGTGCATTCATTGCTCGGTCCATTGTTGTCATATAAGGTCTGTAAAGTCCGTATATATTTCCAATATCGGAGGAAGCATTCTTGATAAATATTCTGCCAGTCGGCTTATATGAGATACTATCGTCACCTTCTGCATTATAGACACCTGTATTGCTTTGTGTACCAGTATATTTTAGTCCATAAATATCAACTGTCCCAGAAGATGTGTGTTTATCTGCAGAAACATCAACGGAAATAGAAGATTCTAATTTTTTAGGGGAGGCATTTGAATAAGAAACTGTCGTATCAGAGGGGGATACACCAATAACATCTGATGTTAGATTGGCTGTACAACTGTTTCCCGATAACGTATACCCAGTATTACACGCCGTACAGGTATAATATGTTCCAATCGGTGATATACAAGTGGTTTCTGTTTTACAATCGGATACATGTGAGGTTGAACCACTACATTGATTCGCCGTACAGGTATCCCCATTTTTAGTGTATCCACTTTGACAACTATCCAGTTTATGCTTGGTCGTATTACCTGATTGACACTGTGAACAGTTACCTCCCACAGGACAACTGGTCAGATTGTATCCCGTACATGCAGCTGATTCGGAGGCTCCACTATTGTCGCCACCACCGCCACCACCGGCAGCCAAAGCAATTCCGCCACCAACAAGGGCAACGGCCCCAACACCTATCCCGATTTTAGCACCGGTAGACAACCCCGTTTCTGTTTCTGTTGGATACATTTTTGCTATTTCAGAAGACTGGATTTTATCCGAACGGTTCCAGTTTGTATAGCCTTCATTAAAGGCTTGAATTTGTTGGACAGGAATCTTTTTCGTACAAGGATGTTTAACGTTTGCTCCTGCTTTTTTTAAAGAGGCAAAGACTTTATAATCATTATTATAAACCGCCCGACACAAATTTGTATTACCGTCTTTTCCAACGGCATCTAAGTGTTTGGATACCCTTTTTAAGGCCTCTATATCACCTTTCTTTGCATAATTATATATCTGACCCATCGTTAGTGGTGCAGCCATAACCTGTGTTGTAAATCCCAGTGCAATTAGACCAAAAGTTAATTTTTTAAACATGAAATACCCCCTGTTAAATAATCTGATAAAACTAAGTACATATATTATTATACTCTAGTTTAGACTATTATCATATTTTTTTAGGTAAATCAACATATTTTTTTATTAATAATAAAAATAATATTCAAACAGATAAAAAGTATTTTTTATCTGATAAATCTTATGAGAATAAGGTTTTTATATTTTTATAATTATCTTTTAAAAATATTTTTTTTCGAAAATTAGGCTTGGTTTCCTTTGTTTTTCATAAGGGTGGCAATATTACGTGTCATATTCTGAGGATGTTGAGGATTAAATTGTTTATTTGTTTTAGCAAATGTAAACACTATCCATTCAGGAATATACTTCAACCATTTATGGTAAGCTACCCCTTCTTTTTTTGCTTTTTTTAGAAGTATTCCTTTTAATTTATCTTCATTTTTTTTCTTTTCTTCCGCAGAGGCATTAAAAGCAGAAATATAATTTTTAACAGCTTTTTCGCCTTCGGGGTCTTCTAAGGTAGATAACATAACTTTATCCAGATATTCTAAAAATACCTCATTGTTTTTAAAAACAAGTCCGTTTTCTACTGAAACATTTTTTAATGGTTCAAGAAAGAAGTTCATGCGTTTTTTTAAATTTGGACCGATATCTTCTCTGTATTTAAAACCATTCGGTGTTTTTTCAAAGACAATATTTCGTGTACTGAGATAGGCTTGTTTAGGATTGTTTATTGATTCTGATGCTGTCATTAAAGTCTGTTTTAGTCCATTATAGCCTGTTCTTTCGCCCTGTGTAATCATTTTCACATATTTATGTTCCCAAAAACCATGTTCATTTCCTTTTTCAATAAGAACTTTTTTAAATGTTTCCTCGGCTTTCTTCTTATCTTCCGTAGAGGCATTAAAAGCAGAAATATAATCTTTAACGGCTTTTCCACCTTCAGGATCTTTTAATGTATCTTGTATAACGGTATCAATGTATTTTAAAAATGTTTCATCATTTTTGAATTCAAGTCCTTTTTTTTCTGCCATTTCTCTGAACGGTTTAATTTGATACTCCATAAATTCTTTAAATTTAGGACCAACATCCTTTTTATATTTAAACCCATCCGGAGTTTTTTCAAAGACAGTATCCCGTGTGCTGAGATAGGCTTGTTTAGGATTATCTTTATTATTATATGCACTTAATGCGGATTCTCTGAAATTTTTATAATTTTGTTCTAAAGCAGTATAATCCATATTATCATTAGGACTTTTTACGATTTTTTGTACAAATTCATGATGCCAAAATCCATACTTTGTTCCTTCCTTAAGAAGAACGTCTTTAATTTTTCCCTCTGCTTCTTTTTTTTCATCGCCAGAGGCATTAAATTTAGCAATATAGTTTTTTATTGCATCTTCTCCGTCACGAGAATTTAATGTGGCCATCATGACGGTA
>JAZLAQ010000021.1:0-19822 GCA_045613285.1 Alphaproteobacteria bacterium | reverse complement strand
CTCATTGGTAGAATATGCAGGTCAGAAAATCGGGGATTATGGGGTAGCCTTATCTGAAAACGATTATGGCGATAACTTCTTTGGTATCCAAGTCAGTGGTATAGAACAAGCCGTTTGTGAACATTTACAGGATCAATGGCTATCTAATGCTTCCGATATTTATTTAGGGGATAGTTATTTAGATGAAGCCACCTGTGCGGAAGGAAATAATAATACGATAACCTTTGTGTTTAATGATGCCTTAAACGGCTCTGACAATGCCAGTGGTGGGGATGATAAGGATGTCGGTGTTTGTGATAACGGAAACGTGTATTTATGGTATTTAGAAGATCCATGTAGTGTTGAAACGCCAATGGAAAGTAAATCTTGTAGCAGTAATGAAGATTGTGATAATCCCCTTGGCCCTTCCGGAAGTTTTAATAGTTGTTGTGATTTAGATACCAATACTTGTATGGCCGGAACGGCAGATTTGGAAGGAAACGCTGTTTGTCCGGATGAAAATAAGACATGTAAAAAGAATAGTGATTGCGGAGATGGTGAATTTTGTAATATAGACTCCTATGCAACATTGGGATATAATGATGGAGATCCTATGCCGGATGTGGGAACGTGTGTACCTGTCGGAGAGGGCAATACATACGGTTCCTTCATCGTTCCGCCTTATTTTCTATCGTGGTGGGCAGGTAACAATTGGTGTGCAGCCGTAAATGCAGATATGGCGATGTTTGAAGATTTGGGATGTTGGAAAGATGGTTCCTTTTATGAATGTGATTGGTCAGAATTACGTTCTTGGTTACCTGATGGGCATTATTATGTAGGTAATGTCCGTAATGGGTTTAAAAGATGGTGGTTACAATTAGGTTCTTACGGTTATACAGATTATATAGGATCCAACGAATACAAAAACAGAATAATCTGTAAAAAAAGATAAGTGAAAAGTGCCTATCCGTGTTTTTATCCCCCGTCGGACGGCGGGGGATTTTATAATGTCTTTTGTCATTGCAAACGTGGTGAAGCAATACCCCCTAGTCATTGCGAGGGCGTTAGCCCGTGGCAATCTTTAAGAGATTACTTCGGGTAACATGCACCCTCGTAATGACAGTTGAAGTTAAGAGATTACTTCGTCGCTACACTACTCGTAATGACGGTAAATATACATCGTCATTGCGAACGTAGTGTGGCAATCTCGTAAAAGGACACGGTATTGGTGTTAAAAGATTACTTCGTCATTGCGAACGCAGTGAAGCAATACCCCTAGTCATTGCGAGGGCGTTAGCCCGTGGCAATCTTTAAGAGATTACTTCGGGTGTCAGGCACCCTCGTAATGACAGTTGAAGTTAAGAGATTACTTCGTCGCTACACTACTCGTAATAACGGTAGAAAACCACTTTGTCATACTATACCAAAATTAAGTATAGGGAACCTATAACTTCATACGAAGATTCTAAAATGCCCCGTTTATCGACCCATTTTATTATCCATAGCATACTTCATCGCTTCGGTTTGCTTTGGTTTTTCGGTCCCTACCTGCCCCTTCAACTGGGACAATTTAGCTTCTAACTTTGCTATTTCATCCTGTTTTGCTTTTTGTATCAAAGAGTGACAAAGATCCATAGGTAACCATCTTTGCATAAAATAATATACTTCTTCTTGAGATTTTAGTTTCTTTTCACCGTTGGGATAAGTAAAGTTTTCATCTTTGCAAAACAACAATGGTTTATCCGCCAATTCCGTTTGTCGGCGTTCGTAAACCTTGGTTTGGATAATTTGACCTTGTCTATCACGATAAATTGTTTCTTTTGGATCATAGTTACCTTCGCTGTTACGAACAAAACTTTTTGATTTTAAACAAACTAAACCCCGTTTACTCTCGCTATATTCACAGTCTTTCTGTCGAATTAAATGATCATAATTGTCATATACACTTTCTGTTTGGGTAATTGTTGTCCATAATCCGCCATCATAACGGGCTTGTAACCGTTTTGTTTCTAATGGTTGGCCATTCTTACCATAAGTATATTTTGTCTGATTACAATATAACATACCTGATGCATTACGGAAATAATTTTTCTGTGATATCGGGCGTTCCTGTTTATCATAATAAACGGTTAGTTTAGGATCATACTGACCATTTGAGCCCCTCACATATGTTTTTGACTTTTTCTTAAAAAATCGCTTTCCGGCAGCATCATAAGAAGATTCAACACACCCGATAATTCCACCGTATTTATCGTACTGATAAGTTTTTTTACCGATTATTTTACCTGTCCCATCTTTTTCAAGGACTTCTTTTGTGGTCTTATTGAATAAGCGTTCCCAAAAGTTTCTGTGTTCTGTCATAGCTATACCTCCTTAAAATTTATCTTTCATAAGATAATTATATCACAAAAATAAAATCTGTCAAATTAAAGCTAAAATGAAAATAATCATTGACTTTTTATTTGTCCTTCTATAAATTAAAAAATGGTTCTAAACAAAAGGAGGAAAACATGAAAAAAATTTTAGGGCTTATTCTTGGCTTCTCAATAACAACGGGGGCTGTTGCTGCTTTTATCAGCCATTCTGAAACACCGGTTTCAACGGTTGCTCAGGTTTTAAAAATGAAAAACGACGCTTATGTTACAATGGAAGGTAACATCACTAAACAAATCAGAAAAGATGAATACATTTTTGAAGATAAAACCGGTTCCATTACCGTTGAAATTGACCCAAAAGATTGGCGTGGTGTTGATGTCACACCCGAAGACACAATCCGAATTACAGGAGAATTGGATAAAGGGTTTGCTTCCACAGAAGTCGAAGTTGATAAAGTTGAACTGATAAAATAAAGGATTGTTAAAAGTGTATCCCGGTATTCCTTTTCCCGATATCGATCCAGTGGCTTTTTCCATTGGTTTTTTCCCAATACGTTGGTATTCATTAGCTTACATTTTTGGACTATTAGGGGCTTGGCTTTTGGCCCGTAGGATGTCCATCAAAACGAATAGTCTGTTTACGCCGTTAAAAATTGATGACTACCTAATCTGGGCAACAATCGGTATCATTGTCGGTGGAAGACTGGGGTACGTTTTATTTTATCACCTTTCCTATTTTTTGGAGTTTCCATTGCATATTCTGTACCTGTCGGAAGGGGGAATGTCCTTCCATGGTGGATTATTGGGCGTTGTTTTAGCAACAATTCTATTTTCCTTTAAAAAGCAGGTACCATTATTTGATATCGGTGATATTATTGTTTGCGTTGCTCCAATAGGGCTATTTCTGGGTCGTCTGGCAAACTTTTGTAACGGAGAGCTGTTTGGACGTATAACTAACTCTATCCCCTGGGCCATTATCTTTCCGGAAGGCGGACCTCTGCCAAGACACCCCAGTCAATTGTATGAAGCCTTATTAGAAGGTATTTTATTGTTTATTATTTTAAACAGTATCTGGTGGTTTTTTCCAAGATTCCGCTCACGGTCAGGCTTTTTAAGCGGTTTATTCTTTATTTTGTATGCTTTATTTCGCTTTATATTAGAATTTTTCCGTGAACCTGATGCCCATCTGGGATTTGTATGGAACCAATTTTCAATGGGACAATTATTGTGTATTCCTATGATTCTCTTTGGTATTTTGCTAATTTTAAAAAGCAGACCGTCTGTCGTGTTAAAAAAAGCAGAAAAAGGACGTTTAAAATGAAAAAGAAATACTCGCTGATAAACTCTCTTAAAAGAATCATTCGAATGAAATTAATCGTCCCTTTGCTACGTTCACCTCACCCGCCGGAATACAAGGCGCGTGGTGTCGCTGTCGGTTTGGCATGGGCTATGACCCCTCTGGTCGGGATACAGATGTGGTTGGTTTTTATGACATGGCTTTTCTTTAAAAAAGTCTTAAAAAAATCATTTTCCTTACCATTAGGGATTGCTTGGACTTGGGTAACAAATGTTATAACAATGATACCGTGCTATTATATTTTCTATGTAACCGGACAAATTTTACGCTGGAATGTAGATAATATAACGGGATACCAGGCCCTTTCCGGTATTTTACACGATACCTTTATGGGCGATTTAAGCTTTTGCGAACAATGGATTTTATTTTTCAAACTACTTTTAAAAGACTGGGGTATTTCTATGGCTATCGGTTGCCTGCCTTTTATGGTATTAGTGTCTTTTTTCGGATACAGACTAACCATGCGATTTGAATTAGCCCGACTGACCCGTAAAAAACGGAAAGAATTGATCAATAAGAATGGGGAAGATTATGAAACAGAGCAATAACTTAAAACAATTTTCTTTCATATCTCACGGTTTTTGCAACTGTCAGGATTCCTCTTCAGTCCCTGCCCCAATTTTAATGAATCAAGTCCATTCAGCCGATGTTCTTTTTTTAACGGAACATCCCCTTACACCACCGGCGGTAGATGCCCTGATTACAAAAACAAAAGGACTTTGTTTGACAGTAAAAACAGCCGATTGTGCTCCTGTTTTATTGGTTGATAAAACTTCCAAGATGGTTGCTGCCATTCATGCCGGCTGGAAAGGAGCTTTTCAAGGAGTTCTAGAAAATACTGTTTTACAAATGATACGCCACGGTGCTAATTTGGATACAATCTATGCGAGTATAGGTCCCCATATTCAAAAAAAATCGTTTATTTGCGGGGAAGATATGCAAAACCTATTCCCTGTAACGGAAAAAAGATTTTTTGTACAAAATGACGATCAAAATTATTTTGACTTTGACGCTTATGTCCGTTATCGTTTGGAAAGAATTGGAATTCAATATATCGAATCTGTAACAGATGACACCTATACCGACACTGATTATTTCAGTTATCGAAGGAATCCTACTGATCCTGGTCGTCAATACAGTTTTATTATTATCAAGGAGGAATAAAATGACAACAATAAATGATATCGAATTTATCATTCCCTGCGGAGGACTCAGCACACGGAATTATCCCCATTCCAAGGGTATTCCCCATAAATCCTTGTTACCATTTGGCGATGTTCGTTTGATTGATCAGGTTTTATCTGATATTATCCATATTGGCGGTCGCCATATAACTATAGTTTGTTCAAATGAAAAAGTGATCGAACAATTTAAATTTGCACTTGCCACAGATTTAAAAACAGAAGAAAAACTCCGTTCAGGTGGCCGACTTAGCATTGCTGAAACACTGAAATCTACTTTTCTACCGGACGATACAGACTTAAAATTTGTTTTACAGTCAGAACCTTTGGGTACCGCCCATGTTTTAGGTTTAGCCCACCGTATTTCCCATAACAGACATGGTTTAATGATTTTTCCTGACGATATTATTTTACCGGCAGATAAAGACAATAATCAACTACATAGAATGATACAGACTTTTTTAAAAGATACAAAACAAATTTTAATGACATGTGTTGAGAAAGAAAATGTTAGTAATAATGCCATTATACATCAAAATCGTTTGATAGAAAAACCGAAAGAAGCCTTAAATCACTTTGCCGTCTATTCACCGATTTTAATTCCGAAAGAAATTTTAGATATGACGGAAGAACAAGTAAATACTTATGAGAAAACAGGAAAACTCCCTGACAATTTACCGATGAAAGAATGGGTTTACACGGATTGTATTAATCAATTTTTAGATAAAGTTTCTGATAATTCTGGTTGGCATATTGAAAAAGTGATGAAACAAGATGAAGACTTACTATTAGACACTGGTACATTACCGCTTTATGAATTGGCACAAGTTCGGGCATTGTTAACTCTATCCCGATTTAAAGAAGACAATAGAAAATTGGCACGGGAATTATTAGGGCTATGAAAAAAACGTTTTGCCTGATTTTATATTTTCTCTTTTTAGTAGGGTGTCGGCCACCTGATATTCCTTTATTTTCCATAACTGATTATGAAGATGAAGATAAAATCAAACTAAATGTCAACACATTTCAGGTTAAAAATGAGACGGTTTACTATACAGAATTACCCCATATAGAAAACCGTATTCCGGTGATGCCGGGAACGGCGTTGAAACAGGCACTGACAAATCATTTTGATGCCGCTAATCCTAATACAAACATCGGATTAAAAATTGTCATAGATGAAGCATCTTTAACGCAAAATTTTAAAGAATCGGATAAATGGTATATTCAAAATAATGTGGAATATCGTTTAGACTATCAAATCCGACTTATTTTTGAAAAAAATACTATCCCGTTTGAAACTCAAACCATTAAAGGATGGGAGTTTCAGGCCCTTCCAAGACGAAAATCTCTATCCGAAAAACAACAGGTTTGGGAAAAAATGATAAATGAGATGATTAAAAAAATCACAGAAAAAATACAATCGGATATACCGCCGATTTTAATCCAATAATGACTAAAGTATCCCCCATTAGCAATTTACTTTTAGATGAATATAAAAATATCGGTGTATTCTATCCCATATCTTTGATTTTTGGTATTTTAATCGGCTACACACAACCACATTTTAATCCATATATATTTTTTACACTGTATGCTATAACTGGTTGTTCCTTTTTATTTCGCCGATATCATCCCATTCGCACAATTGGTCTTTTTCTGTTTTTCTTTTTAACCGGCATATTATCCATTTCCCATCGCATGGAAACAGTCCAATCGCCAGCTTTAGAAAATCCGATGGATAATGTAGAACTTATTGGACAGATTGAATCCACAGAGAATATTGAAGAGGGACAAAGAATTATCCTAAAATCAATCCGATTTTTAAACCATAATTCATACGCCGTACCGGAAAAGATAAAGTTAAAATTTTTTCAACGGGAACCTATCTTTACCGTCGGCGATATCATTCATGCGAACGTCTTTTTAAGGCCTCCTTTAAAACCGATTGCCCCTTATGCCTATAATGAAGCACGAACACTTTACTTCCAAAAAATCGGGGCTGTTGGTCGAATAAAAGAACTAAAAAAATTACAACAGTCAGACGATGGAGTTGCAACAATAATTGACACGATACGTCAAACCATCAAAACCAGAATATTTGAAACGACACCGAAAGAAACTGCCCAAATTGCCGTTGCTTTGACCATCGGTGAACAAAGCGATATATCACAACATCTATATCAAATATTTCGTAGTTCCGGTATTATCCATATTTTATCCGTGTCCGGTTTTCATTTAAGCTTATTATCCTTTTTTGTATTTTTATTAATCCGATTTGTACTAGCTTGTATTCCGGCTGTATCCGAAAGAATAGATACTAAGAAAATAGCGGCTATCTTTTCTCTTATCTGTGCAGGACTTTATATTTGTATTTCCGGCATGCAGATACCGGCCATCCGTTCATTAATAATGATAGCCGTTTTTCTGATTGCTCTGATGTTTAACCGAAATGCACTTTCCCTTCGTTCTTTGAGTATTGCTTGTATTCTAATTTTAATACCTATGCCTGAAATGATTTTTAATATCGGTTTTCAGTTATCCTTTCTGGCTGTTCTGATTTTAGTTACGCTATACGACACATTAAAACGCAAACTGACATCTTGTAAAGAAAAAAGTATTCTGTACCACTTTTACGAGATTTTAATCGGTTTCATCTTATTAGATGTTTTAATGATACTGACCATGTCACCTGTCATTGTTTACCACTTTAATCAATATCCGATTTATGGGTTTTTAGGCAACATTCTGACTGGTATTATTATTTCCTTTTGGATTATGCCAATGTTATTTATTGCATTAGTTCTGATGCCTTTCGGTGCAGACAGTCTGTTTTTCAAGCTGTCTGCCGTTGGTCTGGAATATATTATCATTATCAGTGAAAAAATTGATAAATTACCATATGCTTTAATTTCTTTTTCTTCTTTTGATTCTATATCTTTGATTATTATTTGTCTGGGTATTTTTACTTTATGTATGGGTAAAAAGCTGATTAGTTGTACCGGAATCGGCATTATATTGATTGGTCTTTATATGTGTTGGAACAATCAAAAACCCGATCTTCTAATCGGGGACAACGGTTTAACGATAGCCATCCGCAACAAACATGGAAATTTAGATTTTTTAACTATCGGTCCAAATGATTACTTTGCTCAGAATTGGTTATTCAGAAATGGAGAAAACAAAAAAATATCCGACATAAAAGAAAAAGGTCTCCCCAATAGTCTGACAATAAAAGGGAAAAGCATATCTTTCAGTTCGGATACCTGTTATAAATCAGACATATGTTTTTTACCAACTGATGATAAAAAATATGATAATGCCCTCCCCTTATATGACTTTTCTGTTCGAGCTGTTTATATTCAAGGAAACAAAATAGAAGTAAAAACAAATGATACTTTTTTCTGATTTTTCTTGCATTTTAAATAAAAAACAGGTATGTTGATACTCATGAAAAAATTATTAATTTTAGCATTTTTATTAGCATCGGGATGTACTTTGAAATTAGAACAAATTTCCTGTTTATCAGGACAAAACAAAGATTTTGTATTGTCAAAAATGGGAAATCCGACAATTATCAGAACTGAAACCCCAAATCAACTATGGACTTATCAGAAACAGAACTGCTCTATTTTAGTCTTTTTTGATCAAACGGAAACCGTTCAATTTATAGATTTTACTGGTTCTTGTCCCTGATATTGATTTTTTTATTGATTTTTCCCGCATTTTTAGGTAATATACAAAAAAATAATTTAGCAGAAAGGATAAAATATGGACTATACTCAAGTTAAAGAAACAATGCAAGAACATCTGGGAAAAACAATTGAAGCCCTCAAAAAAGATTTTTCGGGTCTTCGGACCGGTCGGGCAACAACAGCTCTATTAGACGGTATTATGGTGGAAGCATATGGTTCAACTGTTCCGTTAAATCAGGTCGGAAATGCCTCGGTACCGGAAGCCCGTATGCTATCTGTTCAGGTCTGGGATAAAGGTCTTTTAAAAGTTGTTGAAAAAGCTATACGTGATGCCGGTTTAGGTTTAAATCCGATGAATGACGGACAGATGATTCGTATTCCCATTCCCCCTTTATCAGAAGAACGCCGGATTGAATTGGTTAAAATAGCCGGTAAATATACGGAAACAGCCCGTATATCGGCTCGTAATGTCCGACGGGAGGCATTAGACTCCGTTAAAAAGATGAAGCAAGATAACTCCATTTCAGAAGATGAACAAAAACGTTACGAAAACGAAATTCAGGATATGACGGACAAAGCTATTGAAACATTAGATGAAATGTTCAAGGCAAAAGAAGTTGAAATTAAACAAATATAATGACTGATACAAAACCAAAAGTACCGGTTCATATCGGTTTTATTATGGATGGAAACGGACGTTGGGCATCTGAAAAAAAGCGTCCCAGAACAGAGGGACACCGTCAAGGGGCCGAAAATGTTCAGTTGATCCTGGAACATGCCAAAAAACGAGGGGTTAAGGTTGTTACACTGTATGCTTTTTCCACTGAAAATTGGAAACGTCCCAAGGAAGAAGTCAACACCTTGATTAATTTATTCCGTAAATATATGAATGAGGATATCAAGCGCTTACAAGATAAAAAAGTTCGTATTTCATTCATCGGCGATCGGGATAAATTTCCGACTGATATGGTTCAACGAATGAATGAGATAGAACGGGAAACCGCCTGTTTTTCTGACTTTCGGGTTATTTTGGCGTTAAGCTACGGTTTTCGGGATGATATGATTTCCGCTGTCAAAAAAATTGCCAGTGATATTTTAGATAGGAAATACCTGATTTCCGGAATCAATGAAGATAAAATAAATGAAGCCCTTTCCACACATGATACACCTTATCCGGATTTAATTATCCGTACCAGTGGGGAACAAAGACTGAGTAATTTTTTAATGTGGGAAAGTGCCTATGCCGAATTATACTTTACACCAGTCTATTGGCCTGATTTTAATGAGCATGATTTAGATGATGCCATTGAAGCCTTTGAACGACGGGATAGACGTTTTGGAAAAATAAAAATATAGTAGTATCTGTTATTTAATTTTTTAACGTGTATGTTGTTGCCAGAAAAAGCGCACACGTGCAAATTGTTTATTTTTATCAGTTGCAGATGAAATTTGATGATCAGTAAAATCTGGTGTTATTTTTGTTAATACTTTTAATTTATCACCCAATATAGCAGCTTGCTTATAGGTCACTTGTATTCGTTTTAATTTTTCCTTTTGATGTATATCCGGATTTAATGCCCGTTCAGCAAAGACAACATAGTTCGCATTATTCATATGTTGATTAAAATCAACACAATCATAGGTCACTTTTTGAGCATCCTCTGAATGAACAACATCTAAAGGAGGAAGAGACGGTTCTAAAACAGACATCGGTTTTAAATCTAAAATATGAAGTGGTATTTTTTCTTCTAATCGTATCGGTCTCTTATTTTTTAAATCAATCAGGACAATATGACTGACTGAGGATAAAAGAGTTTTCCGTGTTTGTTTATTAATAAATGATTGTTTAAAAAATAAACTACATGGAGTAGTATTAACCAAATCTGTTGAAACTGACACCATATCCATTCTCTTAGGAAAAGAATCGATTATTACATCATAGCTTTTCAAAATATATGTTATTTCATTTTGGCGACAAAAATCATGCCCTATTTTACGTCGACGACTAAAATCATCCAAAGAATCTTGTAACCAATTAAATACAGAACCGATATGTAATATGTTATTTCGGTCGCATTCATAGACACCTGCCCGATAAGTCACCCCTAATTTAGGCATATAAATTATCCTTTTCCTGATTGAGATAGTGGCATTATAATATAAAATATTTTTTCTGTCAATATTTTTAATAAATATAAAAACATAACAGATTAAAAAATATCTTGCTTTTTATATTAAAATCGGTCAATTTTGGTATAGAAGGAGGGAATTTTATGGAACCAATCAAACCTGATACACTTTTTTGGGGACAAAGCCACGATATGTATACTCTAAAGCAAAAAGCAGCCGAAATTGTTTATCAAATTAACCAATCATCCCCTTCAGAACGTAAGGAAGTTCATAAAAATCTTATTCCCAAATTGTTTAAAAAAGTTGGAGAACATACTTACTTTGAATTTCCAATGAACTGTGACTATGGATGTTTTACCGAAATCGGAAATCATTGTTATTTTAACCACCATCTGTCCATCGGCGACAGCGGTTCAATTAAAATAGGTGATTATGTTTTATTTGGTCCTTATGTCGGACTTTATACTGCCCGTCACCCTTTAGACGCCCAAAAGCGCAAGGAAGGATGGCAAACTGTTCGTGAAATCAACATCGGAAATAATGTCTGGATTGGAGCAAACTGCACTATTCTTGGCGGTGTTACAATTGGCGATAATGCCGTTATTGGGGCAGGCAGTCTTGTAACCAAGGATATCCCCGCCAATACACTTGCCTACGGGGTACCTTGTAAAGTTATAAAAGAATTGAAATAGGGAAAATATTGATTAAAATCTTCCTTTCGATACTTTTTTATCTCTTATATAGACAAGGGAGTTCTGGGGCTAAAGAATAATTTTCAAAATAAGCTGAAAAAGTTATTTCAACATCGAATAAAATGGTTGAAAATAATATCATTCCAAATACAGAAAATGTTCCTCAACCAATAATTCCAGAACCGGAACAAACCTTACAACAAGAGGTAAAAACAAATAAACCACTTGATGGAGCAATACTTAAAAGATTTGGTGGAAGATAAGATTCTTTAATTAGTATAGAACAGAAAAAACTATTCTAGGACAGGCCAAATCACCTTATATTGTAGCATAGAAAGTTTATTTTTGAAAACTTTTCAATTTTTTTTCATAAACAGTAAAAATTTTATAAAAAATAACAGGGGGCATTATAACTAAAATAATGCCTAATACAATAATATAAGGAAAATATTTTTCTGAAATACTATTTCTAAAATAACTGATAAAGGAAAAGAAAGAAATTAGCGAGACAAAAAAAGAGGAAATTTCTGTCATAAGATAAAAATTTCTTCTCCTAATCTCCTCCCATGTTTTTCCCGCCAAAAGAGTTTTATGTCTCCATACCAATGGTTGACTAAGATGTTCTAATCGAAAAAAAACTGTTATTATAGATGAAACTGGAAGAAAAGGAACAAATATCCAACCGCCGATATAAATTACCCTATCAATCCAGGCACGTTTAATTGTTGTTTTGCAAGAGGCAAAAAACAATGGAATAATACATAACAAGCATATAATAACAAAAAGAATCATTTCTATCATATTCAAAAGTATACTTAGAATTTTCCTTAAGTCAATAAAATTTTATTTTCCAGAATCCTTGTATTTAAAACAAAGGAAATTTCATTACAATAAGCCCTTGTAGAGCTGAAAAAAGAACTTTTTAAAAAACACTGTACACGGACATTTACGAAAATGGGATGGCTGGTAATACACGGACAAAAGAAAGCAATTTTTATTAGATAAGAGATTTGAATTTAAAATAAATATTAAATGTCATCTGTTTTTACGAGCTAATCCCATGGTTATAAAGGGACATATCTGATCTGTTTTTTTCTCTGCATCAAAAACAGTTGTTTTACTTAAAGAATCATCTTCTCCTACCTTAACGTGTTTAGCAAAAGCAACTGGAAGAGGTTCTGAACCTGTATATTTAAATGCAAAAACTCCTTTTAATATATTTTCATGCATCAAAGCATCATATTCTTTCTTAAAATCTGAATTATTTTGACATAACCAATCTGTCAAAACTTGAAATTTAACAGAATCTTCGGGACTATCACCATCTTCATCTAAAATATCTTCGCCTCTAATCAGAGCTTTCATTTTTTCTTTGTTTTGTTCATTTAATCCATTGAAACAAATATGATAATAATTCTTTTTTGATAAATTAGAGTTTCTTTTTTCAAAAGAGAAACCTGTAAATTTTGAAAAATCCCATCCAAAAGGTTTTTCTTCCAAAGAAAAAGGAATGTCCAAATCATGTGCTTTATCATTGATAAAGTCTCCATACTTTACAAATAGTCTAAAAAGCCCTCTACTCGCCTCTTTATCTAGTTGATATAAAGGGTAAGAAACAGTTTTGATGGGAACTTTAACTCCGATAATTATAGCTTCTTTATTAACTAATTCTTTTTCGGATTTTGGGTTTCTATCTAAAAAAAGAATATGCCTGTCTGCCGCTTTTTCAGTTACCCAAACATAGAAACCATCCGTTTGCCCACCCATACCTGTTCCAATTGCTTTAGCCCCTTCTCTGAAAAAAGACTTAAAAGCATTTACATCTGTGCTGACATGATAAAACGTAATCATCTTTTCATTCGTCTTATTACCTGAGTTTTCAAACAATATTTTTTGTAAATTCATCTAATTGTCTCCTATATAAAAGTATACAACAATTTAGAGATAATGTCAATTTTAAAGATAAAGTCCTTACCGATTTTGTGAGTGTGAGAATATGTATTTCTCTTTTCTATTTTCATCATCTAAACTCAGTCTGAATACATTCAGTTATCTCTGGACTAAAATTTTACCATCCCGAAACAGAAGTATTGAAAACAAAGGATTTTTTGGATTTTTAGTCCGTGTAGGGCTGAAAAAAGAGCGTTTTGAAAAACACTGTACACGGACCAATATAAGTGCTTGTAAAATAAAGAAAAAGTCGCTAAAAATAGCGACTTATCTGTTTTGGCTGGAGGGGTCTGGTAATACACGGAATGAAATTTGATATTGCTTTCGATAGAAAAAAATGCTATCCTTCAATTCAAGGTATTGTTAATGGAGATATTAAATGCTAACTGGTTTTATTACTCGGATCTTATCTATTCTTATTGTTTTTTTTATAATAGTATATCGTAAAAAATTTGACGCCGATCAACAAAAAGTTCTTAATAGTTCCCGACTGAAGTTTATTATTTATCCATATTTAATTTATGGTTTTACCTTATTGTGTGTTTTTAGTTTTACTGCATGGTTTTTGTGGAATAAACAGTTGAATGATGGTAGTGGATCAGGCGTGTTTTGTTGTCATCCATCAGTGCGTTTAATTACCATTATTGCCAATAGTCCACTTTACACAATTCTCTGTATGCTTGCGATTTCTACCATTCTAGCATTAATGTATCAAATATTCTATAAACATAAACATCAATACTTAAATTGGTTTATAATTAGCCTTATCATATTCAGTATTAGTTCAATTATGTATTTAGATTTGACTATGCCTTTTTTATCAAGTCGCGTTAATACCGAACAATCTCAGAATAATGGCTATGATTATAGTCCGAGTAATGGTTATAATGATCGCTAAATATATCTTACTATCTTTGGAAATAATTTTTACCATCCCGAAACAGAAGTATTGAAAACAAAGGCTTTTTTGAAATGTGAGTCCGTGTAGGGCTGAAAAAAGAGCGTTTTGAAAAACTCTGTACACAGACCAGTTTAAATGCTTGTAAAATAAAGAAAAACTCGCTAAAAATAGCGACTTATCTGTTTTGGCTGGGGACATCTCGCATGGCACGGACTGAAAAATTTAAATATTTTTTGTTTTTTTGTTGACATAAAAAAAAATTCTTTTTAAACTGAAAAAACAGAATTATAGAACAGCCGCATAGGAGAATGGGACACCAACATTTGGTGTCCCTGTTTTAGGAGGTCAATACGTGTTGGATTTTTATATTTCTATAGAAACAGAAAAAAATAAATTGATGGATATGTTTTGTATCCAAGATGTTGGCTTTTCTCTGGAAAAACGTGCTGAACAATATCATTTTCCATTAGATTTAGCTAAAAAAATGTATAATCTGCCACGATATCAATGGGATCGAAAATTAGAGGATTTTTTATCACAAGCGTATCAAAAAAACAAAAACAAATTGGATAATGCACTTTCCTTTTTTCAGGAGTATTGGAAGCAACATAATGAAAATTATTTTGAACCGATAAATTGTTTTTTTGACACACCGATTCCTTCTTATCGGGTTTTACTTGCTCATTTTTTAGACGCTATTTCAAATTGGTCAGAACCAAATATAGTTCTTAACGCCTATTCATATCAGACACCTAATCCCTTATATCATACTTATACCCTTTTATATGAGATTATTTTATCTCAAGTTTTTATCAGAACGCGTCAAATAAAGTCGCCAAAGGAAGCGCCTGATGACAAACTTTGGATGGCATCAGAATTAACGGCATTTTCTTTTTTAGCAACAACTTTTCCTGAATTTTCCAAGGTATCCGGAACGGGGTATCCCCAAGTGGATATTTTTGCCTTAAAATCTAGGAAGTTAATGGAAATGCATTTAAAATTTGAGGATTTTATATATCAATTACTTAATCTTATTCATTAATAACAATGTTATCACAATATACACATACTGGAATACAAATAATGAAAATTGCGGTAATATAAACAAAGATAATATTGATAGCATTTTTCAAACAGATATTTATCAAAAATGGCAAACCAATATAACGCTTAACAAGAAAAAATGCTTAAAATGCCCTGCTATATATATTTGTGGTGGAGGGTGCCCTAAACAAAGTGAAGATTTATTTGGTAAACAGAAACATGTTGATTTACCTTTTTGTATTCATACGCGATATTCTTTAAAAGAGCTTTTAAAGAGAGAGTATCAAGAGAAATATCGGTAGTTATCTCTGGGATGATTTTCAGGCATCCCAGAAGTCAAGCATTGAAAACAAAGGATTTTTTGAATTTTGAGTCCGTGTAAGGCTGAAAAAAGAGCGTTTTGAAAAACACTGTACACGGACCAATATAAGTGCTTGTAAAATAAAGAAAAAGTCGCTATTTCTAGCGACTTATCTCAATTCCGATATCAATTCATTCAGCACTGCCGTTTGAATTCATTGTATCTCATTGCTTTGCGCATAAAAATAATTCACAGGATTATTTTTATTTGCGCAGTAGCTGGAGAGGTCTGGTAATACACGGACTGATTTAGCTTTGAAACTTTAGATTTTTAAGCCAATATGAGAAAATCTTTATCTGATTTTTTAGTTTAAAAAAAATGCTAACCTCGATTTTATCAAAACCGAAGTTGTGTTTCATTAAGTGACATCAATGTCAGTTAATCGTAAAAGAACGATTGTGGTCATTCTGGATTTGTTCATGTTAGTCAAACGTCTATAAAGCCCTTAAAATCCTTGTTTTTCTTTAATTTTTAAATAGTTTTTCCAAAATGTACAAAAAATACAAAAGTATGAAAAAAGTGGTTGATTTTGCCGTTGGTTTGTAGTCTAATAGGTAAGAAAAAAATTTCCATAATTTTTATTGATCAACAAAAAAGGAGTAAAAATGAAAAAATTATCATTTATGGCCATTTTGGCAGTTTCAACAATATTAACAGCTTGCAGTAGTGGTGGTAGCGGAGGCGGAACTTCTTTTGTCCCAACAACCAGTTTACCTGATGGTTCAACGGTTCCAGAATCTGGGACAAGCATTCAAACGGTTAACAATTCACAACGCAGAAGCGCAAATTATGAAAATGCTGTTGAAGCTGTAGGATCAACTGCAACTGGTGTTGCAGTGCTGTCAACAAAGGCTACAAGTAATGCCACAGCTGAAGAAATTAACAATGCTTATAGCAATATGAATAAAATTTTGGTCAATCAAGATTTTACGAATGCAACAAAAAAAGATATTTTATTGTCTTTAGCAATGGCTGGTGAAGATATTGAGGGTTTAAAAGATAAATCATTGGATGATATAAAAACAGCAGCTCAAGATTTAGCCATTAAGTCAAAAGCAGAAGATATCTATGCCAAATTAGGAACAGAACGTAATTTGTCTTTGAAAGATATTACATTCTATGATGTAGATGAAGGCATTTGGAGTGATGGTTCTAAATATACCTTTATCATCGATAAAGATGGTAATTTAACCGGCTTGAAAGAAGTTGATGATTATGGTAGTGGTTTAGAATTTAATAAAATCGGAAATGGAAAATATAAAAACGATAAAGGTTTTATAAATTATGGTTTTATTTATAAATTGAAAAATGGGACCTTCTTAAAAGAAGAAATGACTCTTTCAAAATCAGAAAGTACCGATGTGAAAAAAGAGTTAAAAAAATTTGCTGAAAAGATGGGCTTATTCGCAGAAGAAAAAGCTGCTTTCTTAGCCTGGGTAGATGCTTTTGATTTGGAAAATATTCGAAACGTAGAAGAAGGAGAAGAATACTATTTTGAAATTTGTAATGAAAGCTGTATATTTAAAGAACATGTCGCCGATACTGCCGTAGTTGAATTATCTGCGTTGGGAAAAGATGTCGGTTTAAAATATTCTGATTTTGGTTCTGTAAACTATAAATTCCAAGGTGGAACTTTTGACGGCGGAAACGAGGTTTCTTTATTCTATGGTGGTTATGAAACATTGTCTGCTAAAGCATCTGATTTACCGCAAGTTGATACAGAAATGAATTTTGAAGGTAAAGCATTGGCTCAAGTTTGGGCTGACTCTAAATATACAGATATTGAAACACCTAAACTATATGATGGAGCTGCTAATTTAACCTTTAAAGATGGCAAAGAAACATTGGTTGCGGATTTTACCGATTGGCACAAAGTTACTTTGGAAACGAATAAGTCAGCTTATAATGGATATGATATCAGTGTTTCAGGAACAGCAAAAGATGCTGCTTATACTTTAGAAAATCCGTTTCCAGCTCATGCAGATATCAAATATTATGGAGAAAATCCAAAGAATCCGGATGAAGTAGTCGGTACTGCCTCTTTTATGGGAGATAATGATACGCATTGGGTTGAAGCTGAAATGGTATTTGGAGCGACCAGAAAATAAATGTTCTTACGTGTTTGTTTGACATTTATGATGTTGATTGGCTTGGGTGGGATAACTGCCCAAGCTTCAACATTAAACTCAAATGATAACAAAGCAACCGTTGTCACAATGACACATGAGCAGACTTTAACTTTTGCTCAAGAGTTAGTTGAAAAAAATAAATTAGAGGATGCCAAAAAAGTTCTTCTCTTAAAACCGTTTCAACAAAAAGAATTAGAAATTGAGCGTTTGTATTTATTGGCTCAAATAGCAACAAAAGAAAACAAAATAGATAAAGCCATTGATATTTACTATTTTATTTTGGAACATCAACCAAACATTTCCAATATCCGCTTTCGATTAGCTGAGTTATACCTCATTCGCAAAGATTGGATACGGGCCGATTATCATTACAGATTGGCTTTGGCCGATAAAGAATTGCCTATTGTTATTCAAAATCGTATTAAGCAAGCACTTTATTACATCAGACAAAATAAAAATTACAATTTTTGGTTTGATTTCGGTATTGCACCGGATAATAATGTCAATAATACAACATCTGGTGAACAGTGTGTTATGACTATGTTTGGTCCTATGTGTAATACTTTAGATGACCCAGAAAAAGATGTTGGTCTCAACATTACGGTTGGCGGCAATTATGAATTTAAGTTATCTGATAATTGGCGTTTCAGAAATGAAGCATTGATTTATTCTTTGAAATATCAGGATAAAAAATATGATGATATTTATTTATCTTATGTTTTAGGGCTTAAATACATTTATAACAAAGGAGATGTGTTTTTTGGACCTACCTTTTCTAAAAGATTTTTAGGTCATAAAGCTTACAATTACACAACCGGTTTTATGGTTGATACAGGATATGATTTAACAAAACAATTAAATGCACGTTTATATCTGGCTTACACCCCAACACATTATGATGATTATGGTGATATTTTAGACGGAGATGTTAAAACGGCCCGTTTACGAATGTTTTATGCACTGGATTCATCAAAGTATTTGATATTCAAAACGGGTTATGAGTATGAAAAAACAAAAGATAAAACATATACAAATGACCGAGTTAATTTGGCTTTAGGCTTTGGGGCTGATATGCCTTGGGGGTTTCACATTTATGCAGAACCTTCAGTCTTATTTACTAATTACAAAGGAAAGCGTTGGACTGTAAAAGATTATGAATTTAAAGAAGTGAAAGAATGGGATATCACGCAACGTTATTCTGTCTCTTTATCAAACCGTAAAATTTCTTTATGGGGTTTAATGCCAGTTTTAACCTATTCATATACAGATAAAAAATCAAATATTTGGCAACGAGAATATCAAAAATCACTTATTGAATTATCTATTCAAAAACGTTTTTAATAATGAACTAACCTCGGTTTTGATGAAATCGAGGTTGTTTTTTACTCCCTGCCCTTGGGGCAGGTTTTGAAAATATCATAGTTATTGATGAAATTTTGTATTTCTAACCTTTGTATGCGTGTAGGTAAAGGTTAAAATTTATCAAAAGCAACCTCCTGCCCCTAGAGCAAGAAGTTTAAAAGAATGGATACATCTTAAGCCCATCCTTGACGAGAGATAAAACGCCGAAGCGTTGTGCGTCCAACACCCATAGCTTTAGCAATTTGAGCTTTTGAAACGCCTTTGTCTAATAAATCTTTTACACGCTTTGAATTCTTTGACAGTTTTAATTTCTTACTTGTTGCAGCGAATGGCCGGCCCAGTTTTTTGCCACTTGCTTTTATGTTTGCCAAAGATGATTTTGTCCGTTGAGATATTAAACTGCGTTCAATTTCTGCCGATATGCCAAAGGCAAACGCCATTACTTTTGATTGAATATCTGCGCCTAGTCTAAAATTTTCTTTTATCGTCCAGACCTGACATTCTTTGTTTAAACAAGTTTCTAATATGCGCATAACCTCTAACATGGAACGCCCCAAACGAGATATTTCACAAGAAATCAGGATATCTCCAGAAGTCGGATCGTAGCCATGTCGTTCTGTGAGCCAAGGAGTTGAACTGGTGTATTGTCTTCCTAAGACCGCTTGG